>NZ_JADDRH010000002.1:0-542920 GCF_044904505.1 Pseudomonas sp. 3HC3
CATGGCCACTTGTGATGCTGATAATCTTTTTGACTATCAGTCCGTACTCACAAGCACCCACACGAATTGCTTGATTCGATTTGTTAAAGAGCGTTTGGTTAAGAGCTTTTCGTCTCAACCGAGGCGCGCATTCTACGCTTTCCTCAGAGCCTGTCAAGCGTTTATTTTGAAGTTTTTTGCGAGAAACTCGTTTAGCTTCAAACACTTGGCTCGCTGCGATCTCTCGTAGCGGGAGGCGAATCATACAGCACTTAGAAGCACTGTCAACCACCTTTTCAACCGCTTTCGATCATTTGATCGTAGCCCTTACAGCACCTTCAGAATTGTCTAACTCATTGAATTTCAAGGAGTTTGTCGTTCCGTTGTCGCTGGAAGTGGGGCGCATTATAAGGGGATTCGAGAGGGCGTCAACCTTTAATTTCAAGAAACCTTGATAGCGCAGAAAAGCAAAGCGGGGAGGCCTGACGGCCTCCCCGCTTTTCATCTAGAGCACTCCAGCATCACGCAGGCGCTGTACCTCACCGGCATCTACCCCCAACACCTCCCCCAGCACCACTTCGGTATGCTCGCCCAGCAGTGGTGGCGCCCGGCGATACTCCACTGGCGTCTCCGACAACCGTATCGGGCTCGCAACCTGCGGCACATTACCCGCCAATGGATGCGGAATACTCACCGCCAACCCACGCGCCAATACCTGAGGGTCCTGGAACATCTGGGCCAGGTTATTGATAGGCCCACATGGCACTCCAGCAGCCTCCAGCTGGGCCACCCACTCAGCCGTGGTCTTGAATACCGTAGCCTGACGAATCAATGGTATCAGCTCGGCCCGGTTGGCCACCCGCAGCTTATTGGTAACGAAGCGCGGGTCTTCCGCCCATTGCGGCTGCCCGGCCACCTCGGCGAACTTACGGAACTGGCTGTCATTACCCACGGTAAGAATGAAATCGCCATCTGCCGTCGGAAAGTCCTGATACGGGACTATATTAGGGTGTGCATTACCCAGCCGACGAGGAGGGGTGCCCGTGGTCAGGTAGTTCATTGCCTGGTTTGCCAGGCAGGCCACCTGCACATCGAGCAATGCCATGTCGACATGCTGGCCGACGCCAGTCTGATCCCGGTGGGCAAGGGCAGCCAGCATGGCGACCGTGGAATACAACCCGGTCAGAATATCGGTAAGCGCCACCCCAACCTTGACCGGCCCTGCGCCTTCTTCGCCCTCCGGACGACCAGTCAGGCTCATCAGCCCACCCAGCCCCTGGATCATGAAGTCATAGCCAGCGCGTTTGGCATATGGCCCGGTCTGACCGAAGCCGGTAATGGAGCAATAGATAAGCTGCGGGTTTACCGCCTTGAGGCTCTGGTAGTCCAGGCCATAGGCAGCCAGCCCACCTACCTTGAAGTTCTCTAGGACAATATCGCACTTCGCCGCCAGTTCACGCACCAGCCGCTGCCCCTCCGGCTGGGTAAAGTCGATGGTCACGGAGCGCTTGTTACGGTTGGCCGACAGGTAATAGGCCGCCTCACTGGTATCCTCACCTTCAACATCCTTGAGGAAAGGTGGCCCCCATGAGCGGGTATCGTCGCCACTGCCGGGGCGCTCGACCTTGATCACGTCGGCGCCAAGGTCAGCCAGAATCTGACCAGACCACGGGCCGGCCAACACGCGCGAAAGGTCTAGCACCCGCAGATGTGATAGCGCGCCCATGGCTTGCTCCTTATTAATAGAACGCCTGGATACCAGTCTGCGCACGCCCCAGGATAAGTGCATGCACGTCGTGGGTACCTTCATAGGTGTTGACCACCTCCAGGTTAACCAGATGACGGGCCACACCAAACTCGTCGGAGATGCCGTTGCCGCCCAGCATGTCACGCGCCATACGGGCGATATCCAGCGCCTTGCCGCAGGAATTGCGCTTCATGATAGAGGTGATCTCCACCGCAGCCGTCCCTTCATCCTTCATGCGCCCCAGACGCAGGCAGCCCTGCAGCGCCAGGGTGATTTCGGTCTGCATGTCGGCCAGCTTCTTCTGTATCAACTGGTTGGCGGCCAGTGGACGACCAAACTGCTGGCGATCCAGGGTGTATTGGCGGGCGGTGTGCCAGCAGGCTTCAGCGGCACCCAGCGCCCCCCACGAAATGCCATAGCGAGCCGAGTTCAGGCAGGTGAACGGGCCCTTGAGGCCACGCACGTCCGGGAAGATGTTCTCTTCTGGCACGAACACATTGTCCATGACGATTTCACCAGTGATCGAGGCGCGCAGGCCAACCTTGCCATGGATTGCCGGGGCACTGAGGCCTTGCCAGCCTTTTTCCAGTACAAAGCCACGGATATCGCCCGCATCATCCTTGGCCCACACCACGAACACATCGGCGATGGGACTGTTGGTGATCCACATCTTGCTGCCGGTCAACCGGTAGCCACCGTCGACCTTCCTCGCGCGGGTAATCATCGAGCCAGGATCGGAGCCATGGTTAGGCTCGGTTAGACCAAAGCAACCGATCCACTCGCCACTGGCCAGCTTGGGGAGGTACTTCTGCTTTTGAGCTTCGGTGCCAAATTCGTTGATCGGCACCATCACCAGCGACGACTGCACACTCATCATCGAGCGGTAGCCCGAGTCGATACGTTCCACTTCACGAGCAATAAGGCCGTAGCACACATAGTTCAGGCCGCTGCCTCCGTATTGCTCAGGGATGGTTGCACCCAACAGGCCGACTTCACCCATCTCGCGAAAGATCGCGGGGTCGGTCTGCTCGTGGCGGAAGGCCTCGAGCACACGCGGCGCCAGCTTGTCCTGGGCGAACTGATAAGCGCTGTCACGCACCATGCGCTCTTCTTCAGTGAGCTGCTGATCCAGCAGCAGCGGGTCGATCCAGTTGAAGCTTGCTTTACCGGCCATGAGCGAATCCTCGAAATAGGGGGCAGTTTCTTGTGCCTTTGAGCCTAGGCCTGATCAGCCGCCGGGACAAACGAGGATTGCGCACCGATTAGTGATATTTTGTCACTCCGTAAATCGGCAAAACGCCTTATTGACAGCCTTACAAGTGAGGTTGACGTACATGCGCCGCAAGATCCCCAGTACCACTGCCCTGGTTTGCTTCGAGGCGGCAGCCCGTAACGAGAGCTTCACCAAGGCTGCCCAGGAGCTCGCCCTGACCCAGGGTGCCGTCTGTCGGCAGATCGGTGGACTGGAAACCTTCCTTAATGTGGAACTGTTCCGTCGCTCGCGCCGCGGCGTGACGCTGACTGAAGCCGGCCTGTCCTACAGTCGCCAGGTGGCGGCCCAACTAGACGCCGTTGAGCGCGATACCTTGTCGGTGATGCGCCAGCAAGGCGCCAATGTGATCGAGCTGGCGGTAGTACCGACGTTTGGCACTCAATGGCTACTACCACGGCTCAAGGACTTCCAGCAGCGCCATCCGGAGGTCACGGTCAACCTTACCAACCGCACCCGGCCATTCCTGTTTGCCGACACGGCCTTCGATGCCGCCATCTATTTTGGTGATGCGGACTGGTCAGGCACCCAGTCGCACCAACTGATGGGTGAAAACCCGGTACCTGTGTGCAGCCCGACGCTGCTGAACGGCCAAGGCATGCTCGAGGCACGCCACATCGCGCAGTTGCCACTGCTGCAGCAGAGCACGCGCCCGTATGCCTGGCGGCAATGGTTCGGCAGTGTGGGCATGACTGTGGAGCGCGACATGACAGGCCCGCGCTATGAACTATTCTCGATGCTCGCCCAGGCGGCCATGCACGACATGGGCATTGCCCTGATACCACCGTTCCTGATCCAGCGGGAGTTGGAGGAGGGTAGGTTGGTGGTCGCTAACAGGCATGCCCTGAGTAGCGACAAGGCCTACTATCTGATGATTCCAGAGCGCAAGGTGGAGTCGGCGTCGCTACGCGCCTTTCGCGACTGGCTAGTAAGCCAGGCTCAGGCCTACATGAACAAAACAGCGACAAACGCGACAAGCTGACCCTGTAGTCAATTATTTTAAACACCTACAGATATATGTATATGTCGCATATTCGCAAACTGTAACGCAAGCACAAAAATACCCCTTAATCGTGCTCAGTACGCGGCTTTGCGGGTTATTTTGCGACATCCAACTAGTCGTAAGCGAATTGGCCGCTTTTTTTTTGATTTTTTCTCCTAATCTGCCAATGGCCCATGTTTGACGGGCTACAGCCCTATCACTGCGACAAGCGGTCACAGGGTGACTTGTAGTTTTGGCTTAGTTTCGCTCCAGAACCGGTTGAAGGCCTCTGGGTTCGTCTGCAAAATGCTTCGCCCCGCCCGGGATCCGGCGGGTTGGCGCTCCACAGCCGCCCCAGCGCACCATCCGAAGTGTGCTGGCTTCTACAAAGACAAAAGGTCACCGCAGGAGAAATAGTCGTGCACATTGGTGTTCCTCTCGAGACGCAGACCGGTGAGACAAGGGTCGCTGCGACCCCCGAAACCATCAAGAAACTGGTTGGCCAGGGCCATCAGGTCACCGTTCAACGGGGGGCAGGGCTTAACGCCGCCATTCCGGACAGTGCCTATGAAGCCGTGGGTGCTTCCATTGGGAGCGCTGCCGATGCCTACGGCGCCCAATTGGTACTCAAGGTGGTCGCCCCCACCGACCAGGAACTGGCCCTGATCAACAGCGGCAGCCTTCTGGTGGGCATGCTCAACCCCTTCAACGGCGAACTGATCGGCAAGATGGCCGAACGCGGTATTACCGCCTTCGCCCTGGAAGCCGCGCCGCGAACCTCGCGGGCGCAGAGCCTGGACGTGCTGTCATCACAGGCCAACATCGCCGGTTACAAGGCCGTGTTGCTGGCAGCCCATCACTATCCACGCTTCATGCCAATGCTGATGACCGCTGCCGGTACCGTTAAGGCGGCACGCGTGCTGGTCCTGGGTGCCGGCGTTGCCGGCTTGCAGGCCATCGCCACAGCCAAGCGCCTGGGTGCGGTGATCGAAGCATCCGACGTTCGCCCTGCCGTGAAAGAGCAGATCGAATCACTGGGCGCAAAATTCATCGACGTGCCATACGAGACCGACGAAGAGCGAGAGTGCGCCGAAGGCGTTGGCGGCTATGCCCGACCAATGCCGGCCAGTTGGATGCAGCGTCAGGCCCAGGCCGTGCACGAGCGCGCCAAGCAGTCCGATATCGTCATCACCACCGCGCTGATCCCCGGCCGCAAGGCGCCGACCCTGCTAAGCGCCGAAACCGTGGCGCAGATGAAGCCTGGCTCGGTGGTCATCGACCTGGCTGCCGCGCAAGGCGGCAACTGCCCGCTGACCGTCGCAGACCAAGTGGTGCAGGAGAACGGCGTGACCATCGTCGGCCCTACCAACCTGCCGGCCCAGGTGGGTGCCGATGCCTCGGCACTGTATGCACGCAACCTGCTGGACTTCATGAAGCTGCTGTTCGACAAGGACGGCGCGCTGATCATCAACCTCGAAGACGACATCGTCGCGGCCTGCCTGATGTGCCGTGATGGTCAGGTCGTCCGCAAGAACGGCTAAGGAGCACGACAATGGAAGACATGCTGATTTCCCACGGCATCTATAACCTGATCATTTTCGTGCTGGCCATCTATGTGGGCTACCACGTGGTGTGGAACGTCACCCCGGCGTTGCACACCCCGCTGATGGCGGTCACCAATGCCATCTCGGCAATCGTCATCGTTGGCGCCATGCTGGCCGCGGCCCTGACCGTGACCCCGGCCGGCAAGCTGATGGGCACCCTGGCCGTGGCCCTTGCCGCAGTCAACGTGTTCGGTGGCTTCCTGGTCACCCGCCGCATGCTTGAGATGTTCAAGAAGAAAACCAAGAACGAGGCGAAGAAGTAAGCATGAGCATGAATCTGGTAACGCTCCTCTACCTCGTCGCCTCGGTGTGCTTCATCCAGGCGCTCAAGGGCCTGTCGCACCCGACCACCTCGCGGCGCGGCAATCTGTTCGGCATGATCGGCATGGGGCTCGCCATCCTCACTACGGTTGGCCTCATTTATAAACTCGGGGCTGAACTTGCCACGGCCGGTATCGGCTATGTCATCGTCGGCCTGCTGGTCGGCGGCACCGCCGGCTCGATCATGGCCAAGCGCGTCGAGATGACCAAGATGCCCGAACTGGTCGCTTTCATGCACAGCATGATCGGCCTGGCCGCGGTATTCATCGCCATTGCCGCCGTACTGGAGCCGCAGTCGATGGGCATTGTGGCTGCCATCAGCGACCCGATCCCTACTGGTAACCGCCTGGAACTGTTCCTCGGCGCCGCCATCGGTGCCATTACCTTCTCCGGTTCGGTGATCGCCTTTGGCAAGCTGTCGGGCAAGTACAAGTTCCGCCTGTTCCAAGGCGCACCGGTACAGTTCGCTGGCCAGCACAAACTGAACCTGATCCTTGGCCTGACCACCATCGCCCTGGGCCTTCTGTTCACTTTCACTGGCCACTACAGTGCCTTTACTCTGATGCTGGTCCTGGCCTTCATCATGGGTGTGCTGATCATTATTCCGATCGGCGGCGCCGACATGCCAGTGGTGGTGTCGATGCTCAACAGCTACTCGGGCTGGGCAGCGGCCGGTATCGGCTTCTCGCTGAACAACTCGATGCTGATCATCGCCGGTTCCTTGGTAGGTTCGTCCGGTGCCATCCTCTCGTACATCATGTGCAAGGCGATGAACCGGTCGTTCTTCAACGTCATCCTTGGCGGTTTCGGTGGCGATACCGACACTGGCGCGGCGCAAGGTTCGCAAGAACAGCGGCCGGTGAAGTCCGGCTCGGCTGACGATGCAACCTTCCTGCTCAGCAACGCCGACAGCGTGATCATCGTTCCGGGCTACGGCCTGGCGGTGGCCCGCGCCCAGCACGCGCTGAAAGAGCTGACCGAGAAGCTGACCCACAACGGCGTGACCGTGAAGTACGCGATTCACCCGGTGGCGGGCCGTATGCCCGGGCACATGAACGTACTGCTGGCCGAGGCTGAAGTACCGTACGATCAAGTATTCGAGATGGAAGACATCAACGCCGATTTCGGCCAGGCCGACGTGGTGCTGGTGCTGGGCGCCAACGACGTGGTCAACCCGGCGGCGAAGAACGATCCCAAGTCGCCAATCGCCGGTATGCCAATCCTCGAAGCGTTCAAGGCCAAGACCATCATCGTCAACAAACGCTCGATGGCCAGCGGCTATGCCGGCCTGGACAACGAGCTGTTCTATCTGGACAAGACCATGATGGTGTTCGGTGACGCCAAGAAGGTCATCGAGGACATGGTCAAAGCGGTGGAGTGACAACAGCCGCTACAAACCCGCTGATATAAAGGAAGCCCCGGTCAGAATCTGCCGGGGCTTTTCTTTTGTTGATCCGGATCAACGGCTCAAATACAAGCCTTCTCATACGACCATGGTCGTGGGACGGCAATGGGCGAAATCTCTAGACTGCGCTGCAGTAGTTTCAGTAGCCCGAGATAACAATCCATGTACCGTGATCGTATCCGCTTGTCCTCCCTGCACAGCAAGGTAATGAGTGCGGCTGATGCCGCTGGTCTGATCGAGGACGGCATGACTGTCGGCATGAGCGGCTTCACCCGCGCCGGCGAGGCCAAGGCCGTACCGCATGCACTGGCCGAACGTGCCAAGCAATCGCCTCTGAAAATCAGCCTGATGACCGGCGCCAGCCTGGGCAATGACCTGGACAAACAACTGACCGAGGCCGGTGTACTGGCCCGCCGCATGCCATTCCAGGTCGACAGCACCCTGCGCAAGGCCATTAATGACGGCCAGGTGATGTTCATCGACCAGCACCTGTCGGAAACCGTCGAGCAACTGCGCAACCAGCAGCTGAAGCTGCCGGACATCGCGGTCATCGAAGCCGTGGCCATCACCGAGCAAGGCCACATCGTGCCAACCACTTCGGTGGGCAACTCGGCCAGCTTCGCGATCTTCGCCAAGCAAGTGATTGTGGAGATCAACCTCTCGCACAACACCAACCTCGAAGGCCTGCACGACATCTATATCCCAACCTACCGCCCGACTCGCACGCCAATCCCGCTGGTCAAGGTCGACGACCGTATCGGCAGCACCGCCATCCCGATCGACCCGGCCAAGATCGTCGGTATCGTCATCAGCGACCAGCCGGACTCGCCATCCACTGTGCTGCCGCCAGATGATGAAACCCAGGGCATCGCCGACCACCTGATCAACTTCCTCAAGAAGGAAGTGGATGCCGGCCGCATGACCAACAAGCTCGGCCCGCTGCAAGCCGGCATTGGCAGCATTGCCAATGCGGTGATGTGCGGCCTGATCGAGTCGCCGTTCGAAAACCTGACCATGTACTCTGAAGTGCTGCAGGACTCCACCTTCGACCTGATCGACGCCGGCAAGCTGAGTTTCGCCTCGGGCAGCTCGATCACCCTGTCGACGCGCCGCAATGCCGATGTGTTTGGCAACCTGGAGCGCTACAAGGACAAGCTGGTGCTACGCCCGCAGGAAATTTCCAACCACCCGGAAGTGGTACGTCGCCTGGGCATCATCGGTATCAACACCGCACTGGAGTTCGACATCTACGGCAACGTCAACTCCACCCACGTCTGCGGCACCAGGATGATGAACGGCATCGGTGGCTCCGGCGACTTCGCCCGTAACGCTCACCTGGCGGTCTTCGTCACCAAGTCGATTGCCAAAGGCGGGGCGATTTCCAGCGTGGTGCCAATGGTCAGCCATGTCGACCATACCGAGCACGACGTGGACATCCTGGTCACCGAGCAGGGCCTGGCGGACCTGCGTGGCCTGGCGCCGCGCGAACGGGCGCGGGCGATCATCGACAACTGCGTGCATCCAGACTACCGCGCTGCGCTGAACGACTACTTCGACCGCGCCTGCCAGCGTGGCGGGCATACCCCGCACATCCTGCGTGAGGCCCTGAGCTGGCACGAAAACCTGGAAGAAACCGGGCGCATGCTGGCAAGCTGATCCAGATGTGGTACGGAACGGCGGCCCTGCTTCCGCTGTTCCGGCCCTTCGCGGGCTTGCCCGCGAATGGACCATAACAGTCAAACCCTTCTCTCAATACACCTTTCCGCGATCAGCAGCACAATCTGTACTACTGTACTGGTGTTTTCAGACCTTCCCGACTGACAAATCCCATTTCTTGAACAAGAATGCACCAAAGAAGTGCGGACCAGTACAGTTACGCCTATTTCGAGTGCAACAGTAGGGTTACACAGTTAACTGAGCCATCGTCTTTCAACCGAACTGTATCTACTGTTATGGACGACAGAGGAGGATCATTGGCATCAGTTAAATCACTACCTAATCCCGCCATAAGCGGAAGGATGAAGCATCATGGAACGTACCCTCAGTTCCGGTCTGGTTTTTGAAAGCAACGCCCAACAATCCAACGCCTCGATGCCACTGCGTGCATTGTCGACCCTGCTGCTGTGGCAGCGTCGCATGACCAGCCGTCGTCAACTGGCTCGCCTGGACTCCCGCCTGCTTGCAGACGCCGGCATCAGCGAGTCGCAGCGTTACGAAGAGCTGAGCAAGCCTTTCTGGCGCTAAGCTCCCGGCTTGCCGGCTTTGGCCGGCACCGTGAATTCCTCAAACCCGTTGCAGGTGACTGCAGCGGGTTTTTTATTGCCCGAGAGATGCGCTGTAGAGTACTTAGGATCACGACCAGTACAGTTACGAAATATAGAAAAATCGCCTTAACAGTTCTCCGGATCAGCAGTCGTTCTCATCTCTACGCAGCACCGCGTGGTACGCTTGGCCTAACCGTCTGCTAGAACCAGTTGATGAAAACGTACCGCGACGAGCCCTGCAAACGTCCGATACAGCAGAACCAACCTGACCTACCCAGGAGTCCACGACCATGTCCCGCAAACACTTGCTTGGCGCCGCGCTGTTGCTTGGCCTGGCCGGCACTGCCAACGCCACCAGCTTCGTTGTCACCACTGATACGGTAGTACGTGCCGTTGCCGCCTCCACCGACGCCACTTCCGACCTGAGCTCTTCGTTCCGCGACGACAAGATCGTCCAGGCCGCCCGCGATGACGCAGCCAGCTTCGTCGGCACTCAGGGCGCTATCCGCGGCGCCCGACTTGAAAGCGCTTTTGTTCACATCCGTTCGAACATGCCCGACCTGCAAGCTAGCGATACACAGTTGGCCCAGGCCATCCTGGCGCTCTGATACACGCCATGCAAAACAGGTGCGTTGGCTTCGGCCCTCGCACCTGAGGTAGGCTTCGCCGTTCATTTTTCCAGCCTTCAAGAAAGCTCATGCGTTATCTGTTGCCGTTGCTGTTCGCCGCCACAGGCATGGCCAGCGCCCATGCCATGGATACCACCACACAAAGCCTGGTCATCACCGGCTATGTCACCAGCCAGGTCACAACCGCACCGTTCGACCGCAAACTAGTCAAACAGGCCCGCGACGATGCCGCCGCATTCGTTGCCAGCGACGGACAGATCCGTGGTGCACGCCTGGAAGCCGCCTTGGAATCATTACGCCACAATTGCGCACGACACGCCGTCGGCGATCTGGAACTGGCGCAGGCAATTCTCGTCCAATAACTACACCTGACTCCCTGTATTTTTCGGAGATGCTTCATGCGCAAACCGCTGATTGCCGCTTCCCTCGGCATGCTGCTGCTGGCCGACCTGGCCCAGGCACAGACCCTGGTGGCCACCAGCAACATCATCGTGCGTGCCTTTGGCCGTTCGATCGACTTCACCTCGGACACCACCACATCGATCCGCGACTCCAAAGTTGTGCGCGAAGCCCACGACGACGCTGCAAGCTTCGTCGCCAGCAACGGTGACATCCGCGGCGTGCAACTCGAGGCCGCCTTCAATACCCTGCGCGAGCGCGTACCGGAAGCGCGCAGCGCCAGCGACCAAGTACTGGCTGAAGCCATACTCGCACTGTGAAGCGCGTGCGTGCCTGGCTGCTCGGCTGCGCCCTGACGCTGCTCGGCACGCCCGCCTTGGCCGACCTGCAGCTTGAGCTGCAGGCGTCCGGCCTCGACCTGCAACAAGCAAAAGCCTCCCAAGCCCTGCTCGACGAGGCCATGGGCAAGCTGCCACCGCGCTTCAAGCAACAGCTGGACCGCCGCGTGCGGGTCAGCTGGAGCGACAACATGCCTGCCGACACTTATGGGCAGGCATCACTGATATCCGCCCTCGAGCTCAACCGCCGCTTGCTGCCCAGCCTCACCGATGGCAGCGCCGCCAGCGAGCGCACCAATCGCCCACATGGCACGGTGCGTGAAGAGCTGCTGGCCACCGTGTTGCACGAGCTCACCCATCTCTACGACCGTGCCCGCCTGTGGCCCAGCGCCGAAAAATTACTGATTGCACGCTGCAAGCGCCAGCAAGGCACGCTGGGCAAGGTCGGCCTGCCGGAAGAATGCCGCGGCCAGGCCAACCGCCGCTTCACCCTAAGCGACGACCCACGCCTGCTCGACCTGGCCGGGTGGCAGCAGTACGTCGGCCGGCGTGGCGAGCGCGAGCAGCACAATGGCCAATTCGTGCGCAGCCCCGACAGCTATGAGTTGAGCAGCCCCAAGGAATACATCGCGGTCAACATGGAATATTTCCTCCTCGACCCGAGCTACAGCTGCCGTCGCCCGGCGCTGTACCAATACCTTCACGAACACTTCGGCTGGGCACCGCAACAAAGCACCTGTGCCAAAGGCTTACCCTTCATCAATGCCGGCAGCGACTTCGCCCGCCAGCCACTAGGTGAAATCGACCCGGAGCGGGTCTACGAAGTGGACTACCTGCTGGCTGAAGCCAATCAGAACCTGGTCAGCCGCTGGGGGCACAGCATGCTGCGCCTGGTGATCTGCAAGCCAGGCCGCCCACGCGGACCAGATTGCCGCCTGGACCTCGATCAAAGCCTGGTGCTGTCGTACCGCGCCTTCGTCAACGACGTGCAACTGTCCAGCTGGGACGGCCTGGTCGGCAACTACCCGTCGCGGCTATTCGTGCTGCCGCTGGGCCAGGTGATCGACGAATACACCAAGACCGAGCTGCGCAGCCTGGCCTCGGTGCCCTTGAAACTCAACCGCGACGAAATCGAGAGCCTGGTGCGCCAGGCCGCCGAGATGCACTGGAGCTATGACGGCAACTACTGGTTCCTGTCCAACAACTGTGCAGTGGAGTCGTTGAAGCTGCTGCGCAGCGGCACCGCCAACCCGCGCCTCAACGACCTGGACAGCATCATGCCCAACGGTTTGCTGGCCGTGCTCAAGGGCAGGGGGCTGGCAGACACCAGCGTGCTTGATAACCCGCGCGAAGCGTTACGCCTGGGCTACCGCTTCGATTCTTACCGCGACCGCTACCAGGCGATGTTCGAGGTGCTGAGAAAACAGCTGCCGATCAAGCAAGCTTTGGTTGAAGACTGGCTGGCCCTCGATGCCGAGCAACGTCGCAGCTGGTTCGCCAAGGCCGACCTGCGCACCAGCGCGGCACTGCTTCTGCTTGAGCAAGCCAGCCTGCGCCGGCAGCTTCTGCTGGCCCAGGACGAGGTCAAGCAGCGTTACCTGAATGCCGCAGCATTGAAAGATGGCAGCATCAACAAAGCCGATGCCACGCTCAAGCAAATGCTTGCCAACAGCGGTTTTCTCAGCCGCCCGGCAGAGTTGCTCGACTCCAAAGGCTACGGGCTGCCGCAGCCGGAAGAGCGCAAGCACCTGGAGCAGGTGAGCAGCGAGCGACAGGCACAGCTATTGCGCTTGAGCACCAGCCTGGACAAAGAGGTGAGGGCGCTGCTGGAGCCGTCACGAGCCAGGGAAATTGCAGCAGTCGAGGCCAACGTGAAGCAGATCGGCGAGCACTTGCGGGCGTTGCACAAAGCTGCTGGTGGCCTGCAGTTGTGATGTATGCAGGGCTGGCCCTTTTGCGGGCAAGCCCGCGCCTACAGGCTCTCCTCATCCTCCGAGGGCAAATCCTCATCCAGATGCAACCAGGGCAACCGGCTGCCCACCCAGATATGCCGGTTGGCTCGCACCCATTCAGGGTGATCCAGCGTAGCCACCGTCACATCGATCGTCTGCGGGCTATGCGTGGTCACCAGCGCCACATGCGCCCCACACTGCCCACAGAAGTAGCGGCTGCAACTGGCTGGCGCCACATAGCAGTTCGGCTCGCCCGTTAACCACTGAAACCCGGAACGGGGCAGGGTAAGCCAGGTGACCACCAGTCCACCGCTGACCCGCCTGCAGATCGAGCAATGACAGTGGGCAATGTCCGTCAGGTTGCCCTCCAGCCGATAACGCAGGGCGCCACAATGGCAGCCACCTTCGGTTACATCCTGCATCACCTACCTCCCGTCACCTTTGCTTCAGCGAAAGCTGGCTGAAAGCTTGCCCTCTTAGGATAGCGCCCACTACCGGCACAAGACCGGTCAGCCAGGGCACCTGGTAATACCACGCCCGGCCCAATCAACAACAACAATGGTGATTCTGATGTATTCCTGCGCCCGCCTTTTCGTAGCCTCCCTCCGCATGCTCTCTGCACAGCGCCCTGCGCGCTGATACGCCCGAATCGACTGTCCTTTCGCCGCGCCACGCCTGGAGTATTGCCATGCTGACCTTCCTCGGCTTTGCCATGGTCATCACTTTCATGTACCTGATCATGAGCAAGCGCCTGTCGGCCTTGATCGCGCTGATTCTGGTACCGATCCTGTTCGCCCTGTTCGGTGGTTTTTCCGCCAAGATCGGCCCCATGATGCTAGAGGGCATCAGCAAGCTCGCACCTACCGGCGTGATGCTGATGTTCGCCATCCTCTATTTCGCCCTGATGATCGATTCCGGCCTGTTCGACCCGGCCGTGCGCAAGATCCTCAAGCTGGTCAAGGGCGATCCGCTGAAAGTCTCGGTCGGCACCGCTGTACTGGCCCTGGTGGTCTCGCTCGACGGTGACGGTGCTACCACCTACATGATCTGCTGCGCCGCCATGCTGCCGATGTACAGCCGCCTGGGCATGAGCCCGCGGATCATGGCCGGCCTGATCATCCTCGCCGGCGGCGTGATGAACATGACCCCCTGGGGTGGCCCGACCGCCCGTGCTGCCAGCGCCCTGCACGTAGACCCGTCAGACATCTTCGTGCCGATGATCCCGGCCATGCTGTTCGGTGTGCTGGCGATCCTGGCCATTGCCTACATGTATGGCAAACGTGAACGTGCCCGCCTGGGCGAACTGCATCTGCCTACCGACGACATCGACCACAGCGAAATCACCGTCTCGCAGTACCCGGACGCACGTCGGCCCAAACTGCTGTACTTCAACGGTGCCCTGACCGCCGCCCTGATGGCCGCACTGATCGCCGGTGTACTGCCGCTGCCAGTGCTGTTCATGATTGCCTTCAGTATCGCCATGATCGTCAACTACCCATGCCTGCAACAACAGAAGGACCGCATTGCTGCCCACGCCGGCAGCGTGCTGGCCGTAACCGGGCTGATCTTCGCCGCCGGCATCTTCACCGGCATCCTGTCCGGCACCGGCATGGTCGACGCCATGTCCAAGAGCCTGCTGTCGGTCATCCCTGAAGCGCTAGGCCCATACCTGGCTGTAATCACCGCGATCGTGAGCATGCCGTTCACCTTCTTCATGTCCAACGACGCGTTCTACTATGGCGTGCTGCCGGTGCTGGCCGAAGCCGCCAGCCACTACGGCATCACCCCGGTGGAAATGGCCCGTGCGTCGATCGTCGGGCAGCCGGTACACCTGCTCAGCCCGCTGGTACCCTCCACCTACCTGCTGGTGGCCCTGGCCGGTATCGAGTTCGGCGATCATCAGCGCTTCACGCTCAAGTGGGCAGTGCTGGTATGCCTGTGCATAATGCTCGGCGCACTGCTGATGGGGATTTTCCCGCTGTTCAGTAGTCTTTAATACATCCGTATCACCTACGCGACGCGCCCTGACCGGGGCGCGTTGCCATTACCGCTCGAAGGAAAATACATGGAATGGCTGACCAGCCCGGAAATCTGGGTTGCCTTTTTCACCCTTACCGCGCTTGAGATCGTCCTCGGTATCGACAACATCATCATGATCTCGATTCTGGTCAGCCGCATGCCCAAGCACATGCAGCCTCGCACCCGTATCTTCGGCCTGGCCCTGGCCATGGTCACCCGTATCATGCTGCTGCTGTCGATTACCTGGGTCATGCGCCTTACCGCCGACCTGTTCGTGGTGTTCGGCCAAGGCATCTCGGGGCGTGACCTGATTTTGTTCTTCGGTGGCCTGTTCCTGCTATGGAAGAGCTCGCAGGAGATCTACCACGGCCTGGAAGGCGAGGACGAGAACGCAGAGGAGCCGAAAGGCGCAGGTGGCAAGTTCTTCTACACCATAATCCAGATCGCCATCATCGACATCGTGTTCTCGCTGGACTCGGTGATCACCGCAGTGGGCATGGTGTCCCACGTGCCGGTGATGATCGCCGCCATCGTCGTGGCGGTGCTGGTGATGATGCTGTGCGCCGGCGCCATCAGCAATTTCATCGACAAGCACCCGTCGCTGAAGATGCTCGCGCTGTCGTTCCTGATCGTGGTCGGTACTGTGTTGATCGCTGAGGCGTTCGATGTGCATGTGCCGAAGGGCTATGTCTACTTCGCCATGGCCTTCTCGCTGGGGGTGGAAGCCATCAACATACGCATGCGCACCGCCATGGCCCGCAAGGATGGCAAAGATCATGAACCGGTGAAACTGCGCAAGGACATTCCGGGTCAATAAGGACAAGGAAGCGCAGTACAGCAAGGGCCCTTCGCGGGGCCCTTTTTCATGCCCGTTTTTTCTGTACGTGGTCACTGTGGGGGGCTTGTCCGCGAAGCGACCCGTACAGGCAATCATCCATTTCAGATCTGTTTTAAATAAATGACTGCCATGCGAAGCTGGCGACAGCTGGGCAAAACAACTAAAGCTTTGAGTGAGCACTGAAAATTCTTCAAACGCTCACGTTTCTTTTCTTGGCCCAATGGGCCTTTGTAACAGGGGGCCTTCGCCATGCTGACCCTGCTCAACCTGCTCTCGGCCGTGACGCTTCTGGTCTGGGGTACCCACATTGTGCGTACCGGCATCCTTCGGGTATTCGGCTCGAACTTGCGGCGCATCATCAGCCAGAACATGGACAAGCGCCCGCTGGCATTCATCGCCGGTATTCTGGTCACTGCCATGGTTCAAAGCAGTAACGCCACGGCCATGCTGGTCACCTCCTTCGTCGGCCAAGGCCTGATGGCCATGACCCCGGCCTTGGCAATCATGCTGGGTGCCGACGTGGGTACCGCGCTGATGGCCCGGGTGCTGACCTTCGACCTGTCCTGGCTGTCGCCGCTGCTGATCTTCCTTGGCGTGATTTTCTTCCTTTCGCGCAAGCAGACACGGGCCGGCCAACTAGGCCGGGTAGGCATCGGGCTTGGCCTGATCATCCTGGCACTTGAACTTATCGTGCAGGCAGCTGCGCCGATCACCCATGCCCAAGGCGTGAAAGTGCTGTTTGCCTCACTGACCGGCGACATCATGCTCGACGCTCTGGTCGGGGCAATGTTCGCCATGATTTCCTATTCCAGCCTGGCAGCCGTTCTGCTCACAGCAACACTGGCCGGCGCCGAACTGATCAGCTTGCCGGTAGCCATCGGGCTGGTGGTCGGCGCCAATATCGGCAGCGGGCTGCTGGCTTTCATCAGTACCAGCATGCAGAACGGCGCCGGGCGTCGGGTAGCCTTGGGCAGCCTGCTGTACAAGCTGATCGGCCTGGTGCTGATCATCCCTGTGCTGCACCCGCTGGTGGCATGGATGGACTCGTTGAGTTTCAGCCCTCAGGAGCTGGTCATCGGCTTTCACCTGCTCTACAACACGCTGCGCTGTCTGATCATGCTGCCCACGGTCAAACCGATGGGTCGGCTGTGCAACGTCCTGCTGCCTGAACGGGAAAACGGCAATGGTCAGGTCCGCCCCCGTCACCTTGATGCCTCGGCCCTGGAAACGCCCAGCCTGGCGCTGGCCAACGCCGCCCGCGAAACGCTGCGCCTGGGGGATATCGTCGACAGCCTGCTCGAAGCCATGCTCGGAGCCCTGCGTGGCACCCAGACCGCCTTGCCACAGCAAGTTCGTGCCTTGGGCGAAGACGCCGAAGCCCTGTACAGCGCAATCAAGCTGTACCTGGCGCAGATGTCACGGGAAGACCTCAGCGAACAGGACAACCGCCGCTGGGCCGAAATAATCGAACTGGCAATTAACCTCAAACTCGCCTGTGACCTGATCGAACGCATGCTGCGCAAGGTCCAGCAGCAGAAAACCAGCCAGCGCCGGGAATTCTCCCAGGTAGGCCTGGAAGAGCTGTCCGGCCTGCAGGAGCAATTGCTGGCCAACCTGCGCCTGGGCCTGTCCGTATTCCTCAGTGCAGACCCGGAAAGCGCCCGCTTGCTGTTGCGGGAAAAACGCCGGTTCCGTGCCCAGGAACGGCGCCTCGCCCACGCCCATGTCAGCCGCCTGCAGCGCAAGGTCGTGCAAAGTATCGAAACCAGTTCGCTACACTTGGAGCTGATCGCCGACATGAAGCGGTTGAACTCTTTGTTCTGTAGTAGTGCCTATGTGGTACTAGGCGGCTCGGACACCGGAGGGCTGATGCTCGACAGTGTGCCCGATGAAGCCCGCCAGCCGTGATTTCTCCTTGCTGAGGACCCTCGCTCGCCCATGCGTTGCCTGATGTTCGTTTGCCTGCTGATCTGCAGCCTGCCCTCGTTCGCCCTCGACCGCTCGCGGGTTGAAGGCTACCTATTGCCTAATGGTCTGCAGGTCATCCTGAAAAACGGTTACGAACGTGACCATGTGGCGATTCGTCTGGTGGTCGGCGTGGGCCTGGATGATTTCGACTGCGAGCAGAAAGAGCTGCCACACCTGCTTGAGCACCTGTTGTTCAGTGGTATCGACGAAACAGGCGAAGGTGGGCTGGAAGAACGCTTGCAAGCGCTTGGCGGCGAGTGGAACGCCTATACCAGCAGTGCCGACACCACCTTTGTCATCGAGGCCCCGGCGCGCAACCAGCGCAAGGTCCTCGACCTGCTGTTGGCAGTAATCCGCGACACCCGTATCGACGCCAAGGCCTTGGCCACCGCCAAGCGCATCATAGAGCGCGAGGATGGCGGCCACTATGGCCACCTGCAGCGCTGGCTCGACCGCCAGGACATCGGCCACCCCGCCAGCAGTCAACTGGCCACCGAGCTGGGTTTGAAATGCCCGGAGCGCTCCAACCTCGACGACATGACCTTGGCGCAAGTCCAGGCTTTGCGTGACCGCTGGTACGCGGCCAACAACATGACCCTGATCATGGTCGGCGGCCTCGACCGCCTGCTTCCGGCCTACCTGGAGCGGTCCTTTGGCGAGCTGCCCACTACTGAACCCGAAGAGCGCCGCAACCTTGAAAGCATCACCCGACAGGCCGAGCAGCGTCGCAACCTGACCCGCGGCTGGCTGGGCGATGGCGTCAAACTGCACTGGCTGTTCATCGAGCCGGTGCTGGACAACGACCACCAAGCCACCCTCGACCTGCTGTCGCGCTACCTGGACTGGGCGCTGTACGACCAGCTGCGCCTGCGCAACGGGCTATCCTACGGCCCCTCCGTACAGCGTGAGAGCTTTGGCGACACCGGCCTGCTCAGCCTCAATGCGGACCTTGAGCGCGATGACATCGACAAGGCCGTCAAGGTGATGCAGGGCCTGTTCGACCACCTGCGCAAAGAAGGCCTGGACCCAGACACCTTCGCCCGCATCAAGGAAGCCAGCATCGGCAAGGAAAGCTGGAGCACCCAAGGCAACAGTGCCTTGGCCGACTACTACTGGGGGGCGCTGAACGACTACACCGACGGGCGCTTTGCCAACCCGGTGCGCAAGCTGCGCCAGGTCAGCCTGGAACAGGCCAACGAGGCGCTGAAGGATCTGCTCAAGGAAGATGGCTATGTGCGCATCGAAAAGCCGTTGCTAGGCTATGACGAGCTTTACGGGCTGATGGCCTTGCTTGTAGGGCTGGTCCTGGCGGCGGGGCTGTTGCGCTGGCGGCGGCAAAGGCCTGAGCGGCCCAGTGGTGCTACACGGCAGCGGTGATTCGGCGGTATCCTTTTGCCAGTACCGGACCTTTCGCGGGCTTGCCCGCGAAGAGGCTGGCACAGCCACCTCACTTTTCTGTTGTAGCCCCCAATGCCCCAAATCCCCCAAATCGTTCAGCGCATCATCGAACTCCTCAAGCGCTACCCCGGCATCATCGCGCTCGGCGGTTTCCTCTCTGGTATCGGCAGCTTCATCCTGGTCGACCGCCAGGCTGGCCTGGCCAGCTGGGTCGCCGTGCTCATGCTGGTCAGCTGGGTCTGGCTGATGCTGGAGAACACCCTCACCGGGCTGTTCGCGCGCACTTTCAACCGCGAGATCCCTCAGCCGCTATTGCGTTACGCAACGCAGATGATCCACCAGGAAACGCTGTTCTTCGTGCTGCCGTTCTTTTTCATCACCACCACCTGGAACAGCGGTCAGTTGGTATTCACAGGCCTGCTCGGCGCCGCCGGCCTGGTTTCGATCATCGACCCGCTGTACTACAAGTGGCTGGCACCACGGCGTTGGCTATTCCTGGCGCTGCATACCCTGACGTTGTTCGCCGCTCTGCTGACTGCGTTACCGATCATCCTGCACCTGACCACCGCACAAAGCTTCAAGCTGGCCCTCATCGCGGCCATGGCCCTGTCGTTCCCCAGCCTGGCCAGCAGCTTCCCGATCAACAATTGGCGCCGCGCGGTGGCACTGGTGCTGGTTACCCTGTCGGTCGGTGCCGGGGGCTGGCTGCTGCGCTCCTGGGTACCGCCGGCAACCCTGTGGATGACCGAAGTGGCGGTGAGTACCGAAGTGCTGAACCGCCAACCCGGCGACTCACTGGACGAAATTGCTGCCAGCCGCATCCGCAGCAGTGGCCTGTATGCCTATACCGCCATCAACGCACCACGCGGCCTGAACGAACGGATCTACCATGTGTGGCAAAAGGACGGCAAGGAGGTCGACCGCATTGCCCTGGACATCCACGGTGGGCGCAAGGAAGGCTATCGGGCCTGGACCCACAAACAGAACTTCCCACCCAACCCGGTAGGCAAATGGCAGGTGAGGGTGCTGACCGAGGATGGGCAAGTGATCGGCGTGCTGCGCTTCAAGGTGGTCAATGATGCACCAGCTGCTAGTTGACCCCTGCCTTGCGCAGCACAAGCAGGCCCAGGTCACTGTTGCCAAGCGTACATGCAGCACATAATCACCAAACACCCCATGCCCCCTGCGCTATGATCAGCCCCTAAGCCTTAGCGCCGAGTCAATTGCATGGAGCCTATGACCACCCCCAGCGCCACCCTGGACACCCGCAGCCAACCGGCCTGCCTGCGGGTTACCGGCGACTGGACCCTGGCACACTACGCCAACCTCAAGCGCGAGAGCGAGCGCCTGCGCACGCAGTGCCCTGCCGACACCGTCGCCGATCTCAGCCAGTTGGGCCGCCTGGACACCGCCGGTGCTTCGCTATTGGCTGAACTACTAGGCTCCGAGCGCCTGTCGCACTGCACCCTCGAGCTGCCTGAAGCCAGCCGGGCGCTGCTGAAGAATGTCTACTGCTCGGTCCAGGATTACTGCATCCCGGTCAAAGAGCCCGAGCGCAATGTGCTGTTGCAGCTGCTGGAGCGTATCGGTTGCGCCGTCGGCACGCTCTGGCAGGACAGCATGCAATTGCTTGGTTTCGTCGGTGTGATTCTCGAAACCTTGCTGCGCCGCGCCTTCCAGCCACATCGCTGGCGCTTCACTCCTGTGGTGGCACACATTGAACAGACCGGGCTGGATGCCGCGCCCATCGTTGCGTTGCTGACATTCCTGGTGGGCGCCGTAGTCGCGTTCCTCGGTGCCACGGTGCTGGCCGACTTCGGCGCGACCATTTTCACCGTCGACCTGGTTGCGTTCTCGTTCCTGCGCGAGTTCGCCGTGCTGCTGACAGCCATTCTCATGGCCGGCCGCACTGCCAGCGCGTTCACCGCGCAAATCGGCTCGATGAAGGCCAACGAAGAAATTGACGCCATCCGCACGCTGGGCCTCAACCCCATGGAGCTGCTGGTGGTGCCGCGGGTACTGGCCCTGCTGATTTCGCTACCGTTGCTCACCTTTGTCGCGATGATCTGCGGCATCGTTGGCGGCGCGGTGGTATGCGCCCTGACGCTGGATATTTCGCCGGCCATGTTCCTGTCGCTGCTGCAAAGCGACATAGGCGTGCAGCACTTCCTGGTAGGCCTGGCCAAGGCACCGTTCTTCGCCTTCCTGATCGCCGCCATCGGCTGCCTGGAAGGCTTCAAGGTCAGCGGCAGCGCCGAGTCGGTAGGGGCACACACCACCTCGGCAGTGGTGCAGTCGATTTTTGTGGTCATCGTGCTGGATGCGGTGGCAGCGCTGTTCTTCATGGAGATGGGCTGGTGAGTGGCCAGGATTGCGTAATCGAAGCCCGCGGCATCTGCAACCGCTTCGGCCGCCAGGTGGTGCATGAAAACCTTGACCTTGACCTGTACCGCGGCGAAATCCTCGCCGTGGTAGGCGGCTCAGGCAGCGGCAAGTCGGTGCTTCTGCGCAGCATCATTGGCCTGCGGCGGCCCAATGAAGGGCAGATCAAGGTACTCGGCCAGGACCTGACCGGCCTGCGCGAAGAACAGCGTTCACTGGTCGAACGGCGCTTTGGCGTATTGTTCCAGAAGGGCGCGCTGTTCTCTTCGCTGACGGTGACCGAAAACGTGGCTTTGCCGCTGATCGAGCACGCCGGACTGTCTCGCAGCGATGCTGAGCACCTGGCCGGGGTGAAACTGGCCCTTGCCGGGTTGCCGATTTCGGCTGCCGACAAGTATCCGGCCTCATTGTCCGGGGGCATGATCAAGCGCGCAGCGCTGGCCCGCGCCTTGGCCCTGGACCCGGACATTCTGTTCCTCGACGAGCCCACGGCTGGTCTGGACCCAATCGGTGCTGCGGCATTTGACCAGTTGATCCTTACCCTGCGCGATGCTCTGGGCCTGTCGGTGTTCCTGATCACCCACGACCTCGACACCCTGTACACCATTACCGACCGCATCGCGGTGCTGTCGCAGAAGAAAGTCCTGGTGGCCGGCCCGCTGGCCGAGGTCGAAAAGACCAACGACACCTGGATCCAAGAATACTTTCACGGCCCACGTGGGCGCGCAGCCGAACAGGCTGCCACCCGTGCCGGGCAGGAGCGCTGAGCAATGGAAACCCGAGCCCATCACGTCCTCATCGGCCTGGTCACCGTTCTGGTGGTGGCCGGGGCCATGCTGTTCGGCCTGTGGCTGGCCAAGTCCAGTGTCGACGACGCCTTCAAGGATTACGAAGTAGTGTTCAACGAAGCCGTGTCTGGACTTTCCCGTGGCAGCACGGTGCAGTACAACGGCATCAAGGTGGGCGACGTGTCCACCCTGCGTCTGGACCCGAAAGACCCGCGTCGGGTATTGGCACGGGTGCGCCTGAGCGCCGATACCCCGGTGAAGGAAGACACCCAGGCCAAACTGACCCTGGCCGGCGTCACCGGCAACTCGTTCATCCAGCTCAGCGGCGGCACCCCGCAAAGCCCAGAGCTTAAAGGCAAGGATGGCAAGCTGCCGGTGATCATCGCTTCGCCATCGCCAATCTCGCGCCTGCTCAACGACAGCAGCGACCTGGTGACCAACATCAACATGCTGCTACACAACGCCAACCAGATGTTCTCCGAGGACAACATAGGCCACCTCAGCAACACGCTGGCCAACCTCGACAAGACCACCGGCGCCTTTGCCGGCCAGCACGGCAGCATCGCCGAGGCCATCGAGCAGCTGGTGCAGGTGGGCAAGCAGGCCAGTGCCACCTTGGCCGAAACCCAGGCGCTGATGCGAAATGCCAACGGCCTGCTGGGTAGCGAAGGCAAACAGGCGATCGGCAGCGCCGAACAGGCCATGCAGTCACTGGCCCAAAGCACGGCAACCATCAATAACCTGCTCAAGAACAACAGCGAGGCAATCGGTGACGGCGCCCAGAGCCTGAACCAGCTCGCCCCAGCCATTCGTGAACTGCGCGAAACCCTTAACGCACTCAAAGGCATTTCCCGGCAACTGGAGGCCGACCCAAGCGGCTACCTGCTTGGCCGCGACAACAACAAGGAGTTCCAGCCATGAATCCGTCGCTGCGCCTGCTGACCCTGGCGGCCGCGCTGAGCCTGGCCAGTGCCTGCTCGATCCTGCCGAAGAGCGAACCTGTGGACCTTTATCGCCTGCCGGTGAATCAACCCAGCCGTACGGCACCGGCGCTGGACTGGTCATTGCGCCTGAACAAGCCACTGGCCAGTGAAGTGTTGGCGGGGCCAAGGATTGCCGTGATTCCCCAGGGCAATGTGGTGAGCAGCTACAAGGGCGCGCGCTGGAGCGATGCGGCCCCGGTGCTGCTGCGTAACCGCTTGCTCGACGGGTTCCAGCGTGAGGGCCAGGTACAGCGCCTGAGCGCTGACGACAGTAACCTGCAGGCTGACTACGAGTTGGCCGGCGAGCTGCAGGCATTTCAGAGTGAGTACCGCACAGATGGGGTAGTGGAGGTGGTGGTCCGCTATGACGCTCGCTTGGTCCAGGGCCGCAACCAACGCATCCTGGCCAGCAAGCGCTTCGAAATCCGCCAACCGCTGGACGATACACAGGTATCAGCAGTGGTAGCCGGCTTCGGCCAGGCCAGCGACCAACTGGTGGGGCAAGTCGTGAACTGGACCATCACCCAGGCCAATCAGGCACAACTGAAGGCTCAGGCAAAGAACCAATAGCAGACAAAGATAGCCGCGATCACGCCTGACAACTCGGCCAGCAGTGCGCAACCCACTGCATGGCGCACGCGCTGGATGCCCACGGCACCAAAGTACACCGCCAACACATAGAAGGTGGTTTCGGTACTGCCCTGGATAGTCGCCGCCAGCAGCGCCGGGAAACTGTCCACGCCGTGGGTCTGCATTGTCTCGATCAGCATCGCCCGTGCAGCGCTGCCAGAGAGCGGTTTGACCAGCGCCGTCGGCAAGCCTTCGACGAAGCGTGTATCCATGCCCATCCAGTTCACCGCATGGCGAATGCCTTCCAAGGCCAGCTCAAGGGCACCTGACGCACGTAGCACACCCACCGCCACCAACATCGCCACCAGGTAGGGCAACAGGTTCTTGGCCACATCAAAGCCTTCCTTGGCACCTTCGACAAAGGCTTCATATACCTGCACGCGTCTCAGGGCGCCGATCACCAGAAACAGCATGATCACGCCAAACAACGTGAGGTTGCCCAGCACTGACGACAGACTTGCCAGCGCAGCCGCCGACAACGTGCCAAGAAAAGCCATGAAACCACCCAGCAGCAAGGCACCGGGAATGAAGTAGGCGAGCACGACCGGGTCCCACAGGCGCAAGCGCTGCATCACCGCCACTGACAGCAGGCCGACCACGGTCGAGACGCTGGTAGCCAGCAAGATTGGCAGGAACACCATGGCCGGATCTGCCGCACCTTGCTGGGCCCGATACATGAAGATGGTCACCGGCAGCAGGGTCAGCGACGAGGCGTTGAGTACCAGGAACAGAATCTGCGCATTGCTTGCCGTAGTGCTGCTGGGGTTCAGCTCCTGCAGCGCCCGCATGGCCTTCAGGCCTATCGGCGTGGCGGCATTGTCCAGGCCCAGGCCGTTGGCAGCGAAGTTCATGGTGATCAGGCCCAGGGCCGGGTGGCCGGGCGGCACCTCCGGCATAAGACGGGCGAACAACGGGCCCAGCACCTTGGCCAGCCATTCGACGATGCCGGCTTTTTCGGCGATTTTGAGAAAGCCCAGCCACAGGGTCAGCGTGCCGAACAGCAACACCATTACCTCGACCGACAGTTTGGCCATGGCAAAGATGCTTTCGACCATTGCCGCGAAGATGCCAGCGTTGCCACCTACCAGCCATTGGGCCAGGGCGGACACCGCCGCCACCAGGAAAAATCCGAGCCAAAGGCCGTTGAGCATCCGTATGTTCCCCCTGAAAAGTGCCCGAATAATAGCGTATCGCAGCCTGTGACTGGCGATCGCGAGCCTTTGCAGGCGCGGCTCAAGATCACGCAGATAACAAAAAGCCCCGACAAGTCGGGGCTCTTGGTCAAACAGCCATCAGGCTCAGCGCTTGGCGGTTTCGCCAACCACTACAGCTTCCCGCTTCTCGGCCATCAGCGAGGCATAGTACTTCTCGCCCTTGGCGGCGTCGTACATGCCTTCCCAGCGAGCAATGACCAACGCAGCCAAGGCGTTGCCCACAACGTTCAGCGCAGTCCGGGCCATGTCCATGATGCGGTCCACACCGGCGATGAAGGCCAGGCCTTCCAGCGGGATACCCACGCTGCCCAGGGTGGCCAGCAGTACCACGAACGATACGCCCGGCACACCAGCGATGCCTTTGGAGGTAACCATCAGGGTCAGTACCAGCAGCAGTTGCTGGCTCCACGACAGGTCGATACCGTACAGCTGGGCAATGAAGATCGCCGCGATGCTCTGGTACAGGGTCGAACCGTCGAGGTTGAACGAGTAGCCGGTCGGTACCACGAACGAGCAGATCGACTTTGGCGCACCGTACTTCTCCATCTTCTCGATCACCCGCGGCAGTACGGTTTCCGAACTGGAGGTGGAGTAGGCCAGGATCAGCTCATCTTTCATGATGCGCATGATCTTGATCACCGAGAAGCCGAACACGCGGGCCACCAGGCCCAGTACCATGAAGGCGAAGAAAGCGATCGCGAAGTACACCAGGAGCACCAGCTTGGCCAGCGGCAGCAGCGAGCTGAAACCGAAGTTGGCCACGGTCACGGCAATCAGGGCGAACACGCCGATCGGGGCGTAGTTCATGATCATGTGAGTGACCTTGAACATGGTTTCCGAAACGGCCTGGAAGGTACGAACCAGCGGGTCACGCAACTCTGCCTGCAGGCTCGACAGACCCAGGCCGAACATCACCGAGAAGAAGATGATTGGCAACATTTCGCCACGCATCAGCGCTGCGAAGATGTTCGACGGGATCAGGTTCAGCAGGGTTTCGATGAACGCGTGCTCATGCTGCACTTCGGCCGCTGTCGCCTGGTACTTGGAGATGTCCACAGTGCCCAGAGTGCTCATGTCGATGCCGGCGCCCGGGTGGAACAGGTTGGCCAGCACCAGGCCTACGACGATGGCGATCGTGGTCACCACTTCGAAGTAGATGATGGTCTTCAGCCCGATGCTGCCCAGTTTCTTCGCGTCGCCAACACCGGCGATACCCACGATCAGCGACGAAATCACGATCGGGACGACGATCATCTTGATCAGGCGGATGAAGATGTCACCAGCGGGCTGAAGGACGTTGCTGATCCACCATGCCTTTTCTGCACTGAAATGATTCAGTAGCGCGCCGATTGCAACACCCAGGACCAGACCGATAACGATCTGCCAGGCGAGGCTCAGTTTTGCCTTCTTCATGTCTTTACCCTTTGTTTTAGTGGTCATGGCACCTGGCGGAAACACGCGTAACAGAGCCATAGGCAAGGTCACGAGCAGTAAGGGCTTCCGTCAGGCGACGTCATGTAAGGACACCGCAGGCGAGCGACAGGGCGCTCTGGCCAGCGAAAAAGGCGGCAACTATTGCGACGGCAAGGGGCGAAAGCTAATGCCGGAAACGCATGACGCATGCCGTTTATGCATACTGTTTTCGACCTAGTCGGCAGCTTCGCAAGTGCTTGATTTATAACATTCGGAATCCCGAACAAGACCAAACCGCCATATTTCGGCAGATTTGGCAGTACAGATTGGGCACGAAGGATGGCCTGTTCGACAATCCGAATGGCGGAAATGCCACTTGTAGAGGCACCGAGATGGTCGAAAAAAATTTGATGTACGGTCGAGACAAAATGTGTCTCAAGGGAAAAACGCGCAAGGGAAGCGACGTTTCCTACAGGGCTCCTCGGAAGTCAGGTCTGGCAAAGTATCCCTGTGACACCGCCGACCTGAGACTTCCGATTTCGCCTTTCCTGACCCGGCCCATTACTGGAGGCACTCCCTGTACCCCTAGGCCACTCCGATCCTGTAGCAACCAGAGCAGCCCGGCCCCTTGGTCATGTGCTACCCCTCCTCGGGGCGGCGCATCATAGAAGGCTGAACTATAGAAAGCTTCAGCTTCTATTACGTGACAGTGAGTGACCTTTCATCCGTACCGGCAATAAATGCTCAGTACCAGTTCGGGTCACGCTTGAGCTGCTCCTGCAGCATTGCCTTCATGCCGTCGTCGGGCTCGCCCAGCCAGCGGTACTGCGCATGACGGGTGGGCGACTTGTCGCTCGGCAAACCTTCGGGTACCTCCACGAGCATCCCATAGGCATCATCCTTGTCCCAGCTGAACGCCACGATCAGCCGCTTGTAGGTGCAATTGTCCTGCTTTTCGCACAGCGGTCCGACCAGAAACTTATCGCCGTCTTCAGTAACCGCAGACATCTGCTGCTGGGCACTGCCGGTCAGGTTGACCACCCAATCGGGCAGGCGTTCCTCGCCTTCGATGGTGTCCTGCCAGGTTTCCCGGTACTCCGGGTCCGAGCCGAGCAGCTGGTCAACCCGAGCCTGGCCGTCATTGGCCGCCATGGCCGCCGCGCTACAGCCCAGCAACAGGGCGGCGACCACGGCTGAACGAAGCTTCCTGCCCATCTTTAACCTCGTCCGCGTCCAAAGAAGAAGGAGGCTACAAACAACACCAGGAAGACAATGAACAGGATCTTGGCGATACCTGTTGCAGCGCCCGCGATACCACCGAAGCCCAGTACGGCGGCGACAATGGCGATGATGAGGAAAGTGATAGCCCAACTCAGCATGGTAGTTCTCCTTTCTTTTGCGGAATCGATCCGGCCGTCAGGTCAAAAAACCCAACGCTCCTGGGGAACAACTTTTTCCACAGTGGCCGGTGAGGCAATGGCCTGGCTAGCTGGCTGCCAGTCAGCGGCCTTGGCCAAGGTGTTGGCACGAGTTACCTGAATCTGCGTCAACAGGGCAGTTTGAGCTGCCACCTGCTCAGCCAGACGCGCCGTCTGCAAGCTGTAATAGAAGAGGCCAGCGGCCAAGGTCAGCAGCATCGCCATGCCGAGTGTCAGCACCTGGCGCAAAGGCAGTGCGGCGCTCTGCGAGCGGTTGACGGGTTGGCGATTCATGCTGGCTCCTCCTGCTGTAATTTTTGTTCAAACCTGAACAGGTAATTGCAGCCTGCATGCCAGCCTTTTGATTTTTATAAAATCGTTATAAATCAACTAGTTATACAATAAGCAACTACACCACGAGGACGTATCCTGCACGATGGCGCCTGTGGGTTCGTGCGAATTGCACGATCAGCCTTCGACCTTGGTGGCCACCTTCAGCAGGTCAGCATCCACGCCCCGTACGCCGATGATTTGCCGGGCGATCTCCACAGCGATGGTTTTCTGCTCCGCGCTAACCACCTCGCCCGAGAGCCGCACCATGCCTGCTTCGCTGGCCACCTTCAGGTTCAGGCCATCGAGGTTGCGACTGAAGCGATAGCTGCTCTGGATCTTGTCGACGACCCAGCTGTCGCTTGGTTGCGGCCCGGTTGGCGCGCCCACTGGTGTTTCCCGCGCCTTGGCCATGGCGGCGGTATCGAGGCTGACCAGGTTGTTGACCAGATACACGCCGTCGGTGGTACGCGCCAGCACGCCCGCCAGCTCCTTGGCTTCGGCACTGTCGACCTTGCCACGCAACGTCACCACACCCTCACTGCTTTGTACTTCTATAGGTGCCTTTTCGGTGGTACGGCTCCACAACAGCCGAGCACGCACCACAGCCGCCAGGGTCACGTCTTCCAGGCGCTGGGCGTAGGCACGCAGCTCCAGCGGACGCTCCACCAGTTGGGTATTAAGCTGCAGCAGGTTCTCTACCTGTTCGATGCCCCGGGTAGCACGGGCCACGTCCTCGGCCAACTGCCGCTCGACCTCGTTCTCCACCTCACCGGAAAGCCGCGCCTGCTTGCCGTTCACTTCAACCTTGATACGAAATGGGTCGAGCATCCGGTTCAGTGACAAAGCGGTTTGCAGGGCGCCTTCCAGGCGCGCGTCCTGCACAGGGTCGGCGAATGCTGGGGTAAATATTGGCAGCAGGGTGGCGGCCAAAACGGCTGTACGCAGGGAAAAGGGCATGACAGTGCCTCCTTCGTGGGCAAAATCTGAAAATCATCGCAACCAATGTGCCAGCGCGTGCCTCTAAGCAAATCATTGAAGAATCGCGGCTCGTGGGCATCGTTTGGCCATTGGCTAGCATGCAAAGGACAGAATCCTTCAGAATTGACCATGCAACTTGCCCGATTTTTCCCACACTAAATAAAGATCTATCCTAAGGAGCACAGGAAATGGAATCAGCCCAGGACAACCAAGGCCGCATTCTGCTGGTGGATGACGAGTCCGCAATCCTGCGCACCTTCCGCTACTGCTTGGAAGACGAGGGCTACAGTGTGGCCACGGCCAACAGTGCCGCCCAGGCAGAGAGCCTGCTGCAACGCCAGGTGTTCGACCTGTGCTTCCTCGATTTGCGCCTGGGTGAAGACAACGGCCTCGACGTGCTGGCGCAAATGCGTATCCAGGCCCCGTGGATGCGGGTGGTGATCGTCACTGCGCACTCGGCGATCGACACCGCAGTAGACGCCATCCAGGCCGGCGCTGCCGACTACCTTGTCAAGCCGTGCAGCCCCGACCAGTTGCGCCTGGCCACCGCCAAGCAACTGGAGGTGCGCCAGCTTTCTGCGCGCCTGGAAGCCCTGGAAGGTGAAGTACGCAAGCCCAAGGACGGCCTGGATTCCCATAGCCCGGCCATGATGGCGGTGCTTGAAACTGCCCGCCAAGTCGCCATCACCGACGCCAACATCCTCATCCTTGGAGAATCGGGTACCGGCAAGGGCGAGCTGGCTCGTGCCATTCATGGCTGGAGCAAGCGTGCACGCAAAGCCTGTGTGACCATCAACTGCCCGTCGCTTAACGCCGAGCTGATGGAAAGCGAGCTATTCGGCCATACCCGCGGCGCCTTCACCGGCGCCAGCGAAAGCACCCTGGGACGGGTGAACCAGGCTGACGGGGGCACACTCTTCCTCGACGAGATCGGCGATTTCCCGCTGACCTTGCAACCCAAACTGCTGCGCTTCATCCAGGACAAGGAATACGAACGTGTCGGCGACCCGGTTACCCGACGTGCTGATGTGCGTATCCTGGCTGCCACCAACCTCAACCTCGAAGAGATGGTGCGCGAAAGCCGCTTCCGCGAAGACCTGCTGTATCGCTTGAACGTGATTACCCTGCACCTGCCCCCCCTGCGCGAGCGCAGTGAAGACATCCTCATCCTGGCCGACCGTTTCCTCGCCCGTTTCGTCAAGGAATACTCCCGACCCGCCCGTGGTTTCAGTGATGAGGCGCGCGCCGCCCTGCTCAATTACCGCTGGCCCGGCAACATTCGCGAACTGCGCAACGTAGTGGAACGGGCCAGTATCATCTGCCCGCAGGAACGCGTGGAAATCAGCCACCTGGGCATGGGCGAACAACCCGCCGGCAATGCCCCACGCGTAGGTGCCGCGCTTAGCCTGGATGAGCTGGAACGTGCCCATATCGGTGCCGTACTGGCCGCCAGCGATACCCTCGACCAAGCCGCCAAGACCTTGGGCATCGATGCTTCTACCCTGTACCGCAAGCGCAAGCAGTACAACCTATGAAATGGCCGCCCATGAAGCTGCGCACGCGGCTTTTCCTTAGTATCTCGGCGCTCATCACTGTGGCGTTGCTAGGGTTGCTGCTGGGCCTGGTCAGCATGCTGCAGATGGCTACAGTGCAACAGCAGCTGGTGCGCGATACCACCCATGCCCTGGAAGTGGGGCTGAAGTTGCGCCAGAACCTGGGCGAACAGCTGATGCTTATTCTCGATGAAAACACCGCCCCGGAAAGCCTACGGCTGCTGCAGGACAACTTCCAGGACCTGCTCAACCAAGGGCTGGAGCAAGGTGGTGAGCGCACCGGTTTCAGCAAGGCCAGCAGCAATTACCAGTCCTTCCTCCAGACCTATCGCGACAGCGCCACACCCGCTCGCAGCATGGGTGTCGATCAGCCGCTTGGGGCTGCGTTCAATCAGGTGCGCACCGACCTGATCGATTCCCACAAGCAGGCATTGGACCTGATTACCCGTAGCGAGGAACGCACCCGTGACCGCGCCTTGCTGGTCAGTGGTGTACTCGGCCTGATGGGGCTGGTGGTATTGGTACTGGGCTTTATCACCGCGCACAACATCGCCCGGCGTTTCGGCCAACCGATCGAAGCCTTGGCCAAGGCAGCCGACCAACTGGGCAAGGGCAATTTCGACGTTACCTTGCCAGTCACCCAGGCCGCCGAGCTTAACCAGCTGACCCGCCGTTTTGGTCTGATGGCCGATGCCTTGCGCAAGCACCAGGCCACCAACGTTGACGAACTGTTGGCCGGCCAGCAGCGTTTACAAGCCGTGCTTGACAGCATCGACGACGGCCTGCTGATCATCGACCGCCAGGGCCGCCTCGAGCACCTCAACCCGGTGGCACAGCGTCAGCTGGGCTGGAACGACAGCCGCGTGGGCAGCAGCCTGGTCGAAGCCTTGCAGCGCCCCGAGCTTGAGCAACAACTGCGCCAGGTTCTGCGCGGGGGCAGCCTCGACCGCCCACCGGACGACCTGAACATGGAGGTCGATGAAGAATCACGTCTGCTCACCTACAGCCTGACCCCCGTCAGCCACCCGCAGGGGCCAATCCTCGGCGCGGTGATGGTGCTGCACGATGTGACCGAGCAAAGGGCCTTCGAGCGGGTGCGCAGCGAATTCGTGCTGCGCGCCTCCCACGAACTGCGTACCCCGGTGACCGGCATGCACATGGCCTTCGGCCTGCTGCGCGAGCGGGTAAAGTTCCCGCCCGAGGCCCGCGAGTACGACCTGCTGGAAACCATCGGCGAAGAAATGCAGCGCCTGACCCAACTGATCAATGACCTGCTCAACTTCTCCCGTTATCAGAGCGGGTTGCAAAAGCTCGAGCTGGCCCCCTGTGCCATCGACGAACTGCTGGAGCAGGCGCAATTGCGCTTTGCCGAACAGGCTGCGAACAAGCAGATCGAACTGATCAAGGAACTGGACCCGCCGCTACCGCGTATCCAGGCCGACGTCGCCCAACTGGACCGGGTGCTGGACAACCTGCTGCACAACGCCATCCGCCACACTGCCAACGGCGGGCGCATACGCCTGCATGCCCGACGCCATGCGGAACGGGTGATCATCAGCGTCGAGGACAACGGCGAGGGCATTTCCTATGGGCAGCAAGGGCGCATCTTCGAGCCCTTCGTGCAGGTAGGTCGCAAGAAAGGCGGTGCTGGGCTGGGCCTGGCGCTGTGCAAGGAGATTGTGCAGTTGCACGGAGGGCGCATGGGCGTGTTTTCCCGGCCGGGGCAGGGGACCCAGTTCTACATGGCGTTGCCGGTCTGACTGCTTTACCGCACCTACACCCGCCGCGGCAGGTGTCCGCGAGTCACCAACTCGGCAAACTGCCGGGCGTTCAGCGGCCGGGCAAACAGCCAGCCCTGGCCATAATTGACCCCCTCGCTGTTCAGCAGGACCGCCTGGTCCTCGAACTCGATACCTTCGGCAATTACCCGCAGGTGCAAGTCATGGGCCATGCGGATGATATGCGGGGCCACGCCGCTACTGGCGGCATCGTGGCCCAGAGCGTCGATGAATGCCTTGTCGATCTTCAGGCAGTCCACTGGCAGGGTTTGCAGGTAGGCCAGGCTGCAATAACCGGTACCAAAATCGTCGATCAGCACCTGGTGCCCCACGGCGCGTAGCGCCTGCAGGTTGTCACGGGCAACCACCACGTCGATCAGGCCGCGCTCGGTCACCTCGAAGGCAATCTGGCTGGGCGCCACTCGATGCAAGGCCAACAAGCGCGCCGCCACCCGGCCAATACGGGGCACCATCACATCGCAGGCCGCCAGGTTTATCGATATGTAAAGCTTGGGGTGCGAACGTAGTAGCTGTCCTAGCTGTTCAAGCACACGCTGCAGGACAAAGTCGGTGATCTGGCGAATCTGGCCGGTATTTTCCGCCAGCGGGATGAACAGGTCCGGGCTGGTCAGGGTGCCGTCCGGGCGGCGCCACCGCACCAAGGCCTCCGCGCCCACACAGCGCCGGCTGTCGAGCTCGATGATTGGCTGGTAGAGCACCTGCAGCTCTCCACGACGCAAGGCATTTTGCAACTCTGAGCTCATCGACCGTCGTTGCAGAATCAGCTGGAGTACCAACCAACCGATGCAGCAGGCCGCCAGCACGCTGCCGGGGAACAGCAACCAGAGCATGCCGTTCATCCTCAGCGGCAGACTGGCCCTCGGGGCAATCAGCACCAACTGGTAATCCGGCGACTTGGTCGGCATTCGGTAGATCAGCCGGTCACTGAGTTCCAGCAGCGACTTTTGGCTGGTCGACCAGGCCGAGGGCGGTGGCCATACCTGTGGCGGCCCGAGCACCGGAATGGCCCGGGCGCCGTTGTCCAGCACCACGACCAGGCTGCCGCCCGGTGGCAGGTCCACCACATCGGTCAAATGCCCACGGGAGGTAGAAACCAGAAACCTGCCCCGACCCAGCATCAGTGCTGCCAGGTTCTCGTTCGGCTCGGTGGTGGTGTTAAGCCAGTAGCTGTACGTCGGCCCTTGGATATCCGGCGCCCGCAAGGGAACGAACGCTCGCTCATCACCGCGGTTGGAGCAGGCAACATCACCATCCACATAAGCAGCTTCATAGATGAACCGCGAGTTCAGGCCAACCTGTTGCAAGGCTGCCAGCATCGCCGGGCTGCAGCCGCGCAGGGGTTGGGCCTGCAGCAGGTCGACCCCTTCGCGCAACTGACCGAACACCTGTTCCAGCCGTTCCAGAAAACGCTCGCCCTGGGCATTCATCTGTTCGCTTTCGCTTTGTTTCATTTGTTGCAGGGCAATGCCGATGCTGGCAGAGAGCAACACCGCGGCGCTGGCCAGCGCTGCCAAAGTGGCCAGCATCCAGGGACGGTAAAAAATTTGGCGCAGCAAGGCGATGAAGGCTGACATCAAAGGCATCCAGTTGATAACCAAGGTATAGCAACTGAATCAAGAATCACCCTCACCGTTTGGCGCTTCGCTGCAATCCACCCACGCTCTTTGTAGAAGCAGCCTTATGGTTGCGATGAGACCATTAACGTCGATACAACTGCGTCGACCTAACCCGCCTCTTCGCAGCGCAAGGCTGCTGCAACTAATACCCCGCCCGCCGTGACTCAACGCATGCGGTTAAGTACCTGCAGCATCGCTGCTGTCTGCGCATCCGGCATGCCGTCGAAGCGCTGCGGGCGGAAGCGCATCTGGAACGCGGCGATCACATGGCGTGTGGCAACATCCAGCACGCCGGTCTGATCGATCTGATAGCCAAACCGTGCCAGCTCCTGCTGGTACCAGCCAACGCTTGGCGGGTTGGCGCTGAAGTAGGCCTGCTGCCGTGCCACGGCGTTGGCATCCGGCCAGACACCCAGCCCGGCATCGGCCAGGCGCTTCCACGGGAACAATGGTCCCGGGTCCAGCTTGCGCAGCGGGGCGATGTCACTGTGGCCGATGATATGGCGTGGTTCGATGTTGTTGCGTTTGACAATGTCTTTGAGCAGTGCGATCAGCGACTGGATCTGCGCCTCGCTGTAAGGGTGCCAAACCCGGCCTTTCGGGGTGTCGGTGAAGCCCGGGTTGACGATTTCGATACCAATGGACGAGGAGTTCAGCCAGGTGCGCCCCTGCCACTGGCTATCACCGGCATGCCAGGCACGACGGTTTTCATCCACCAGTTGATACACCGTGGCCGGGCCATCGCCGATCAGATAATGGCTGCTGACCTCGCCATGGGTAAGCAGCGCCAGGGACCGCTCCAGCGAGGCATTGGTGTAATGCAGGACAATGAACTGGATGCGGTTGTCCTGATTGACCGAAGGGTGACTGCGGTCGATGCGCAGGCCCGTCGAGCAACCGGCAACAGACAACAGCAAAAAGGAAATCAGGGTTTTTTTAAGCGTGGAAAGCACGTCGGTGGCCTCAGCGTATGAGCGCTACAGTATAACGTGCTCACCTGCGCTGTGCCTGCCGAACAGACGGTGGCTGGCTAGCCTTGCTCGACGCGATTACGCCCATGCTCCTTTGCCCGGTACAGCGCTGCATCGGCTCGCTTGAGCACCTGGTTACTGCGTTCGCCGGAACGGAATGCGCCCAGGCCGATGGAGGTGGTGATCACCACCCGCTCACCCTTGAAGTGGAATGGGCAGGCTTCGACTGTGGCGCGCAACACCTCGGCCATTTGCGCGGCGACTGCCGGCGTGGTCTGCGGCAGCAGCAGGACGAATTCCTCGCCGCCAAACCGGGCGATGAAATCACGACCCCGCAGGCGCTTGCGCAACTGGTCGGCAACGATCTTGAGGACCTTGTCCCCAGCCAGATGCCCATAGTTGTCGTTGATGCGCTTGAAATGGTCCAGGTCAAGAATCGCCATCGCCAGGTGGCCGCCGTTTTCTTGCCAGTCGAGCATTTCGCGTTCGACCCGCTCGCTCCAGGCCGCACGGTTGGGCAGGCCGGTGAGCGGGTCCAGCAGGGCTTTCTGGCGCTGCTCTTCCAAGTGCTCGCGATAGCCAAGCGCCTCATGCTCCATGCTCGCCACACGCTCCGACAAGCCTTGCAGGCGACCAGCCAATTCCTGCTCGCGGCGATCACGCTCGTGCTTGTGCTCGTCCATGGTCACCAGCAAGCCTTCCAGGCGGTTTTCCAGAATGTGCTTGAGGCTGTCTACATCGGCGGCACCTTGCACGCTGCTCTGCAGGCCGTCGACGTGCTCACGCAATTGGCTATCCAGCTCCCGGGCAGCGGTGCTGTTGTCAGCATGGCCGGCGCTGGCCTCGTGCAGATGGCTCTGGAAACCTTCCAGGCGTTCGTTGAGCTGCTGCAGGTAGGTTTCGAATTCGTGCTGGCCGCTGTCGGTGATTGCCAGCATGAGTACTGCCAAGTCATCCAGCACCGGGATCAGCTCATACCAGTTCAATCCGCGGGCAACCCGCTCGCGCATTTCCCGCGCCTGAGCCTTGTGTCGCTCGGGCAGGCTGAGGTCATCGAGCAGACCGATCAGGGTCTGCTCGATGTGCGCGGCAACCTGGCTGTAAGGCGGCTCCACTGCATAAGGCAGGGCATAGGGGCCGTCTTCACCAAAGATTTCTTCAAGGGCTTGTAAGGGTTCTGCTTCAGCCAATGCCTCGCTGGCAGCAACTGCAGCGTCCGGCACTGGCGCTTTAAGCTGTGGCAACGGGGCTGGCGGCATTTCGGTCGTTTCGATCAGCGCCGGGCCAAATGCCTCCAGCTCAAGCTCGGGCGCTTCGGCCACCTCGGCAGTCGGAGCAGCAGGGGCCGCCAGCGGTTGTAGCGCATCGACGTCATCGGGCCGCGAGGGCTCGATACTGCCGGCTGCCAAGGGCACAACCTCTGCAACTGGCAACGCCACCGGGGCAAGCTCTGCGCCTACCTGTGCATCTTCCTCGCGGCTTCCAAACAACCGCTGCAGAAAACCCGGTCGGGCTTCTTCACCCGTCTTGCCAAGGGCCGACAGCGCGCGCCCCTGCAAGCCACTCAACTCGCCCAACAGTGGCGGCAGCTCGCGTGACTGGGCAACCCCGCCGTCGAGCTTCTTCGCCAGCTTCTTCAATGACCGCGAAATATCGCTGGGTAACGGGAGACCTTGCAGTTGGCCAACCAGTGCGGTCAGCGCATCGCTGACCTGGTTCATGCGGGCTTCGCGACGCTGTTCAGAATCCAGTACCGCTTTCTCAAGGCGCGGAATCAAACCGGCGAGGCCAGCGTCCATGTTGCCGCTGCGAATGACGTCGCGCATTTCCTTCATGCACTCGTCTACCACCTTGTCGCTGCCTTCGGCAGCCAGGGTGGTGCGCACCAAGCCGCGACGCAGCAGGTCAAGACGGGCATCCCAACGGCGTTCGAGCTTTTCTTGCTGCTCGATGCTTTTAAGGTATTTTTCTTTCCAGCGCTCAGCGTCTTCAGTCATGCCCAGGTCCGCAAACGGTGATGGCAATTAGCTCAAAACCGGCAGCGTATCCACAGTCAATGCATCAGGCAATCGAATCTCGACAGCAACGGGAAGGTGGTCCGAAATTGGCTGCGCCAGCACCTCTACACGCTCCAGCGTGAGGCTTGAGCTGAGCAGAATATGATCAAGACAACGCTGCGGTCGCCAGCTGGGGAAAGTGGCCTCGACTTGCGGGGCGACCAGGCCCAGGTCGCGCAGCGGCGAGTGCTCGAGCAGATCGGTGGCGTGGGTGTTCATGTCGCCCATCAGCACCTGGTGACGGTAACCGCCAATCAGCTCGCGGATATAACCCAACTGCAGGGCGCGTGTCTTGGCCCCCAATGCCAGGTGCATCATCACCACTATCAGTGCATCGTCGCCTTCGCCAAACCGCACCAGGATCGCACCACGCCCGGCCGGGCCAGGCAACGGATGGTCTTCGAGCAGTTGCGGCTTCAGGCGGCTGAGCACGCCGTTGCTGTGCTGGGCAAAACGCCCAAGGTTGCGGTTTAGCTGCTGGTACCAATAGGGGAAGGCCCCCAAGTGGGCCAGGTGTTCGACCTGGTTGACGTAGCCCGAGCGCAGGCTGCCACCATCGGCCTCCTGCAAGGCCACCAGATCAAAGTCGCCCAGCAGCCTGCCGATTTTCTGCAGGTTGCCGGCACGCCCGTTATGCGGCAGCAGGTGCTGCCAGCTACGCGTCAGGTAATGGCGGTAGCGCTCGGTGCTTATACCCACCTGGATGTTGAAACTGAGCAGCCGCAGACGACCATCCTCGGGCAGGCCCGGGGCCTGCAGGTGATGCTCGTTGACCTGCGGCTCGTGCAGGCCAATGCCACGCGTAGCTCTGAAGCGGGGCATGGGTGACGCCGCCTACTTGGCAGCGCGCTCCTTGTCGATCAGCTGGTCGGCGACATTCAGCACGCCTTCCGGTCCGCCGGCAGTACCCAGGTCGAAGCGGTACTTGCCGTTGACGACCATGCTCGGTACGCCGGTGATTTCATACTTCTTCGCCAGTTCCTTGGCCTGTTTGACCTGGCCTTTGATGGCGAACGAGTCGAAGGTAGCGAGGAACTTGTCCTTGTCAACGCCTTGAGTGGCGAGGAAGTCGGCCATGTCGTTCTTGTCGGTCAGGCGCTTGTGCTGGTTCTGAATGGCATCGAACACCGCAGCGTGCACCTTGTGCTCGACGCCCATGGCTTCGAGGGTCAGGAACATCTGGCCGTGCGCATCCCACGGGCCACCGAACATGGCAGGTACGCGCTTGAAGTTGACGTCCTTGGGCAGCTTTTCAGCCCAAGGGTTGATGGTCGGCTCGAAGTGGTAGCAGTGTGGGCAGCCGTACCAGAACAGCTCGACGACTTCGATCTTGCCAGGTACGGAAACCGGAACAGGGTTGCTCAGCTCGATGTATTCCTTGCCAGCAACAGGCTCGGCGGCCTGAACGGCAGTCATACCGAATACGCTGGCGGCGACCAGCGCAGCGCTGAGAATCAGTTTACGCATGCTTTACTCCTGAGCAGTCATGGGTCGCCACGGCGCGACCTGCACTGAGACAGGCCGGGAAGGGCTCGAGTTCTGTAGTGTAACGGCTGCGGACGGAAAAAAGGGCAGCCCGGCCGCCCTTTCATCATTGGCCTACAACATTAACCGAAAGTTAATGCAGGCCCTGGATGTAGCTGGCCAACGCTTCGATATCATGGTTGCTCAGCTTGCCAGCTATAGTGCGCATGGTCATGGCATCGCCATCGTTGGTGCGGTTGCCTTCGCGGAAGTCAGTGAGCTGCTTGGCCACGTACTGCGAGTGCTGCCCGCCCAAGTGCGGGAAGCCAGCCAGGGCGATGCCCGCACCGTTAGGCGAGTGGCAGCCAGTGCAGGCCGGCATGCCCTTTTCCAGGTCGCCGCCGTTGAACAGCGCACGGCCGCGCTCGACCAGCTTGGGATCGGCGGCACCCACGCTGCCTTTCTGGCTGGAGAAGTAGGCAGCGATATCGGCCAGATCCTGGTCGCTGAATGCGGCCAGCATGCCGGTCATTTCCAGCACGGTACGCTTGCCCGATTTGATATCGTGCAGTTGTTTTTCGAGATAGCGCTGGCCTTGGCCAGCCAGTTTCGGGAAGTTCGGTGCCAGGCTGTTGCCGTCGGGATTGTGGCAGGCGCCACAGACGGCGGTCTTGGCCTGGCCAGCGGCGGCATCGCCTTTGATAGGTTGCGCAGCAGTGGCCGCACCAGCGACACCCAAGGTCAACAGCAGACTCACGACTAGTTTGTTCATCAGCTAATCCAACACGGCTAAGGGTGAAATGTTATGTATCGGGACTGCCGCTCATCCAAAGGATGACCAAACGGTAGTCCTCGGCACTGCAGTCCATGCACAATCCACGCGGCGGCATAGCCTTGAAACCCTGGGTCACGTGCTTCACCAGTACATCCATGCCTTGCGCCAGCCTTGGCTCCCAAGCTGCCCGGTCACCCCGTCTGGGTGCCTGTGGCAACTGCCCGGTGTGACAGGCCGCACACGTGCGGTTGTACAACACCTCGGGATCCTGTGTAGCCTGTGCGCTGAAAAACGGCAGGAACATACCGACAGCAAGCAGCCATTTCGCCATGCGGAACGACCTTCAGGGTTGGGGGCCGCGCTGCGTTCTGTTGCGCGAGCTATTGTTCGACACCCCATGCCCGTTCTCCTTCGCTGGGAGAATGAGCACACAAAAACTGGGGCATTATATACTTCCGCCATCCAAACGGAAACGACACCGCTTGCCAGGCTTGGCTCTACAAAGTCAGGCAACACCCACATCGGATATCCCATGCAAGTCAAGAACCCCATCCTCGGCCTCTGCCAGAAAGCCAAATTCGCCCTCAGCGCAGCCAAGGTCGAACAATGCCCGGACGACCAGGGTTACGAGGTGGCTTTTGCCGGCCGTTCCAACGCCGGCAAATCCAGCGCCCTCAATACCCTGACTCATGCCAGCCTGGCGCGTACCTCGAAAACTCCCGGGCGCACCCAGCTGTTGAATTTCTTCAGTCTGGACGATGAACGGCGTTTGGTCGACCTGCCGGGCTATGGTTATGCAAAAGTCCCGATTCCGCTCAAGCAGCACTGGCAGAAACACCTGGAAGCCTACCTGGGCAGCCGTGAGTGCCTGCGTGGCGTGATCCTGATGATGGACGTGCGTCACCCGATGACCGACTTCGACAAGATGATGCTCGACTGGGCCAAGGCCAGCAGCATGCCGATGCACATCCTGCTGACCAAGGCCGACAAGCTGACCCACGGCGCGGGCAAGAACACATTGCTGAAAGTGCAGTCGGAAATCCGCAAGGGCTGGGGCGATGGCGTGACCATCCAGCTGTTCTCGGCACCCAAGCGTCTGGGCGTGGAAGACGCCTACCGGGTGCTGGCAGACTGGATGGAACTGGAAGACAAGCCGGTCGTTTAGTGGTTTGCGCCTGCCCCGTAGGAGCGGGTTTACCCGCGAAAGGGCCGGGCCTGCTCTCCACCCGCCGTTCACCGTTGCCGCCACTACCGTATTCGCGGGTAAACCCGCTCCTACACCTGATCGGGGTTGGACACGCTTTGGTGATTGGGCGCAGGCCCTTGTAGGAGCGGGTTTACCCGCGAATGCAGCGGTGTATTCGACCTCGCATTCGCGGGTAAACCCGCTCCTACGGGGCTCAGTACAAGCCAACCGTCAAATTCCGGGCAAAAAAAACCCCGGACTTCGTATGGGGAGGGGGAAGTTCGGGGTCCAAGTCCGGACCGCTAGGGCGGGGTCCAGATATCTGCCAACACTTAACACAACATAGGAGCATCGAAGGGCTTCACCAGCCATTCAGTTACTCTGAGTTCCGCTTCACCGGTTTAGTTCCGAAGCCCATAAAACTATTTGCGATAGTTTCATGAAACTTAAGCATCCACGGCACTGAGCAGTGCCAGGATCCGCGTCACTACGCCGCAGATCCTACACAGTTTTACCTGCTCAATCAGTGAGCTTCGTCCCAATTCGCACCAACTCCCGCCTCGACCAGCAGCGGCACATCCAGCTGCGCGGCCTGGCTCATGTGCTGGCGAATTTCATCTTTCACCTGCTGCACCAGGTCCTCGCGTACCTCGAGCACCAATTCGTCGTGTACCTGCAGGATCACCCGGGCATCCAGCCCGCTCTCGCTCAACCAGTTGTCTACTTTGACCATGGCCCGCTTGATGATGTCGGCAGCAGTACCCTGCATCGGCGCGTTGATCGCCGTGCGCTCGGCGCCCTTGCGCAGCGCAGGGTTCTTGGCATTGATGTCAGGCAGGTACAGCCGGCGGCCAAACAGGGTTTCGACAAAGCCTTGTTCGGCCGCCTGAGCGCGGGTGCGCTCCATATAGGCCAGCACGCCCGGGTAGCGGGTAAAATAGCGGTCGATGTAGTCCTGTGACTGCTTGCGGTCGACGCCGATCTGCTTGGCCAGGCCAAAGGCGCTCATGCCGTAGATCAGGCCGAAGTTGATGGCTTTGGCGCTGCGCCGCTGGTCGGTGGTGACGTCTTCCAGAGCCACTCCGAACACTTCGGCTGCCGTAGCGCGGTGCACGTCCAGGTCGTTGCGGAAGGCATGCAGCAAGCCTTCGTCCTTGGCCAGGTGGGCCATGATGCGCAGCTCGATCTGTGAATAGTCCGCCGCCAGAAGCTTGTAACCCGGGCTGGCGACGAACGCCTGGCGGATACGCCGGCCTTCTGCGGTGCGGATCGGGATGTTCTGCAGGTTCGGGTCGCTCGACGACAACCGCCCGGTGGCCGCCACGGCCTGCTGGTAGGAGGTATGGATACGCCCGGTGCGCGGGTTGATCTGCCCCGGTAACTTGTCGGTATAGGTGCTCTTGAGCTTACTCAGGCTGCGGTACTGCATCAGCACCTCTGGCAGCGGGTAACCTTGCTCGGCCAGTTCGTCGAGCACTGCTTCGGCGGTGGATGGCTGGCCCTTGGCAGTCTTGCTCAGCACCGGCATGCCCAGCTTGTCGTAAAGGATCGCGCCCAGTTGCTTGGGCGAGCCGAGGTTGAACGCCTCACCGGCGAGCTCGTAGGCACGCAGCTCAAGCGCAGCCATCTTCACGCCCAGCTCACCGCTCTGTACTTTCAACAGTTCGGCATCGACCAGAGCACCCTGGCGCTCGATCCTGGCCAGCACCGGCACCAGCGGCATCTCGATATCCATCAGCACCGGTTGCACGCTCGGCGTCTGTGCCAGGCGGGCCTGCAAAGCGTGGTGCAGACGCAGGGTGATGTCGGCGTCTTCGGCGGCGTAGGGGCCGGCCTTGTCCAGGTTGATCTGGTTGAAGGTGAGCTGTTTGGCACCTTTCCCGGCGATGTCCTCGAAGGCGATCGTGGTGTGGTCAAGGTACTTTTGCGCCAGGCTGTCCATGTCATGGCGGGTGGCGGTGGAGTTCAGCACATACGACTCGAGCATGGTGTCGTAGGCCACGCCGCGCATCTCGATGGCGGGGGAGCCATTGGCGAGGATGTTGATGTCGTACTTGGCATTCTGCCCGACCTTGGCCTTGGCCGGGTCCTCCAGCAGTGGTTTCAGCGCCAGCAACACGGCCTCGCGGTCCAACTGGACGGGCGCGCCTTCGTAATCGTGGGCCAGCGGCACATAGGCCGCTTCATGCGGCTCGACAGCGAACGACAGACCGACCAACTGCGCCTGCTGGGCGTCCAGGCCGGTGGTCTCGGTGTCGAAGGCGAACAGCGGTGCCTGGCGCAGCTTCTCCAGCCAGGCGTCGAAACGGGCCTGGTCGAGAATGGTTTCGTACCTAGGCTCGACCTTGGCCGCCGGCTCCGCGGCAGGGGCGACATCATCACCAGCCTTGGCCGCATCGCGCTGCACTTCGGCAACCCAGCTCTTGAACTCCATCTCGGTGTACAACGCCAGCAGTGCCTCGCGGTCAGGTTCACCGCACACCAGCGCCTCGACCTCCACATCCAGTGGCACGTCAACCTTGATGGTGGCCAGTTCGTAGGACAGGAATGCCGCGTCGCGGTGCTCCTCCAGCTTGGCCGGCAAAGTCTTGGCGCCGCGAATGGCCAGCGTTGGCACCTTGTCCAGGTTGGCGTAAAGGTCGCTGAGACCGCCGCCGATGCCGGTCAGCAGCCCCACCGCCGTTTTTTCACCCACGCCCGGTACGCCGGGGATGTTGTCGACCTTGTCACCCATCAGGGCCAGGAAGTCGATAATGTGTTCCGGGCCGACGCCGAATTTCTCGTGCACGCCAGCCACGTCCAGCACGCTTCCGGTCATGGTGTTGACCAAGGTAATGTGCCCGTCCACCAGTTGCGCCATGTCCTTGTCACCGGTCGAGATGATCACCGGGCGACCCAGTGCGGCGCTGCTGCGCGCCAGGGTGCCGATCACGTCGTCAGCCTCGACTCCCTCCACGCACAGCAGTGGGTAGCCCAGCGCCTTGACGCTGGCGTGCAGCGGCTCGATCTGTACCCGCAGGTCGTCCGGCATGCTGGGGCGGTTGGCCTTGTACTCGGCGAACATGGCATCGCGGAAAGTGCCGCCCTTGGCGTCGAACACCACGGCGAACAGGCTGTCGGGGTATTGCTTGCGCAGGCTCTTGAGCATGTTCAGCACACCCTTCACCGCACCGGTCGGCATGCCCTTGGACGTGGTCAGCGGCGGCAGCGCGTGGAAGGCGCGATAAAGGTAGGAGGAACCGTCCACCAGGACGAGGGGCGCTTGGCTCATGAGCAGAATCAACCTTTTCGACGGGTCCGGCGCTAGAATAGCCAGAATCATTGACGACAAAGGGACTAGGTTATCATGCGCACACTCAATCGCCTGTTACTGCTCGGCCTGTTGGCAACCACGCCTGTCGTCACCCTGGCGGCGGACGACGCCCCCTCGGCCGATCCCGAGGTGACCATTCGCACGGAAGGCGATAGAACCATCCAGGAATACCGGCAGAACGGCTTCCTGTATGCGATCAAGATCACGCCGAAAAACGGCAAGCCTTATTTTCTGGTACGCGCCGATGGCACTGATGCCAATTTCATTCGATCCGACCAGCCGGACATGCTGATTCCGTCCTGGAAGATCTTCGAGTGGTAAGCTGACGCGCACCGTTCACATCAACCCGGCACTTCCCGGCGGAAGTGCCCGTATGGGCAATTTTTCATCATGTCAGTCTTCACCCCCGTGACCCGGCCTGAGCTGGAAACCTTTCTGGCGCCGTACGAGCTGGGCCGTCTGCTCGACTTCCAGGGCATTGCCGCCGGTACCGAGAACAGCAATTTCTTCGTCAGCCTCGAACAGGGGGAGTTCGTCCTGACGCTGATCGAGCGTGGGCCCAGCGAGGACATGCCGTTCTTCATCGAGCTGCTCGACACCCTGCACGCCGCCGACATGCCGGTGCCCTATGCCATTCGTGACCGCGACGGCAACGGCCTGCGCGAGCTGTGCGGCAAGCCGGCATTGCTGCAGCCCAGGCTGTCGGGCAAGCACATCAAGGCCCCCAACAACCAGCACTGCGCCCAGGTCGGCGAGCTACTGGCACACATTCACCTGGCCACCCGCGAGCACATCATCGAGCGCCGCACCGACCGCGGCCTGGACTGGATGCTGGCCTCGGGTGCCGAGCTACTGCCACGCCTGACTGCAGAGCAAGCCACATTGCTGCAGCCGGCGCTGGACGAAATCAGCGCACACAAGGCGCAGATTCTGGCCTTGCCGCGGGCTAACCTGCATGCCGATCTGTTCCGCGACAACGTGATGTTCGAAGGCACCCACCTGACCGGTGTGATCGACTTCTACAATGCCTGCTCCGGGCCGATGCTGTATGACATCGCCATCACCGTGAACGACTGGTGCCTGGATGAGCAGGGCGCGGTAGATGTACCACGCGCCCAGGCGCTGCTGGCAGCCTATGCGGCACTACGGCCGTTCACTGCAGCCGAAGCCGAGCTGTGGCCGGAAATGTTGCGGGTAGGCTGCGTGCGGTTCTGGCTGTCGCGCCTGATTGCGGCCGAGTCGTTTGCCGGGATGGATGTGATGATCCACGATCCGGGCGAGTTCGAAGTGCGTCTGGCGCAGCGCCAGCAGGTGGCTTTGCACCTGCCGTTCGCTCTGTAGACCGCGTCTGCTTCTTCGCGGGTGAACCCGCTCCCACAGGGATAGCGACAGCCTTGAGGCCTGTGCAGTACCTGTGTGAGCGGGTTCACCCGCGAAGGGGCCGGGACAGGCTTACAACTGTTCCAGGCAGCCTGCCAGGTCACCGCCCAGTTTCTCGAGCAAGCGCTCATACCCTTTGCCATCCACCGGATCGGTGCCGCCCAGGGCATCCAGCTCGGCCAGGCGCACCGGCAACCCGGCAGTCAGGGTCTCGGCCAATCGCGGCCGCAGTGGCGGCTCGCTGAACACGCAGGTCTTCCCTACTTCCTGCAGGCGCTGGCGCATGGCCGCCACATGTTGCGCCCCAGGCTGCACCTCGGACGCTACGCTGAACACGCCCGCGTGCTTCAAGCCATATTCAGCCTCAAAATAATCGAAGGCTTCATGGAAGACGAAGTACGGCTTGCCGGCAATACCTGCCACACGCGCCTTGATACGCCCGTCCAACGCATCCAGGCGTCCATCGAAGGCCTTCAGGTTGCGCTGATAGCGAGCCGCATTGGCCGGATCGACCTGGGCCAGGTCAGCTGCCATTTTTGCTGCGATTACTCGCGCATTGACCGACGATAGCCACAAGTGTGCATCAAGACTGCCTGGGCGGTGATCATGGTCGTGGTCGCTGTGGTCTTCTTCCTCGTGGGAATGGCTGTCCTCGCCAAAGTGGCGCAGCTTCATGCCCGGCAGCGACTGCACAGCCACTGTGGCCTTGCTACGGCTTCCCAGCACACGCGGAAGGAAGTTCTCCATGTCCGGGCCGATCCAGTACAGCAGGTCGGCATCGCCTACCCGCCGCACGTCGGAGGGGCGCAGCGCATAGTGGTGCGGTGAAGCCCCGGGCGGCAGCAACACTTCAGGGCTGCCAACACCATCCTGCACGGCAGCGGCAATCTGCTGCAGGGGCTTGATACTGGTGAGCACACGCACGTCGGCCTGCGCGGATAATGCGATGAAAGCGACAAACAGAACCAGGAATCGGGACACGGTGAATACTCGAGTCGTCAGAAACAGGTAACATAATAACGTCTCTGTCCGGAACCGTCGCTGCCCATGTCCATCACACCGCTGGCCAACCGTCCTCACGACCACTCCCATTGCGTACACAGCGCACTGGCTGAAGCCGACGCCTTGTGCACCCGCCAGGGCCTGCGCCTGACCGCCCTGCGCCGCCGTGTGCTGGAGCTGGTGTGGCAGAGCCACAAGCCGCTGGGTGCCTACGACATCCTCGCGGTGCTCAGTGAGCAGGACGGCCGCCGCGCCGCGCCGCCCACGGTGTACCGCGCGCTGGACTTCCTGCTGGAAAACGGCCTGGTGCATCGCATCGCGTCGCTCAACGCTTTCATCGGCTGCAGCCACCCCGAGCACGTGCACCAAGGCCAGTTTCTGATCTGTCGGGCCTGCCATGTGGCCATCGAGCTTGAACAGAGCAGCATCAGCGAGGCCATCATCAACAGCGCCAAAGGCGTGGGTTTCACGGTCGAGACCCAGACCGTGGAAGTGGTCGGCCTGTGCGGTAGCTGCCGGAGCGCGGCATGAGCGACGCCCTGATTCGCCTGGAGCAGGTCGGCGTCACCTTTGGCGGCGAGTCGGTGCTCGACAGCATCGACCTGTCGGTCGCCCCAGGCCAGATCGTCACCCTGATTGGCCCCAACGGGGCGGGCAAGACTACCTTGGTGCGCGCCGTACTTGGCCTGCTCAAGCCACATCGCGGCAAGGTATGGCGCAAGCCCAAGCTGCGGATTGGCTACATGCCCCAGAAGATTCAGGTTGATGCCACACTGCCGCTGTCGGTGCTGCGCTTCCTGCGCCTGGTGCCAGGTGTAGACCGCGCGGCAGCCTTGTCGGCGCTGCAGGAAGTGGGCGCCGAGCAAGTCATCGACAGCCCGATCCAGACTATTTCCGGCGGCGAAATGCAACGCGTGCTGCTGGCCCGCGCCTTGCTGCGCGAACCCCAGTTGCTGGTGCTCGACGAACCGGTACAAGGAGTAGACGTAGTCGGCCAGACCGAGCTTTACAACCTCATCACCCGCCTGCGTGACCGCCACGGCTGCGGCGTGCTGATGGTGTCCCACGACCTGCACCTGGTCATGAGCGCCACCGACCAGGTGGTGTGCCTGAACCGCCACGTATGCTGCTCGGGCCACCCCGAGCAAGTCAGCGGTGACCCGGCGTTCGTCGAACTGTTCGGCAAGACCGCACCGAGCCTGGCCATCTACCACCACCATCACGACCACAGCCACGACCTGCATGGCTCGGTGGTCGCCCCTGGCACCCATGTTCACGGAGAGCACTGCAAGCATGGCTGACTTTCTTCTCTACGCCTTGCTTGCCGGCTTGTCCCTGGCACTGGTTGCAGGCCCACTGGGCTCCTTCGTGGTATGGCGGCGCATGGCCTACTTTGGCGACACCCTGTCTCACGCCGCCCTGCTCGGTGTAGCCCTGGGTTTCGCCTTGGATGTCAGCCCGGCACTGGCGGTAACCGTGGGCTGCCTGTTGCTGGCGATTCTGCTGGTGACATTGCAGCAACGCCAGCCGTTGGCCTCCGACACCCTCCTGGGCATCCTGGCCCCCAGCACCTTGTCGCTGGGCCTGGTGGTGCTGAGCTTCATGCACGATGTGCGCATCGACCTGATGGCTTACCTGTTCGGCGATCTGCTGGCCATCAGCCCAACCGACCTGGCCTGGATCCTCGGCGGCAGTGCACTGGTCCTGCTGCTGCTCGCTATGCTGTGGCGGCCGCTACTGGCAGTTACCGTGCACGAAGAGCTGGCCATGGTCGAAGGCCTGCCCGTGGCCAGCCTACGCATGGCGCTGATGCTGCTGATTGCAGTGGTGATTGCAGTTGCCATGAAAATCGTTGGCGTGCTGCTGATCACCTCGCTGCTGATCATCCCTGCGGCTGCGGCACAGCGGCACGCCCGCTCACCAGAGCAAATGGCCCTGGGTGCCAGCCTGCTGGGCGTCACCGCGGTCTGCGGCGGTCTGGCCATGTCCTGGTTCAAGGACACCCCCGCCGGGCCGTCGATCGTGGTCTGCGCCGCGGTGCTATTCTTGCTGAGCCTGGCCCTGCCAAAACGCTGAGAGGCAGGGTGTGTGCAGGCACACCTTGCAACCTTTGGCCGGTAAAGGGTCTGTAAGGCCTATTTTCGAGCGTGCGCACCTGGGTGTAGACTTGCTCGCTTTTTGCGCAAATAGAGAGTCGCAGGAATGAAGCCGTTCGCCTCCCGTTATCTGCTTGTTGCCGCGTTTTCCCTGATCCTGGCTGCCTGTTCCAATGCGCCGGTCGACCAGGCCACCGCACCTGCCCAAGCAGATGCCTGGCAGCAGTTGCAACAGAACATCGCCAGCAATGAGCTGGCTACCGCCGAAGACCAGCTTGCAGCACTGCAGGCCCAGTCGCCGGATGATGCACGCCTGGAGCAATACCAGCGCCAACTGGCCGAAGCCTACTTGCAACGTAGCCAGATCGTCCTGCAGAAGGGCGATGTGAACGCGGCAGCTACCGCGCTGGCCCGTGCCCGGGCACTGATGCCGCAGGCGCCAGCGGTGACCGGCGGGGATGCTGTGACCCAGGCCCGCAAGGCCGAGCTGGAAAAGGCGGAAGCTGCGCTGAAAGCCGCCGAAGCCAAGCCCAAGGCACGCATCATCGACCCGACAGCGCCAAGTACCGTGGTGGCCTTGAAGACCACTGACAGCCGCGCGCTGCGCCGCCAACTGGACGACATTGCCGCCGATGTGGTGAGTTACCAGTGTGAGGTGGTATTCCAGGTGCCGCGCACCGGAGATGCGCCTTGGCTGAAGACCTTGCTGGAAAAGCGCGTGCGCAAGATTGACAGTGGGTTTGAGCTGAAGCAGAAGCATCAGATCCAGCGCTCGCTGCCGGCACAGGTGGTGCTGGTCCCGCATCGGCAGTAAAAGCTTCGCGGTTAAACCCGCTTCTACAGAAGGAGCGGGTTTAACCGCGAAAAGGCCTTATCAGGCAGGAACAGCTTCAGCAGCCGCTTCCCGTTCCCACACCCGGTGGCCTTCAACCGCTTTGACAAAGGCATCCATTGCCTTCTGCTCATCCCCGAGCAACAGCCCCTTATCCTCCTTGAGCCCCAACGCTTTCACCAATTCCTTGGTCAGCACCAGCGCCTTCAGGTGCTTGTATCCCTCCAGCAAGAAGTGCTTGGCCAATCCGCTAGCCGCCAGTGCATCCGTAGAAGCCTTGCCCGCAGGCACGACAATCCCGTCAAACATGATCGAAGGCATCCCCTCCATCGACGCCGCTACCGGCAGTTGCTTGCCATCCGCCGCCTTCACCGGCGCCGAGGTCGGGCCCAGCAGCATCGGCCGGGCACTGTGCGCTTCCAGGGCTTTGACCAGTTTGTCTACGCTGGCAGCGTCCACGCCATCTGCCACCAGCACGGCAATCTTGCGCCCCTTGATACCCACCGAACCTGGGTGGTTCATCTGGCTCAACGCAGGCGATTGCGCCGGCTGGCTACCCTTTACCTGCACCGTACCCGCTTTCGGCGCGGGGAGGCCCAGGTTGGCCGCAACCGCCGCCGCCAGCTTCAAGTCGATGTTGGCGAGAATGTCATTCACTTCCCGGGCGCGGATATGTTCACGCTCGACTTTGCCCAATTCGAAACTGTAAGCCTTGATGATGTGCTGTTGCTCAGTCGGGCTCATGCTCTGGAAGAACAGCCGAGCCTGCGAGAAGTGATCGCCGAACGACTCACTGCGCTGGCGAATCTTGTGCGCATCAATACGCTCCTGATAGCTCTCGAAACCGCCGTCTTGCGCCGCAGGCGGGGTTTCCTTCGGCCAGCCGCCGTCAATCGAGTTGGGTTCGTAGGACGCCCGCCCCCTGTGCACGACGTGCTGGTGCAGCGCATCACGCTGGTTGTTGTGGTTCGGCGATACCGGCCGGTTGATCGGGATCTGGTGGAAGTTCGGCCCACCCAGGCGGCTGATCTGGGTATCGGTGTACGAGAACAGTCGGCCCTGCAGCAGCGGGTCGTTGGTAAAGTCGATACCCGGCACGATATGGCCCGGGCAGAACGCCACCTGTTCGACCTCGGCAAAGAAATTGTCCGGGTTGCGGTTGAGCACCATCTTGCCCAGCGGCGTGACGGGCACCAGTTCCTCCGGGATGATCTTGGTCGGGTCCAACAGGTCGAAATCGAATTTGTGTTCGTCGGCCTCAGGCACAATCTGCACGCCCAGTTCCCATTCCGGGTAGTCACCGGTTTCGATGGCTTCCCATAGGTCACGGCGCTGGAAGTCGGTGTCCTTGCCCGCCAGTTTCTGGGCTTCGTCCCACAGCAGGGAATGCACGCCCTGGCTTGGTTTCCAATGAAACTTGACGAAGCTGGCCACGCCCTTGGCATTGATCAGGCGAAAAGTATGCACGCCAAAGCCTTCCATCATTCGAAGGCTGCGCGGGATGGCGCGGTCAGACATGGCCCACATGACCATATGAGCCGACTCCGGCACCAGCGAGACGAAATCCCAGAAGGTGTCATGAGCCGAACCGCCGGTAGGTATCTCGTTGTGTGGCTCTGGCTTAACCGCGTGGACAAAATCGGGAAACTTGATGGCATCCTGAATGAAAAACACCGGCATGTTGTTGCCGACCAAGTCGAAATTGCCTTCATCTGTATAGAATTTGACGGCAAAGCCCCGCACATCTCGCACCGTGTCGCCAGAACCGCGTGGGCCCTGAACCGTCGAGAAGCGGACAAAAACCGGGGTGATCTTTTCCGGATCTTGCAGGAAGCCGGCCTTGGTCAGCTCGGCGTGGTTGCCATAGCTCTGGAAGAACCCGTGTGCCCCGGTACCGCGGGCGTGCACGATGCGCTCGGGGATACGCTCATGGTCGAAGTGGGTGATTTTCTCGCGCATGATGAAGTCTTCAAGCAGCGACGGCCCGCGATCACCCGCCTTGAGGGAGTTCTGGTTGTCAGCAATGCGCACGCCTTGGTTGGTGCGCAGCGCATGCCCGGTCGCATCGCTGCGGTCGGCCTCCAGGCTCTGCAGCTTGGCATTGGTGTTGGCCCGGTCGGGGGTCTGGGTACCGGCGGCCTCGCTGTGCTTGGGCGCATCCGTTTTCTTGCTGGGCATGATCGGCTCTCCTCATCAGTCTTAAGGCGTGCCCGTTCAGGGCTTGTGCAAGTAGTGACTGGAGGGCGTTGCCGAGCGTTCAATCAGGATTACCGGTTGTCGCGATATGCCCGATGGATTGGTACATGACGAAATAAATGCTAAGAACAGCTATGGGAAAAGGCTAAAATGCGCGACCCCAGCTAACCGCTGACCCAAATTTCAATGCGCCCCACAAGGTTCGCTACGTGATCGAGTTCCAACAGGTACATAAAACCTACCGCGTTGCCGGTAGGGAAATCCCCGCACTGAATCCGACCAGCCTGACCATCGAAGATGGCCAGGTGTTCGGCCTGATCGGCCATTCCGGCGCCGGCAAAAGCACCATGCTGCGCCTGATCAACCGCCTGGAGGAACCCTCCGGCGGCAAGATCATCGTCGACGGCGAAGACGTCACCGCGTTCAACGCCAGCCAGTTGCGCGGCTTCCGCCAGCAGGTCGGGATGATTTTCCAGCACTTCAACCTGCTGGCCTCCAAGACCGTCGCCGACAACGTCGCCCTGCCGCTGGCCCTGGCCGGGGAGCTGTCGCGCAGCGAAATCGACAAGCGCGTCACCGAGCTACTGGCTCGCGTTGGCCTGTCGGACCACGCCAAGAAGTACCCGGCACAGCTGTCCGGTGGCCAGAAGCAGCGCGTCGGTATCGCCCGCGCCCTGTCGACCAACCCGAAGATCCTGCTATGCGACGAGGCCACCAGTGCCCTCGACCCGCAAACCACGGCCTCAGTCCTGCAACTGCTGGCCGAGATCAACCGTGAACTGAAGCTGACCATCGTGCTGATCACCCACGAGATGGACGTGATCCGCCGTGTCTGCGACTGCGTGGCAGTGATGGACGCCGGTAAGATCGTCGAGCAAGGCTCGGTGGCCGAGGTGTTCCTGCACCCGCAGCACCCCACCACCAAGCGCTTCGTCCAGGAAGACGAGCAGGTCGACGAAGGCGAGCAGCGCGACGACTTTGCCCACGTTCCAGGCCGCATCGTACGCCTGACCTTCCAGGGCGACGCCACCTACGCGCCGCTGCTGGGCACCGTGGCCCGCGAAACCGGTGTCGACTACAGCATCCTCGCCGGGCGTATCGACCGCATCAAGGATGTCCCCTATGGCCAGCTCACTCTCGCCCTGATCGGCGGAGACATGGAAGCGGCGTTCGCCCGCTTCAAGGCAGCTGACGTACATATGGAGGTAATGCGTTGATGGACGCCCTGAGTTTCTTCGCCAACGTCGACTGGGCCGAGATCTGGCTGGCCACCGTCGATACCATGATCATGCTGTTCGGCTCGCTGTTCTTCACCGTGCTGCTGGGCCTGCCACTGGGTGTGCTGCTGTTCCTCTGCGGGCCAAAGCAGATGTTCGAACAAAAAGGCGTCTATGCGCTGCTGTCGCTGGTGGTCAACATCCTGCGCTCGCTGCCATTCATCATTTTGCTGATCGTGATGATCCCGATCACCGTGCTGATCACCGGTACCTCGCTGGGCGTTGCGGGCGCCATCCCGCCGCTGGTAGTGGGTGCCACGCCGTTCTTTGCGCGCCTGGTTGAAACCGCCCTGCGTGAAGTGGACCGCGGCATCATCGAGGCCACCCAGTCAATGGGTGCCACCACCCGCCAGATCATCACCAGTGCGCTGCTGCCGGAGGCCCGTCCGGGCATCTTCGCGGCCATTACCGTAACCGCCATTACCCTGGTTTCTTACACCGCCATGGCCGGTGTGGTGGGTGCCGGTGGCCTTGGCGACCTGGCTATCCGCTTCGGCTACCAGCGTTTCCAGACAGATGTGATGGTAGTGACCGTGGTACTGCTGCTGGTACTGGTTCAAGTACTGCAGAGCGTGGGCGACAAACTGGTCGTGCATTTTTCCCGTAAGTAACCCCAATGGGGTCGGCCTGGCCGACCCGTTCGGGGGCCGTCGCGGCCCTCACAAGGAGTGATCAATGAAGAAGCTGCTTGCTGTCGCTGCCGCTGTCGCGGCCTTCTCGGCCCAGGCCGATACCCTCACCGTCGCCGCCACCCCGGTGCCGCACGCCGAGATCCTCAACTTCGTCAAACCACAACTGGCGAAAGAAGGCGTAGAGCTGAAGGTCAAGGAATTCACCGACTACATCCAGCCGAACGTGCAGGTGGCCGAAAAGCGCCTGGACGCCAACTTCTTCCAGCACCAGCCTTACCTGGATGAGTTCAACAAGGCCAAGGGCACAAACCTGGTGAGCGTGACTGGCGTGCACATCGAGCCACTGGGCGTGTATTCGACCAAGATCAAGAAGCTCGACGAGCTGTCCTCCAGCGCCACCGTGGTCATCCCCAACGACGCCACCAACGGCGGCCGCGCCTTGCTGCTGCTGGACAAGGCTGGCGTGATCAAGCTCAAGGACAACAAGAACATCCTGTCGACCGTGAAGGATGTTGCCGAGAACCCGAAAAACGTGAAGTTCCGTGAGCTGGAAGCCGCCACCATCCCGCGCGTGCTGACCCAGGTAGATGCCGCCCTGATCAACACCAATTACGCGCTGGAAGCCAAGCTGAACCCGGAAAAAGACGCGCTGGCCATCGAGGGCAGCGACTCGCCTTACGTGAACATTCTGGTTGCCCGCCCGGACAACAAGGACTCGGACGACATGAAGAAACTGGCGGCTGCACTGCACTCGCCAGAGGTGAAGCAGTTCATCATCGAGAAGTACAAAGGCGCTGTGGTTCCGGCGTTCTGAGCCGAACTATCACGCTGGACTCTTCGCGGGTAAACCCGCCCCTACACCCATCGTTGTAGGAGCGGGTTTACCCGCGAAGCTTTTGGGGCTGACTCAATCCCGCTTGACCAGCCCCGGCAGCTGCGCCCCCAGCTTCTGGTTGTTGAACGGCGCCCGAATGAACCCGCGCTGCCGCCCATCCGGCCCGACAATCGCCAGGTTACCGCTGTGATCCACGGTATACCCCGGCTTGCTGGTGTCCGCAGGAATGAACGGAATGCTCAAGGCATTGGCCAGCTTCTGGGTATCCTCGATCGACCCCGCCACCCCGACAAAGTCCTTGTCGAAATAGCCCAGATACTGCTTCAGCTGGTTCGGCGTATCGCGGTCAGGGTCCACACTCACCAACACCACCTGCAGCCGGTCGACGGCATCCTTGGGCAGCTCGCTCTTCACCTGGCGCAGCTGGGCCAGGGTGGTCGGGCAGATATCCGGGCAGTAGGTGTAGCCAAAGAACAGCAGCGACCATTTGCCCTTGAGGGCATCCATCTGCACCGGCTGGCCGTCCTGGTTGGTCATGGTGACATCGGCCACGGCGCGGCTCTGCGGCAGCAGGATGATGCCCGCATCGATCAGTTCGGCAGGGTTGGGCTGGTCACGACCATTAAGCACCTTGTTGACGGTAAGGCCCATGATCAACGCGACCAGGGCAACGAGGATGAAGACGGTTTTCTGGGTTCGGGTCATAGGTTCAGCAACAGGTAGTGGTCAAGAAGCAACGCAATGAACAGCGCGAACAGGTAGCCGATAGAGTACTTGAAGGTGCCGATCGCTGCGTGCGGCCGGCTGCTACGGTACAACACCCAGGCCCAATGCAGGAAGCGCAGGCCCAAAGCCAGGGCACAGGCCAGGTACAGCGGGCCACTCATGTGGATGGCATACGGGAGCAGGCTCACTGCCAGCAAGACCAGGGTGTACAGCAGGATATGCAGCTTGGTGTAGTACTCGCCGTGGGTCACCGGCAACATCGGGATATCGGCCTTGGCGTATTCCTCCTTGCGGTGGATGGCCAGCGCCCAGAAATGCGGCGGGGTCCAGGCAAAAATGATCAGCACAAGCAGCAAGGGTTCGGCGCTGACATGGCCGCTTACCGCCACCCAGCCGAGCAACGGTGGAGCGGCTCCGGCCAGGCCACCGATGACGATGTTCTGGGGCGTGGCGCGCTTGAGAAAGCCAGTGTAGAGCACCGCATAACCGAGTAATGAGGCCAGGGTCAGCCAGGCGGTGAGGGCGTTGGTGAACACAAGCAGCAGAACCATGCCCAACAGGGCCAGGGCCAAGGCGAACAACAGCGCCGGCAGGGGCTCGACTCGGCCTTGGGCCAAAGGCCGTTTGTGGGTGCGCGCCATCAACGCATCGATGCGCCGATCCACCACATGATTGACCACCGCTGCGCCACCCGCGCACAGGCCGATGCCCAGGTTGCCGAACAACAGCACGCTCCAGCTGACGCCCGCCCGGGTGGCCAGGAACATGCCCGCCAGCGAGGTGATCAGCATGAGCACCACCACCTTGGGCTTGGTCAGCTCAAGGTAATCGCGCCAGCGAGCCCGTCGTACGCTTAGAAGCGTCGCCACGAGTCGTTCCTCATATGATGGGAAATGCCCACCCCGACCACGGGCCGCAGACGCCAGCCATGGCCGACGCCCACTCGAACCTTGTCGACCACTCGAATGCGGTAGTTCACCAGCACCATGCTCAGCAGCAGCATCGCCCCGCCGGCATTGTGCGCAACAGCCACCGCCAGCGGCAGGTGGAACACCACATTGCTGATGCCCAGGCCCACTTGCAGGGCCAACGCCAGCAGCACCAGCCGTGCCAGGCCGGGGAGACCACAGCGGTGCAACTTCCAGCTGAGCATCAGCAGCACGCCGGTCACCAGCAGCGCGCCCAGCCTGTGGCTGATGTGGATGGCCGTACGCGCATCACTGTCCAGCTGCCCGCCAAGGTAATTGGGCCCGACGTGTTGGGTCAGGTGGAAGCCGTTGCTGAAGTCCGCCGCTGGCCACCACTGGCCATGGCAAGTCGGCAGGTCGATGCAGGCCACGGCGGCGTAGTTGGCGCTGACCCAACCGCCCAGGGCGATCTGGCCGATTACCACCAGCAGCGCCAGCGCAGCGATCCGGCGCAGGCTCAGCGGCAGTTTCGGCAAGGGCGCAAAGGCCCGGGACAGACGCAGAGACAACAGGAACAGCAGGCTCAACGTGGTAAAGCCACCCAGCAAGTGCGCCGTGACCACCTGCGGCCATAGCTTCAGGGTGACGGTCCACATACCGAAGGCTGCCTGGGCCAGCACCACACCCAGTAGCAGCATGGGCAGGCGATAAGGCTGCCCATCGCGGGCATGCCGGCGCACCGCCTGAAAGGCGAGCAGGGCGATCACCACGGCCAGGCTACCGGCGAAATAGCGGTGGACCATTTCGGCCCAGCCCTTGGCAGCCTCCACCGGGTGCTCAGGAAAGTGCAGCTCGGCATGGGCCAACTGCGCGTCACTCTTGGGCACGCTGATAAAGCCATAGCACCCTGGCCAGTCGGGGCAACCGAGGCCGGCGTGGGTCAGGCGGGTATAGGCACCAAGCAGAACGACCAGCAGTGCCAGCAGCGTAGCGAACACAGCAAGGCGAAATCCAGGTCTGGCCATGGCAGGCTCCTAGCCGATATTGGACAGCTTGAGCAGGTGGCGCAGGTCATCCAGCACATGCTTGCCGTTGACCTTGCCGTCGTAGCGCAGCACCAGGTTGCCGTGCGGGTCGACGATCCACAGCTGCGGGCCGGGCTCGACAACCTTCTGCTGGTAACGTTGCGCATCCAGCGGGTAGCGCTGCAACTGCGGGTACTCGCGGCCGAGCAGTGCCTGGTAGTCGGCACTCAGCGGCTGGGCGGCGGCCAGCGCGTGGCTGGCGCGGCTGGCATCACGCCCCAGCCCGACCTGAATCTGCCGAGCCAGGTACACCAGGCGCTGACAGTCTTCGGTGCAAGCCTGGGGTGCGCTGACCAGCAACTGCCAGCGATCGTCCTGCCCCGCCACGCCGAGATCGGCACGGCTTTCCCCATTGCCAATCATGGAGCCATGGTAGCTGCGGCCTTCCGGCACCCAGAATTTGAGCTTGTACATGCTGGTGGCCAGAACCATCGGCCCAAGCACCACCAGCAGGATAAGCAACAGCTGCAAACGCCCACGGGCTCTGGGTTTGCTACGTTCATGCGCGTCCAGTGGAGTGGCGGTGGCCATGGCGTTTCTCCTTGTTTTGGTGCCAGCCGAAGAAGAGGTAGAGCAGAACCAGAGCGGTCGCCAGGGCAAACCACTGCACGGCGTAACCCACGTGTTTTTCGGGGCTCATGGCGACAACCGGCCAGTCCAGGCGATAGCTCGCCGGGCCCGGCTCCAGGCGCAATTCCTGGGCGAAGCCCTCGCGATCAAGCTGTTGCCATAGCAGCGCGGCATCGATAGCGGTCAACAGATGTGGCCATTGCCCGCCGATGGGGTCTGGGTGCAGCTGGAAGGTGCTGCCAGGCGCGACATACACAGAGGCATCCAGCGCCAAGGCCTGGGCAGGGGTTTCGAAGTGCACCGGCACCCGGCGGTCCAGCCATGGCAGCCAGCCACGATTGATCAGCAACCACAGGCCGCTGGCTTGGTCGTGAAAGGGCTGCAGCAGCTCGACACCGGCTTTGCCGTCGCGCATGCGGTTGTCCAGCAGCACGCTGTGCTCGGCGTCGAAGCGGCCATACAAATGCACGCGGCGGAAGGCGTTGTCTTCTTTCGAGAGGAGCTGGGCGGTGGTGATCGGCGCTTCAATCCGCCGTTCTGCATAAGTGGCCAGCAGCACGCGCTTTTCCTCGGCACGGCCGAGTTGCCAGCAACCAAGCGCAATCAGCCCCGGCAGCAGCGTAAGCACTACCAGCGTCGGTACCCAGCCTGGGCGAAACGGCCTCACGGGCGCCTCGCTATACTTATCCACATCACCGCATCCCCCCGGAGTAACGCCATGCTCAAGGCCGCGATTGTCCTGATGCTGTTGGCCACCATTGCCAGCCTGTTCAGTGGCCTGGTGTTTCTGGTCAAAGATGATGAAAACTCGACCCGTCTGCTCAAGGCCCTGACCGTACGGGTAACCCTGGCAGCCCTGACCATAGGCCTGGTCGCCTGGGGTTTGATCAGCGGTCAACTGGTCTCCCACGCCCCTTTCTGAAGTTCTCAACCGCCCCTACAGCGTTCTCGTGTTCACAACACATAGACAAAGATGAACAACCCCACCCACACCACATCGACGAAGTGCCAGTACCAACTGGCCGCCTCGAAGCCGAAGTGTTTTTCCGGGTTGAAATGCCCGCGCAGAATGCGCACGAACATCACAATCAGAATGATCGTGCCCAATGTCACGTGGGCACCGTGGAAGCCGGTAAGCATGAAAAACGTCGCACCGTAGATCCCTGAGCCCAGTGTCAGTCCCAGCTTGGTATAGGCCTCGTGGTACTCGAAGGCCTGCAGCGCGATAAAGCTGATGCCCAGGACAATGGTCAGCGCCATCCAGAATTTCAGTGGGCCGCGGTGGTCACGGCGCAAGGCGTGATGGGCAATGGTGATTGTCACACTGGAACTGACCAGCAGGATGGTGTTGATCAGCGGCAAGTGCCACGGGTCGATCACTTCCTTGGGCGGCGGGAACAGCTTGGGGTCGGGGGTGTGCAGCAGCGGCCAGGTGAATTCGAAGGTTGGCCAGAGCATATGTGCAACACCTTTGGCCCCTTCGCCACCCAGCCACGGCCCCGCCAGTACGCGCACATAGAACAGCGCACCGAAGAAGGCCAGGAAGAACATCACTTCAGAGAAGATGAACCAGCTCATGCCCCAGCGGAACGAGCGATCCAGCTGCGGGCTGTACAACCCGGCGCGGCTCTCCTTGACCACTGACCCAAACCAGCCGAACAGCATGTAGGCCAGAAACAACGCACCCACGAAGAAGATCAGCGGCCCGTGCGAATCCGGGTGGCCCGCCTTCATGTCGTTGAACCAGGTGCCCAGGCCAAACACCGTGATGAACATGCCGATGGTGGCGATGATCGGCCATTTGCTCTGCGCCGGAACGTAGTAGTGCTCATGACTTGCCATTGCTGTTCTCCTTCCCTTAACGGGAGCCCTGGACGTCCTGCGCCGCAACGTGCGCGACCGGCGGGTGGCGAGCGGTGATGTCGAACAAGGTATAGGCCAGTGTCAGTTGCTTCACGCTGGCCGGCAGGTCGCGGTCGACGATGAAGCGCACCGGCATCTCGATGCGTTCGCCGGGCTGCAGCACCTGCTGGGTAAAGCAGAAGCACTCGGTCTTGTGAAAGTAGGCCGCGGCCTCGGCCGGGGTAATGCTGGGTATTGCCTGTGCACTCATCGGCCGGTCGGTCGGGTTGTGGGCAATGAAGATCATCTGGTTCACCGCCCCCGGGTTGACCTCCAGCTGGTCGGCAGTGGAGTAGAAGTCCCAGACCATGTCGCCGGCATTGGTCGACATGAACTGCACCCGCACCGCACGCGTCGGGTCGCTGACCTGGCTGCCTTCGTATTGGCCGCCGGTCTTGCCGTTGATACCGAAGGCTTTGCACATCACGTCGTAGATCGGCACCAGCGCGAAGCCGAAGGCGAACATCACCACCGTCAGCATCAGCAGGCGCGTTACCAGGCGTTTCAGCGACAGGCCGTTCATGGCAGGTTCCTATTTCACTTCCGGGGGTGTCTGGAAGGTGTGGTAGGGCGCAGGTGAGGGTATCGACCACTCAAGGCCCTCGGCGCCATCCCAGGGTTTGGCCGGTGCCGGCGCGCCACCGCGGATGCACTTGATGACAATGAACAGGAAGAAGATCTGCGTGGCACCAAACATGAACGCGCCGATCGACGACACCATGTTGAAATCGGCGAACTGCAGGTTGTAGTCGGGGATGCGCCGCGGCATGCCGGCCAAACCTACGAAGTGCATGGGGAAGAAGGCCATGTTCATGCCGATGAACGACAGCCAGAAATGCAGTTTGCCGAGGGTTTCGTCGTACATGTGGCCGGTCCATTTCGGCAGCCAGTAGTAGGCCGAGGCGAAGATGCCGAAAATTGCACCAGGCACCAGTACGTAGTGGAAATGCGCCACCACGAAGTAAGTGTCGTGGTACTGGAAGTCCGCCGGGGCGATCGCCAGCATCAGCCCGGAGAATCCGCCGATGGTGAACAGGATGACAAAGGCGATGGCGAACAGCATCGGCGTTTCGAAGGTGAGCGAACCTTCCCACATGGTGCTGACCCAGTTGAATACCTTCACCCCGGTGGGCACGGCAATCAGCATGGTGGCGTACATGAAGAACAACTCGCCGACCACCGGGATGCCTACCACGAACATATGGTGGGCCCAGACGATGAATGACAGGAAGGCGATGGCGCCGGTGGCGTACACCATCGAGGTGTAACCGAACAGCGGCTTGCGCGAGAACGCCGGGATGATCGAGCTGACCGCACCGAAGGCGGGCAGGATCATGATGTAAACCTCAGGGTGACCGAAGAACCAGAACACATGCTGGAACAGCACCGGATCACCGCCACCTGCGGCACTGAAAAAGCTGGTACCGAAGTGGATGTCCATCAGCATCATGGTTACCACGCCGGCCAGCACCGGCATCACCGCAATCAGCAGGAACGCGGTAATCAGCCAGGTCCAGACGAACAGCGGCATTTTCATCAGGGTCATGCCAGGGGCACGCAGGTTGAGGATGGTGGCAATCACGTTGATCGCCCCCATGATCGAGCTGATACCCATCAGGTGGATGGCGAAGATGAAGAAGGTGACGCTGGCTGGCGCATAGGTGGTGGAAAGCGGCGCGTAGAACGTCCAGCCAAAGTTCGGCCCTCCGCCCGGGCTGAACAAGGTCGATACCAGCAGCAGGAAGGCCGCCGGCAGCAGCCAGAAGCTGAAGTTGTTCATCCGTGGCAGTGCCATGTCAGGTGCGCCGATCATCAGCGGGATCATCCAGTTGGCCAGGCCGACGAAGGCCGGCATCACCGCGCCAAAAACCATGATCAGGCCATGCATGGTGGTCATCTGGTTGAAGAACGCCGGCTCCACGATCTGCAATCCCGGCTGGAACAGCTCGGCGCGGATCACCATGGCAAACGAGCCACCGAGCAGGAACATGATGAAACTGAACCACAGGTACATCGTGCCGATGTCTTTGTGGTTGGTGGTCAGTACCCAGCGCATCAGGCCCTTGGCCGGGCCGTGCGCATGGTCGTGGCCGTGGGCGTGGTCGTCGATCACTGCACTCATGTCCTGTCTCCTGCAATCCAATGATTGCCGCGAGTAACCCGGTTCACTTGGCTTCTGCCTGCTTCAGCGCCAGCACGTCCTTCGGCGTGACCATGTCGCCTTTGTTGTTGCCCCAGGCGTTGCGCTCGTAGGTGACCACAGCGGCGATGTCGACTTCCGACAACTGCTTGCCGAAAGCGGCCATGGCCGTGCCGGGCTTGCCATGGAAGACAATGCTCAAGTGGTCTTCCTTGGGCCCGGTGGCAATCTTCGAGCCTTTGAGCGCCGGGAACATTGGCGGCAGGCCCTGGCCTTCGGCCTGGTGACAGGCCACGCAGGTGGTGTGGTAGATCTTGTCGCCTCGTTCCACCAGCTCGTTCAGGGTCCATTCCTTGCTGGTCAGCTCCTTGAGCTTGGCGGCTTCAGCCTTGCGCTCGCCCAGCCAGGTCTCGTAATCGGCCTTGGACTTGACGTCGACCACCACCGGCATGAAGCCGTGGTCCTTGCCGCACAGCTCGGTGCACTGACCACGGTAGATGCCGGGCTTTTCGATACGGGTCCAGGCTTCGTTGACGAAGCCCGGGATGGCGTCGCGCTTGACCGCGAAGGCCGGCACCCACCAGGAGTGGATCACGTCGGCAGCGGTGACCAGAAAGCGCACTTTCGCGCCCACCGGCAGCACCAGCGGCTGGTCGACTTCCAGCAGGTAATGCTCATCCTTGGGTGTCTTGTTGTGGATCTGGTCGACGGGGGTAGCCAGGTTGCTGAAGAATTCGACGTCCTGGCCCAGGTACTTGTAATGCCATTTCCACTGGTACCCAGTGACCTGGATGTCGATGTCCGAATCACTGGCATCGTAGATGTCGATCAGCGTCTTGGTGGCCGGGATGGCCATGGCCACCAGGATCAGGAAGGGGACTACGGTCCAGAGGATTTCCACCCAGGTGTGCTCGTGGAAATGCGCAGCCTGCTGGCCGGTGGAGCGGCGGTGGATGACCATTGACCAGAACATCGCGCCAAACACCACGATGCCAATGATCACGCAAATCCAGAAGATAGTCATGTGCAGGTCGAAGACGGCGTTGGAAACTTCCGTCGCCCCTGGGTGCATGTTCACGGTCCAGGCGGCGTTCGCCTGACCAAAAACCGACCACAACAGGAGGCCCATCCAGACATGTGGATGTCGCATCATTGCGGGTTCCCCTTCTAATTCTTGTTGTCCCGGAGGCGTGGCCTGCGGCAAGAGGGAACGGCGGTCAAGACTGCCTGGCTTCGACGACCGAGCCCCTGCTAAAAGCAGTCGGGCCTCATCAACGAATCACGTTCAACGGGAGTATAGACAGCGACCAATGGCACGCAATGACGCCTGTGAAATGAACTTCACGAAATGGCTGAATGGCCTGAAAACCGCGTGCTTGACAGGGCATGGCGCAATAATGGCACAGCCATATGCCTGATAGCGCACACGTTTGCGTGGCTTATAACAAATACGTCTTAGGTATTCTGTATACCGAGCTAATTTAGTGTCTTCCGTTTGAAACGTAATGTCCCTGGAGTTGTCATGAACATCGCTGCTGTACGCGAGCAGGTAAGCCAAGCCCATCAACATGAAGGCCAGACCGGCCAATTGAAACAGCGTCTCGAGCTGCAACTGCCCCACCTGCACCCCTCGATCCAACTGCCTGAGCAGGACGCCCAGGGTACTTTGGCGCGCTTCGTCAGCGCCTACATCGATCAGGTTCCGGAACTGCTGGAGGCCGCCCACGAGGTCGCCCGCGAGGCCGGTATCGAAGCCCAGATCAAACCGGTACTGAAAATTGCCGAGGCCTACTTCCTGCAGCCACCCAGTGTGATGCAAGGGCATGTGGGCCTGGACTGCCTACTGGATGAGGCCTACCTGGCGCACCGCTTGGTGGAAGAGGTGAATGACTTGTACATCCGCCACTTCCAGCAGCCGTTGATCCCGGTCGATACCACGGTCGCCAACCTGATTGCCCACCAGTTGATTGGCGAAAGCTTTGCCAACCAGCTGGATGAAGTGGTGCACCACTCGGTCGACGAAATGCTCAATGACGAGAGCTTTGCGGTTGAATCGGTGGAGGCTTATCGAGAGAAGCTGAGCAGCCCGGCAACTGGCGAGGCCTGGAAGCGCTGGCCGTGCCTGTCGCGCCAGCTGGGTGTGGAGCTGGGTCAGCCGGCCTGATATACCTGTCACGGCGTAGGTGCATCGGTGGTTCGGCGCAGGCCGTCGTAGGAGCGGGTTTACCCGCGAAAGGGCCGGCCCTGCTGGCCAATCTCCACCCGCCGATCACCGTTGCCGCCGCTACCGTATTCGCGGGTAAACCCGCCCCTACACACGCATCAGTGGTTCGCCACAGGCCGTCGTAGGAGCGGGTTCACCCGCGAAAGGGCCGGCCCTGCTGGCCAATCTCCACCCGCCGATCACCGTTGCCGCCGCTACCGTATTCGCGGGTAAACCCGCCCTTACACACGCATCGGTGGTTCGCCACAGGCCGTCGTAGGAGCGGGTTTACCCGCGAAAGGGCCGGCCCTGCTGGCCAATCTCCACCCGCCGATCACCGTTGCCGCCGCTACCGTATTCGCGGGTAAACCCGCTCCTACGCCCCAACCCCCGCTGTAGTCCGCAACCGCCCCTCGATCCGACGCTTCAGGCGCCGCTGCTCTATCAGCAACCGTGATCCATTGGCAGAATTGCTGCGGCTCCAGTCCTCCAGCAACTCAAGGCACGAGTGGTCGATATAACTCAGGTTACCCAGCGGGACGTGCAACGTGGTGCCCGCCGGAACGCTATCAAGCACCTGGGTCAACGCCGGCACCTTGAGGAACGTCGCCGCACCGCTGAGCCGCAGCTCCATATGCCCCGGCTTCTCCAGGCTGACCAGGTTGATCTTCAGCCGCGCAGCCTTGAACGCCAGTTTCAGCAAGGTCAGGGCAAAGCCAAGCAGTACCCCAGTCAACAGGTCGGTAAAGATGATCGCCAGCGCCGTCGCCGCATAGGTGAACATCGGCATGCGGCCATAACGGCCTAGCCCACGAAACGCTTTGAAGTCGACCAGCTTGAGCCCGGTAAACACCAGCACACCCGCCAGGCTCGCTACCGGTATCTGTTGCAGCACGCTACTAAGCGCCACCACGAACGCCAACAGCCATAGGCCATGGAAAATCGCCGAGGCCCGGGTCTGCGCTCCGGCCTGGACATTGGCCGAACTGCGCACGATCACCCCGGTCATCGGCAAGGCGCCCAGCACCCCGCAAAGTATGTTGCCAATGCCTTGGGCTGAAAGCTCACGGTCAAAATCCGAGCGCTGACCACTGTGCATGCGATCGACCGCTGCTGCCGACAGCAGGGTTTCGGCGCTGGCGATGAAAGCCAGGGCAAAGGCGGCGACCAGCAGAGCAGGGTCAGCCAGTTGCATCAGGTCACCCGGGCGAATCCAGTCAATGGCCTCGGTCAGGTCTGCCGGCACTTGCACGCGGTTTACCGGCAGGACCAGCCACATGCTGATGGCGGTCATGCTTGCGACGCCAAGCAGGGCACCCGGCACAAAGCGCAGCCGCTGCGGCCGAAGGCGCTCCCAGCCCCACATGATGGCGATGGTCCCCAAGCCTAGCGCACCGGCCATCCAGCCTGAGCCAACGCTTTCCTGTGGCAAGGCTGCCGCCACGGTTGTCGGGAACGCCAGCAGGTTCTGCAGGCCTGACGGTTGCGGCGCCGTGTCGAACATCACATGCACCTGAGACAGCACGATCAACACGCCAATCCCCGCCAGCATGCCGTACACCACCGCCGGCGCAGTGACGCGGAACCAGCAGCCCAGGCGCAGGCGCCCGGCCAGTAACTGCAGCAAGCCGGCCAACAGCAGGATAGGCCCAAGCATGGCCATGCCGTGCTGGCGTACCAGCTCGAACACCAGTACCGCCAGACCAGCAGCAGGGCCGCTGACCTGTAGCGGCGATCCGGCAAGGAACCCGACGACAATGCCGCCGATAATCCCAGTAATCAGGCCTTTCGCCGGTGGCATGCCCGAGGCGATCGCAATGCCCATGCACAACGGCAGGGCCACCAGGAAGACCACCACCGACGCCAACAACTCACGCGGCAGGGCCGCTTTCAACTGTGTAATGTTCACCGTGTTTCTCCTTTCTCTAGTCGCACGGCCATTCCCCTGGCCGTGGGCACGTTTGCCCCTGACAAGCGCGCAGGCGCGGGCCGCCAGCGAGCACGCCGGCAGGGCAGTCAGGGAATTCAAGGCAGCCGAAGGCCGCGCCACACCCCTGCAGGGTGCAGCCGGCTATCAAGGTTCTAGCGGCGGACGGGTCGCTTAGTAGCGGCCTCTCGGAGTGGCGCAGGGAACGGGTTCACCCGCGGCCAAGGGCAGGAAGCTGTCGCTGGCGGCGTCGTAGGCTTCGATCTTGCTGGTCTCGATGTCGTACACCCAACCATGAATGAACAGCTCACCGGCTGCCAGGCGCGAGGCCACCGAAGGATGGGTGCGCAAGTGATGCAGCTGGGCGATGACGTTCTCTTTGGTCAGCACTTGCATCGTCTCGTGTTCGCTGCCGCAGGAGCAGTTGTTCTCGACCACGGTGCGGGCCACTTCAGCGTGGCGCAACCAGGCGCCAACGGTAGGCATCTTGGTCAGCGACTGCGGGTTGAGTACCGCACGCATGGCGCCGCAGTCGGAGTGGCCACAGATGATGATGTGGTGCACTTTAAGCGCCATCACGGCGTACTCGATGGCGCTGGAAACGCCCCCGTTCATCTGGCCATAAGGCGGTACCACGTTACCCACGTTACGGGTTACGAACAGGTCGCCTGGCGAGCTTTGGGTGATCAGCTCGGGAACGATGCGCGAATCGGCACAGGTGATGAACATGGCGCGTGGTGTTTGCGCGGTGGCGAGCTTCTTGAACAGCTCTTGCTGATCAGGGAAAACATCATGGTGAAAGCGCAGGAAGCCGTCGACGATGTGCTTAAGGGCAGCATCGGCGCTTTCCGCGGGGACCTGCGGTACGACCTTGGATGGGTCCTTGACGGGCATGATTCATCCTCTTGACGGTGTGTAGGTAAATCCATTTTACCGGTGAAAGATTCAGGCTATGCACGGTTTTAGATGACACGCACGGGCCATAGATCACAGTCGGTGTGGACTTATTACCTACGCTAGCGGGGAAAACTTAACTGAAACTTAATTAGAAGGCTCTAGAACGGGCGTTCCAGAGAAAAAGACGGGAGTTGGATAATAGCAAAAAAACATCAGCTGCCAATATGTATTAGCGCAATTATTGGTTGTTATTAGTAGCGTTGTGAGCAATGCGCAGCCCCTGTGTGAGCGGGTTCATGTCAGAACAGCGCCATTTGCCCACCCGGCGGGCAGAACGCCGAGCAATCCAGCGCCTGCGCCTCGCGCCCTTCGAAATCCAGCCGCTTCATTGCCTTGGCAAAGCGCTGCGCCAGCAACTCGGCAAACACCCCTTCGCCACGCATGCGCACGCCGAACCGGCTGTCATACAGCGCGCCACTGCGGCTCTGGCGGATCAGGCTCAACACATGCGCCGCCCGCTGCGGGTAATGGTCCTGTAACCACTGCTCGAACAACGGCGCCACTTCCAGCGGCAGGCGCAGCATCATGTAGGCCGCACTCTGTGCGCCAGCCTCCCTGGCCGCCTCCAGCAGGCGCTCCAGTTCACTGTCGTTGATCATTGGAATCATCGGCGAACACAAAACACCCACCGGTACGCCCGCTTCACGCAATACCCGGATGGCCCTCAACCTCGCACCGGGTGAGGCCGCTCGGGGTTCGAGCACGCGCTTGAGGCCGTCGTCCAATGTGGTCAGGCTGATCATCACCCGTGCCAGGCGCTGGCGGGCCATCTCGGCCAGCAGGTCGAGGTCGCGCAGCACCAGTGAACCCTTGGTGACAATGGTCACCGGATGACGAAAACGCAGTAACACTTCAAGCAAGCGCCGGGTCAATAACTGTTCCCGCTCGATCGGCTGGTAGGGGTCGGTGTTGGAGCCCAGATTGATCGGCGCGCACACGTAGCCTGGTTTGCTCAATTGCTGTGCCAGCACCTCGGCGGCGTTGGTCTTGGCAATCAGTTTGGTCTCGAAATCCAGGCCGGGAGAAAGGTCCCAGTAGGCGTGCGAGGGGCGGGCATAGCAGTAGATGCAGCCATGCTCGCAGCCACGGTAAGGGTTGATGGAGCGATCGAAAGGGAGGTCGGGTGAAGTGTTGCGGCTGATCACCGACTTGGCTGTCTCGATCCGCACCTCGGTGCCCTGGGTTTGCGGCACTTCCTGGTACCAGCCATCATCTTCCGCCACCGAATGACCAGGGGCAAAGCGGTTGTGTGGGTTGTGCGCCGTGCCACGGCCCTTTTGCGGTGCTGGAGGAATCATGGCTCACCTATATACTGTATCCATATACAGTATCGTGCATGCCGGGATCTTTCCAGCACCTCTGGTCTGACTACTTCAGGCCATGCCAGCTGAGATACGCTGCCTGGCTCGATGGCCGCCCAAGAAACGCCTCGATGCCTTCACGTAACGGGCGTGATGCCCCTGGAGCGAACAGTGCTTCCTGCAGTGCCCGACCCGTGGCTTCGTTCAACAGGCCCTCGGCTTCGAAGCGGGTGAACAAATCGAAGGCATGCACATCCGACCACAGGTAGGCGTAGTAACCAGCATCGTAGCCGTTCACAAGGTGGTCGAAGGCATGCGCCGGATGTTCGAAATCAGCCAGCGGCCAATAACCACAACGTTCGCGGGCATCACCCAGTCGCTGTTCCAAGGACCTGCCATCGTTTGGTGTGCCATGCAGGTCCATGTCGAACAACGCCAGGCACAGATCACTCGCGATCTCCTCCACGCCCTGCTGTCGTAGCTGCCGCAGGCACTCATCGGCTTGCTTGCGGGATAGTTGGCGGCCATCCTGCGTGCGCGCCGAGATCGCCACCAGGTAGTCCGCGTCCCAGACCCAACGCTCGAACAGCTTGCCAAACAACTCCACACCATCGGTACCCAACTCGGTCACGTTGGACATGACGTGGTTCGTCGTACGTACCAGCAGGTGGTGCAGGGCATGGCCGAATTCATGAAAAAGCTTGCGCAGTGACAAATGATCGAGCAACGGCTGTAAACCTGACAGCGCTTGCGGCACATCACTGAACACCACCACCGAGGCTGCCTGGTAGATACCCTCTGCATCGACCCGGCGATTCCTTACATAGGTGGTAAACACCGCGTCTGGCTGCTTGCCTGCGTGTTGCACGGCATCCAGATACAGAAAGCCAATGAAAGCGCTGTCCTGCCACACCTCGAACGGCTGCACGCTGTCATCCCAAGCAGGCAGCGCTTTGGGCTGCAGTACTACACCAAACAACTTCTGCGCCAATTGCTGCAACGCACTGACAACGGTATTCAGCGGGAAGTAATCGCGCAGCGCTTCGGCAGGATACTCACTGCGCGAAGCACGCCGCAGGTACTCGAAATCCCAGGGTAGGGGTTTGCCCAGGCCCTGCTCGGCAGCCCCGCGCTCCACCTGCGAACGCCACCGCAACATGGCAGGTCGCACATGCTCGGCCAAATCGTGGAGAAAACCGCACACCTGGGCTACCGAACCCGCACTCTTCACCTGCAAGCTCTGCTCCAGATGGCCGGAATAACCGAGCAGGAGGGCCTTCGCCTCAAGCAACTGCGCCAGTTGCTGTAGATACGTGCCGTTGTCCTGTTGCGGATCATGGCTGACGCCGCGGGCGTGGAAAGCCCGGTACACACGCTCACGGAGCTGGCGGTTGCCAGCATGTTTGAGCACCTCACGAGTAGTCACCGTGTCACACGCAATCAACCACCCCTGCTTACCTGCTTGTTGTGCTCCTGCAGCCAATTCGTCGCGTACCCGCTGTGGTATGCCGCTCAGTTCGGCTTCATCGGTGATATTCAACCCAGGCCGGTTGATGTTGCTGCGGAACGCCTCGCGTGCGGTGCCAATCTGCGCCTGAAGGTTTGCCAGACGCGCTTTGCCTGCGGAGTCGAGTAACGCGCCGCCAGCGGCGAACTTGTCCAGATGCCAACGCAAGGTGGCGCGCTTCCCGGCATCCAGTTGTTTGCCAATGTCACTGCCGGCCAAGCGTTCATACAGCTCATGCAAGCCAGTGTTGGCGAACTTCTGCTCGAAGCGTGCCGTCACTCTGCCGTAGAAATCGATGATGGCGTTGGCCCAGGCCGTATCCCTGCCGACCAGTGGTGAGGCGGCATACAACACTGCCAGCAGTCGGCTATCCAGCCCATCCACCGCCAGCACCATGTCATCCCAGGTGGGCATGGTTCGTTGATCACGGATGATGCGTTCTACACCGTTCTCGTGTGCCAGCAGCACGTGAGCGAATGCCGCCTGCATGTTTTCGAGGGTGATGGAGGAGTAATCGACGGGGATATGGCTATTTTGCAGAAGATGGTTGGCCATGACGCACACCTTGCTGGTAGAAATGAGCAAGAGAGCTTGCATGGCCAACGTGCGCCAGGTGGCCTGACTATCTAACACCTGTCCATGCCTGCCCGGGCATTGCGCCCGGGTGGCATGACCGTATTACTCAGCCGGCTTTTTCAGCTTCGGATTTGGGAAGAACTGCACGGTCTGCACCTTGGCCGGCGCGGCTTTCGGCGCTAGGTGGTTGACCCGGGTGCCCAGTTCCTTCGGCACCGACAAGCCCTGCTCGTTGAGGGTGTCGGTAAAGCCGCAAGCCACACACTCACGGTGCGGTACACCGTCTTCGTTCCACATCATCAGCTTGTCGGGCTCGCTGCACGCCGGGCACACGGCACCGGCAATGAAGCGCTTCTTGGTCTTGTTCACAACTACCTCACTCATGCTACAGCGTCCTCGGTGAGACCACTGTGGCGCAGCAATGCATCGATGGAAGGCTCACGCCCACGGAAGTCGACGAACAGCTCCATCGGCTCGCGCGAACCCCCACGGGCCAGGATCGCCTCGCGGAAGGCGCGGCCGGTCTCGGCGTTCAGCACGCCTTCTTCCTCGAAGCGCGAGAAGGCGTCAGCCGACAGCACTTCGGCCCACTTGTAGCTGTAGTAGCCCGCCGCGTAACCGCCCGCGAAAATGTGCGCAAAGCTGTTGGGGAAGCGGTTGTAAGCCGGCGGGCGCATGACCGACACCTCGTCACGCACACCTTCGAGCACCTGCAATACGCTGCGGCCGTCGCCATGGCTGGCGTGCAGTTCGAAATCGAACAGCGAGAACTCCAGCTGGCGCACCATCATCATGCCCGACTGGAAGTTTTTCGCGGCCAGCATCTTGTCCAGCAGGTCCTGGGGCAGGGCGGCGCCGGTTTCGTAGTGACCCGAAATCAGTGCCAGGCCTTCCGGCTCCCAGCACCAGTTCTCCATGAACTGGCTTGGCAGCTCGACCGCATCCCAGGCCACGCCGTTGATGCCGGACACGCCGGCATGCTCAATGCGGGTCAGCATGTGGTGCAGGCCGTGACCGAACTCGTGGAACAGGGTGGTGACTTCATCGTGGGTCAGCAACGCGGGCTTGCCGGGCGCGGCCGGAGTGAAGTTGCACACCAGGTTGGCCACCGGGCTCTGCAGCTGGCCGCCGGCAGTGCGGCGACGGTCACGGGCGCCGTCCATCCAGGCGCCGCCACGCTTGTTGGCGCGGGCGTACAGGTCGAAGAAGAAACGGCCAACATGCTGACCATTTTCCTTGATCTCGAACAGGCGTACGTCCGGGTGCCAGCTGTCGAAGCCTTTGAGCTCGGCGATTTCGATGCCATACAGGCGCTGCACGATGCTGAACAGGCCGCCCAGCACCTTGTCGATCGGGAAATAGGCGCGCAGGGCTTCCTGCGACACGCTGTAGCGCTGCTCGCGCAGCTTCTCGCCAAAGTAGCCGGCGTCCCAGCTGGCCAGCTCGGGGCAGCCTTGTTCGGCAGCGTAGGCCTTGAGCTGTTGCAGATCCTGGGCGGCGAACGGCTTGGAACGCTTGGCAAGGTCACGCAGGAAACTCAGCACCTGGTCGCTGGACTCGGCCATCTTGGTGGCCAGGCTCAGCTCTGCGTAGTTCTTGTAGCCCAGCAGTTCGGCCAGTTCCTGGCGCAGGTCGAGGATTTCGCGCATCACCGGGCCGTTGTCGAACTGGCCGGCATTCGGGCCCTGGTCGGAGGCGCGGGTGCAGTAGGCGGCGTATAGCTCTTCGCGCAGGGCGCGGTCGCTGGCGTAGGTCATCACCGCGTAGTAGCTAGGGAACTCGAGGGTGATCAACCAGCCGTCCAGGCCCTTGGCCTGGGCTGCAGCGGCCATCTGCGCCTTGGCCGAATCGGTCAGGCCGGCCAGCGCAGCTTCGTCGGTGACATGCTTGGTCCATGCCTGGGTGGCGTCGAGCAACTGATTGGAGAAACGGCTGCCCAGCTCGCTGAGCTTGCTCTGCACCTCGGCGTAACGCTGCTGCTTGTCCGCTGGCAGGTCGATACCCGACAGGCGGAAGTCACGCAGGGCGTGCTCGAGGATAGTCTTTTGCGCCACGTCGAAGCTGGCGGCCTCCGGACTGTTGATCAGCGCCTGGTAGGCTTCGAACAGCGCGCGGTTCTGGCCCAGTTCGGTAGAGTAGGCACTCAGGGCTGGCAGGCAAGACTCGTAAGCCTCGCGCAGCTCGGCGCTGTTGCACACCGCATTGAGGTGGCTGACCGGGCTCCAGGCCGCACCCAGGCGGTCGTTCAGTTCGTCCATGGCCAGCACCAGGCCGGCCCATGTAGGGTTCTTGCCCTGCTTTTCTAGGATCTCGGCAATAGCTTTACGGTTGTCGGCCAAGATCGCTTCGATCGCCGGCAATACGTGTTCGGCACGAATTTGCGAGAAGGGCGGCAGATCGTGGGATTGCAGAAGCGGGTTGTTCGCAGTCACGGTTTGGATACCTTGGCAGAAGAAACACTGCCCCATCTTAATTACAATCGACGCCGACCGCAGCAGGCAGCCTGCCTATCGGCACAGATGAGAGACGCTATCATGGCCATTCGCAGCTTCCAGCAACACACTCCGAAAGTTGGGCCCAGGGCCTTCGTCGACCGTTCGGCGGTGGTGCTGGGCGACGTGGAGATCGGTGAAGACAGTTCGGTCTGGCCGTTGACCGTGGTGCGCGGCGACATGCACCGCATCCGCATTGGCGCGCGCACCAGCGTGCAGGACGGCAGCGTGCTGCACATTACCCACGCGGGGCCTTTCAACCCGGACGGTTTCCCGCTGATCATCGGCGACGAAGTGACCATCGGGCACAAAGTGATGCTGCATGGCTGCACCTTGGGCAACCGCATCCTGGTGGGCATGGGCAGCACCATCATGGACGGTGCCATCGTCGAGGACGAAGTGATCATCGGCGCTGGCAGCCTGGTGCCGCCAGGTAAACGCCTGGTCAGTGGCTACCTGTACATGGGTAGCCCGGTGAAACAGGCCCGGCTGCTGAATGACAAGGAGCGCGCATTTTTCTCCTACAGCGCCGGCAACTACGTGAAGCTCAAGGACCAGCACCTGGCCGAAGGCTACGATCAACCTGAATGACCGCATTCGCGGGCGCGCCCGCTCCCACGGGTTCAGTGGAGCCATCAAGGCCTGCGCTGTACCTGTGGGAGCGTGCATGCCCGCGAAGAAGGCCACGCAGCACTCAAGTGGAACCCTGTACATGCATCAGCAAAACATCCTCTTCGACCTCGACGGCACCCTGACCGACCCACGCCTGGGCATCACTCGCTCGATCCAGTACGCCCTGGCCAAGCTGGGCATCGACGAACCGGACCTGGCCCGCCTCGAGCATTTCATCGGGCCACCCCTGCTGCAGGCTTTCATGCAGTTCTACAGCTTCGACGAAGCCAAGGCCTGGGATGCGGTGAACTTCTACCGGGAGCGTTTCCGCGTGACCGGGCTGTACGAAAACCTGGTGTTCGCCGGCGTGCCCGAATTGCTCGAAGCCCTGAACGGCCAGGGCCGCACGCTGTACATTGCCACGTCAAAACCGTGGGAGTTCGCCCGCGAAATCGCCCGGCACTTCGCCTTTGATAATCACTTCAAGGTGATCTACGGCAGTGAGCTGGACGGCACGCGCACCAACAAGGTCGAGCTGATTCGCCATTTGCTGGATGAAGAAGGGCTGGACCCTGCACAGACGCTGATGATCGGTGACCGCAAGCATGACCTGATCGGCGCGCGCAGCAACGGGCTGCAGGCAGTAGCGGTGGGGTACGGGTTTGGCAGCCGGGAAGAGTTGATGGCAGAGGAGCCTGCCTTCCACTTTGCCACCTTGGCCGAGATGCATCAGGCATTCCTCAAGGCGTGACGGCCCTGGGGGCTGCTTTGCGGCCCCCAGGATCTTACCGGCCAGCCATCAACCCCTGTAGCGCTGCCTTTCTCTCATCAATCGGCAAACGCCCCAATTGCTCGACTCGCTCATAAAACCGGGCCCAGTCACCATCAACCTCATGGAATAGCGCGGCAAACGCCGGCACCCACTGGTCATACAGCCCGAACGGCAACAACTTGGCATTATTCATCGGCCCATGCATCCAGGCGTCATAGCGTTTGTCCCCACCCCATTGGCCATCACGCAACTGCCGGTATTCCAGCCTTAACCGGTCGAACTCCGCCCGCTTGGCCAGCCGCTTGTGCGCATCATCCAAAGGCCCGTCATAAATGGCCTGCAATCGCTCACGACAGGCCAGCACCAGGCGGATGAACTGGTCACGCTGCTGCTGCCTCTGCCCTGCGCCAACCGCCGCCAGCCCACGCGCCGCCCGCCATTGCCGCGTGCCCTCCTGCTCGACGAACGAGGCGAAGGATTCATTGAATTCGGTATCGTCCTGCACGTAGAAGCGCTGGTGGGCCAGTTCATGAAAGATCAACGTAGCCAGGCGCTCATCGCCCCAGCCCACCATCGACGACAGAATCGGGTCATCGAACCAACCCAGGGTCGAATAAGCTTCCACGCCGCCGACGTAAACATCCACGCCATCCTGGCGCATCAACGCCGCCGCGCCCCGCGCCGCGCCTTGCTGGTAGTAGCCGCGGTACGCCACGCACCCGGCTATCGGAAAGCAGTGCGTTACCGGTTGCAACGACAACTCGGGCGTGGCGAAAACATTCCACACCACGTAGGGGCGGCCAAGGTCGGCGTATACCCGGTAGCTGCGGTTGTCTGGCAGTTTCAATTGCTGGCTGGCAAACACCCGCGCCTGTTCGGCCTGTTGCAGGTGCGCGCGCAAGGGTGCAGGGGTAGCAGGGTCGGCCAATACCTGCTCCACAGGCTGCCGCGCCCGCAGCAACTGCCATTGGCCCTGCGCCAGTTGCCCATAGTAGGCGACATTGCTGCAACCGTTCAGCAGAAGCGCCGCAAGCAGCGGAACCAAACGGGAGAAACTGCGGTCGAGTGCCCCAGGGCCTGAGCGCTGCATAAGAAAAAGTCGAAGCATCCGGTACTGTCTGACTCGCTCAAGACCATTTCGCTCCAAGACTATCTCGCCAAGGGGGAGTTTCGCCATGCGTGCATTGTTGGTCGCCGGCTCACTGTTGTTGATCTCTGCCTGTTCAACATTGCCAGACCCAGACCCGAACCAGGCCTGGGTCGACCTCACGCGCTACGACAACACCTCGCTGGACGCCGTGCAGGTAGATGAGCGTGACTGGGCTGACAGCCGCTATTTCGAGGTTCAACCCGGCAGCCACGAACTGACCGTGCGCTATCAGTTTCCGGTTAATCCTAGCAATATCGGCCCCGTCAATGAGCCACTGTGGCGCGATTGCCAGGTCAAGCTGACCTTCAAGGACTTCAGCGCCGGGCAGCGTTATCAGCTGCAGGCTGGCAGCATTGGCTTCCGCCCTTGGATAAAACTCTACGACCACCAGCAAAAACTGCTGGGTCAAGGGCTGCCGGCGGGTTGTCAGCGCACCTGAACCGCACAAACGGCGCTATGCTTGTTACTTGTAAATCGCAAGTGGGAGTTTCGCCATGCGCCAGCCCATGATGCTGATCGCCCTCAGTACACTGGGGGCTTGCGCCAGCCCCTTGCCGCCCGTCGACCCGAAGCAGGCGTGGGTCGACCTGTACACCATGACCCCCGGCCGGGTGATCATGGCCGACCGCCTCGATGGCAAGCGCCTGGAGGATGGCCGTTACTTTCAGGTAACGCCGGGCAAGCACGAACTGGTGGTGCGCTTCGATTATGAAATCTACTCGGGCGGCATCATGTCAGACCCCAGGGACCGAACCTGCTACCTGACCGTGCGCTTTGACAACTTCAAGGCCGGCGAGCGCTATCGCCTGGAGGCGCGAGCGCCAGTGATGGAGCCGCAGGTGCTGCTGTATGACGCCAACCGCAAGGTAGTGGTGAACGAGCCTAGCGAAGTGTTCTGCATACCGTGAATTCGGGGCTGCCTTGCAGCCCCGAGCCCTGATGCTTATCGATCGTTCTTCTGATAGATGATCTTCTTCGTCCCGCCATCGCAGGTCCCGACGACCATGTTCTGGTCCTCGACCTCGCTGTTGGGCACGATCTCCAGCGTGTAGGACGTAACCCCTTGGGCCTGGATCTTGGCCTCGATCTCGGCTTTCAGCTCCTCGCATGGCTTGACGGCCGCCAGCGTAGACGTGGCGACAAGGGTAGCCAACACAGCGATAGCTACGCGAATCATGGAACGGCTCCTGGAAAGGGCAGTGGCGCTGCCGACGTTCTTTAGACTACAGCAAACCACTACCGTTGCACCGCTTCACCCCACCAACGCGGCATCCAGGCTGATCTTCGCATTCAAAACCTTGGACACCGGGCAGCCTTCCTTCGCCTTGTTGGCAATCTCCAGGAATTGAGCCTCGCTGGCCCCGGGTACCTTGGCCCTGAGCACCAGGTGCACGGCAGTAATGGCAAAACCGTCCGTTTGCTTGTCGAGCGTCACCTCTGCAGCCGTGTCGATCCGCTCTGCGGTAAGCCCCACCTCGCCGAGCATCATTGATAGCGCCATCGAGAAACAACCGGCATGCGCCGCGCCGATCAGCTCCTCCGGGTTGGTACCGGGTGTGCCCTCGAAACGTGTATTGAAGCCATAAGGGTTCTGCTTGAGTGCGCCGCTTTCGGTAGAAAGCAGACCTTTCCCATCCTTCAGGCCACCTTGCCAGATCGCCGATGCTGTCTTTTTCATGATGCCTCCTGATCACTGGGTTGCTTACATACGGTTCAGAGGCCCGCCGCCTGCCGCAAGTTCAGAGCAATATGCTTGCAGGCATTGAATCCAACGAATGCGCCCATACAGAATCAAAAAGGCCTCTGGCCAATCACTCTTGCGGAGGCTCCATGACGCAGCTGCGTGACCTGAAGATTTCCACCCTGGACCTGGTGCCCGTACGCGCCGACGCTGGCCCCGCGCAATCGCTGCGCAACTCGCTGGACCTGGCGCAGCATGTCGAGCGCTTTGGCTATAACCGCTTCTGGGTGGCCGAGCACCACAATATGGACGGCATCGCCAGTTCGGCGACTTCGGTGCTGATCGGCTACCTGGCCGGCGGAACCTCACGTATTCGCGTGGGCTCTGGCGGGGTGATGCTGCCCAACCATGCGCCGCTGGTGATCGCCGAGCAGTTCGGCACCTTGGCCAGCCTGTATCCGGGGCGGATCGACCTTGGATTGGGCCGTGCACCGGGTTCGGACCAGATGACGGCCTATGCCCTGCGACGCGACCGCGCTGGCGGCCCGGATGACTTCCCGGACGATGTCGAGGAACTTTCGCGCTACCTCGGGCCACGCACCGATGATCAAAAAGTGATCGCCGTACCGGGGCACGACACCGACGTCCCGATGTGGTTGCTGGGATCCAGCCTGTTCAGTGCCCAGCTGGCTGGCATGCGCGGCATGCCGTACGCCTTCGCCTCGCATTTCGCGCCACGCTACATGCACGAGGCGATTCGCGTGTACCGCAACCACTTCAAGCCCTCGACCACGCTGGATAAGCCGTATGTGATGCTGGGCATTCCCATGGTGGTGGCGCAGACCGACGAAAAGGCCGAATACCTGGCCACCTCGGTCTATCAGCGCATCCTGGCGCTGATTCGCGGACAGAGCCTGATGCAGAAGCCACCCGTGGAAAGCATGGATGGGCTCTGGTTGCCCCATGAGCGGGAGACGGTGAGCAGCTTCCTGGGGCTGGCCATGATCGGCAGCCCGCAGAAGGTAAGGGCCAAGGTAGAAGTGCTGCTGGAGCAGACGGGTGCGGATGAACTGATCTTTACCTGTGACTTGTATGAGCATGCGGACCGCATTCGGTCATATGAGCTGATGGCGCAGGCCCTCAAGACCGAGTGACCCTCGTCGCGGGCTCGCCCGTTTCCACAGGTTGACTGAAGCCTTCAAGGCCTGCGCTGTACCTGTGGGAGCGGGCAAGCCCGCGAATGAGCGGGGCCATCAGCCGCGGCGGTACACAATCTCCTTGGTACCGGCCTCGCAGCTACCAATGACCTTGCCCGCCGGCTCGCCTTTTTTGACGATCTCCAGCTTGTAGCCAGTGACGCCCTTGGCATCCAGCTTGGCCGCAATTTCCGCCTTCAACTCCTCGCACGGTTTGCCCGCTGCCAGCGCACCACCGGCCAGGGTCATCAGGCCCAGCGCCAGAATCAGTTTGTTCATCACTCGCGTTCCTTGTGCAGATGAAATCAGAAGGGGGCCCCCAACAAGGCGCCCCGTTCCTGAATACCTCATCACGCCGAGATCATGCAGCCCGACGCTATTTCAGCTATTGGCGATACGGAAGCCGACCTTTAGCGTGACCTGGAAGTGCGCCGCCTTGTTGTCACGGATATGGCCACGGGTATCGACCACTTCGAACCATTCCAGGTGCTTGATGCTTTTGCCGGCTTCAGCCAGAGCATTATTGATGGCGTCTTCGATACTGGTGGGCGAAGACCCTACCAGTTCGATTTTCTTGTAGGTGTGATGATCGGTCATGAGTGCTCTCCATGGGTGACAGTGAGTTTCAGCCTAGCAGCGCAGGCCTGGTTTACCTGCGAGCGGCCACTGTCAGCGAAAGTTCGATCGCACTTTCTCGCAGGCCAAGGGTCGCAATCCTTAGAGCCCATACTGCAAAGGAGAGTCAACATGCACCGTAACTCGCTGCGTAAAACGTCCCTGGAAAGCATGGAAGCGGAGATCGAGAGCCTTCTGAAAAGCTTGGAAAACCTCAAGCATGATGCGTCGGAAGAGTCCCAGAAGTCGGTGAAGGCAATCCGCAGCAACGCTGAAAGCGCACTGCGTCATTCGCGCAGCCTACTGAGCGATGCGTACGAGGAAGTGAAGCAGCGCACCCGCCAGACCGGCATAGCCACCCGGGACTACGCCCAGGAACACCCCTACACAACCGCTGGTGTGGCCATTGGTGCGCTGGGCCTGCTGGCGGCCTACCTGATGTGCAAGCGAAACTAAGCGCCCTGCCGCGCAAGTTCCGCCCGTAACCACTGCGCCAGTTGCTCGGCGCGCCCGTCTGCGGCGCGCCGTGGCACCCACAATGCCAGCGCCGCCTGGGTAGGTGAAAAACCCCATGGCGCACTCAAACGGCCCGCCCGCAGGTCATCGGCGACCAGTGGCTGCGGTGCAATCGCAACGCCCAATCCGGCCACGGCAGCTTCCAGCAGGTAATACAGGTGCTCGAAGGCCTGCCCATAGTGAATGGCCGCCGGGTCCAGGCCCTGTTGCACCGCCCAGGTCGGCCAGGCTTGCGGGCGTGAAGTGGTGTGCAGCAAGGCTTCGCCCAGCAGTGCCTCGGCTGGCGCCCCCCGCAAGCGCTGGAACCCTGCGAAATGCGGGCTGAGCACCGGTCCGATACATTCCTCGGCCAGCACATGCACCTGCATGTCCGCCGGCCACGGTGGCTCGGCATACACCAGCAACGCATCCAGCCCAGGCCGTCGCGGGTCAAGGTCGCCCTCACTCGCCGACAGGTGCAAGCGCAGCTCAGGCAAATCCGCCTGCAACCGCCCCAGCCGCGGGATAAACCAGCGCGCCAGCAAGCTGCCCGAGCAGCCCAGTACGAACGGCGCCTCACTCACATCACGGCTTAGTTCGGAACACACGCTGCGCAGCCGGTCGAAGGCCTCACCGCTGGCATCGCGCAGACGAACGCCCGCATCTGTGAGTTTGATGCCGCGCCCGTCCTTGACGAACAGGGCGACGCCCAGATGCTCCTCAAGCACCTTGATCTGCCGGCTAACGGCGCCGTGGGTCACGTGCAGCGCTTCCGCCGCCTGGCTGACACTGTTCAGCCTGGCTGTAGCCTCGAAGGCACGCAGGGCATTAAGGGGAGGGAGGTCGTGGGCCATTTTACCTGTGAGTTTTTCTGACAAGTTTGCGCAATCTTATCGGTTTTCAGCCGAGCTTGCCGTGGTTAGAGTAAAGCCCATCACTCATTCACTACGCCTTGGAGCGCCCCATGTCCCAGTCCCAATACCGCCCCGGCCCCGACGCCAATGGCCTGTTCGGCTCGTTTGGCGGCCGCTATGTGGCCGAAACCCTGATGCCACTGGTGCTGGACCTGGCCCGCGAATACGAATCGGCCAAGGCAGACCCCAAGTTCCTTGAAGAGCTGGCGTACTTCCAGCGCGACTACATCGGCCGCCCTAACCCGCTGTACTTCGCCGAGCGCCTGACCGAGCATTGCGGCGGGGCGAAGATTTTCTTCAAGCGTGAAGAGCTCAACCATACCGGCGCGCACAAGGTGAACAACTGCATCGGCCAGGTGCTGCTGGCCAAGCGTATGGGCAAAAAGCGCCTGATCGCCGAAACCGGCGCCGGCATGCACGGTGTCGCCACCGCCACCGTCGCCGCGCGCTTCGGCCTGCCTTGCGTAATCTACATGGGTGCCACCGACATCGAGCGCCAGCAGGCGAACGTGTTCCGCATGAAGCTGCTGGGCGCAGAGATCGTGCCGGTTACCGCCGGCACCGGCACCCTGAAAGACGCCATGAACGAAGCCCTGCGTGACTGGGTTACCAACGTCGAAGACACCTTCTACCTGATCGGCACCGTGGCTGGCCCACACCCGTACCCCGCCATGGTGCGCGACTTCCAGTCGATCATCGGCAAAGAAACCCGTGCCCAGTTGCAAGAGAAGGAAGGCCGCCTGCCTGATAGCTTGGTTGCCTGCGTCGGCGGTGGCTCCAATGCCATGGGCCTGTTCCATGAATTCCTCGAGGAGCCGAGCGTGCAGATCATCGGCGTTGAAGCCGGTGGCCATGGCGTACACACCGACAAGCACGCCGCCAGCCTGAACGGCGGCGTACCGGGCGTGTTGCACGGCAATCGCACCTACCTGTTGCAGGACCAAGACGGCCAGATCACCGATGCCCACTCTATTTCCGCAGGCCTGGACTACCCGGGCATCGGCCCGGAGCACGCCTATCTGCATGAGGTGAAGCGCGTCGAGTACGTCAGCATCACCGACGACGAAGCATTGGATGCGTTCCACGCAACCTGCCGTCTGGAAGGCATCATCCCAGCCCTGGAAAGCTCCCACGCCTTGGCCGAAGCGATCAAGCGCGCACCGAAGCTGCCCAAGGACCACCTGATGGTCGTGTGCCTGTCGGGCCGCGGCGACAAAGACATGCAAACCGTCATGAACCACATGGCCGCCCAGGAGAAACAAGCATGAGCCGTCTTGAACAACGCTTCGCCGAGCTGAAGGCCGAAGGCCGCTCGGCACTGGTCACCTTCGTCACAGCTGGCGACCCGGGCTACGACGCCTCGCTGCAGATCCTCAAGGGCCTGCCGGCTGCTGGCGCCGACGTGATCGAGCTGGGCATGCCGTTCACCGACCCGATGGCCGATGGCGTGGCCATCCAGCTGGCCACCCTGCGCGCCCTTGAAGCTGGCCAGACCTTGGCCAAGACCTTGCAGATGGTTCGCGAATTCCGTGTGGATAACCAGACCACGCCAATCGTGCTGATGGGCTACTACAACCCGATCCACCGCTTTGGTGTGGACACGTTCGTGGCTGAAGCCAAGGCAGCGGGCGTCGATGGCCTGATCATCGTCGACCTTCCGCCAGAGCACGACGCCGAACTGGCTACCCCGGCCCAGGCCGCAGGCATCGACTTCATCCGCCTGACCACCCCGACCACCGACGACGCGCGCCTGCCGCGCGTGCTGGAGCGCAGCTCCGGGTTCGTCTACTACGTGTCGGTGGCCGGCGTGACCGGTGCCGGTTCGGCGACCACCGAGCATGTGACCGAAGCCATTGCCCGCCTGCGCCGGCATACCGATCTGCCGATCAGCGTTGGCTTCGGCATTCGCACGCCGGAACAGGCTGCGAACATTGCCCGCCTGGCGGATGGTGTGGTGGTGGGCTCGGCACTGGTCGACAAGATCGCCCAGGCCAAAAGCGCCGATCAGGCGGTGACCGATGTATTGAGCTTGTGCTCGGCATTGGCTGAAGGGGTGCGCGCCGCACGCCGCTAAACCGCGTCGTCTGCTTCGCGGGTAAACCCGCTCCTACGGGGCCAGCGCCACCCTCTGGCTCTGCGATATCGTTGTAGGAGCGGGTTCACCCGCGAATAGGCCGGCACAGGCTACCCCCGCCTAGCCCCCAAAAACCGACAGATTCAATGGCCGCACGGCCCCCATCCAGATCGCATGATCCCGGTGATCCGCCAGTTCATCCCCGGTTTCCGGATGCATGAATACCACCAGGCCCTTGCGGTACAGCGCCAACCAAGGCAAAACCACCCCCACCACTTCCGGCCCGAACGCCAGCTGGCAACTCCAGTCCGGATGCGGCCCAACCGGTTTCTGGTGCATGCGCCCCATGGTCACGGGAAACAGCCGCGCCGCCTCCTCGCACAGTTCCCGGGCCTGCTCCATAGTGGCTGCGTCGTAATAAACGTGGGCGTGGTAACCCTTGATCCTCTGCACGATAACTCCTGATTGCGGTCCAACCATCACCACCTGTAAAGGGAGTGATGCAGTGAAAAACGCCGAAACCCCAGTATTCAAACTGGTCCTGTTCGGGCCTGAAAGCAGCCTGGGCAATGCCCTGGTGGCCGAACTGCTATCGCGCCAACACGAAGTCACCGCCGTGGTGGATGACCTCAACCGCCACACCGCCCGCCCCGGCCTGCACTTCAAGATAGGCGGGCTGAACAGTGCCGACCAGGCGGAGCAGGGCGCGGCAGGCGGCTCAGCGGTAATCGCCCTTCTATCGACGCTGGCGCCAGGTGACCTGCCAGGGCAAGCACGCCTGAGCGAGGCGCTGGTGACGGGGCTTGAGCGTACGACTATACGCCGGCTGTTGCTGGTGGGCGATTTCGCTGTGCTGGATGAGCCGAACAAGTACAGCCCAGCAGAGCGGGGGAACGTGGATCAGGTAGTTGATGGGTTGCAGCGCAGCGCGCTGCGCTGGACCTTGATCAATACGCCTCAGGCGCTGCCGGACGCGGCGTGGGCGCGCGTGGCGGCGGGGATCGTGGATATGCTGGAGCTGGACCTGCACCGGGGCGAGCACCTGAACTTCGTGGTCTAGATGACCGCGCAGCCTCGGGCTCAGCGGTTGCGCTCCTGCTCCAACCAATCCACGAACCGCTCGATCAACGCTCCACGCCGCTTGCGCGGTGGCAACACCGCGTAATAGCCGCGTTGCGAACGCAAGCTCCCCTCCAATGGCCGACACAGCAACCCTTGCTCCACCAACCCATCCACCAGGTGCCCCCAGCCAATCGCCACCCCTTGCCCGGCAATCGCGGCCTGAATCAGCAAGGTATAGTTATCAAACCGCAACTGCCCCGCCGGCGGTGGGCTGGTCACACCAAACCCACGAAATACCCCCGCCCAGTCAAACCAGCGGCTGGCCTGCTCGCCCTTCAAATGCAGCAGCGGCAATCGTTGCAAAGCCACAGCTGACAAGGCTTTGCCATGATTCAGGCGTGGGCTGCACACCGGGAAGACTTCCTCATCGAATAGCCACCGGCTTTCTCCTTGGTGAAAGCGTCCATCGCCAAACAGCACCGCCACATCGATGTCCGGGCGCAACATGCCCTGGCTGCGCTCACCCGTCACCAGGCTCACATCCACCTGTGGATAAGCCTCATGAAAGCGTTGCAGCCTCGGCATCAACCAGAACGCCGCAAAGGCAAAGTCGGTGGCCACCTGCAGCACTTCATGCTGGCCACGCCCGCTGGCCTGGGCGATACCGTCATCCATGGCCTGCAGCCCCTGTTGCACCTGCTCGAACAGCACCAGGCCAGCCTCGGTCAGCTCGATGCCCCGGTAAATGCGGTCAAACAAGCGCGTGCCCAACTGTGCCTCCAGGCGCTTCACCTGCTGGCTCACTGCCGGCTGCGTGGTACCCAACTCCAGCGCCGCAGCGGTAAAGCCACGCAGGCGCGCGGCAGCCTCGAATACACGCAAGGTATCCAGCGACAATCCGGCAAGGTGGTCAAACATAAGCGTAGCTAATCCCAGTCATTGCCCGCCATGGGCTTTACCCATGTTATCCACAGTCGCATCTTGGTAGGCAAGCGGTTCGCATAACCCTCAACGATGGAAGCCACCATGACGCGTCCGAATATCCTGTTCATCATGGCCGACCAGATGGCCGCGCCCTTGCTGCCGATCTACGGCCCTTCGCCCATCCAGATGCCGCACCTCGGCCGCCTGGCCGAGCAAGCCGTGGTGTTCGACTCGGCCTACTGCAACAGCCCGCTGTGCGCGCCATCACGCTTCACCCTGGTCAGCGGTCAGTTGCCCAGCCGTATTGGCGCCTACGATAACGCGGCCGACTTCCCTGCCGATGTGCCAACCTACGCCCATTACCTGCGTCGCCTGGGCTACCGCACCGCGCTGTCAGGCAAGATGCACTTCTGCGGCCCCGACCAGTTGCACGGCTATGAAGAACGCCTGACCAGCGACATCTACCCGGCCGACTACGGTTGGGCGGTGAACTGGGACGAACCCGATGTGCGTCCAAGCTGGTACCACAACATGTCCTCGGTGCTGCAGGCCGGTCCGTGCGTGCGCACCAATCAGCTGGATTTCGACGAGGAGGTGGTGTTCAAGGCTCGCCAGTACCTGTACGACCATGTGCGCGAAAACGATGGCCGGCCATTTTGCCTGACCGTTTCGATGACTCACCCGCATGACCCCTACACCATTGCCAAACGCTACTGGGACCGCTACGAAGGTGTGGATATCCCCATGCCCCGGGCCGAGTTCGGCCAGGCAGAACTCGACCCGCATTCGAAGCGCCTGCTGAAGGTCTACGACCTGTGGAACAAGCCACTGCCTGTGGACAAGGTTCGCGATGCCCGCCGTGCCTACTTCGGCGCGTGCAGCTATATCGATGACAACATTGGCCAGCTGCTGCAGACCCTGGAGGAATGCAACCTGGCCGATGACACACTGATCGTGTTTTCCGGCGACCACGGCGACATGCTTGGCGAGCGTGGCCTCTGGTACAAAATGCACTGGTTCGAAATGTCGGCGCGGGTACCGTTGCTGATCCATGCGCCGAAGCGCTTTGCAGCGGGCCGGGTAACTGCCTCGGTGTCGACCTGCGACCTGCTGCCAACCTTGGTCGAACTGGCTGGCGGCGCTGTGGATAAAGACCTGCATCTGGATGGCCGCTCACTGTTGGGCCACCTGCAAGGGCAGGGCGGTCACGACGAGGTGATCGGCGAGTACATGGCCGAAGGCACCGTCGGCCCGCTGATGATGATCCGCCGCGGGCACTACAAGTTCGTGTACAGCGAAGACGACCCATGTCTACTCTATGACCTGAGCCGCGACCCGCACGAGCGGGAGAACCTCACCGGCAGCCCGGACCACCAGACGCTGCTGCAGGCATTTGTCGATGAAGCGCAACAGCGCTGGGACATCCCCAGCCTGCGCCAGCAGGTACTGGCCAGCCAGCGCCGCCGCCGGCTGGTGGCTGAAGCGCTGGCCATCGGCAAGCTGAAAAGCTGGGACCACCAACCACTGGTGGACGCCAGCCAGCAGTACATGCGCAACCACATCGATCTCGATGACCTCGAACGCAAGGCACGTTATCCACAGCCCGCCCCCCTGGATTGAGAAGAGAGGCCGCCATGCACAAGTTCTCCGCCGCCGTGTTCGTCTTGGCCCTGAGCGCCACCACGGCCCACGCCGCAGACAGCGATACGCAATGCAGTACCGTGAAAATGGCCGACCCCGGCTGGAGTGATATTGCCTCGACCAATGCCGTGGCACGCCTGTTACTGGAAAGCCTGGGTTACCAGGTGAAGATCGACAGCCTGGCCGTACCGATCATCTATGGCGGCCTCAAGGACGGCCAGGTCGACGCCTTCCTCGGCAACTGGATGCCCGCACATCAAGGTTTCCATGACAAGTTCATCGCCAACGGCGATGTGCAGCAGCTGTCGCGCAACCTGGAGGGAACCGAGTTCACCCTCGCAGTGCCCGACTACGTGTGGAATGCCGGGGTGAAGGACTTCGCTGACCTGCAAAAACACGCCGGGCAGTTCAACAAAAAGCTGTACGGAATCGGCTCCGGCGCCCCGGCCAACCTGTCGCTCAAGAAAATCATCGACAAGAATGAATTCAACCTCGGCCAGTGGAAGCTGGTGGAGTCCAGCGAGCAGGCGATGCTGGCCCAGGTCGACCGGGCGGTGAAGAAGCAGCAATTCATCACCTTCCTTGGCTGGACCCCGCACCCCATGAACGTGAAGCTGAAAATGCACTACCTGACCGGTGGGGAAAAGTGGTTCGGCAGCAAAGGCGAGGTATACACGCTGACCCGCAAGGGTTATCCACAAGCCTGCCCGAATGCGGCGAAGCTGCTAGGTAACCTTAAGTTCACACTGGACATGGAAAACAGCATCATGGCCGAGGTGGTGGACAAGAAGATCAGTTTCGATGAAGCGGCCAAGGCCTGGGTGAAAGCGCATCCTGAACGGTTGGATGGGTGGTTGGCCGGGGTTACCACCAAGGCCGATGGGGATGCCCTGGAGGCCGTCAAAGCCAAACTGTAATCTCAGACACGACGCGCCCCCTTGTAGGAGCGGGTTTACCCGCGAATGCTGCAGTGAATGTACCGCCGTATTCGCGGGTAAACCCGCTCCTACACGGGGACAGTGGACCTTCGGAAATGTGAATATCTCATGCATCGCATCATCCACCTGCTGCCCTTCCTCAGCTGGCTTCCCCGCCAATCGGGCCGCAGCCTGCGCCAGGACCTGCTGGTAGGCCTGAGCGGCGCCATCCTCGCCCTGCCGCAGTCCATCGCCTACGCCCTGATCGCCGGCCTGCCCGCCGAATATGGGCTTTACGCTGCCATCGTGCCGGTACTGATCGCCTGCTTGTGGGGCTCTTCCTGGTACCTGATCTGCGGCCCGACCGCCGCCATTTCCATCGTGCTCTACGCCAGCATCAGCCCGCTGGCCGTGGCCGGTAGCGCTGACTACATCACATTGGTGTTGCTGCTGACCTTTCTTGGCGGCATTTTCCAGCTGCTGCTCGGGCTGTTGCGCTTCGGCGCGCTGGTCAATTTCGTCTCCCATTCCGTGGTGCTCGGCTTCACGCTGGGTGCCGCCATCGTCATTGCCTTGGGCCAACTGCCCAACCTGCTGGGCATGGCCCTGCCCAGCCAGTCCACCGCGCTGAAGACCGTACAGGACCTGGCCAGCCACGCAGGCGAGGTCGACGTGCCTTCCTTGCTGCTGGGCCTGGCCACCGTCGTGATCGGTGTGGCCTTCAAACTCTGGCGCCCACGCTGGCCGAGCCTGTTGATAAGCCTGATCCTGGTCAGCTTGCTGGCCTGGCTGATGCCGGGCTTCTTTGGCCATGTGCCGCGGGTGGCAGCGTTCACCGGGCAACTCCCGCCTTTCAGCCCGCTGCCTTTGCTGGACGTGGAACTCATGTTGCGTCTGCTGCCCAGCGCCGTTGCGGTAGGCATGCTGGGGTTGGTCACCAGCCTGTCGATTGCCCGCTCGCTATCGGCACGTTCAGAACAACTGATCGACCCGGACCAGGAAATCCGCGCACAGGGCCTGTCGAACATTGCCGGTGCATTTTTCTCTGGCTACCTCTCTGCCGGCTCCTTCACCCGCTCGGGCCTGAGCTACGAGGCGGGCGCCCGCTCGCCCATGGCCGGGGTATTTTCGGCGCTGTGGGTGGCGTTGTTCGCGGTGACCGGCGCCGGCCTGATCGCGCACCTGCCGATACCGGCCATGGCTGGCAGCATTCTGCTGATCTGCTGGGGGTTGGTGGACCACCGAGGGATCCGTGCATTGTTCCGGGTCAGCCACTCGGAGTTTCTGGTGATGGCGCTGACGGCGGCAGCGACATTGCTGCTGGAGCTGCAGACAGCCATCTATGCCGGGGTCTTGGCTTCGCTGTTCTTCTATTTGAAGCGCACCTCACGACCACGGATCCAACAAAGCCGTGAAGGGGATGCGGATGTACTGCGGGTAGGTGGGTCGATTTTCTTTGGTGCTGCGCATTACCTGCAGGTGCGCTTGCAGCGCTGCCAAGGACCGCATGTAGTGATCGATGCCCGGCAGGTGAATTTCATCGATTACTCGGGTGTGGACATGTTGCACCGCGAGGCGCGGCGGTTGCGGCGATTGGGGGGGAGTTTGACCTTGCACCGGGCCAGGCCGCAGGTGATAGAGGAATTGCAGAAGCTGGAAGGGGTGGAGTTGTGCCCGATCCGGTTTGAGGATTGATTGGGGCCGCAAAGCGGCCCTGCAATCTCAGCCCCTGGCAAGTTGCCGACGCAGTTCGGCCAATACCGGCGCCGTATCCGGCCTCACGCCACGCCAGATAAAGAAGGCTTCAGCCGCCTGTTCAGCCAGCATCCCCAACCCATCCAGTACCTTGGCAGCCCCCAGCTTGGTAGCCCACTGGCAAAACGGCGTCGGCTCTTTGCCATACATCATGTCGTAGCAAACCGTACGACCCGCCTCGACCAGGCTGTCGGCAATCGGTGGCATTTCCCCGGCCAAGCTCGCCGAGGTGGCGTTGATGATCACATCCACAGGCTCCTGCAACCAGGCAAACCCGCTGGCCACCACCGGCCCCAGTTCATCGAACTCGCGCGCCAGCTGCTCGGCCTTTTCCACGGTACGGTTGGCAATCACCAGCGACTGCGGCTTGTGCGCCAGAATAGGCTCCAGCACACCGCGCACGGCGCCACCGGCACCGAGGATGAGAATGCGCTTGCCCGCCAGCTCGACCCCGGCATTCACCGTCAGGTCGCGCACCAGGCCAGCACCATCGGTGTTGTCGCCCTGCAGGGTGCCATCAGCCAGCTTGCTCAGCGTGTTCACTGCGCCAGCACGCCGGGCACGCGGGGTCAGGCTGTCGCACAGGCGGTAAGCCTCTTCCTTGAACGGCACGGTGACGTTGCCGCCACTGCCTTGCTTGAAGAAGCCGCGCGCGCAGTCGCTGAACTCGTCCAGCGGCGCCAGCAGCGTGGCATATTCCAGGTCCTGACCGGTCTGCTCGGCGAACAGGCGGTGGATCAGCGGCGACTTGCTGTGGCCGATGGGGTTACCAAAAACGACGTACTGGTCCATGACGGCTCCTTGTTTATCCACAGGCTTACTGGCCGAGCCAGTCACGGTCCTGCAGGAAATACTCTGTCAGGCGCGCCTCTTCACTGCCAGGCACGGCCTTCCAGTCATAGCCCCAACGCACCTGCGGTGGCAGCGACATGAGGATGGATTCGGTGCGGCCACCGGATTGCAGGCCGAACAGGGTGCCACGGTCGTAGACCAGGTTGAACTCCACGTACCGGCCACGGCGGTATTCCTGGAACTCACGCTGCTGCGGGGTGTAGGCCGTGTTCTTGCGGCGCTGGACGATCGGCAGGTAGGCGTTGATGTAGGCATCGCCGATGGCGCGGATGAAGGCGAAGCAAGTGTCGAAGTCCCACTCGTTCAGGTCATCGAAGAACAGGCCGCCGATGCCGCGTGGCTCGCCACGGTGCTTGAGGTGGAAGTAGCGGTCGCACCAGGCCTTGTAACGCGGATACACGTCGGCGCCGAACGGTGCGCAGGCCTGTTCGGCCACGCGGTGCCAGTGGATGCAGTCTTCTTCGTTGCCATAGTACGGCGTCAGGTCGAAACCGCCGCCGAACCACCATACGGCCTCTTCACCTTCCTTTTCGGCGATGAAGAACCGGACATTGGCGTGGGAAGTAGGCACATGCGGGTTGTGCGGGTGGATCACCAGCGACACGCCCAAGGCTTCGAAGCCACGGCCTGCCAGTTCGGGACGGTGGGCACTGGCCGACGGCGGCAGGCCGCTACCAAACACATGGGAGAAGTTGACCCCGCCTTTTTCGATCACTTTGCCCTCACCGATAACCCGCGTGCGCCCCCCGCCACCGGCTTCGCGCACCCAGGCATCCTCGACGAAACGGGCACCGCCGTCTTCGGTTTCGAGGGCAGAGCAGATGCGGTCTTGCAGGTCGAGCAGGTAGGCTTTCACGGCCTCGGTGCGGCTAGTCATCGGGTCACCAGGAAGGAGCGAGGAAAATTCGCCACGTAGCATAACACCGGCCGACGCCGCGTCGTAGTTGACGATGGTCAAGCAAAGAGGGCATTGAGTTATCTTGAGGCACACTAAACTCAAAATGATGTCATTTTGCTTATGGGTACATGCTTACCGATCCGATCATTACGACCCAAGCTCTGTATGAAACGTCTTGAGACGCCGCTCAGGCATGACGAAAACAGCCGAGGAAGCGGAGTTTTACTGGAGTAAATGAGTATTCCTGAGCTATTTTCAGCACAGCATGACTAAGTGTAAAGGCGTTTAGTACAGAGCCTAAAGTTTCTTACGCCGTGAATATATCGAAAACATTGCATCTAACAAAAAAATCTGGAAATTAAGAAGATGTAGCCTTTCCAAACTTCCAGATCAATGCAAAAACAGCCGTTGATTTAGAAATATGATTTTTTTGAATCTTGGTCGGGAACTGAAATCAGCAGATGAGCTGTCTCCCCACGGAAATCCTTGTAAATAAGTTTTCCAGTTTGATAATAATTATTCGTTGTCCAAACATGGGTGCCTATTTCCATATGCTCAAAAATGTATTTCAATTGTTCTTGCGGTAGGTACACCCTCTCAGGTTCACCGTTTTCTAGGATCATAGTCATAGTATACTCAATATCCATTTTCAACTCCCTCTTAATTAGTTGTCTTGCGAATAAGATCTTGAACCTTCATTTTTCTTATAACAACTGACAGAAAACTCAGTTGACTATAACCAAGCAGCTGTGTTAAGGGACTACTATTTAGTATCTACAGATTTCGATCCAACTAAAGGAGCGTGTGATGGCAAAGCGTATCCAGTTCACTCAGCATGGCGGCCCGGAAGTATTGCAGCTGGTGGAATTCGCCCCGACCCCGCTCGGCCCACAGCAGGTGCGCGTGCGTAACCACGCCATCGGCCTGAACTTCATCGACACGTACTTTCGCAGCGGGCTGTATGCCCCGCCGTCCCTGCCTTCTGGCTTGGGTACCGAGGCGGCCGGCGTGGTCGAGGCCGTGGGCGAGGGTGTGACCCGCCTGAAGGTGGGTGACCGCGTGGCCCATGCCGGTGGCCCGCTGGGTGCGTACAGCGAGGTGCATACGCTGCCGGCGGCCAACCTCGTCAAGCTGCCCGACAACATCAGCTTCGAGCAGGCGGCAGCGGTGATGCTCAAGGGTTTGACCGTTCAGTACCTGTTGAAGCAGACCTATGAAGTGAAGGCGGGCGATGTGATCCTGTTCCACGCCGCAGCGGGTGGCGTCGGTTCGCTGGCCTGCCAGTGGGCCAAGGCCCTGGGCGCCAAGCTGATCGGCACCGTGAGTTCTGCCGAGAAGGCCGAGCGGGCCAAGGCGCTGGGGGCATGGGAAACCATCGACTACAGCCACGAAGATGTGGCCAAGCGGGTACTGGAACTGACCGACGGCAAGAAATGCCCGGTGGTGTATGACGGCGTGGGCGCCGATACCTGGCTGACCTCGCTGGACTGCCTGCAGCCACGCGGGTTGATGGTGAGCTTTGGCAATGCCTCGGGCGCGGTGAGCGGGGTGAACCTGGGGATCCTGGCGCAGAAGGGCTCGTTGTACGTCACCCGGCCGACGTTGGCGACTTATGCCAATAATGCCGAGAACACCCAGGCCATGGCCGATGACCTGTTTGCGATGATTGCGAGTGGCAAGCTGGTTGTGGATATCCAGCAGCGGTATCCATTGAGCGAGGCGGCCAAGGCACAGGCGGAGCTGTCGGCGCGGCGGACTGTGGGGTCGACTGTACTAATCCCCTGAGCCACACACGTTCCCTGTGGGAGCGGGCATGCCCGCGAAGCAGCCACCGCGGTGGATGGCACCGGCTCTGCCGGTGTTCGCGGGCACGCCCGCTCCCACAGGTACTACGTCGGCTTCAATAGCTGCGCTATGCCTGTGAGGGCCGGTTTGTCGGTGGAGGGGTCGACTCGATGCCATCGAGTATCGCCTGAATCACACCCTCTGCCATCTCAATCGCATGCAGGTTCGACCAGAACATTCCGCGGCCTTCTTCGCGCATATGGTCCAGGGCTTTGTAGCCGGTTTCGTAGGCGCTGCGCAGATACAGGGCTACGTGGACCAGAGCGTCCTCGGCGGAAATGTTCGGGTTGACGGTGAAGAGAGGGTCATGGCCGGCGTCGCAGCGGCCGAAGGGGCGGGTGGAGGTGCAGGGTAGGGGTGGATCTGGAACAATTTTCTTCATCATTAGATCTCGCTTCATGGCACCCCAGTCGTTACCACACGAATGGGTGGCAGCTGTACGCAGGGTGGTAAACCGGGTGAGAGATCTAAAACCCAGCAGGCACGAAGCCTCCTGCGAACAGCCGCCATGGACTGCCAAGATCTCTCTGAACCCCGGGTTACCACACCCGATCGCCAAGTTATTCGGCGACGCTTTAAGCCTAAGGGCAGAGGTTCCCGGTGAGAAGGTGATGGCAGGGGACGCGGCTCGTAGGATATTTCCCAAGCCGCAAACTGGACAGCCATTCGAGACAAAATCAGAAAAATCTGCGGGGACTTGGCTCTACCCTGTGGGAGCGGGCATGCCCGCGAACACGGGCGAAGCCCGTGCCAGGCACCGCGGTGGATTCTTCGCGGGCACGCCCGCTCCCACAGGGACCCGAGCCCACCCGCCACCACTGTGGATAGATTCAGCCCGGGCGAACGACTTCGCCGGTTGCCAGGTTGCGAATCACACTCGGGTTCTTCCGCCCCCCCAGCGCCCCGCCAAGCACCAGGTCCAGCTGGCCGTGGAAGTACTGCTCCACCCGCAACCGGGTCTTCGCCGCAGGGCGACCGCCGGGGTTGCACGAGGTGGAAATCAGCGGCCCCACCAGCGCGCACAGTTCACGCACCACCGGGTGGTCACTGACCCGCAGCGCCACGGTGTCATGCTGCCCCGTCACCCACTCGGGCAGCAGGTCCTGGTGCGGCACCAGCCAGGTATTCGGCCCCGGCCAGGTGCTGCCCATGCGGTCGATCCAGTCTTCGGGGAAGTCCTCGAACAGGAAGTCGAACTGGCGGATGTTGTCAGCGATCAGAATCAGCCCTTTGTCCACAGGCCGCGATTTCAGCGCCAGCAGACGATACACCGCGTCCTCGTTCCATGGGTCGCAGCCCAGGCCCCAGACCGCTTCCGTCGGGTAGGCGATCACCGCGCCCGCCCGGATCTCACGTGCGGCTTGTTGCACACGAAAACTGCTCACCATTGCTGTTTCTCCGCCTATATACCTTGCATGTGAGCAGTGTACTTAGCCCGCGCGGGCAAACCAACGCCCGGCTTCATTGCTGACCCGGCCTTCCAGCTCCAGCTCGGTCAACTGCGCCAGCACGTCGGCCAGCGGCTGCTCGCTACAGTGGGCCAGGCTTTCACTGGTCTGGGGGGCGGCATGCAGCAGGGCAAGCAGGGGATGGTCGAACCTGTCCACAACCGCAGGCGGCAGGTTCTGCCAACCCTGCAAGCTTTCCAGGATCTGCTCCACAGTTTCCACCAGCAGCGCCCCATCACGAATCAGCTGGTGACAGCCCTTGGCCCCCGGGTGATGAATGGAGCCCGGAATGGCGTACACCTCGCGGCCTTGTTCCGCCGCCAGGCGCGCCGTAATCAGCGAGCCGCTGGCGAGGCTCGCCTCGACCACCAGCACACCTAACGACAGGCCACTGATGATGCGGTTGCGCCGCGGGAAGTTGCCGGGCAGCGGACCGGCATCCAGGGGATACTCGGAAACCAGCGCACTGCCGTTGTCGATCATCGCCTGCGCAAGGTCCCGATGCCGCTGTGGATAAAGTTTTTGCAAGCCCGTACCGAGCACGGCAATCGTGCCGCCGCCAGCCTGCAACGCGGCCCGATGAGCGGCACCGTCGACACCAACCGCCAGCCCGCTGGTAATGGTGAAACCAGCCTGTGCGAGGTAGCGGGAAAATGCCCGGGCGGTGTCGAGCGCCGGGGGTGTAGCACGTCTGCTGCCCACGATCGCCAGCTGAGGACGATCGAGCAAGGCAGGTTCGCCAGCGACAAAAAGCAGCGGCGGGGCATCGTCGATTTCTGCCAGCAAGGCTGGGTAGTCTGGGCCGTCCCACATCAGCAAATGCTGGCCAGGGCGCTCCAGCCAAGCCATTGCGGCCAGTGCGCCATCGCGTACCTCGGCACTGCGCCGGGCATCGATGGTAGCTTGGGGGATGCCCAACGCTCGCCAGGCCGAAGCGGGAGCACTGAGCGCGGAGGAGGCACTGCCGAAGGCTTCGAGCAACGTTCGAAAGCGTCGCAGTCCAGCCTCGGGGAGGCGATGCAGGCGTAAGCGTGCCTCCAGTTCGGCAGGCGGGCAGGGCGACGAATGGTGACTGGGCATTGAGATCATCCTTGATCGAAACAGGGCCATTTACGTGGTACAAGCTGTGGATAACTCTGTGAGTAACACTTTGAAAAGCTGTCCATTGACTGGGGGCTATCAAGCCCATAGTCACCCTAGACGAGCTTGCCAGGTGCCGAAATCCCCGTTTCCCTTTATTATGTGTGCTCAGTTTTCAACCGAACGCACAGTGACTGCCTGACCTTATGGCCATCTTGAACATTCTCGAATTCCCGGACCCGCGCCTGCGCACCCTCGCCAAACCGGTGACGGAGTTCGACGACGCCCTGCGTCAGCTGATCGACGACATGTTTGAAACCATGTACGAAGCCCCAGGCATCGGCCTGGCCGCTACCCAGGTGAACGTGCACAAGCAGGTTGTGGTCATGGACCTCAGCGAAGACCGCAGCGAACCGCGCGTCTTCATTAACCCGTCGGTCGAAGAGCTGACCCATGACATGGGCCAGTACCAGGAGGGCTGCCTGTCGGTACCGGGCTTCTACGAAAACGTCGACCGCCCGCTGCGTGTCCGGGTCAAGGCCCAGGACCGCGACGGCAAGCCGTTCGAACTGGAATGCGAAGGCCTGCTGGCGGTGTGCGTACAGCACGAATTCGACCACCTCAACGGCAAGCTGTTCGTCGACTACCTGTCGCAGCTCAAGCGCGACCGGATCAAGAAGAAGCTGGAAAAGCAGCATCGCCAGCAAGCCTGATCCCCACCTTCCTGAAGGCTTGCTCCGGCAAGCCTTTTTCTTTTTTGAAGCGAGAACTCCATGCGCATCGTCTTTGCAGGCACTCCAGAGTTTGCCGCCGAACACCTCAAGGCCCTGCTCGACAGCCCCTACGAGATCGTGGCCGTCTACACCCAGCCCGACCGCCCGGCCGGTCGTGGACAGAAGCTGATGCCAAGTGCGGTCAAGGCACTGGCAGTGGCCCATGACATCCCGGTGTTCCAGCCGCAGACCCTGCGCGACGCCGATGCGCAGGCCGAACTGGCCGCACTGAAACCCGACCTGATGGTAGTGGTCGCCTACGGCCTGATCCTGCCGCAGGTGGTGCTGGATATCCCGCGCCTGGGTTGCATCAACAGCCACGCCTCCCTGCTGCCACGCTGGCGCGGTGCGGCGCCGATCCAGCGTGCCGTGGAAGCCGGCGACGCCGAAAGCGGCGTGACCGTGATGCGCATGGAAGCCGGCCTGGACACCGGCCCGATGCTGCTCAAGGTAGTCACCCCGATCAGCGCCGAGGACACCGGCGGCACCTTGCACGATCGCCTGGCCGAAATGGGCCCGCCCGCAGTCGTTCAGGCCATCGCCGGCCTGGCAGACGGTTCGCTGCAAGGTGAAGTACAGGATGATGCCCTGGCCACCTACGCGCACAAACTGAACAAGGACGAAGCGCGTATCGACTGGACCCGCCCGGCGATCGAACTGGAACGCCTGATCCGCGCCTTCAACCCATGGCCGGTGTGCCACAGCACCCTGGATGGTGAAAGCGTCAAGGTGCTGGCCGCCAACCTGTCCACAGGCCAAGGCGCCCCGGGCGAGATACTTTCCGCCAGCAAGGACGGCCTCGTAGTTGCGTGCGGTGACCAAGCCCTGAGCCTGACCCGCCTGCAACTGCCTGGTGGCAAGGCATTGAGCTTCAGTGACCTGTTCAACAGCCGCCGCGAGAAGTTCGCCGCCGGCAAGGTGCTGGGCCAATGAACCCACGCCTCGCCGCCGCTCGTGCGCTTGCTGCTGTGCTCAGCGGCAAGGCTTCGCTGAACAGCTCGCTGCCCGCGCAACTGGACAAGGTAGATGAACGCGACCGCGGCCTGACCCAGGACCTGGCGTTCGGCACCGCACGCTGGCAGCCACGCCTCGACCTGCTGGCCGCACAGCTGCTGCAAAAACCGTTCAAAGCAGCCGATGCCGATGTTCAGGCGCTGCTGCTGGTCGGCCTGTACCAGCTGTTCTACACACGCATTCCGGCCCATGCCGCCATCGGCGAGACCGTGGGCTGTGCCGACAAACTGAAGAAGCCGTGGGCCAAGGGCCTGCTCAATGCCGTACTGCGCCGTGCACAGCGCGAAGGCGAGGAGCTGCTCGCCGGCATGGAGCGCGACCCGGTGGTGCGTACCGCGCACCCGCGCTGGCTGCAAAAAGCGCTGAAAGCCTTCTGGCCAGAGCAGTGGGAAGCCATCTGCGCCGCCAACAATGCCCACCCGCCGATGATTCTGCGGGTCAATCGCCGTCACCATAGCCGCGATGCCTACTTGGCACTGCTGGCCGAAGCCGGCATTGGCGCCAGCGCATGCCAGTACAGCCGGGATGGCATCGTGCTGGCCGAAGCCTGCGACGTGCGCGGCCTGCCAGGCTTCGCCGAAGGCTGGGTGAGCGTGCAGGACGAAGCTGCGCAGCTATCTGCCGACCTGCTGGAACTGGCCCCCGGCCAACGCGTGCTCGATGCTTGCTGCGCACCGGGCGGCAAAACCTGCCACCTGCTGGAGGCCGAGGCTGGCCTGGCGCACATGGTGGCCATCGACCTCGAAGCCAAGCGCCTGACCCGCGTGCGAGAAAACCTCGACCGCCTGCAACTGGATGCCGAGCTGATCGCCTGCGATGCACGCGACACTGCCAGCTGGTGGGACGGCAAGCCATTCCAGCGCATTCTGCTCGACGCGCCGTGCTCGGCCACCGGCGTAATTCGCCGCCACCCGGACATCAAACTGGCCCGCCAAGCCGACGACATCCCGGCTTTGGCCACGCTGCAAGGCGAGCTGCTCGATGCCCTGTGGCCGACCTTGGAAGTGGGCGGCATGCTGCTATACGCCACCTGCTCCACCTTGCCGACCGAGAACACTGAAGTGATCAAAGCCTTCCTCGCGCGCACCCCGGGCGCCCGTGAGCTGGACCTGGCGACCGAAGCCGGCCTGCGCCAGCCCCACGGCCGTCAATTGCTGGCCCAGGAAGGCGGCCACGACGGTTTCTACTATGCCAAGCTGATCAAGATCGCCGCCTCGCGCGGATAAGAACAAAGGATAGGGAGTAGCGCATGAAGATCATCATCCTCGGCGCAGGGCAGGTAGGCGGTACGCTGGCTGAACACCTGGCCAGCGAAGCCAACGACATTACCGTGGTCGACACCGACGGCGACCGCCTGCGCGACCTCGGCGACCGCCTGGACATCCGCACTGTCCAGGGCCGCGGCTCACTGCCGACGGTGCTGCGCCAGGCCGGTGCCGACGACGCCGACATGCTGGTGGCGGTAACCAACAGTGACGAGACCAACATGGTTGCCTGCCAGGTGGCCTATTCGCTGTTCCATACCCCGACCAAGATTGCACGGGTGCGCGAATCGTCCTACCTGACCCGCGAAGAGCTGTTCGACAACGACCATATCCCGGTCGACGTTCTGATCAGCCCCGAGCAGGTGGTGACCAATTACATCAAGCGCCTGATCGAACACCCAGGCTCGCTGCAGGTGATCGACTTCGCCGAAGGCAAGGCCCAGCTCGTGGCAGTGAAGGCCTACTATGGCGGCCCGCTGGTCGGCCAGCAATTGCGCCAGATCCGTGCGCACATGCCCAACGTCGACACCCGCGTGGCAGCCATCTTCCGCCGCGACCGGCCGATCACCCCGCGTGGCGACACGGTGATCGAAGCCGACGACGAGGTGTTCTTCATTGCCGCGAAGAAAGATATCCGCGCGGTGATGGGCGAACTGCGCCGCATCGACGAGACCAATAAACGCATTGTCATCGCCGGCGGCGGGCAGATTGGCGAGCGCCTGGCGGAAGCCATCGAAAGCCGATATCAGGTGAAGATCATCGAGATGAGCCCGGCGCGTTGTCGCCACCTCTCCGATACCCTCGAAAGCACTGTAGTCCTGCAAGGCAGCGCCTCGGACAAAGACCTGATGCTCGAAGAGAACATCGCCGACGCTGATATTTTCCTGGCCCTGACCAACGATGACGAAGCCAACATCATGTCGTCGCTGCTGGCCAAGCGCCTGGGCGCAGGCAAGGTGATGACCATCATCAACAACCCGGCTTATGTCGACCTGGTGCAGGGCGGCGAAATCGACATTGCCATCAGCCCGCAGCTCGCCACCATCGGCACCCTGCTGGCGCACGTCCGTCGCGGCGACATCGTCAGTGTGCACTCGCTGCGCCGTGGTGCAGCCGAGGCTATCGAGGCAGTGGCACACGGGGACTCGAAGTCGAGCAAGGTGGTCGGCAAGGCAATCGAGGACATCACGCTGCCACCGGGCACCACGATTGGTGCGATCATCCGTGATGAAGAGGTGATGATTGCCCATGACGACACCATGATCGAATCAGGGGACCATGTGATCCTCTTCGTTGTGGATAAAAAGCATATTCGCGATGTGGAGAAGCTGTTCCACGTCGGCTTGAGTTTCTTCTAGGAGAAGAGGGCATGCGCGAGTCGCTGGAGAAGATGCTGGCCAAAGGTGTGGATAACCCGCTGCTGAGGTTTGGCCTGGGCAAGGCCTGGCTGGATGAAGGCAACGGCGCTGAAGCAGCGGTGCACCTGGCGCGCTGTGTAGAGCAGGATCCGAAATACTCGGCAGCGTGGAAGCTGCTGGGCAAGGCCTATCAGTTGCAGGGCGACCTGGCGGCGGCGCGCAAAGCGTGGGAGGACGGGATCGTGGCGGCGCAGGCCCATGGTGACAAGCAGGCCGAAAAAGAGATGACCGTATTCCTGAAGAAGCTCAACAAAGCAGCGGGTTGACGCGGCCCTTGTAGGAGCGGGTTTACCCGCGAATGCGTCGGTGAATCCAACATCGCATTCGCGGGTAAACCCGCTCCTACCAGAGGGCGGTGAATGGCTTAATACCAGCGCGGCTCGCCAGCCGGGCGCTTCTTGAAGCGCTTCATGCTCCACATGTACTGGCTCGGGTACTCGCGCACATAGCGCTCGACCACCTTGCTCATCGCCGCCGCCGATACGTTTACATCGGTGCTGTACATCTCTTCCGGAGCAGCTTCGAGGAACACCTTGAAGCCCGAGCCATCCGGCAACCGCAGCGCATGCAGGAACACGCCTACCGCCTTGCCACCGGCCAGCATGTTAGGCACGAACTTGCTGGTCAGCGCCTGGGTGCCGAGGAACGGCACGAACACCCCCGCCGATTCCGCCGGCTCCGGGTCGGCAGGAATACCCACCTGGCCACCACGACGCACTTCCTTGATCACGCTGAGGATGCCTTCCTTGGTCGACGGCGCCACGCGATTGCCCATCTGCACGCGCTGCTCGCGCAGCAGATCATCCACCGCCTTCAGCTTCGGCGGGCGGTAGAAGATGATCGGTTTGCACTGGTTACAGTAGAAGTGGTTCAACACTTCCCAGTTGCCCAGGTGGCTGGTGATGCCGACCACGCCTTTACCCGAGGCCAGGGCCTGCTCCAGCACTTCCAGGCCATGCACTTCCTTGACCAGCTCCAGCGAGCGCTGTGGCGGCCAGATCCAGGCACAGGCACTTTCGACAAAGGATTTACCGATATCCCGCAGCGCCTGGCCCACCAGTTGCTCACGGGCAACCGGGTCCATCTCCGGGAAACATTTGGCCAGGTTGATCCGTACCACGTTGCGCGAACTGTTGGGGATTTTCCACATCAGCCAGCCAATACCGGCACCGACACGCTGCACAGCGCCCCAGGGCAGCTTGGCAAACAGGCGCAGCACCCCGACCATCAGGGCGCCCTTGAACTTTTCCACAGGCGAATTCCTTATTTCAGCAAGGCGCGCATTGTAACCCCTCAGCGCAACAAGGCGGCGTAGCGATCGCAGTCGGTGGTGTGGTCCATGACCATGCCGGTGGCCTGCATGAAGGCGTAGCAAATGGTCGGACCGACGAACGTGAAGCCAGCTTTCTGCAGGGCCTTGCTCATTGCCTTGGCTTCATCGGTAACCGCCGGCACCTCGCCGCGCGCCTTGAAGTGGTTGATCTTCGGCGAGCCGCCGACGAACGACCACAGCCATTCGGTAGGGTTATCCACAGCCAGCCAGGCCTGGGCGTTGCGCCGCGCAGCCTTGAGCTTGAGGCGATTGCGGATGATGCCTGCATCCTGCATCAATTCTTCGATACGTTCGTCGCTCATGGCCGCCAGCTTTACGGGGTCGAAGCCGTACATCACCTGGCGATAACGCTCGCGTTTGCGCAAAACGGTAATCCACGAAAGCCCCGCCTGGAACCCTTCGAGCAAAAGCATCTCGAAGAGCAACGCCGGGTCGCGCTGTGGCATTCCCCATTCCTGGTCGTGGTAGGCCTGGTACAACGGATCGTCGGTACACCAAAAGCAGCGTGGCATAAGGCTCCAATGAGTAGAGGGCGAGGCGAATCAGGTTATACTCCCGCTCTTTACATCCGCATCCCCAGATACAGGTGAATTTCGTGAGCCAGCCTACGCCAGCCGTGCGTACCTTCCAAGACCTGATCCTCGCCCTGCAGAACTACTGGGCAGCTCAAGGTTGTGTGGTACTTCAGCCCTACGATATGGAAGTAGGCGCCGGCACTTTCCACACCGCTACATTCCTGCGCGCCGTGGGTCCAGAAACCTGGAACGCCGCCTATGTGCAGCCTAGCCGTCGTCCTGCCGACGGGCGGTATGGCGAAAACCCCAACCGCCTGCAGCACTACTACCAGTTCCAGGTGGTGCTCAAACCGAACCCGGCCAACTTCCAGGAGCTGTATCTCGGCTCGCTGAAAGCCATCGGCCTGGATCCGCTGGTGCACGACATTCGTTTCGTCGAAGACAACTGGGAATCGCCGACCCTCGGCGCCTGGGGTCTGGGCTGGGAAATCTGGCTCAACGGCATGGAAGTCACCCAGTTCACCTACTTCCAGCAGGTAGGCGGCATCGAGTGCTACCCGGTCACCGGTGAAATCACCTACGGCCTGGAGCGCCTGGCCATGTACATCCAGGGCGTCGATTCGGTGTACGACCTGGTATGGGCCGACGGCCCGTTCGGCAAGGTCACCTACGGCGACGTGTTCCACCAGAACGAGGTGGAGCAGTCGACCTACAACTTTGAACATGCCAACGTCGACAAGCTGTTCGAACTGTTCGATTTCTACGAAAGCGAAGCCAACCGGCTGATCAAGCTGGAGCTGCCGCTGCCGACCTATGAAATGGTCCTGAAGGCTTCGCACACCTTCAACCTGCTGGACGCCCGCCGCGCCATCTCGGTAACCGAGCGCCAGCGTTACATCCTGCGTGTACGTACCCTGGCCCGGGACGTGGCGCAAAGCTATCTGCAAGCCCGCGCACGCCTGGGCTTCCCGATGGCCACCCCTGAACTGCGTGACGAAGTGTTGGCTAAGCTGGAGGCTGCACAATGAGTGCTCAAGATTTTCTGGTAGAACTGGGCACCGAAGAGCTGCCACCCAAGGCCCTCGCCAACCTCGGCGACGCCTTCCTGGCCGGTATCGAAAAAGGCCTGCAGGCTGCTGGCCTGAACTACACCGCCAAGCAGGTGTACGCCGCGCCGCGTCGTCTGGCCGTACTGATTCGCCAGCTGGACGTGCAGCAGCCTGACCGCAGCATCAACATCGACGGCCCGCCCCTGCAGGCAGCCTTCAACGCCGAAGGCGAGCCGACCCAGGCTGCGCTGGGCTTCGCCAAGAAGTGCGGTGTTGAACTGGCCGAAATCGACCAGAGCGGCCCCAAGCTGCGCTTCTCCCAGCACATCCCGGGCAAGGCCACCACTGACCTGCTGCCGACCATCGTCGAAGACTCGCTGAACGACCTGCCGATCCCCAAGCGCATGCGTTGGGCGACCAGCCGTGAAGAGTTCGTACGCCCGACCCAATGGCTGGTAATGCTGCTGGGCGACCAAGTGGTCGATTGCACCATTCTGTCGCAGAAGGCCGGCCGTGAATCCCGTGGTCACCGCTTCCACCATCCGGAAGCCGTGGTCATCACCACACCGGCCAACTATGTCGAAGACCTGCGTAAAGCGTACGTGCTGGCCGACTTCGCCGAGCGCCGCGAGCTGATCAGCAAGCGCACCGCCGAGCTTGCCATGCAGCAGGAAGGCACTGCCATCGTGCCAACGGCGCTGCTGGACGAAGTGACTGCTCTGGTCGAATGGCCAGTGCCGCTGGTGTGCTCGTTTGAAGAGCGTTTCCTTGAGGTGCCGCAGGAAGCCCTGATTACCACCATGCAGGACAACCAGAAGTACTTCTGCCTGCTGGACAACGAAGGCAAGCTGCTGCCGCGCTTCATTACCGTGGCCAACATCGAAAGCCGCGACCCGAAGCAGATCGTGCAAGGCAACGAAAAGGTCGTGCGCCCGCGCCTGACCGACGCCGAGTTCTTCTTCAAGCAGGACAAGAAGCAGCCACTGGAAACCTTCAACGAGCGCCTCAAGAACGTGGTGTTCCAGGCTCAGCTCGGCACCGTGTACGACAAGGCCGAACGTGTTTCCAGGCTGGCCGCCTTCGTTGCCCCGCTGATCGGCGGCGATGCCCAGCGCGCTGGCCGTGCCGGCCTGCTGTCGAAGTGCGACCTGGCCACCGAGATGGTCGGCGAATTCCCTGAAATGCAGGGTGTTGCCGGTTACTACTACGCGCTCAACGACGGTGAGCCGGAAGACGTAGCCCTGGCCCTGAACGAGCAGTACATGCCGCGCGGTGCTGGTGCAGAGCTGCCGCAGACCCTGACCGGTGCTGCCGTGGCCATCGCCGACAAGCTCGACACCCTGGTGGGCATCTTCGGCATCGGCATGCTGCCTACCGGCAGCAAGGACCCGTACGCCCTGCGCCGTGCTGCTCTGGGCGTGCTGCGTATCCTGATCGAGAAGCAACTGGACCTGGACCTGACCGGCGCGGTCGAGTTTGCGGTCAAGCAGTTCGGCGCCAAGGTCAAGGCCGCCGGCCTGGCCGAGCAAGTACTGGAGTTCATTTTCGACCGTCTGCGCGCGCGTTACGAAGACGAAGGCATCGATGTGGCCACGTACCTGTCGGTACGCGCACTGCAGCCAGGCTCCGCGCTGGACTTCGACCAGCGCGTACAAGCCGTACAGGCGTTCCGCAAACTGCCGGAAGCCGAGGCCCTGGCCGCGGTAAACAAGCGCGTGTCGAACCTGCTGAGCAAGGCCGAAGGTGCCATCGCCGAGCAGGTCGAGCCGAAGTACTTCGACAATGCCAACGAGTTTTCCCTGTACTCGGCCATCCAGCAGGCCGACCAGGCCGTGCAACCGATGGCTGCAGCACGTCAGTACAGCGAATCGCTGGCCCGCCTGGCGGCCCTGCGTGACCCGGTCGATGCCTTCTTCGAGGCGGTCATGGTCAACGCCGAAGACGCCAAGGTACGTGCCAACCGTTATGCCCTGCTCAGCCGCCTGCGCGGCCTGTTCCTGGGCGTGGCTGACATTTCGCTGCTGGGGTAAGCCTTGAAACTGCTGATTCTCGACCGTGACGGGGTGATCAACTACGACTCCGATGCGTACATCAAGACGCTGGAAGAATGGGTGCCGATCCCCGGTTCGGTCGATGCGATCGCGCAGTTGAGCAAGGCGGGCTGGACGGTGGCGGTGGCCACCAACCAGTCCGGCATTGCCCGTGGCTACTACCCGCTGGCAACCCTCGAGGCCATGCACGCGCGCCTGCGCGCGCTGGTGGCCGAGCAGGGCGGCGAGGTGGGCCATATCGTGTATTGCCCGCATGGGCCGGACGAAGGGTGCGATTGCCGCAAGCCCAAGCCCGGCATGCTGCGGGCAATCGCCGAGCATTACCAGATTGGCCTTGAAGGCGTCTGGTTCGTCGGCGACAGCAAAGGTGACCTGGAGGCCGCCCTGGCCGTCGGTGCACAACCTGTGTTGGTGAAGACCGGCAAGGGCGAACGGACCCTGGAAAAAGGCGTCCCGGAAACTACACTGATTTTCGACGATCTGGCAGCTATCGCCAGAGAACTAATTTAAACAGTGCGCCTTCTGGCGCATTTTTCTCAGGCGGGCATGCCCGCAATGGTACAAGCCACTATGTCGATCCTGCAGGCGATCAGAATCTTTCTTTTTTACCTGCTGCTGGGCACCAGTTCGCTGCTGTGGTGCTCGCTGAGCTTCTTCGTCGCGCCGTTCCTGTCGTTCCCCAAGCGCTACAGGTTCATCAACGTGTACTGGTGCCGCTGCGCGCTGTTTCTGGTGCGCACCATCCTGGGCATCGACTACAAGATCACTGGCGCCGAGAACGTGCCAGCTGAGCCTTGCGTGATTCTGTCCAATCACCAGAGCACCTGGGAAACCTTCTTCCTGTCGCAGTACTTCTCGCCGCTTAGCCAGGTGCTCAAGCGCGAACTGCTGTATGTACCGTTCTTCGGTTGGGCCATGGCCATGCTGCGGCCCATCGCGATCAACCGCGACAACCCCAAGGAAGCGCTGCGCCAGGTGGCGAGCAAGGGTGACGAACTGCTCAAGCAGAAGACGTGGGTGCTGATTTTTCCAGAAGGCACCCGTGTGCCGTTCGGCACCATCGGCAAGTTCTCCCGCGGCGGTACCGCACTGGCCGTGAATGCCGGGCTGCCGGTGCTGCCGATTGCCCACAACGCCGGCAAGTTCTGGCCCAAGACCGGTTGGGGCAAGCGTGCCGGTACAATCGAAGTGGTAATTGGCGAACCGATGTACGCCAACGGCACTGGGCCACGGGCCATCGCCGAACTCAACGACCGCGCTGCAGCCTGGAACGAAGCGACCCAGCGGGCCATGGGATCGCTGCCGCCAGCAGAGGAAAAACCTCAGGAGCAGATGGCATGACCTTCTGTGGATAACTTGTGTGCAGTTTTTGGATTAAATGCTTGAATTGATAGCTAAGTATTTGAATTTGCTATTTATTTTTCTGTATGAATTTTTTCTGAAAATCGTGCATAAGTTTTTTTGAGGCATAAAAAAACCGGCTTTTACAGCCGGTTTTTTTATGGCATGTGGACATGCATCAGACTTTGTCGATATCTACATCCTTGGTTTCCTTCAGACAGAAGATCCCTACCACCAGGCTGATCCCGGTCACCAGCACCGGGTACCACAGCCCGTAGAAGATATCCCCGGTATAGACCACCAGCGCGAACGATACGGTAGGCAGGAAACCACCGAACCAGCCATTACCAATGTGGTAGGGCAGTGACATCGAGGTGTAGCGGATGCGGGTCGGGAAGAGCTCGACCATCACCGCCGCCAACGGGCCATAGGTCATGGTCGCGATCAGGATCATCGCCACGATCAGTACCACCACCATTACCTGGTTGACCTGCGCAGGGTCGGCTTTGGCCGGGTAACCAGCCTGCTCGATTGCAGCACGCATGGCAGTTTCGTCAAATCCGTTGATGGTCTTGTCACCGATGTTCACCACCACTTCACTGCCGGCCACGCTTACCGAGCTGTACGGCAGGCCCTGCTTGACCAGGAAGGTCTTGACCTTGTCGCACGGGCTGTCAAAACGAGCCTTGCCCACTGGGTCGAACTGGAATGTGCAGCCTTGCGGGTCGGCGGTGACCACGATCGGCGCCTGACGGCTGGCGGCGTCGATCTGTGGGTTGGCGTAGTGGCTCAGTGCCTTGAACAGCGGGAAGTACAGTACCGTAGCCAGCAACAGGCCGAGCATCAGGATCGGCTTGCGGCCGATACGGTCGGACAACCAGCCGAAGAACACGAAGAACGGCGCGCCAATCACAACGCTGATGATGAGCAGGGTATTGGCCTGAGCCGAGTCCATTTTCAGCATCTGGGTCATGAAGAACAGAACGTAGAACTGCGCCGTGTAGAAGGTCACCGCCTGCCCCGCGTTGATGCTGAACAGGGCGGTAAGCACCACTTTCAGGTTTGGCCAGGAGGTGAAGGACTCGCGGATGGGCGACTTGCTGACCTTGCCCTGAGCCTTCATTTTCACAAAGGCCGGCGACTCGTGCATGCTCATGCGAATCCAGGTCGAGATCGCCAGCAGCACGATCGACAGCAGGAACGGCAAGCGCCAGCCCCAGGTTTCGAACTGGTCGCCACTGACGTAGCGACTACCCAGCACCACCAAGAGCGACAACAACAGGCCCAGCGTTGCGGTGGACTGGATGAAACCTGTGTGCAAGCCACGCTTGCCGGGCGGCGCATGCTCGGCCACGTAAGTGGCGGCACCGCCATACTCACCGCCCAGCGCCAGCCCCTGAAGCATGCGCAGGACCACCAGGATGATCGGTGCGGCGATGCCGATGCTGGCGTAGGTGGGCAACAACCCAACAGCGAAAGTGGACAGGCCCATCAGCACGATGGTGACCAGAAAGGTGTACTTGCGCCCGATCATGTCACCCAGGCGGCCGAACACCAGCGCGCCAAACGGCCGCACCAGAAAGCCTGCAGCAAAGGCCATAAGGGCGAAGATAAAAGCGGTGGTATCGTTCACGCCAGCGAAGAACTGCTTGCTGATGACCGCTGCCAACGCACCATAGAGAAAAAAGTCATACCACTCGAAAACCGTCCCGAGGGATGACGCGAAAATGATCTTGCGTTCTTCACGGCGGCTGGGGCTGCTGGCCACCGCATCCTGCTCTTGGATGTAATCCGACATCGTTGCTGTCCTCGGCCCGTAGGCCACAGTGATTATTCTTGTTGTTCCACTGTCGGCGACTTCTGACCGCAAGCCGCCGGTACTGCACGCACCCGGGTCAGGGCGTCGGTAACGCGTCTTCGTTCAGGTTGGTCTGGGTAGCAGCTCCTTTGAGGATCAGTTGCGCCGCCTTTTCGGCGATCATCAGGGTGGGGGAACATGTATTGCCGGAAGTAATCTGCGGCATGATCGAAGCATCTGCCACGCGAAGACCGGGGATGCCATGTACACGCAGTTGGTTATCCACAACGTCCATGGCACCGTTGCCCATGCGACAGGTACCGACCGGGTGGAAGATGGTGGTGCCGATCTTGCCAGCGGCCTCGAACAGGTCTTCCTCACTTTGCAGCGCCGAGCCCGGCAAATATTCCTTGGGCTCGAAAGCGGCGAGGGCAGGGGCCTGGACGATGCGCCGGGTAAGGCGAATGGCATCGGCAGCAACACGCAAGTCCTGCGGAGCACTGAGGTAATTGGGGTCGATCAGCGGCGTGCTGTTCATGTCGGTGCTGCAGATATCGATACGCCCGCGGCTGGCCGGGCGCAGGTTGCACACCGAGGCAGTAAAGGCCGGGAACTGATGTAACGGCTCACCGAAGCGTTCCAGTGACAGCGGCTGCACGTGATACTGAAGGTTGGCGGTGGCCTGTTCGGGGCTTGAACGCACGAACGCGCCTAACTGGCTCGGCGCCATAGCCAGCGGCCCGCTGCGGTCGTAGAGGTAACGCAGGCCCATGCCCATCTTGCCCCACAGGCTGTTGGCCATCTGGTTCAAGGTACGGGTGTTGCGGATCTGGTAGATCAGGCGCAGTTGCAGGTGGTCCTGCAAGTTGCCACCAACGCCGGGCATATCGTGGCGAACACCAATGCCCAAGCTTTCCAGCAACTGACGCGGACCGATGCCCGAGCGCTGGAGGATGCCCGGTGAACCAACCGCCCCAGCACAGAGGATGATCTCGCGACGCGCCGCAAACTCATGCCAGGCCCCTTGCCAGAGCGCTTTCACAGCCCTTGCGCGGGTGTTGTCGAGCAGTACCTGGTCAACCTGCACGCCAGTCAGCACAGTGAGGTTGGCGCGATCCTTGATCGGCCGCAGGAAGGCTTTGGAAGCGTTCCAACGCACACCACTGCGCTGGTTGACCTGAAAATATCCACAACCCTGGTTGTCGCCGGTGTTGAAATCTTCAACCTTGCCAATTCCGCTCTGCTCGGCGGCATCACGGAAAGCATCAAGGATCGGCCAGCTGTAGCGCTGGCGCTCGACCCGCCATTCGCCCTCCGCGCCATGGTGCTCACTGGCGCCGGCAAAGTGGTTTTCGCTGGCCTTGAACAGCGGCAACACATCTTTCCACGCCCAGCCGTCGTTGCCTTGCGCGGCCCAATGGTCATAGTCGGCGGCTTGGCCCCGCATGTAGATCATGCCGTTGATCGAAGAACAGCCACCTAGCACCTTGCCCCTTGGATAACCCAAAGCGCGACCACCGAGGCCAGGCTGTGCCTCGGTCTTGAAGCACCAGTCTGTGCGCGGGTTGCCGATGCAGTAGAGGTAACCAACGGGGATGTGGATCCAGGGATAATTGTCACGGCCACCCGCCTCCAGCAGTAGCACGCGGCAGGAAGGGTCGGCGGACAAACGATTGGCCAGCAGGCATCCGGCGGGGCCGGCCCCTACGACCACGTAGTCGAAGACAGAATCGGCTGATGGCATGTGCAACCTCGCGCCTGTTTTTTATTCTTGTCCCGGTCCATCTTAGTGAGTAATTTCGTGGATGAAACACGAGATTTCGCGCAGCCGCTGTGCGTTTTAGCACAGTGGCAAGCCTGTACCGACCCCTTCGCGGGCTCGCCCGCTCCCACCGGGACCACGTTGCCTGCAGGATGTTCAGCGCACCTGGACTGCCCGCGGAGAGGCCGGAACGAACTGCCAAAAAGGACAAGCATGTTCGACTGGAACGATCTGCGGTTTTTCCTCGAGTTGCAGCGCAGCGGCCGCCTGCTGACCGCCGCCAAGCGCCTCAACACTACCCACAGCACCGTGGCCCGGCACATCGAGAGCATCGAGCAGAGCCTGGGGACCGCGCTGTTCGTGCAGCATGCCCAGGGGTACGAGCTGACCCCATCGGGCCAAGCCCTGCTCAAGCATGCCGAAGCCATGGAGAATGTCGCCCTGCTGGCGCAGGAAGAAATCACCCAGGCCATCACCCCGCTGGGCAAGATTCGCCTGGGGGTAACCGAAGGCATCGGCATCATGTTCTTCACCCCGCGCATGAACGCGTTGTTCGAGCGCTACCCCGGCCTGGAAGTGGAGCTGGTAGCGGTGCCGCGTTTCGTCAGCATCCTCAACCGCGAGGCGGAAATCAGTATCCATCTGGAGCGACCCAACGCCGACCTGCTGATCACCCGCAAACTCACCGACTACCGCTTGGCGCTATACGCCAGCCAGGACTACCTGGACCGCGCGCCGCCACTGCGCCACCGCGAAGACCTGGCTCGGCACTGCTGGATTGGCTACGTCGACGATTTGCTGTTCAGCCAGGAACTGCTGTTTCTCAACAGTTTCTGCCGAGCACCCAACGTGGTGTTTCGCAGCACCAGCGTGATCGCCCAGCAAGCCGCCGCCCGCGCGGGGCTGGGCATCGCCGTGCTGCCCAATTACATGGCCCGCCACGACCCGACACTGGTGCGCGTGCTGCCGGGTGAGACCATCCAGCGCAGCTACTGGATCTGCACCCGCCGCGAGCTGCACAAGTCTGTGCGCCTGCGGGTGGTGTGGGACTACCTGCTGGCGTTGTGCGCGGCCGAACAGAGCGAGTTGCTAGCCCAGTAACGCCTTGCCGGCCAACAACAAGGCAGCGGCCCAACCTGCCAAGGCAAACATCTGCTGCAGGCGCGGCCCGGCCAACCTGGCTGCCAATGGTCGCGACAGCAACAGGCCGAGCACCGCGCCGACGGCAAACGGGGCGCCAACCTGCCAGTGCATGACGCCCGCAAGGCTGGCGCTGACCACACTGCCTGTAGAGACCAGGGCAATCACCGCCAGCGAGGTGGAGACGATGCTGGCCATGCGCAGATTGGTGTAGCGGTTCAGGGCCGGGATGATGACGAACCCCCCACCCACGCCGAGCAGGCCGGACAACAACCCGGACAAGACACCCGTGAATGCCAATGCGCGCGCGCAGGGCAGGGTCCAGCGCAAACGACCCTGCAGCGGGTTCAGCACACACGGCTCGATAAAGCGATGAGCTTCATTGGCTTCGCCACGCAGTTCTTTGGCCGCCTTGCGCCAGATACGCAGGCAGGCATAAACCAGCACCCCGGCGAATACCAGCTGCAACGGTGTATTTGGCAGGCGGTGCGCCAGCATCAGCCCGAACGGCGCTGCTGCCACACCAACCGACGCAATGAACAGCGCAGCCCGATAACGCACCAGCCCTTGGCGCAAGCCCAGCACTGCGCCAACCCCCGCAGCCAAACCAACAGCCAGCAGGCCGACCGGGGCCGCCTCGACTATCGATAACCCCAGGCCGAACACCAGCAAGGGTACAGCGAGAATGCCACCGCCTGCGCCGGTCAGTGCCAGCACCGCGCCGATGATCGCGCCCAGGCCCGCCCCTAACAGTTGATGCTCGATCACTGCCCACCCTCGGCTACCAGTTGCGGACGTGCCAACCACTCGCGCCCCTTGAGCATGCCTTGCCAGTACAACGGTGGTAGCGCCTGTGCTTTGAGCAGCCAGGCCAAGCGTGTCGGCTTGCGGCCATCCAGCAACCAGCTGGGGAAGCTCGGTGCCAGCTTGCCACCATAGGTGAACTCGGCCAGGACGATCTTGCCGCGCTCGACGGTAAGCGGGCACGAGCCATAGCCGTCGTACTGGGCCAGGGTTGCCAGCCTGCCCAATGCCACCAGCACATTGTTGGCGACCACCGGTGCCTGCTTGCGGGCCGCCGCGGCGGTCTTGGCATTGCTGGTGTTAGCCACGTCACCCAGGGCATGAACATTGGTGTATTTGCGATGGCGCAGGGTATGCGGATCGACGTCGACCCAGCCGGAGCTATCGGCCAAGGGGCTTTCGCGAATGAAGTCTGGCGCCACCTGTGGTGGCACCACGTGCAGCATGTCGAAGGCCTCGATGCGCGTTTCGCTGCTGCCATCGGGCAAGGTACGCAAGAATGTAGCGCGCTTGCCCGGGCCGTCTACGGCAACCAGCCTGTGGGAGAAGTTCAGATCGACGGCGTATTTCTCGATGTATTTCATCAGCGCGGGCACGTAGTCGGCGACACCGAACAGCACGGCACCCGCATTGTAGAAGCTGGCTTTCACCGCCCCCAAATGGCCATGGCGTAGCCAGTGGTCGCAAGACAGATACAGCGCCTTCTGGGGTGCACCGGCGCACTTGATCGGCATGGGCGGCTGGCAGAACACCGCGCGTCCTTGCTTGAGCTTTTGCACCAGTTCCCAGGTATAGGGCGCCAGGTCGTAGCGATAGTTGGAGGTGACACCGTTGCGGCCCAGGGTCTCGCTGAGCCCATCGATGGCCGCCCAGTCCAGCTTGAGGCCGGGGCAGACGATCAGCTGTTCATAGCTGATGGTGCGACCATCATCGAGGATGACCAGCTGGCCCAACGGGTCGAATCCCTTTACCCGTGCCTTGACCCAGCGCACACCACGAGGAATGGTCGACGCCATGGTGCGGGCCGTGCTTGGTGCCTTGAACACACCTGCACCGACCATGGTCCAGCCGGGTTGGTAATAGTGCACTTCGGCAGGGTCGATCAAGGCGACGTCCAACGACGGGTCGCGGCTGATCAGGCTGGAAGCAGTGGCGGTACCGGCGGCACCGGCACCGACGATGACCACCTTGTGGTGGTCGGTATTGGCAGGGGACAACGAGGCAGGCATGGCGGTAAATCCTGGAAATCTGATTATGGAGGGCAGGGCGGTTACAGCTTGTTCAGCGGGATCTTCAGATAGCTCACACCATTCGCCTCCGGTGGGGGCAGTTGGCCGCTGCGCATGTTCACCTGCACTGAAGGCAATATCAGCACCGGCATTTCGAGCGTCTTGTCGCGGGCTTCGCGCATGGCCACGAAGCTGTCCTCGTCGATACCCTGGTGGATGTGAATGTTGTGGGCGCGCTGCTCGGCGACAGTAGTGACGTACTGCATGTCGCGGCCACCTGGCAGGTAGTCGTGGCACATGAACAACCGCGTCTGATCGGGGAAAGCCAGCAGGCGACGGATTGAGCGGTACAAGGTGCGGGCATCGGCCCCGGGGAAGTCACAGCGGGCGGTGCCATAGTCGGGCATGAACAAGGTGTCTCCAACGAATACCGCAATCTCGCCGGCATCCTCGATCATGAAACTCATGCACGCGGGCGTGTGCCCAGGTGTGTGCAGCGCCCGGGCCTGCAGGTTGCCAATCCGGAAACCTTCCTCGTCTTCGAGCAGCACATCGAACTGGCTGCCATCACGGGCGAAGCCGGGCTCTGCATTGAACAAGGCGCCAAACACTTTCTGCACCTGGGTAATGTGCGCGCCGATAGCGGTATGACCGCCCAGCTTTTCCTTCAGGTAGGCAGCGGCTGAAAGATGGTCGGCGTGTACATGGGTTTCCAGCACCCACCGCACACTGGCATTCAGCTCGTTCACACGCTCGATCAGGCGATCAGCCGAAGCGCTGCAGGTGCGTCCGGACTTGGGGTCGTAATCCAGCACGCTGTCGATCAATGCGCATTGTCGGGTTTCACGGTCCATGACCAGGTAGCTGATGGTCGAGGTCGCCTCGTCGTAAAAGGCGTCCACGTGAAGGTTGTTGCCGATGATCATCACGTTCTCCAATTTATCCGCCCCGCCTTGTACAGGCGTAGGCAGTGACAGGAGCTTTATCAAGATGCATGCCAGGCTTTTTGCCACTCACTGGCCAATAAAACCGGCCAGTTGCAGACAGCTGCCGATAAAACTGGCAGCCCAGGTGGCAGTCGACTGACAGCCAATGGCAGTGTTTGGCAGTCCTTGTTACCCTGCATCGGTCATCCATACGGTGCCGTCATGCCTGAAGCCCATCCCCTCATCCTAGCTCTGGTTTCCTACCTTGAGCACGATGCCCTCCCGACCATCGTGTTGGACACTGACTACAACATCCTCGCCGCCAATGCGGCCTATCGCCGTCAGTTTGGCCGGCATGATCAGGCCCCACTGGGCGAGAAGTGTCACAGGGTTTCGCATCACTACGCTGTGCCGTGCGACCAGGCTGGCGAACATTGCCCGATGCGCAAGGCGTGGAACAGCAAGGTACCGGAGCGGGTATTGCACATTCATCACACACCACGTGGCCCTGAGCATGTGGATGTCGAATTGCGGCCGATCCTGGATGAACAGGGCAACGTAGTGGCCTTTGTCGAACGCCTCACCACCATCACCCTCGCCTCGGCGCAGCCACAGGAGCAAGGTTTGGTCGGCCGCGCACCAATGTTCAAGGCCGCCCTGGCCAGCCTGCAGCGTGCGGCACCGGCGCAGATCCCGGTGTTGCTGCAGGGGGAGTCGGGAACCGGCAAGGAGCTGTTCGCCCGTGCAGTGCACATGGGCAGCCCCAGGGCCAACGGCCCGCTGGTGGTGGTCGACTGCACCGGCCTGACCGAGTCGTTGTTCGAGAGTGAACTGTTCGGCTATGAGAAGGGCGCGTTCACCGGGGCGAATCAGCGCAAGATAGGCTTGGCCGAGGCAGCCCATGGCGGCACCCTGTTCCTCGACGAAATCGGTGAAGTGCCGCTGGCGATGCAGGTGAAGCTGCTGCGCCTGATCGAGTCCGGCAGTTTCCGTCCCGTGGGCAGCCTGCGCACTGTGCATTCGGATTTCCGCCTGATATCGGCCACCCACAAACCGCTCAAGAAAATGGTCGCGGATGGCTCTTTCCGTGAAGACCTTTACTACCGCATCAGCGGCTTCCCGATTCGTCTGCCTGCGTTACGCGAACGGGTGGAAGACCTACCGCTACTCGCCCAGAGCCTGCTGCAGCGCATGGCCGGCCAGCCGACGCCCAGGCTGAGTGAAGACGCCTTGCAGCAACTTGCGTTGCATCCGTTTCCGGGCAATATCCGCGAGCTGCGCAACATTCTGGAACGCGCGCGTTTGTTTGCCGATGACGGTGTGATCAGACCGGAGCATTTGCCGGAAGACACCGGACTGGCTGGCGCAGCTAAAGGAAGCGGCCGTCGCAATGACCTGGGTGAATTGGCGCAGGCGCTGGAGCAGTTCAAGGGGTCGCGTAGCGAACTGGCCAGCCACCTAGGCATGAGTGAACGCACGCTGTATCGCCGCTTGAAAGCGCTCGGGCTGCACTGAAAGAACGGCAGACTTTACCAGACCTTTACCTGCATCCTGACATTACAAGGGAAAAATCGTGGTCTGATCAGTTAACCGAACCTGGCAATCAATACGTGCCAGGCGATAACACGCAGAGGACCGCATCAAATGAAGAAAACCCTAGCCGTGATCTGCGCCGCGCTCATACTCAGCGTACCGCTGGCCAGCTTCGCGCAGCCTGGCCCACCTGATCGACATGATGGCAGCCGATCGCACCAAGGCAACCCGCCACATGCTCAGCCGCACCAGCAGGGCCGCCATGACAACGGCCGCGGTCCTGCTTACCGAGATCCAAACTTCCGCCCGAAGCACGGCATGCCGATACCTCATAAGCAGTGGCACCGTGGTCATGCCGTTGATCCACATTACCGTGGTGACCGTTACTGGGTAACCGACTGGAAAGCGCGCCACCTGTATGCGCCACCTCGTGATCATCGATGGCTGTATGTGAATGGCGACTATGTGCTGGTGACTATTGCCAGCGGTGTGATCGTGAACATTCTCACCGGCTACTGATTTTTTGCAGACACTAAAAAGCCCGCATCAGCGGGCTTCTTAGTGTCTGGCGAATTACACCTGATCAGAAGTCCAGGTTCGAGACCGACAGCGCGTTACTTTCGATGAAGTCACGACGCGGCTCGACCGCATCACCCATCAGGGTGTTGAAGATCTGGTCAGCAGCAATGGCATCTTCGATCGTGACCTTGAGCATGCGGCGAACGGTCGGGTCCATGGTGGTTTCCCACAGCTGGTCCGGGTTCATCTCACCCAGCCCTTTGTATCGCTGAATCGTATGGCGCTTGGTGGTCTCGTTCATCAGCCAATCCAGGCCCTCTTTGAACTCGACGATTGCCTTGCGCCGTTCACCGCGCTGTACGTACGCACCTTCACCCAACAGGCTCGACAGCTTGGCACCAATGTTGACTACGGTACGGTAGTCGTTGCTGCCGAAGAAGTCGCGGTTGAACGTGATGTAGCTGGCCAAGCCATGGGAGGTGATTTCCACTTCAGGCAGCCATACGTTGCGCTCTTTGTCTTCACGCAGGCTGGCGTTGTAAGCCAAGCCAGACTTCTGATTGGAGTTCAGACGCGCCTGGAACTGGGCCAGCCAGGCTTGCATCACAGCGTGGTCACCCAACTGCTCCAGAGTCACCTCAGGCAGGTAGACGAAGTGCTCAGTCAGCTCTTCCGGGTACAAGCGCGACAGGCGCTTGAGGGTCTTCATGACGCTACGGAACTCATTCACCAGCGCTTCCAACTGCACACCGGAAACTGCTGGCGCCGATTCGTCCAGGTGCAGACTGGCATCTTCCAGAGCCGACTGGGTCATGTACTCTTCCATGGCCTCATCGTCCTTGATGTACTGCTCCTGCTTGCCTCTTTTCACCTTGTACAGCGGTGGCTGGGCAATATAGATGTAACCACGCTCGACCAGCTCCGGCAGCTGACGGAAGAAGAAGGTCAGCAGCAGTGTACGGATGTGCGAACCGTCAACGTCAGCATCGGTCATGATGATGATGTTGTGATAACGCAGTTTATCGATGTTGTACTCTTCGCGGCCGATACCACAGCCCAGCGCGGTGATCAGCGTGCCCACTTCCTGGGAAGAAATCATCTTGTCGAAGCGCGCTTTCTCGACGTTGAGGATTTTACCCTTCAGCGGCAAGATCGCCTGGGTACGACGGTTGCGGCCTTGCTTGGCCGAGCCACCCGCAGAGTCACCCTCCACCAGGTACAGTTCGGAGAGAGCAGGATCCTTCTCTTGGCAGTCCGCCAGTTTGCCCGGCAGGCCAGCGATATCCAGCGCACCTTTACGGCGGGTCATCTCACGGGCTTTACGGGCGGCTTCACGGGCGCGAGCAGCGTCGATCATCTTGCCAACGACGGCCTTGGCCTCGTTCGGGTTTTCCAACAGGAAATCGGCGAAGAACTTGTTCATCTCCTGTTCCACGGCAGTTTTCACCTCCGAGGAGACCAGCTTGTCTTTGGTCTGCGAGCTGAACTTCGGATCCGGTACCTTTACCGAGATGATCGCGGTCAGGCCTTCACGGGCGTCGTCGCCAGTGGTTGCCACCTTGTTCTTCTTGGCCAGGCCTTCCTGCTCGATGTAGTTGTTAAGGCTACGGGTCAGCGAGGAACGGAAACCCACCAGGTGGGTACCGCCATCACGTTGCGGAATGTTGTTGGTAAAGCACAGCAGGTTTTCGTTGAAGCTGTCGTTCCATTGCAGGGCGACTTCAACACCCACACCATCGTCACGCTGAACGTTGAAGTGGAAAACCTGAGAGTTGACCGGCGTCTTGTTGGTGTTCAAGTACTCGACGAACGCACGCAGACCGCCTTCGTACTTGAAGAACTCTTCCTTACCGCTGCGCTCATCCTTCAGCAGAATGCCAACGCCCGAGTTGAGGAACGACAGCTCGCGGATGCGCTTGGCCAGGATGTCCCAGCTGAAGTGAATGTTCTTGAAGGTTTCAGCCGATGGCTTGAAGTGGATGTGGGTACCCGTGGTTTCACTGTCACCAACAACCGCCATAGGTGCTTGTGGAACACCGTGAACGTAAGTCTGTTCCCAGATCTTGCCGCTACGGCGAACGGTCAGAACCAGCTTTTCGGACAGGGCGTTCACAACCGACACACCTACACCGTGCAGACCGCCGGATACTTTGTAGGAGTTGTCGTCGAACTTACCGCCGGCGTGCAGCACAGTCATGATGACCTCGGCTGCGGAAACGCCTTCTTCCTTATGCACATCGACCGGAATGCCGCGCCCGTTGTCGCGCACACTGATAGATTCGTCCGGGTGGATGATGACAGTGATGTCATCGCAGTGACCGGCGAGGGCTTCGTCGATCGAGTTGTCGACCACCTCGAAGACCATGTGGTGCAGGCCACTACCATCATCGGTGTCGCCAATGTACATGCCGGGACGCTTGCGTACGGCATCCAAACCTTTCAGCACCTTGATGCTGGAGGAGTCGTACGTTTGATTTTCGCTCATGCCTTCACTCCCGATGGTCGTGGGTCTGGGTGATACGGCCTTGTTCCACGTGGAACAAAGCAACTGGCGTTTCCGTCTGCCAGCCTTCCCTCAGTAATTCGTGATCTACACAGGTGATGAACACCTGGCAGCGTAATTCTTCAAGCAAGCGGCACAGTGCGCGGCGATGCTGGTCATCCAGTTCGGACGGCAAGTCATCCACGAGATAAATACAGTGACCGCGGCGAGCCTGACTAACGAGGTGGCCTTGGGCAATGCGCAATGCGCATACCACCAACTTTTGCTGACCACGCGACAGGATGTCGGCTGCGTTGTTGCCAGCCAACCGCAAACGCAGATCAGCACGCTGCGGACCGGCTTGGGTATGGCCCATCTGCTGATCGCGAAGGAGAGAGGAGGCGAGTACTTCTTGCAGTTCGCGGTCCTTGTCCCAGCCTCGGTAGTAGCTCAGGGTCAACCCGTCCAGCTCGACCAGTTCGCTCAGGGTTCGCTCGAAGACGGGCTTCAAGGCCTTGATGTAGTTGCGACGGTATTCATCTATTTCCGCGCTAGCCAGGCACAATTCCCGGTCCCAGGCGGCTTGCGAAGCTGGGTCAAGTGTACCATGACGCAACCATGAGTTCCGCTGCCGCAGCGCCTTCTGAAGGCGTTGCCAGGCTGGCAGAAAACGAGGTTCCACGTGGAACACCCCCCAATCCAGAAACTGGCGGCGTATTTTGGGGGCACCTTCAAGCAGCCGGAAGCTGTCTGGGTTGATGAGTTGCAGCGGCAACAACTCAGCCAATTGCGCGGCGCTGCGCGCATTCTGCCCATCGATGCGGATAGTGAACTCCCCTTGTCGCTCACGAGACACACCCAGGTTGCTCGTACCACCCTCCGTCAGTTGCACCTCGCCGAACACAGTACAGGCAGCCTGTTCATACTGAATAACCGGATTCAGGCGGGTGCTGCGAAATGAACGGGCCAGCCCAAGCAAATGCACGGCTTCAAGGACGCTGGTTTTGCCGCTACCGTTTGAGCCGTAAAGGATATTGATGCGGGGGGAGGGTAAGAGTGTCACCGGGTGCAAGTTGCGCACCGCGGTGACCATGATACGTCGAAGGGACATTTCGCCTGCTACAGGTTACAGGCGCATCGGCATGACAACGTAGGAAGAATCGTCATTGCCAGCTTCCTGCAGCAGCGCACTGCTGTTTGAGTCAGACAAGATCAGACGAACTTGCTCAGTAGTCATCACGCCCAGCACGTCCAGCAAGTAGCTGACGTTGAAACCAATTTCCAGCGAGCTACCTTCGTAGTCCACACTGATTTCTTCTTCAGCTTCTTCCTGCTCGGGGTTGTTAGCCTGGATCTTCAGTTGGCCGGCTGCCAGTTGCAGGCGAATACCGCGGTACTTTTCGTTGGAAAGAATCGCAGTACGGCTGAAGGCCTCACGCAGCGCCTGGCGGTCTCCGACAACCAGCTTGTCACCGCCTTTGGGCAGTACGCGCTCGTAGTCCGGGAACTTGCCGTCCACCAGCTTGGAGGTAAAGGTGAACTCGCCAGTAGTGGCGCGGATGTGATGCTGACCCAGCACGATGCTGACCATGCCTTCAGGATCGGTCAGCAGGCGCGCCAACTCCAGGATACCTTTACGCGGCACGATGACCTGGTGTCGATCCTCCTGCTCGATCGGCGCGCTCATCGAGCAAAGCGCCAAGCGGTGACCGTCAGTGGATACGGCGCGCAACGTGTTGCGGGAAACCTCAAGCAGCATGCCGTTAAGGTAGTAGCGCACATCCTGCTGAGCCATGGCGAAGCTGGTTCGCTCGATCAGGCGGCGCAGCTTGCTCTGCTCCAGGTTGCAGGTCAGCGAACCCGGGCCTTCCTCCACAGTCGGGAAGTCGTTGGCAGGCAGGGTCGACAGGGTGAAGCGGCTGCGGCCGGCCTTTACCAACAATTTCTGCTCATCGACCTTGATATCGATCAGGGCGTCGTTAGGCAGGCTTTTGCAGATGTCCATCAGCTTGCGCGCCGGAACGGTGATTTCGCCAGGCTCGGCCGGCTCATCCAGTTGCACGCGGCCTACCAGTTCGACTTCCAGGTCGGTACCGGTCAACGACAGTTGCTGGCCTTGTACGACCAGCAATACGTTGGACAGGACCGGCAAGGTCTGACGGCGCTCGACGACACCGGCGACCAGTTGCAGGGGTTTCAACAGGGCTTCGCGTTGAATGGTGAAATGCATGGTCTAGTCCCTTGCCTTCAATTAGCTGCGCAGACGGCCATCAGGTCGTCAGCGTCCGCAGCAGGTTCTTGTAGTCCTCGCGGATGTCCGCGTCGGATTCCTTCAGTTCATTGATTTTGCGGCAGGCGTGCAGCACGGTCGTATGGTCGCGACCACCGAACATGTCGCCGATTTCCGGCAGACTGTGGTTGGTCAACTCCTTGGACAGGGCCATGGCTACCTGACGCGGGCGCGCGACAGAACGCGAACGACGCTTGGACAACAGATCGGAGATCTTGATCTTGTAGTACTCAGCGACAGTACGCTGAATGTTATCCACACTGACCAGCTTGTCTTGCAGCGCCAACAGGTCCTTGAGCGATTCACGAATCAGCTCGATGGTGATGTCACGCCCCATGAAATGCGAGTGAGCGATAACCCGCTTCAGTGCACCTTCCAGCTCTCGGACGTTGGATCGGATGCGCTGAGCGATGAAAAAGGCTGCGTCATGCGGGAGCTCGACTTTGGCCTGGTCGGCCTTTTTCATGAGGATTGCTACGCGGGTCTCCAGCTCTGGCGGCTCGACAGCCACCGTCAGCCCCCAACCAAAGCGCGACTTCAGACGCTCTTCCAGGCCTTCGATTTCCTTGGGATAGCGGTCAGAGGTAAGGATTACCTGCTGGCCACCCTCAAGCAAGGCGTTGAAGGTGTGGAAAAACTCTTCCTGCGAGCGCTCTTTGCGAGCGAAGAACTGGATATCGTCGATCAACAACGCGTCCACCGAGCGGTAGAAGCGCTTGAATTCGTTGATGGCATTGAGCTGCAACGCTTTGACCATGTCCGCGACGAAACGCTCCGAATGCAGGTACACCACCTTGGCGTTCGGATTCTTCTTCAGCAGATGGTTACCCACAGCATGCATAAGGTGGGTTTTACCCAAGCCCACGCCGCCGTAAAGAAACAGTGGGTTGTAGCCATGCTTGGGATTGTCCGCAACCTGCCAGGCAGCCGCGCGGGCGAGCTGGTTCGACTTGCCTTCGACGAAAGTGTCAAAGGTAAAGGTCCGGTTCAGGTAACTGGTGTGCTTGAGCGCACCTTCAACCTGCACGGTGCGCTGTTCAGACCGACCACCACTGGGCGGCGGCGCAGCGGGCTCTGCCATGGCATCAAAGCTGTCACGCGAAGACGTCTCGACCAGTACAGGCTCGGCCGCGGCCACGGCAACGGGTTCAACCGCTGCTACCGGGGCCGCCTTGTGTGCCTGGCTCTGCGCCAGCGAAGCCGCAACGGCAGCGCTGACCGGCGCGTTGGGCGCAGCCCTTGGGGCCGAGCTGCGGCGGCTACCTATTAATAAGGAAAGGGCAGGTGCAATGCCGCTACCGTTCTCACCCAACAGCTCGAGCAAGCGACCCAGGTACTTTTCATTGACCCAATCGAGAACGAAACGGTTAGGCGCATAGACGCGCAACTCGTCGCCTTCGGCTTCGACCTGTAGCGGACGGATCCAGGTGTTGAATTGCTGGGCAGGCAGTTCATCGCGCAGAAGCTCCACGCACTGCTGCCAAAGTTCCACTGACACGGATATCCCCTGAGTTTGAAAGCCGGATGAGGCAAAAACAAACCGCCATTGTACCGGTCGAGCGTTCAGTTATCCACATGTGGACACGTTAGGAACCATGACAAAACAGCCATTTATCGACCAAAACGGCTTTCTGGCTCTGTGAATAAGACCTGTGGATAACGGACCTTGAGGTCTATGCACAACCCTGGGTACCAGCCTGTTGATAACTACGCTGTGGATAAACTGCATTTTCGTCCACAGCTTTCGCTCATGATGGGAACAGCCGCAGCACCGGTTCAGAACAAACTTGTAAAACTCTGTACAGCACGTAATTCATGGCCTAGCGATGGTTATCCACAGAAGGTTATCCACCTAAGATTTATAAGTTCTTCAGAAAAGCTTTTTATATGTCTCTTCTTTTTTTTCATGTTGTCCCCGATTCGTGTGTCCGATCAAGCACCCTTTGGCACGAACCAGGAGGCACCGTCCATCACAGCTCTATATGGAATGACTGGTTGGAAATTGACCTATGGGCTTGCTTTCTCTAGAATCGCCGGTCTCTTAAAAAGGGGGCCATCCCGGCCCGTCGTCGACAAACCAGGTAACACGCCATGAAACGTACTTTCCAACCAAGCACCATCAAGCGCGCCCGCACCCACGGTTTCCGTGCCCGTATGGCTACCAAGAACGGCCGTGCTGTTCTGTCGCGTCGTCGTGCCAAAGGCCGTAAGCGTCTGGCCATTTGATTTTTCGGCACAGGTGGTGAGTCAGGACTTCAGTCGGGAAAAGCGACTGCTTACACCCCGACACTTCAAAGCGGTCTTCGACTCCCCAACCGGCAAGGTTCCAGGGAAAAACCTGCTGATCCTTGCTCGCGAGAACGGCCTCGATCACCCACGCCTTGGCTTGGTAATCGGCAAGAAGAGTGTCAAGCTCGCCGTTCAACGCAACCGCCTCAAGCGCTTGATGCGCGATTCCTTTCGTCTGAACCAGCAATTGCTTGCCGGCCTGGACATCGTGATCGTCGCGCGCAAGGGATTGGGTGAGATAGAAAACCCGGAATTGCACCAACACTTTGGCAAGCTCTGGAAACGCCTGGCGCGCAGCCGGCCGACACCAGCAGTCACCGCCAATTCCGCAGGGGTAGACAGCCAAGATGCGTAAACTGGCACTCGTTCCGATCCAGTTTTACCGTTACGCCATTAGTCCTCTGATGGCCAATCACTGTCGGTTTTTCCCCAGTTGCTCCTGTTACGCGTATGAAGCCATCGAAAACCATGGCATCTGGCGTGGTGGGTGGCTGGCCGTTCGTCGCCTGGGGCGTTGTCATCCGTGGAATGACGGCGGTTTCGACCCCGTTCCACCCGCTCCTTCCTCCCGAACTTCTTCGATAGCCGAGTAATCATGGATATTAAACGCACGATCCTGATCGCCGCGCTGGCAGTCGTGTCCTACGTCATGGTCCTGAAGTGGAACGATGACTACGGCCAGGCTGCCCTGCCGACTCAGAATACTGCTGCCAGCACTGTTGCTCCGGGCTTGCCCGATGGCGTGCCGGCCGGTAACAACGGTGCCAGCGCCGATGTACCGAGCGCCAACGCCGAATCGAGCCCTGCCGAACTGGCACCGGTCGCACTCAGCAAGGACCTGATCCGAGTCAAGACCGACGTTCTGGAACTGGCTATCGATCCGGTCGGTGGTGACATCGTTCAGCTGAACCTGCCGAAGTACCCACGCCGTCAAGACCACCCGAACATTCCATTCCAGTTGTTCGACAACGGTGGTGAGCGTGTTTACCTGGCACAAAGCGGTCTGACCGGCACCGACGGTCCGGATGCCCGCGCCAGTGGCCGTCCCCTGTATGCCGCCGAACAGAAGAGCTACCAGCTGGCCGACGGCCAGGAACAACTGGTGGTAGATCTGAAGTTCAGTGACAACGGCGTCAACTACATCAAGCGTTTCAGCTTCAAGCGCGGTGAGTACGACCTGAATGTCAGCTATCTGATCGACAACCAGAGCAGCCAGGCGTGGAGCGGCAACATGTTTGCCCAGCTCAAGCGTGATGCCAGCGGCGATCCGTCCTCCAGTACTGCCACCGGTACCGCTACCTACCTGGGTGCCGCCCTGTGGACAGCTTCCGAGCCTTACAAAAAGGTCTCGATGAAGGACATCGACAAAGGTAGTTTGAAAGAAAATGTGTCCGGCGGCTGGGTTGCCTGGCTGCAGCACTACTTCGTGACCGCCTGGATTCCAGCCAAGTCGGACAACAACGTTGTCCAGACCCGCAAGGATAGCCAAGGCAACTACATCATCGGCTACACCGGCCCGGTTATCAGCGTACCGGCTGGCGGCAAGGCCGAAACCAGCGCCATGCTGTACGCTGGTCCGAAGATCCAGTCCAAGCTGAAAGAGTTGTCCCCAGGTCTGGAATTGACCGTCGACTACGGCTTCCTGTGGTTTATCGCCCAGCCGATCTTCTGGCTGCTGCAACATATCCACAGCCTGCTGGGTAACTGGGGCTGGTCGATCATCGTGCTGACCATGTTGATCAAAGGCCTGTTCTTCCCGCTGTCGGCTGCCAGCTATCGCTCCATGGCGCGTATGCGTGCCGTTGCACCTAAGCTCGCCGCACTCAAGGAACGCTTCGGTGACGATCGCCAGAAGATGTCCCAGGCGATGATGGAGCTGTACAAGAAAGAGAAGATCAACCCACTGGGCGGCTGCCTGCCGATCCTGGTGCAGATGCCGGTATTCCTGGCCCTGTACTGGGTATTGCTGGAAAGCGTGGAAATGCGCCAGGCCCCATGGATACTGTGGATTACCGACCTGTCGATCAAGGATCCGTTCTTCATCCTGCCGATCATCATGGGCGCCACCATGTTCATCCAGCAGCGCCTGAACCCAACACCGCCGGATCCAATGCAGGCCAAGGTGATGAAAATGATGCCAATCATCTTCACCTTCTTCTTCCTGTGGTTCCCTGCCGGTCTGGTGCTGTACTGGGTTGTGAACAACTGCCTGTCGATTTCGCAGCAGTGGTACATCACTCGCCGTATCGAAGCAGCTACCAAAAAAGCTGCTGCTTGACGGGCTAATACGCTAGCCTGTGAATAAAAACGCCCCCTAGTGGGGCGTTTTTGCTATCTGTCGTTTTGTCGTAGAGGCTTTCGAGCATGAACACTGTGCGTGAAACCATCGCCGCCATCGCCACGGCCCAGGGCCGTGGTGGTGTGGGTATTGTCAGGTTGTCCGGCCCTCTGGCTGCGAAGGCCGGCCTGTTGATCACCGGCCGCACCCTGACCCCGCGGCATGCCCATTACGGCCCATTCCGCGACGATGAGGGGCTGGTGCTGGACGAAGGGATTGCGTTGTTCTTTCCTGGGCCTAATTCGTTCACTGGCGAGGACGTGCTTGAACTGCAGGGTCACGGCGGTCCTGTGGTGCTGGACATGCTGCTGCAGCGCTGTGTACAAGTCGGCTGTCGTCTGGCCCGCCCGGGCGAATTCAGCGAGCGCGCCTTCCTCAACGACAAGCTCGACCTGGCTCAGGCCGAAGCCATCGCCGACCTGATCGAGGCGAGTTCCAGCCAGGCAGCGCGCAACGCTCTGCGCTCGCTGCAAGGGGAATTCTCCAGGCGTGTGCACAGCCTCACTGAGGCGTTGATTGCCCTGCGTATTTACGTCGAGGCGGCGATCGACTTTCCTGAGGAAGAGATCGACTTCCTTGCCGATGGCCACGTGCTGTCGATGCTTGATGCTGTGCGCAGCGAGTTATCCACTGTGCAGCGCGAGGCCGGGCAGGGCGCCTTGCTGCGTGACGGTATGACGGTAGTCATTGCCGGCCGGCCGAATGCCGGTAAATCAAGCTTGCTGAACCAGCTGGCCGGACGGGAAGCAGCCATCGTCACGGACATCGCCGGCACCACGCGGGATATCCTGCGCGAACATATCCACATCGACGGCATGCCGCTGCACGTTGTTGATACTGCTGGCTTGCGCGATACAGATGACCATGTGGAAAAGATCGGTGTGGAACGCGCCCTGAAGGCAATTGGCGAGGCAGACCGCGTTCTGCTCGTGGTCGACTCCACTGCGCCCGAGGCCAGCGACCCGTTCGCTCTGTGGCCTGAGTTTCTCGCTCAGCGGCCGGATCCGGCCAAAGTCACGCTGATTCGCAACAAGGCCGACCTGAGTGGTGAGCAGGTCGCGCTGGAACAGTGCGATGACGGCCATGTGACCATTACCCTGAGCGCCAAGGGCGACGACACAGGGCTGCAACTGCTCCGCGACCATCTGAAGGGCTGTATGGGTTACGAGCAGACTGCAGAGAGTGGCTTCAGCGCCCGTCGGCGCCATCTGGATGCCTTGCGCCAGGCCAGCGAGCACCTGGAGCACGGCCGTGCTCAATTGACCTTGGCGGGCGCAGGAGAGCTTCTGGCTGAGGACTTACGCCAGGCACAGCATGCGCTGGGGGAAATCACAGGAGCATTCAGCTCGGATGACCTGCTTGGGCGGATTTTCTCCAGTTTCTGCATCGGCAAGTAATCCACAGCCTGGCAAGGTCAAGCGCCGCTCCTTAGGGAGCGGCTTTTTTTTGCCTGAAATTCGTTGCAGAAGCTGAATGCAGGCCGATGACCCAAGCACCCATGTGGGCGGGCGGGCCCGCGAAGAAGCCCTTACAAGCACCAGATCTCTGCGGATGTCCCCATCCTTTCGCGGGCTCGACCACTTCAACCTGATCATGTCTGCCCGCCAGCGCGATGAATTTTTCATGCCCGGCTTGAAAACTGTGCTCAGGAGCCCTGTGGAAAAGTCGCCTTCAGCTCAGTTGATAAGCGGGCTTTTTTTCTGAGGAAAAAACCGCCTGTGGGTAAATAGCCATTTAATCCACAGGCTAAATGGCGTTATCCATAGCCCTCATGCCACTCCAGACACAGGGTTTAATTTCTCTCTACATAGCGGCATTCGTGGGATAGGAGGCTTTATCCACAGATATCGCTGTGCATAAGAATAAACATAAAAACAAAGCTTTTTAAATTTCTTCTCTCTGATTTCTGTTGTTTGCCACTCATCCACAGACTGGTCAAAATTTGCTCAGACGGTTTCTTTACTGGGGGTGAAGTCCCTATACTTGTCCGCTTACCTTCTCTATTCGCAAAAAACAGGCACGAGGTGCGTGGTGGATTTCCCTTCCCGTTTTGACGTGATCGTCATCGGCGGCGGCCATGCCGGTACCGAGGCTGCGCTTGCGTCTGCTCGCATGGGTGTGAAAACCCTGCTGCTGACCCATAACGTGGAAACCCTCGGTCACATGAGCTGCAACCCCGCCATCGGCGGTATTGGCAAAAGCCATCTGGTCAAAGAGATCGATGCGCTCGGCGGCGCCATGGCGCTGGCCACCGACAAGAGCGGCATCCAGTTCCGCGTTCTGAATAACCGCAAGGGCCCGGCCGTACGTGCCACCCGTGCGCAAGCCGACCGCGCCATCTACAAGGCAGTGGTACGTGAAATCCTGGAAAACCAGCCAAACCTGTGGATATTCCAGCAGTCCTGCGACGACCTGATCGTCGAGCAGGGCCAGGTCAAAGGCGTGGTGACCCAGATGGGCCTGCGTTTCTTTGCCGAATCGGTGGTGCTGACTACCGGTACCTTCCTCGGCGGCCTTATCCACATTGGTCTGCAAAACCATTCCGGTGGTCGCGCCGGTGATCCACCTTCGATTGCCCTGGCCCACCGCATGCGTGAACTGCCGCTGCGCGTCGGCCGCCTGAAAACCGGTACCCCGCCACGCATTGACGGCCGCTCGGTGGATTTCTCGGTAATGACCGAACAGCCAGGCGATACGCCGATCCCGGTGATGTCGTTCATGGGCAATGCCGAAATGCACCCGCGTCAGGTGAGTTGCTGGATTACCCACACCAATGCGCGCACCCACGAGATCATTGCCTCGAACCTCGACCGTTCACCGATGTACTCGGGCGTGATCGAAGGTGTCGGTCCGCGCTACTGTCCGTCGATCGAAGACAAGATCCACCGCTTCGCCGACAAGGAAAGCCACCAGGTGTTCATTGAGCCGGAAGGCTTGAACACCCATGAGTTGTATCCCAACGGTATTTCCACTTCGCTGCCGTTCGACGTGCAGCTGGAGCTGGTCCGTTCGATCCGCGGCATGGAAAACGCCCACATCGTGCGCCCGGGCTATGCCATCGAGTACGACTACTTCGATCCCCGTGACCTCAAGTACAGCCTCGAGACCAAAGTCATCGACGGCCTGTTCTTCGCCGGGCAGATCAATGGCACTACCGGATACGAAGAAGCCGGTGCCCAAGGTCTGCTGGCCGGGACCAACGCTGCACTGCGTGCGCAAGGTCGCGACAGCTGGTGCCCGCGCCGCGATGAAGCGTACATCGGTGTACTGGTCGACGACCTGATCACCTTGGGTACTCAGGAGCCGTACCGCATGTTCACTTCGCGCGCCGAGTACCGCTTGATCCTGCGCGAAGACAACGCCGACCTGCGCCTGACCGAAAAGGGCCGTGAACTGGGCCTGATCGACGACCAGCGCTGGGCCGCGTTCTGCGCCAAGCGCGACGGTATCGAGCGTGAGGAGCAGCGCCTGAAGTCGACCTGGGTGCGGCCGAACACCGAGCAAGGCCAAGCTATTGTGGATAAGTTTGGTACCCCGCTTAGCCACGAATACAGCCTGCTCAACCTGCTGGCGCGGCCGGAAATCGATTACGCCGGCCTGATTGAGGCGACCGGTGGTGAAGCGATCGATCAACAGGTCGCCGAGCAGGTCGAGATCCGCACCAAGTACGCGGGTTATATCGACCGCCAGCAGGATGAAATCGCCCGTCTGCGCGCCAGCGAAGACACCCGGCTGCCTGTGGATATCGACTATTCGACGATCTCCGGCCTGTCCAAGGAGATCCAGGGCAAGCTGGGCCAGACCCGTCCGGAAACCTTGGGGCAGGCTTCGCGCATCCCTGGCGTGACCCCGGCGGCGATTTCCCTGTTGTTGATACACTTGAAAAAACGCGGCGCTGGCCGCGAATTGGAGCAAAGCGCTTGAGTTCCCTGGTCACCCCGCAACACGCTGAAGAGTTGTCCACAGGTGCGTGCAAACTCGGAGTCGAGCTGAGCGCCGAGCATCACGAAAAGCTGCTCGGCTATCTGGCCCTGCTGATCAAATGGAACAAAGCGTACAACCTGACTGCCGTGCGTGACCCGGACGAGATGGTTTCACGCCATCTCCTGGATAGCCTCAGTGTCATGTCGTTTATCCACAGCGAACGTGACAGTTGGCTGGACGTCGGCAGCGGTGGAGGGATGCCGGGGATCCCGTTGGCAATTTTGCATCCGCACAAGCGGGTGACCGTGCTGGACGCCAATGGCAAGAAGACCCGTTTCCTGACACAGGTGAAAATGGAACTCAAGCTGGACAACCTCACGGTTATCCACAGCCGGGTCGAGGCCTTCCAGCCGCCACAACCGTTCGACGGAATCATCTCCCGCGCCTTCAGCAGCATGGAGAACTTCACCAATTGGACCCGCCACTTGGGCGACACCGGGACGCAATGGCTTGCAATGAAGGGGCTGCATCCTGCCGATGAACTGGTAGCATTGCCCGCAGACTTCACAGTGGAAAGCGAACAGGCCCTGACCGTTCCGGGTTGCCAGGGCCAGCGCCATCTGCTGATACTGCGCCGCAAGGCATGACTGGGAACACTCGCAACAATGGCTAAGGTATTCGCAATCGCGAACCAGAAAGGTGGTGTGGGCAAGACAACCACCTGTATCAATCTCGCCGCCTCGCTGGCTGCGACCAAGCGTCGTGTCCTGCTGATCGACCTCGATCCGCAGGGCAACGCCACCATGGGCAGCGGTGTGGACAAGCACGAGCTCGAGCACTCGGTCTACGACCTGCTGATCGGGGAGTGCGACTTGGCCCAGGCTATGCACTACTCCGAGCACGGAGGCTTCCAGTTGCTGCCGGCCAACCGTGACCTGACCGCCGCTGAGGTGGTGCTGCTGGAAATGCAGGTCAAGGAGAGCCGTCTGCGCAACGCGCTGGCGCCCATCCGCGATAACTACGACTACATCCTCATCGACTGCCCACCGTCGCTGTCGATGCTCACGCTCAATGCGCTGGTCGCTTCCGATGGCGTAATTATCCCCATGCAGTGTGAGTACTACGCGCTGGAAGGTCTCAGCGACCTTGTGGATAACATCAAGCGCATCGCCGCCCGGTTGAACCCGGAGTTGAAGATCGAGGGCCTGCTGCGGACCATGTACGATCCGCGTCTGAGCCTGAACAACGATGTTTCGGCGCAGTTGAAGGAGCACTTTGGCCCTCAGCTGTACGACACAGTCATTCCGCGCAACATTCGCTTGGCCGAGGCCCCCAGCTTCGGCATGCCAGCCCTTGCTTACGACAAGCAATCACGGGGCGCGCTGGCTTACCTGGCCCTGGCAGGGGAACTGGTACGCCGTCAACGCCGTCCATCACGCACTGCACAAACAACTTAAGGAATCCGTATGGCCGTCAAGAAACGGGGTCTCGGACGTGGGTTGGATGCACTGCTCAGTGGTCCTTCCGTCAGCGCGCTCGAGGAGCAGGCTGTGAAGATCGACCAGAAAGAACTGCAACACCTGCCGGTCGAGCTGGTCCAGCGTGGCAAGTATCAGCCTCGCCGGGACATGGACCCGGAGGCGCTGGAAGAGCTTGCGCACTCGATTCGCAACCATGGTGTGATGCAACCGATCGTGGTGCGCCCGATTGGCGACAACCGATACGAGATCATCGCCGGTGAGCGCCGTTGGCGCGCTACCCAGCAGGCCGGCCTGGACACGATCCCGGCCATGGTCCGCGAAGTGCCCGACGAAGCCGCCATCGCCATGGCATTGATCGAGAACATCCAGCGCGAAGACCTCAACCCACTGGAAGAGGCCATGGCGCTGCAGCGGCTGCAACAGGAATTCGAGCTCACCCAGCAGCAGGTGGCTGACGCTGTGGGCAAATCGCGGGTGACTGTGGCCAACCTGCTGCGCCTCATTACCTTGCCCGATGCGATCAAGACCATGCTCGCCCACGGTGATCTGGAGATGGGGCACGCCCGTGCATTGCTCGGCCTGGATGAAAATCGTCAGGAGGAGGGGGCGCGTCATGTTGTCGCACGCGGCCTCACCGTGCGCCAAACCGAGGCACTGGTCCGTCAGTGGCTCAGCGACAAGCCTGATCCGGTCGAACCGAGCAAACCTGATCCGGATATCGCACGCCTTGAACAGCGGCTCGCAGAGCGCCTGGGCTCGGCCGTCCAGATCCGTCATGGCAACAAGGGCAAAGGCCAGTTGGTTATCCGCTACAACTCGCTTGATGAGTTGCAAGGCGTGCTCGCTCACATCCGCTGAAACAATTCCTGTTGTAGCGCGAAGTCGGAAATCACTACCGAAGAGTTGAATAGGGGTTAATCCACCCCTATACTCTGCGCGCATTTTGTCGGCACAAATTATGCCAAGTCATAGCTGACTTGTTGGTCGACTTCCGAGGAGCAGTTGTGATGGAAATACGCACGCCAAACCGCCTGCCTTTCCATCGCTGGGCGGTTTTTCCGGTACTGCTGGCTCAATTTGTCGTACTGCTGCTGGCAACCTTGGTGTTGTGGCAGTGGAAAGGGTCGGTCAGTGGATATTCAGGCCTTTGCGGAGGTTTGATTGCCTGGCTGCCCAATATGTATTTCGCCTGGAAGGCTTTTCGCTTCAGCGGGGCTCGGGCGGCACAAGCTATCGTCAAGTCGTTTTACGCTGGCGAGGCAGGCAAGATGATTTTGACGGCAGTGCTTTTTGCACTGACCTTTGCAGGAGTGAAGCCACTGGCGCCGCTAGCAGTATTCGGCGTCTTCGTGTTGACCCTTTTGGTCAGCTGGTTCGCGCCCCTGCTGATGAATAAAAGACTTTCGAGACCTTAGGGCGTTTGAGGCAACCATGGCAGCAGAAACCGCTTCGGGCTATATCCAGCACCACTTGCAGAACCTGACCTACGGTCAACTACCAGACGGCAGCTGGGGCTTCGCCCATTCGGCTGCAGAAGCCAAGGCAATGGGCTTCTGGGCGTTCCACCTGGACACCCTGGGTTGGTCCGTCGCACTGGGTCTGATCTTCCTGTTGATCTTCCGCATGGCGGCCAAGAAGGCGACTTCCGGCCAACCTGGCGGTCTGCAGAACTTCGTTGAAGTGATGGTCGACTTCGTCAACGGCAGCGTGAAGGACTCCTTCCACGGCCGTAGCCCGGTAATCGCACCGCTGGCGCTGACCATTTTCGTCTGGGTATTCCTGATGAACGCCGTCGACCTGGTACCGGTCGACTGGATTCCTCAGCTGGCCATCCTGATTTCCGGTGACCCGCACATTCCGTTCCGCGCCGTGTCGACCACCGACCCGAACGCGACCCTGGCAATGGCCTTCTGCGTCTTCGCCCTGATCATCTTCTACAGCATCAAGGTCAAGGGCCTGGGCGGCTTCATCGGTGAGCTGACCCTGCACCCGTTTGGCAGCAAGAATATCTTCGTGCAGATCCTGCTGATTCCTGTCAACTTCCTGCTGGAATTCGTCACCCTGATCGCCAAGCCGATCTCGTTGGCACTGCGTCTGTTCGGCAACATGTATGCTGGCGAGCTGGTGTTCATCCTGATCGCTGTAATGTTCGGCTCCGGCCTGCTGTGGCTCAGCGGCCTGGGTGTGGTGCTGCAATGGGCGTGGGCTGTGTTCCACATCCTGATCATCACTCTGCAAGCTTTCATCTTCATGATGCTGACCATCGTCTACCTGTCGATGGCTCACGAAGATAACCATTAAGACCGCCTGGCGTGTCTGATAGCCTTCCCTGCCTGTACGGGGGGAGGGCTTAAAAAGTCCGCAAGGGCATGCTGTACCAAACGATTTGTTTTACCGCTTCAAACTAAAAACCTAACCAATACGACGTAAAAGTCGGGAGGAAAGATGGAAACTGTAGTTGGTCTGACCGCTATCGCTGTTGCTCTGCTGATCGGCCTGGGTGCTCTGGGTACCGCCATTGGTTTCGGCCTGCTGGGTGGCAAATTCCTGGAAGGCGCTGCTCGTCAGCCAGAAATGGTTCCGATGCTGCAGGTCAAAATGTTCATCGTTGCCGGTCTGCTCGACGCCGTAACCATGATCGGTGTTGGTATCGCTCTGTTCTTCACCTTCGCGAATCCGTTCGTTGGTCAGATCGCCGGCTAATCACTCGTCACCACGAGTTGATGGCTGTATGAATTAAGACCGAGCGAGGTGTTGGCGTGAACATTAATGCAACCCTGATTGGCCAATCCGTTGCTTTCCTGATTTTTGTACTCTTCTGCATGAAGTATGTATGGCCACCGGTCATCACTGCCCTGCAAGAGCGCCAAAAGAAGATTGCCGACGGCTTGGACGCTGCCAACCGCGCAGCTCGCGACCTGGAGCTGGCCCAAGAGAAAGCGGGTCAGCAACTGCGTGAAGCTAAAGCACAGGCAGCCGAAATCATCGAGCAAAGCAAGAAACGCGCTGCTCAGCTTGTCGACGAAGCCCGTGAACAGGCCCGCGTCGAAGCTGACCGTGTGAAGGCTCAGGCTCTGGCCGAGATCGAACAGGAACTGAACAGCGCTAAAGACGCCCTGCGTGCCCAAGTGGGTGCTCTGGCCGTTGGTGGTGCTGAAAAGATCCTTGGCGCCACAATCGATCAAAACGCGCATGCGGAGCTGGTTAACAAACTGGCCGCTGAAATTTAAGCGAGGGCGATCATGGCAGAACTGACCACGTTGGCCCGACCTTACGCTAAGGCTGCCTTTGAGCATGCCCAGGCCCATCAGCAACTGGCCAATTGGTCAGCCATGCTCGGCCTGGCTGCTGCGGTGTCGCAAGACGACACCATGCAGCGCCTGCTCAAGGCCCCGCGACTGACGAGCGCAGAAAAGGCCGCCACGTTCATTGACGTGTGCGGTGACAAGTTCAATGCACAGGCACAGAATTTCATTCATGTTGCCGCGGAAAACGACCGTCTCCTGCTTCTGCCGGAGATTGCCGCCCTGTTCGACCTGTACAAGGCCGAGCAAGAGAAATCCGTGGACGTGGAAGTCACCAGTGCCTTCGCGTTGAACCAAGAACAGCAAGACAAACTCGCCAAGGTTCTCAGTGCACGGTTAGGCCAGGAAGTGCGCCTGCACGCGTCGGAGGATGCCAGCCTGATTGGCGGCGTCGTCATCCGCGCCGGTGACCTGGTAATCGATGGCTCTGTTCGCGGCAAAATCGCGAAACTGGCCGAAGCATTGAAATCTTGAGTTTGAAGGGGCAGCAGAGCAATGCAGCAACTCAATCCTTCCGAAATTAGTGAAATCATCAAGGGCCGCATCGATAACCTCGATGTGAGCTCCCAAGCCCGTAACGAAGGTACCGTTGTTTCGGTATCCGACGGTATCGTGCGGATCCACGGTCTGGCCGACGTCATGTACGGCGAAATGATCGAGTTCCCTGGCGGCGTCTACGGCATGGCCCTGAACCTGGAGCAAGACTCCGTAGGTGCAGTGATCCTGGGTGCATACGACACCCTCGCCGAAGGCATGAGCGCCAAGTGCACCGGCCGCATCCTGGAAGTTCCGGTTGGTAAGGAACTGCTGGGTCGCGTCGTCGACGCACTGGGCAACCCTATCGATGGCAAAGGTCCTCTGGGCAACACCGAGACCGACGCAGTCGAGAAAGTTGCTCCAGGCGTGATCTGGCGTAAGTCGGTAGACCAGCCTGTACAGACTGGTTACAAATCCGTCGACGCCATGATCCCTGTCGGCCGTGGCCAGCGTGAGCTGATCATTGGCGACCGTCAGATCGGCAAGACCGCCATGGCCATCGACGCCATCATCAACCAGAAAGACTCCGGTATTTTCTGTGTTTATGTTGCTGTCGGTCAGAAGCGTTCCACCGTTGCCAACATCGTTCGCAAGCTGGAAGAAAACGGCGCCCTGGCCAACACCATCGTGGTTGTTGCCAGTGCTTCGGAATCCGCCGCACTGCAATTCCTGGCGCCATACGCCGGTTGCACCATGGGCGAGTTCTTCCGCGACCGCGGTGAAGACGCACTGATCGTTTACGATGACCTGTCCAAGCAGGCCGTTGCCTACCGTCAGATCTCCCTGCTGCTGCGCCGTCCACCAGGACGCGAAGCATACCCAGGCGACGTGTTCTATCTCCACTCCCGTCTGCTGGAGCGTGCATCGCGCGTTTCGGAAGAGTACGTCGAGAAGTTCACCAACGGTGCTGTCACTGGCAAAACTGGTTCCCTGACCGCTCTGCCGATCATCGAAACCCAGGCTGGCGACGTTTCTGCGTTCGTTCCGACCAACGTGATTTCCATCACCGACGGTCAGATCTTCCTGGAATCGGCCATGTTCAACTCGGGCATCCGCCCTGCAGTTAACGCCGGTGTTTCGGTATCCCGCGTAGGTGGTGCCGCTCAGACCAAGATCATCAAGAAGCTGTCCGGTGGTATTCGTACCGCTCTGGCTCAGTACCGTGAACTGGCTGCATTCGCCCAGTTCGCGTCCGATCTGGACGAAGCGACCCGCAAGCAGCTGGAGCATGGTCAGCGCGTTACCGAGCTGATGAAGCAGAAGCAGTACGCGCCGATGTCCATCGCGGACATGGCTCTGTCGCTGTACGCCGCTGAGCGTGGCTTCCTGACCGACGTAGAGGTCTCCAAGATCGGCAGCTTCGAGCAAGCACTGATCGCCTTCTTCAACCGTGATCACGCTGAACTGATGGCGAAGATCAACGTGAAGGGTGACTTCAACGACGAAATCGACGCAGGCCTGAAAGCCGGTATCGAGAAGTTCAAGGCCACCCAGACCTGGTAAGCCGCAGCGGGGGCTCAGGCCCCCGCTTGCTAACCTGATAGGTGATACATGGCAGGCGCAAAAGAGATTCGCAGTAAGATTGCGAGCATCAAAAGCACGCAAAAAATTACCAGCGCCATGGAGAAAGTGGCGGTCAGCAAGATGCGCAAGGCACAAATGCGCATGGCTGCTAGCCGTCCTTACGCGGAACGTATCCGCCAGGTGATCGGTCATCTGGCCAACGCCAACCCGGAATACCGCCACCCGTTCATGATCGAGCGCCCTGTAAAGCGCGCCGGTTATATCGTGGTGAGCAGTGACCGTGGTCTGTGCGGTGGCTTGAACACCAACCTGTTCAAGGCCCTGGTCAAGGACATGAGCGCAAACCGCGAACAGGGCGTTGAAATCGACCTGTGCGTGATCGGCAGCAAGGGTGCGACTTTCTTCCGCATCTTTGGCGGCAACGTCGTAGCAGCGATCAGCCATTTGGGCGAAGAGCCATCGATCAACGATCTGATCGGCTCCGTCAAAGTGATGCTGGACGCCTACCTGGACGGCCGTATCGATCGCCTCTCGGTGGTTTCGAACAAGTTCATCAATACCATGACCCAGAAGCCGACGGTCGAGCAATTGGTACCGTTGGTGGCAACCCCGGATCAGGATCTCAAGCATCACTGGGACTACCTGTACGAACCCGACGCAAAAGAGCTGCTGGACGGCTTGATGGTGCGCTACGTGGAGTCGCAGGTATACCAGGCGGTGGTCGAGAACAACGCTGCTGAACAAGCGGCCCGGATGATCGCCATGAAGAACGCCACAGACAACGCCGGTGATTTGATCAAAGAGCTTCAGTTGATCTACAACAAGGCGCGTCAGGCTGCGATCACCCAGGAGATCTCGGAAATCGTCGGCGGCGCTGCCGCGGTTTAACGGTTCACATATTCAGAGGATCCAGCTATGAGTAGCGGACGTATCGTTCAAATCATCGGCGCCGTCATCGACGTGGAATTCCCACGTGACGTCGTGCCGAGTGTATACAACGCGCTTAAAGTACAAGGCGCGGAAACCACCCTGGAAGTTCAGCAGCAGCTGGGCGACGGCGTGGTTCGTACCATTGCGATGGGCTCGACCGAAGGCCTGAAGCGCGGTCTGGATGTCGTCGACACCGGCGCTGCCATTTCCGTTCCAGTTGGTAAGGCCACCTTGGGCCGTATCATGGACGTACTGGGCAACCCGATCGACGAAGCCGGCCCGATCGGCGAAGAAGAGCGTCGCGGTATCCACCAGCCAGCGCCTTCGTTCGCTGACCAGGCGGGCGGCAACGACCTGCTGGAAACCGGCATCAAGGTTATCGACCTGGTTTGCCCGTTCGCCAAGGGTGGTAAGGTTGGTCTGTTCGGTGGTGCCGGTGTCGGCAAGACCGTAAACATGATGGAACTGATCCGTAACATCGCCATGGAACACAGCGGTTACTCCGTGTTCGCTGGTGTGGGTGAGCGTACTCGTGAGGGTAACGACTTCTACCACGAGATGAAGGACTCCAACGTTCTCGACAAGGTAGCGCTGGTCTACGGTCAGATGAACGAGCCACCAGGAAACCGTCTGCGTGTAGCGCTGACCGGCCTGACCATGGCCGAGAAGTTCCGTGACGAAGGTAACGACGTTCTGCTGTTCGTCGACAACATCTATCGTTACACCCTGGCCGGTACCGAAGTATCCGCACTGCTGGGCCGTATGCCTTCGGCAGTAGGTTACCAGCCGACCCTGGCTGAAGAGATGGGCGTTCTGCAAGAGCGCATCACCTCCACCAAGGAAGGTTCGATCACCTCGGTACAGGCCGTATATGTACCTGCGGACGACTTGACCGACCCGTCGCCAGCGACCACCTTCGCCCACTTGGACGCCACCGTCGTTCTGTCCCGTGACATCGCCTCCCTGGGTATCTACCCAGCGGTCGACCCACTGGACTCGACTTCGCGCCAGCTGGATCCGAACGTGATCGGCAACGAGCACTACGAGACCGCTCGTGGTGTTCAGTATGTTCTGCAGCGCTACAAAGAGCTGAAGGACATCATTGCGATCCTGGGTATGGACGAACTGTCCGAAGCCGACAAGCAACTGGTAGCCCGCGCTCGTAAGATCCAGCGCTTCCTGTCGCAGCCGTTCTTCGTGGCAGAAGTCTTCACCGGTTCGCCAGGCAAGTACGTTTCCCTGAAAGACACCATCGCTGGCTTCAGCGGCATCCTCAAAGGTGACTACGACCACCTGCCAGAACAAGCGTTCTACATGGTCGGCAGCATCGACGAAGCGATCGAGAAAGCCAAGAAACTGTAATTCCTGCGCCCCGCAAGGGGCGCTATCAGGTTGAGGCAAGCAGATGGCTATGACAGTCCATTGCGATATCGTCAGCGCGGAAGGAGAGATCTTCTCCGGCCTGGTCGAGATGGTGGTTGCGCACGGTAACCTGGGTGATCTTGGTATCGCTCCAGGCCATGCGCCACTGATCACCAATCTCAAGCCTGGTCCGATCACGCTGACCAAGCAGGGTGGCGCACAAGAGGTGTTCTACATCTCTGGTGGTTTCCTCGAGGTTCAGCCGAACATGGTCAAGGTGCTTGCCGATACCGTGCAACGTGCTGCAGACCTGGATGAAGCTCAGGCTCAGGAGGCCCTCAAGGCTGCCGAGAACGCCCTGAATCTGAAAGGCGCGGACTTCGACTACGGCGCCGCCGCCGCACGTCTGGCCGAGGCCGCAGCTCAGCTGCGTACCGTCCAGCAAATGCGCAGAGGCAAGTAATCGGCTACGGCTGATAACTTCTGTTGCGATTGAGTAAAAGGGTAGCCTCGGCTACCCTTTTTCTTTTTCTGTTTTCTCCCCCCACGGTCTTTCACTGACCGCCCAGGATTGGTAGCCAGTAATGTCACTCGATATCGTTATTCTCGCCGCCGGCCAAGGCACCCGCATGCGCTCGGCGCTGCCCAAAGTGTTGCACCCGGTAGCTGGCAATTCCATGCTCGGCCATGTTATCCACAGCGCGCGCCAACTTCAGCCGCAAGGTATTCATGTGGTCATTGGCCATGGTGCCGAACTGGTTCGCGAGCGCCTGGCCGCTGACGACCTGAATTTCGTCATGCAGGATAAACAGCTGGGTACCGGTCATGCTGTTGCCCAGGCGCTGCCGGCGCTGACCGCTGACACTGTGCTGGTGTTGTACGGCGACGTGCCGTTGATCGAAGTGGAGACCCTGCAGCGTCTGTTGGCGAAGGCCAACGATCAGCAGCTGGGACTGCTTACAGTCACCCTCGATGATCCGACCGGCTATGGCCGGATCGTGCGTGACGAACAGGGCAAGGTAACTGCCATCGTTGAGCACAAGGACGCCAACGACGCGCAAAAGGCGATCAAGGAAGGCAACACCGGAATTCTGGCGCTCCCAGCCGCGCGTCTGGCTGACTGGATGGGCCGGCTGTCGAACAACAACGCCCAGGGCGAGTATTACCTGACTGACGTAATCGCCATGGCAGTGGCCGACGGTTTGGTGGTGGCAACTGAACAGCCACACGACCCTATGGAAGTGCAGGGCGCCAACGACCGCCGCCAGCTCTCCGAGCTGGAGCGTCACTACCAGTTGCGTGAAGGCCGCCGTCTGATGGCTCAGGGGGTTACCCTGCGTGATCCGGCACGCTTCGATGTTCGTGGTGAAGTAAGTGTTGGCCGTGACGTGCTGATCGACATCAACGTGATTCTCGAAGGCAAGGTGGTCATCGAAGACGATGTGCAGATCGGCCCTAACTGCGTGATCAAGAACACGACCCTGCGCAAAGGCGCGGTGGTCAAGGCCAACAGCCACCTCGAAGGCGCCGTGATGGGAGAAGGTAGCGATGCTGGCCCGTTCGCCCGCCTGCGCCCGGGCAGCGTACTGGACGCCAAGGCCCATGTGGGTAACTTCGTCGAACTGAAAAACGCCCACCTGGGTGAAGGGGCCAAGGCTGGTCACCTGACCTACCTGGGGGATGCCGAAATCGGTGCGCGCACTAATATCGGCGCCGGCACCATCACCTGCAACTACGATGGCGCCAACAAGTTCAAGACCGTGATGGGTGAAGACGTGTTCATCGGTTCGAACAACTCGCTGGTGGCGCCTGTGGAAATCAAGGCCGGCGCGACCACCGCTGCCGGCTCGACCATCACCCAGGTTGTAGAAGCCGGTGACCTGGCTGTAGCCCGTGCGCGCCAACGCAACATATCGGGCTGGAAGCGCCCGGAGAAGATCAAGAAGAGCTGAGTTATTCACAGCCATTTCGATCAAAAGCCGACTTATGTGAATAAGTCGGCTTTTTTATTGGCGCTGTCCCGCGCCTACAGGACCGCGCCAAAGCAGAGGAAACAATCCACAGGTCAGCGACAGCTTGACGAATCGCTCGTCTTAGGTTTTGATTGCAACCACTAACTTTCGAATCGAAACTTAAACGCACATGTCGAAACGAAACACACCACAACGTCGCCACAATATTCTGGCTTTGCTCAGCGAGCAGGGTGAGGTAAGTGTGGACGCGTTGGCCAAGCGTTTCGCCACCTCGGAAGTGACCATTCGCAAAGACCTCGCCGCCTTGGAAACCAACGGCTTGTTGTTACGCCGCTACGGTGGCGCGGTGCCGGTGCCGCAAGAGTTGCTCGGTGAACCGGCGCAACCCGTCTCTTCCTATAAAAAGGCCATTGCGCGTGCCGCCGTCGGACGTATCCGCGAACATGCGCGCATTATCATCGACAGCGGCAGCACCACGGCGGCAATGATCCCCGAACTGGGGCGCCAGCCAGGCCTGGTGGTGATGACCAATTCACTCAATGTGGCCCGTGCAATCTGCGACCTCGAACACGAGCCGGTGCTGCTGATGACCGGTGGCACCTGGGACCCGCATTCCGAATCGTTCCAGGGCCAGGTCGCGGAGCAGGTACTGCGCTCCTACGATTTCGACCAATTATTCATCGGTGCCGACGGTATCGACCTCGGCCGGGGTACCACTACCTTCAACGAGTTGCTCGGGCTGAGCCGGGTTATGGCGGAAGTTGCCCGTGAAGTGATCGTGATGGTCGAGTCGGACAAGGTGGGGCGCAAGATCCCTAACCTCGAGCTGCCCTGGGGCAGCGTGCACACCCTTATTACAGATGAACGCCTGCCAGCAGCAGCGCGCGAACAAATTCAAGCCCGCGGCATCAACCTGATCTGCGCCGCGATCAGCCAGGAGCAATAAAACATGTGTGGAATCGTTGGTGCTGTCGCCGAGCGTAATATCACAGCCATCCTGATCGAAGGCCTAAAGCGTCTTGAATACCGCGGTTACGATAGCGCCGGTTTGGCTGTACTCACCCAGAACGGTGAACTGCAGCGCCGCCGCCGCATCGGCAAGGTCAGCGAGCTGGAGGTTGCTGTTGCTGATGACCCATTGGCAGGCCAGCTGGGTATTGCCCACACCCGCTGGGCTACCCACGGCGCGCCGACTGAAGGCAACGCCCACCCGCACTTCTCGGGCAATGACGTGGCCGTGGTGCACAACGGCATCATCGAGAACCACGAGGAACTGCGCGAAGAGCTGAAGGGGCTGGGCTATGTCTTCAATTCCCAGACCGATACCGAAGTCATCGTCCACCTGATCCACCACACCCTGAAGAGCATTCCAGACCTGACCGACGCCCTGAAGGCGGCGGTGAAGCGCCTGCATGGTGCTTACGGCCTGGCGCTGATCAGTGCCAAGCAGCCGGACCGCCTGGTCGCCGCACGCAGTGGCAGCCCGCTGGTAATCGGCCTAGGCCTTGGCGAGAACTTCCTGGCGTCCGATCAACTGGCGCTGCGCCAGGTTACTGACCGCTTCATGTACCTGGAAGAAGGCGATATCGCTGAAATTCGCCGTGATCAGGTCTCCATCTGGGACCAGCAGGGCAACAAGGTCCAGCGCGAAACCGTGCAGTATCACGAAGGTGCCGAGGCTGCCGACAAGGGCGCTTACCGTCACTTCATGCTCAAGGAAATTCACGAGCAACCAAGCGTTGTTCAGCGCACGCTTGAAGGCCGCCTGGGCAAGGACAACGTGCTGGTGCAGGCCTTTGGCCCGCAAGCTGCCGACCTGTTTGCCAAGGTGCGCAACGTGCAGATCGTTGCCTGTGGCACTAGCTACCACGCCGGTATGGTTGCGCGTTACTGGCTGGAAAGCCTGGCCGGCATCCCTTGCCAGGTAGAAGTGGCCAGCGAGTTCCGTTACCGCAAGGTGGTGGTGCAGCCTGACACTCTGTTCGTTTCCATCTCGCAGTCCGGCGAAACCGCCGATACCTTGGCCGCACTGCGCAACGCCAAGGAGTTGGGTTTCCTTGGCAGCCTGGCGATCTGCAACGTGGGTATCAGCTCGCTTGTACGCGAGTCGGACTTGACCCTGCTGACCTTGGCCGGCCCTGAAATCGGCGTGGCTTCGACCAAAGCGTTCACCACCCAGCTGGTTTCGCTGATGCTGCTGACCCTGGCCCTGGGTCAGGTGCGCGGTACGCTGGAAGCCGGTGTCGAAGCTGAGCTGGTTGAAGAGCTGCGTCGACTGCCAACCCGCCTGGGCGAAGCCCTGGCCATGGATGCCACCGTCGAGAAAATTGCCGAGCTGTTCGCCGACAAGCACCATACCCTGTTCCTCGGCCGCGGCGCGCAGTACCCGGTGGCGATGGAAGGTGCTCTCAAGCTTAAAGAGATCTCCTACATTCACGCCGAAGCATACCCAGCAGGCGAGCTGAAGCACGGCCCGCTGGCTTTGGTGGACAACGACATGCCGGTGGTTACCGTTGCACCGAACAACGAACTGCTGGAGAAGCTCAAGTCCAACCTGCAGGAAGTGCGTGCCCGTGGTGGCGAGCTGGTAGTGTTCGCCGACGAGCACGCTGGCATGACCAATGGCGAAGGCACCCACGTGATCAAGGTGCCGCACATTGCCGATGCCCTAGCGCCAATCCTGTACACCATCCCGCTGCAGTTGCTGTCTTATTACGTGGCCGTGCTTAAGGGGACCGACGTTGATCAGCCTCGTAATTTGGCCAAGTCGGTGACTGTCGAGTAACGGGTAGTCAGGTGTTGATGAAAAGCCCTCCAACCGGAGGGTTTTTCTTTTCTGATTGTCAGAAAACGGCCACTAACTCATACGATCCAGATCCAGATCCAGATCCAGATCCAGATCCAGATCATAGTCATGGTCATGGTCATAGTCATGGTCATGGTCATGGTCATGGTCATGGTCATGACCTGTCGCAGCGAATGGGGCTCGTCAGATTTGCATGGCCATGCCATCCACATTCATCGCCGCCTGGCGCAGGGCCTCGGAGCGCGTCGGGTGTGGGTGGCAGGTGAGGGCGATATCTTCTGCCGAGGCCGAGAACTCCATAGCCACGCAGAACTCACCAATCATCTCGCTGACGCTTGGGCCCACCAGGTGCACACCCAGTACTTCATCGGTTTCGGCATCGGCGATGACCTTGGCGAAGCCTTCGGTCTCGTGGTTGATCTTGGCACGGCTGTTGGCGGTGAAGGGGAACTTGCCAACCTTGTAGGCACGTCCCTCTGCTTTGAGCTGCTCTTCAGTCTTGCCCACGGTGGCCATCTCCGGGCGGGTATAGATCACGCCAGGGATGAGGTTGTAGTTAACCTCGTGGGGCTTGCCGGCGATGCGTTCGATACAGGCCACCGCTTCGTCTTCGGCCTTGTGCGCCAGCATCGGGCCCGAAGTGACGTCGCCAATCACCCAGACACCCGGCACCGAGGTACGGTGGTGCTCGTTGCCGAGCATGCCGCGCTTGTCGGCTTCCAGGCCCACGCTTTCCAGGTTCAGCCCTTTGGTATAAGGGCGACGGCCGATAGCCACCAACACGTAATCGGCTTGCAGCGATTCTGCGGTACCCCCAGCGGCAGGCTCCAGCGTCAGGCTGACGCCATCGGCACCTGCGGTAGCCTGAGTCACTTTACTGCCCAGCTTGAACACCATGCCTTGCTTGGCGAGAGCCTTCTGCAGGGTCTTGGCCGTTTCCGTGTCAGTGCCGGGGCAGATGCGGTCCAGGTATTCGATGACAGTGACCTGGCTACCCAAGCGGCGCCAGACCGAACCCAGCTCAAGACCGATCACGCCAGCACCGATGACGACCAGGTGCTTGGGCACTTGCGGCAGCGACAGCGCGCCGGTCGAGTCAATGATGCGCTGGTTGTCGACGGTCACACCTGGCAGAGGGGTGGGCTCAGAGCCGGTGGCAATGACGATGTCCTTGGCCTGCAACGCGGTTTCGCTGCCGTCTTCGGCCTTGACCACGACCTTGCCGATGCCATCCAGGCGGCCCCAGCCTTTGATCCACTCGACCTTGTTCTTTCGAAACAGGTATTCGATGCCCTTGGTCAGGCCTGTCACGCTCTCATCCTTCTGTTTCATCATCTGGGCGAGATTGAGGGTGGGCTTTACTTCGATACCAAGGTGGGCGAACTCGTCACCGCTGGCAGCTTCGTAAAGCTCCGAAGCATGCAGCAGTGCCTTGGATGGCATGCAGCCGACGTTCAGGCAGGTACCGCCCAAGGTCGAGCGGCCTTCCACGCAGGCAACGCTCATGCCCAACTGGCCAGCACGGATGGCTGCGTTGTAGCCGCCAGGGCCACCGCCGATGATCACCACGTCATAGACTTTCATGGGTTCAACTCCAGGATGTAGAAGCGCGAGAGGGGCACAAGGTTAAGCTGAGATGCAGAAATTGTATACAATCTGCTGTATGGATAAGATCAGTTGGTTCTAGACCATGGTCTTGCTTAGAGGAAACATCCTACAGATGAACTACTCTGATCCGGTGACGTTCGAAATATTAGGCGTCGTGGCCAATTACGGACAGGAGGGGTGTTTCATGCTTGCTCAACTTCCACCTGCATTGCAGAGCTTGCATCTGCCGCTGAGGCTGAAGCTGTGGGACGGTAACCATTTTGATCTTGGGCCTAGTCCTCAGGTCACCATTCTGGTGAAGGAACCACAGCTGATCAGCCAGTTGACCCACCCAAGCATGGACCAGCTGGGCACTGCATTCGTCGAAGGCAAGCTTGAGCTGGAAGGCGATATCGGTGAGGCCATCCGCGTGTGCGACGAGCTGAGCGAAGCGCTGCTGGCGGATGAGGATGAAAGGCCACCGCAACGTTTGTCTCATGACAAGAGCACCGACGCCAAAGCGATCTCCTACCACTATGACGTGTCCAACGCCTTCTACCAGCTTTGGCTGGACCAGGACATGGCCTATTCTTGCGCCTACTTCCGTGAGCCGGACAATACGCTCGACCAGGCGCAGCAGGACAAGTTCGACCACCTGTGCCGCAAGCTTCGTCTGGATGCCGGTGACTACCTGCTCGATGTCGGCTGTGGCTGGGGTGGGCTGGCGCGGTTCGCTGCCCGTGAGTATGGCGCCAAGGTGTTCGGCATTACCCTGAGCAAGGAGCAATTGAAGTTAGGCCGCAAGCGAGTGCAAGCGGAAGGGCTTGCTGACAAGGTCGACCTGCAGATTCTCGACTACCGCGATCTGCCCCAGGATGGTCGCTTCGACAAGGTTGTCAGCGTGGGTATGTTCGAGCATGTCGGGCATGCCAATCTGGCGCTGTACTGCCAGAAGCTGTTCGGGGCGGTGAGGGAAGGGGGCCTGGTGATGAACCACGGCATCACTGCCAAGCACGTCGATGGCCGACCGGTCGGGCGCGGGGCGGGTGAGTTCATCGATCGCTATGTATTCCCCCACGGCGAACTGCCGCACCTGTCGATGATCAGCGCCAGTATCTGTGAAGCCGGGCTGGAGGTAGTGGACGTGGAGAGCCTGCGCCTGCACTACGCTAAAACCTTGCACCACTGGAGCGAGAACCTGGAGAACCAGTTGCACAAGGCAGCAGCGCTGGTGCCTGAGAAGACCCTGCGGATCTGGCGTTTGTACTTGGCCGGGTGTGCCTACGCCTTTCAGAAGGGCTGGATCAACCTGCACCAGATATTGGCAGTGAAGCCATACGCCGACGGGCATCATGACCTGCCTTGGACGCGGGAAGACTTGTACCGCTGAAATCGTAAGCGTCACAGCCCTGATATGGCTTTGCAGGAGCGGCCTTTTTCGCGAAAAGGCCGCTTCCAACGGGTGTGCTCACCCTAAAGAATCGGCGATATCAGTCGCGCAATCCGCATCCCCAATTGCTGTAGTCGATGGGTGTCCTGGGTGTCTTCTGCAGTAATTTCCCGCGCTTGTTCGAAGTCCTCGTGGAGCATGTGCTCGACCTGGTCGGCGAAGCCGCGATCGACTGTCAGCAGGGTGATCTCGAAGTTCAGGCGGAACGAGCGGTTGTCCAGGTTGGCGCTCCCAATGGCGCTGATGTCGTCATCCACCAGTACCACCTTCTGATGCAGAAACCCGGGTTGGTAACGGAACATACGTACCCCCGCGCGCACCGCTTCGAAGGCAAACAGGCTGGAGGCAGCGTAGACGATGCGGTGGTCAGGCCGTGACGGGATCAGCACCCGCACATCGACTCCTCGTAGCACCGCCAGCCGCAAGGCGGCGAACACGGCCTCGTCAGGGATGAAGTAGGGGCTGGTGATCCACACCCTGCGGGTGGCCGAATGAATCGCTTCAAGGAAGAACAGCGAGCAGGTTTCTTGTGGGTCTGCCGGGCCGCTGGCCAAGGCCTGACACAGCACGCCGTTGTCAGGGTACGTATCGGGCAGGATCAGCGGCGGTAGTTGGCGCGTGGCCCAGTACCAGTCCTCGGCAAACGACTCTTGCAAGCAGGCCAGTACCGGCCCGCTGATCTGTACGTGGGTGTCACGCCAGGGGGAAAGCTGTGGATGTTCACCCAGGTACTCGTCTCCCACATTGTGACCGCCGATGAAGCCGAGCAAGCCATCCACCACCACAATCTTGCGATGGTTGCGGAAGTTCACCTGGAAGCGGTTGAACCAGCCGCGACGGGTGGCGAATGCATGGATCTGCACACCACCGTCACGCAGCACCTGGCTGTAACTGGCCGGCAAGGCGTGGCTGCCGACACGGTCGTACAGCACGAACACCCGCACGCCTTCGGCGGCTTTGCGTAGCAAGAGTTGCTGCAGTGCCTTGCCGAGGTTGTCGTCATGAATGATGAAGAACTGCACCAATACCACATCGCGTGCTTTTTCGATGGCTGCGAAGATGGCATCGAAGGTGGCCTTGCCATTGATCAGCAGTTTTACCTGGTTATTTGCCAGGCATGGCATGCGACCCAGCTTGGGCATGGCGCGCAAGGCTGTGTAGCTTTCGGACTCGCGGGCGGTAAGGGCTTCTTCAACCCAGGGCCGCCAGTTGAGGTTGGCCATGGCCACGTGCATTTCCTGGTTGGCCTGACGCCGAGCCTTGATGTAGGCATAGAACGAGCGGGCGCCGAAAATCAGATAGGGGATCAAGGTGAGGTAGGGGATGAAGAGCAAGGGCATCGCCCACGCAATGGCCCCCTGAGCTGTCCGCACCGTGAACAGCGCATGCAGTGCGGCGACCATACCCAGCAGGTGGATCAGGCCGAGTAGGTAACCAAAGAAGTAGGGGCTGTGGTAATCCATATGCATCCTGCTTGCCGAGTACACTTGAGGTAACAGAACACGTTCCCGGTCCGCCTGCAACCTGCAGGTGGATTTGGCGTCTAAGGCTCAGTCCGGCCCGTTTGACCGGCTTTTTTCCAGGAGCGTTCATCCATGAAGATTCGTCTGCCACTGTTGGCGTTGGCCCTAGGCATGAGCAGTCCGCTGGTGCAAGCCCAGATGCTGCAACCGGGTTTGTGGGAGCTGACCACCAGCAACATGCAGGTCGATGGCAAACCGCTACCCGACATGGAATTCATGCTCGGCCAGTTGAAAAACCTGCCGCCCGAGCAGCGCGCAATGATGGAAGGGGTGTTGGCCAAACAAGGGGTCAGTGTAGGTGGCAAGGGTGTGCGTTCGTGCCTGACACCAGAACAGGTGGCAACGAATGACATTCCTCTGCAAGACCCGAAATCGGGCTGCACGCAGAAGATTACCGATCGTACCGGTAACGTTTGGAAGTTCCAGTTCAGCTGCCCGAAGGCGCAAGGAAGTGGTCAGGCTACATTCCTCAGTGATCGGGAATTCACCACCCAGGTCAGTGGCACGTTCAACGCTTCGGGTGTGCAGCAGCAAGGCAGCATGAACACGCGTGCGGTGTGGTTAGGCAATGACTGCGGGGCGGTCAAACCGCGCAGCTGAAGTTCCATTACCAATGGCTGGTGGCAACCCCGTCGGGGGCATGCAGGCCTCTGCTGTCGTTCGAGCAGCCGAGCCTGGGTAGTTCCAGGAGTCGGTCGGGAAACGAATAGTTCCACGTGGAACATTTCATTTTCGGTCCTTGCCTCGATGTGGTTGCGGCTTAGCTTTTCGGCCTGACGGATAGCTGATCAAGGCCGGCGTTTTCAGCAAGCGCTCGAAGCTGACGTGCAGATAGGCAGCAGAGGAAAAGCCTTCCAAACAAAAGAAGGCGTCAACGGCAACCCTCGATCAAGCTGCAATGCACCTTGAAGCGCTCCCCGCTGGAACTGGATACGCGGTTCAAGGTGGTCCAGCCTACGCGGCGACTGTAACCCACCCAGGCCTCACCATCGCTGGCCAGGCCTGTAAAAAAAGTCAACATGCCATAGCGGCTGTTGGTTTGTGCCCATAGTCGGCGGCTGGTGAAGTCGTAGCCCCGAAGGTAGAGCGTGCTGCCTTCGGTGCGCACACTGTAGTAGTTGCCCTTGCCGTCTTGGCAAGCGAGCAGCGTCGCGCTTCGCGTACAAAGGGCCAATTTACTGTCTTGCGGCGTGGCCAACAGCGAGGCAGGCATGGTGAGCAGCAGCAATGCCATGACGCGTGGCAGATTCATTTTTCATCCTCTGTGAGCACTCGTCCGTCGAGAACCACTTGGCGAAAGTGTATTGTTACTTTATAACATCATGCAATGCATCGTTTCGAATGCGTCTGCCTGAAGAGGTTCGCCATGTCCAATCGTCTTCCCGTCACCGTGCTGTCCGGCTTTCTCGGCGCCGGCAAGAGCACGCTGCTCAACCATGTGCTGCGCAACCGCGACAATTTGCGGGTCGCGGTTATCGTTAATGATATGAGTGAAATCAACATAGATGCCAGCGAGGTGCAGCGCAATGTCAGCCTCAACCGCGCTGAAGAGAAACTGGTCGAGATGAGCAACGGCTGCATTTGCTGCACGTTGCGCGAAGACCTGCTTGAGGAGGTTGCGCGACTGGCCGAAGAGGGGCGTTTCGATTATTTGCTGATCGAGTCCACCGGTATCTCTGAGCCACTGCCAGTGGCTGAGACTTTCACTTTCCGCGACGAGCAGGGTCGCAGTCTGTCCGATATGGCGCGACTGGACACCATGGTCACCGTGGTCGATGGCTTGAACTTCCTGCGCGACTATCAAGCAGCAGACAGCCTAGCCAGCCGCGGCGAAACGTTGGGCGAAGAAGACGAGCGGTCGATCAGTGATTTGCTGATCGAGCAGGTCGAGTTCGCAGATGTGCTGCTGCTGAGCAAGATCGACCTGATCAGCCAACATGAGCGCGAAGAACTCATCGCTATTTTGCGCAGTCTCAATGCCCGAGCGCAGATCGTACCCATGGTCATGGGCCAAGTGCCGTTGGCACGTATCCTCGACACCGGGCTGTTCGACTTCGATCAGGCGGCCCAGGCATCAGGCTGGTTGCAGGAGCTGCGCGGTGAACATGTACCAGAAACCGAAGAGTACGGTATCGCGGCCATGACCTGGCAGGCCCGACGCCCGCTTCATCCACAGCGCTTTTACGACTTTATCCACAAGGACTGGGAAAACGGAAGGCTGCTGCGTTCCAAAGGCTTTTTCTGGTTGGCCAGCAAATATCAGGAAGCTGGCAGCTGGTCGCAAGCGGGCGGCATGATGCGCCATGGTCTGGCTGGCCGCTGGTGGCGCTTCGTGCCACGCGAGCAGTGGCCACAGGATGTGGATAACACCAGCGAGATCTTGAAACACTGGACCGCTGAGACCGGTGACTGCCGCCAGGAGTTGGTGTTTATCGGGCAGAATATCGACTTCGAAAAATTATCCACAGCGCTCGATGCATGCCTGTTGACGGATCAAGAAATGGACTTGGGCCACATGGGCTGGTTGCGCCTACCTGACCCATTTGGCCCATGGCATGAGGAGGCGGCAGCATGAACCTGGCGCACCGACCTGTGGATATCTTTCAGGTGTTTGGCGAGACGCCCCAGGTGCTGGCCGAAGTGCTGCAGGATGGCGTGAACCTGGCCGTATGGCGGCGGCGCTTGCCGGCCCAACTGGAGGACTTTGCCGCACTGGTGATCAGCCTTGGCCAGCCCTTGGCTGATCAGCGGGTAATTGATGTGGACGAGGAGCAGAAGCCGGTATTGCCAGATCTGCTGCGTGAAGCGGCGGACTTGCATGGATATGAAGCTTTCGTTGCTGATGTGACCTGGTTGGTGGCGGCTTATACCTGCCTGGTTGGCGCACGTCGGGTCGGTTTGCGCTTGCGCGTTCTGGACGGTCCCATGTGTCCACGCTTCCATGTGGATAACGTACCTTTGCGCCTGCTCACCACCTACGTCGGCCCAGGTAGCGAATGGTTGCAAGAACGGGATAGCGGTCGTGGTGAGTTACACACAGCTGAACCATCTGTGGATAACATCCAGCAACTGCAAGCCGGTGAGGTGGCGATACTCAAAGGTGAAAAATGGCAGGGTAATGAAGGGGCAGGCCTGGTTCATCGGTCCCCTTCGGCACAGCAGGGGCGTTTGCTGCTCAGCCTTGACTGGCTGGCCTGACAGCGCATAGTGAGGCATCACCGCCGCCTGAAGCCACGCCATGTTGCAGAACATTCCAACCCATGTAATTGCTGGCCCGCTGGGTGCTGGCAAGACCACTTTGATCCGTCAATTGCTGGCCCAGCGACCCGCAAACGAGCGCTGGGCGGTATTGATCAACGAGTTCGGCCTTGTCGGCCTGGATGCAGCCTTACTTAGCCGTGACGAGGACGGCATCGCCATCGGCGAGGTTGCAGGCGGCTGCCTGTGCTGCGTCAACGGCATGCCGTTCCAGGTGGGCCTGGGCCGATTGCTACGCAAATCGCGGCCTGACCGGCTGTTTATCGAACCTTCCGGCTTGGGCCATCCGTTGCAGCTGCTGGCTCAGTTGCAACAAGCGCCTTGGGTTGGAGTGCTGACAATTCAGCCACTCTTGATGGTTGTGGATGCCCAGGCCATGGCTCGAAACGAGCCGCTTCCAGAGGCTCAACAGCAGGCTTTCAATGCCTCTGAACACGTGGTTTTCAATAAATCAGAGGCTGTGGATGAACAACATAAGTTGTTGATAACTAATAAATTTAAAGAAAAGAGCATCATGTGGACCGTGCAAGGGCAACTGCCGCTGTCCGGCCTCCCGCCGGCATCTCCACAGATTGTTGACAGCTCATTACTGGAAAACCAGATTGTCGACAATCTTGGAATAGCCCCCGCAGTATTGTGGACAGACCCCCGTCAGCCTATCTGCCTTACCCAGCAAGGGGAGGGCGGTTGGAGTATTGGCTGGCGGTGGCACCCTGGCCAAGAGTTTTATCCACAGCGGCTGAAGGCTTTCTTGTGTGCTTTGCCATGGCGACGGGCCAAGGGAGTTATCCACAGCATAGAGGGCTGGTGGTCATTCAATGGGCTGAATGGGGATATGCCCGCTTGGCAGCCCAGCGACTGGCGCAGGGACAGCCGTATCGAGCTGATTTTCGATCAGCCGCAACCGCAACCCGCGTTGCAAGCCGGGTTGAATGAATGTCGCGTCAGTTGATCAGTTGCGCCAGCGGTTGTGCTCCTGGCGCCATTGCTGCATCTCTATGACGTTGTCGGAGCGTGGTGGGGTCTTGATTTCGAACGGGTAGGGCGCCAGTTCGATCTGCACGCTGTGGGCGCCGAACTGGGTCGCGGTGCCGGGGTGACGTTGCTCACCCGTGACGGTGAATTCAAAGGCATAGACGCGTGCCAGGCGCTTGCGGCCATTGGCATCCCGGACAAAGGCGATGCGCTTGAGCGCTACGGCATCGTCAAGCAACTCGAGGTCGAGTTTGGCGCAATGCTGTTTGACCCGTTCCAAGGCCTTTTCACGCAACCCATGGTTGTGCCACAACCAAGCGCCTGCCGTGGCTACCAGCATCAGGACGAAGAGGTTCTCCAGGGTCAACATTTGCATATGCTCCAAACAGATAGATCCAGCTTAACTGCGTTCCTGGCCTGTCGTACAGGTAGCAATCGAGTTCATACTGCGCTGCGCACAATCCTTGAAACAGCTTTGGAAACCTCCCGCATGAAACGTACCCCGCACCTGCTCGCCATTCAGTCCCACGTGGTGTTCGGCCACGCCGGCAACAGCGCCGCGGTATTCCCCATGCAGCGTATCGGGGTCAATGCCTGGCCACTCAATACCGTGCAGTTCTCCAATCACACACAGTATGGCCAGTGGGCGGGTGAAGTGCTTGCCCCAGCGCAAATTCCTGCGTTGGTGGAAGGTATTTCCAATATCGGCGAACTCGGCCACTGCGATGCAGTGCTTTCCGGCTATTTGGGCAGCGCCGAACAAGGGCGAGCGATCCTGGCCGGCGTCGAACGGATCAAGGCGGTAAACCCAAAAGCGTTGTACCTGTGCGACCCGGTCATGGGGCACCCGGAAAAAGGCTGCATCGTGCCGCCGGAAGTCAGTGAGTTCCTGCTTGACGAGGCGGCAGCCACGGCGGACATCCTGTGCCCCAACCAGCTGGAGCTGGACAGCTTCTGTGGGCGCCGCGCCCAGTCGCTGGAGGATTGCGTGAACATGGCGCGTAGCCTGCTGCAGCGTGGGCCGCAGGTTGTACTGGTCAAGCACCTGGCGTACCCCGGGCGGGCCGAAGAACAGTTCGAAATGTTGCTGGTGACCGCCGAGCACAGCTGGCACCTGCGCCGCCCGCTGCTGGCGTTCCCGCGTCAGCCGGTTGGGGTGGGTGACCTGACCTCAGGTCTGTTCCTGGCCCGCGTGCTGCTCGGCGACAGCTGGGTGCAGGCATTCGAGTTCACCGCTGCGGCAGTGCATGAAGTGCTGCTGGAAACCCAGGCCTGCGCCAGCTACGAATTGCAGCTGGTACGGGCCCAGGACCGCATTGCGCACCCACGGGTGCGCTTCGAGGCGCAGTTGCTGGCGCTTTAAATGGCGTCGGTTTTCAGGTCCTGGTAGCGCTTTTCCAGTTCCTGGCGGATCTGCCGACGCTGCTGGCCCTGCAGGAAGCGACGCTTTTCTTCGCTGCTGTACGGCTGGCGCGGCGGCACCGGCACTGGGCGGCGGTTGTCATCGACCGCGACCATGGTGAAGAAGCAGCTGTTGGAATGGCGCACCGAGCGCTCGCGAATGTTCTCGGTCACGACTTTGATGCCAACCTCCATCGAAGTGTTGCCGGTGTAGTTGACTGACGCCAGGAAGGTCACCAGTTCACCCACATGTACGGGTTCACGGAAGATCACCTGGTCGACCGACAGGGTCACCACATAACTGCCGGCATAACGACTGGCGCATGCATAAGCCACTTCGTCGAGGTACTTGAGCAGGGTGCCGCCATGTACGTTGCCAGAAAAGTTGGCCATGTCCGGGGTCATCAGGACGGTCATGCTCAGCTGGGCGTTTCCAGGTTCCATAGTGTGCTCACGGTGAGGTTGCGCTGAATCGGGCGAATGGAGGGCGTTATCTGCTGACACTTCTGTTCCCCTCTTTGAATTTGCCTTGCTGATACGGGACGTTGGCTGGCGCGCTGTCGTCACGCTGATCATGCCATCACGAGCGCTTTTCCAGCCGATCTGTTTCGGCATATTGCACCGACTTTTAGCGGCGGAGTGCGATGTTAACCTGAGTGCGCCCATGCAACATGGGCGTCGCTGCATTCAATACAGTATGTACTTGCTGCTCGCTCAGGTATGCCTCGGCAGGAGCGGTCTGCCCAGGCATTCATAAAAAGACGAGATAAGGAGTATCACGCCATGCATGCCATCAGCTTCATCCAGGACCTGGCAGTCATCATGCTGATCGCTGGCGTCGTCACCATTCTTTTTCACCGCCTCAAGCAACCGGTGGTGCTGGGCTACATTGTCGCCGGCTTCATCATTGGCCCGCACACCCCTCCGTTCGGCCTGATTCATGACGAAGAAACCATCAAGATCCTCGCCGAACTAGGGGTGATATTCCTGATGTTCTGTCTGGGGCTCGAGTTCAGCCTGCGCAAGCTGTTCAAGGTCGGCGCCACGGCATTTATCGCAGCGTTTCTGGAAATCGTGCTGATGATCTGGATCGGCTTCGAGATTGGCCGCTGGTTTGGCTGGAGCACCATGGATTCACTGTTCCTGGGCGCCATCCTGGCCATTTCCTCCACCACCATCATCGTCAAAGCGCTCAACGACTTGAAGATGAAGAACGAGCGCTTTGCCCAGCTGATTTTTGGCGTGTTGATCGTCGAGGACATTCTTGGCATCGGTATCATTGCCCTGCTGTCAGGCATCGCGGTCAGTGGCACGGTCAGCTCGGGCGAGGTGTTCTCCACTGTCGGCAAGCTGTCGCTGTTCATGATCGTCGCTCTGGTCATCGGTATTTTGCTGGTGCCGCGGTTATTGGCCTATGTCGCCAGGTTCGAAAGCAACGAAATGTTGCTGATCACCGTTCTGGGCCTGTGTTTCGGCTTCTGCCTGCTGGTTGTGAAGCTGGAATACAGCATGGTACTGGGCGCTTTCCTGATTGGCGCGATCATGGCCGAATCACGGCAGCTTTTGAAAATTGAACGCTTGATCGAGCCTGTACGCGACCTTTTCAGCGCCATCTTCTTCGTCGCCATTGGTCTGATGATTGACCCTCAGGTGCTCCTCGACTATGCCTGGCCGATCGTGGTCATTACGTTGGCGGTGGTACTGGGCAAGATGCTGTCTTGTGGCATGGGGGCGTTCATTGCCGGCAATGATGGGCGCACGTCACTGCGTGTTGGCATGGGGCTTTCGCAGATCGGCGAGTTCTCCTTCATCATTGCCGCGCTGGGCATGACCCTGCAGGTGACCAGCGACTTCCTTTACCCGGTGGCGGTGGCAGTATCGGCAATCACTACGCTGCTGACACCCTACCTGATCCGCGCGGCTGACCCGTTGTCGCAAAAACTGGGCAATGTGGTGCCCGCTCGCCTCGCACGCGTGCTGTCTTTGTATGGTGAGTGGTTGCGCAACATCCAGCCGCAGGGCGAGAGTGCCATGCTGGCGGCGATGATCCGGCGCATCCTGTTGCAGGTTGGGGTGAACCTGGCGCTGGTGATCGCCATCTTCTTCAGTGGCGGCTACTTTGCAGGGCGTATCGGCAATTGGCTCAGTGAGTGGGTCAGCGATGTAAGCCAGCAGAAGGCCATCATTTGGGGGGCTGCATTGCTGCTGTCACTGCCTTTCCTGATCGCCGCGTACCGCAAGCTAAAGGCACTCTCGATGCTACTGGCAGAGATGGGCGTGAAGCCGGAAATGGCCGGGCGACATACCCAGCGCGTGCGCCGTGTGATCGCCGAAGTGATTCCGCTGTTGTCGCTGCTGGTGATTTTCCTGCTGCTGTCGGCATTGTCCGCCAGCATTCTGCCCACCAGCGAATTGCTGCTGGTGATTGCCGTGGTGGCTGCGGTGGTGGTGGCGTTGTTGTGGCGCTGGTTCATCCGCGTGCATACGCGCATGCAGATCGCGTTGTTGGAGACGCTGGAGAACAGTCGCGAAAACTCGCACTGAGGGGCTACGCCCTAGGCAAGATCTCCCGTTCGCCCGAGAAGATGGGGCTATAGCGACGTCGCCAGGCGCAGAAAGCCTGGCGATTTAACGACCTTGACGCGCTAAGACGTCATTTTTCCTGCCTCAGATCGCGAGCTTCTCTATAGGCTCTAGCGATCAGCTCTCCAGCCAAACATCTCGCGCCCAGTGCCACACCGATTCCCAGCTGTCTTCGCCGACAATTTCCTCTTCGGCATCCCACAGCACCACGGTGCCGTCTTCTTCGACGCAATAGTAATTGTCGCCGTCCTGGCACAGCGGAATCAGGTCACGCGGTACGCCGGCATCCCAGGCGTTGGAGGCCACATCTGGCAGGTAGGTGTGCGACTGCGGATCAGTGACGGTAACAGGCTCAAGGGAGCCGTAAACCACATCACTTACGGTCAGCAGAAACTCTTTGAACACGAATGGAATATTGATGAACAGCTGCTCTTCGATCTCTACCAGTTGGTCTTCGTCGGGAAGCTCCAAGGGCACCGGTACCGGCTCATTCGCTTCACGGAGTTGTTCGATCACTTCTTCCACGGTTCACTTCCTCTAACCTAGATGACAACGCTGCGCCTTATACCCTAGTAGCCCACTTTGGCAAAAGCAAAAACCCCGGGCAAGCCCGGGGTTCTCTGTTTAGCACGCAGCGATTAGCCGTTTTGACGGATACCGGCTACCAGCCAAGGCTGGTTCTCGCCTTGGGCGCGAACCATGTGCCAGCTTTCGCTGAACACTTCGCCCTGGTCGAAGCGCGAATTCTTCGACACGCCACGGAAGGTCAGGGTAGCGTCGGTGCGGTCGGCGCGATCATCGACACCGTCCAGCTGCACTTCCAGGTTATCGATGTAGGTAGACTGGAAGCCATCACCCAGTTCAGCACGCTCACGCTTGAGGAACTCGAGCATTTGCGGGGTAACGAACTCGCTGATCTTGTCCATTTCGTTGGCATCCCAGTGCTGCTGCAGCGACTGGAAATGGCTACGGGCTGCAGCCAGGAAGCTCTGCTCGTTGAACCAGGCCGGCGCGTTGATCACCGGGGCTGCTGCGGCAGCAGGTGCGGCCGAACCACCGAAAATCGACGGTTGCGCAGGCTGAGCGTGAGCCTCACGCTGCATCGGCGCATGGCCCGGCATGGCCATTTGTGGCTGCTGCTGGCGGCGGCGTGCGGCGATGAAGCGGAACACGAGGAAGGCGATGAGCGCCACGATCAGGAAGTCCATGATCTGGAAGCCTTCGAAACCGTCGCCCATGAACATGGAAGCCAGCAGGCCACCGGCGGCGAGGCCGGCCAGTGGGCCCAACCAGCGCGAAGCACCGCTGGCGGCAGCCGGTGCACGGCCAGGTGCGGTCGGCGCGGCTGCAGGCGTGGTTGGCGTAGCCTGGCGGGTCTGGTGGATAGGCGCGGAGCCCGAGCTCTTGCCGCCGCCGAAACGCTTGGCGCTGGCGTCCAGGCTCAGCGTCAGGCCGACGCAGAGCGCCAGTGCGATGCTAAGAAAACGTTGCATAAGTGGGATATCCCCTGTTGTGGATTGCACGCGCGTCATGGTGCACAGGTTCCCGGGCACATGACCAGCGACATAGTGTTTCGAGCTTTTGCCTGATGTTACAAAGTTGGCAGGCCCGACCCTTGTGGGCTTTAGACAGCCTCGAGCTTGGCATACCCCAGCATCAGCCATTTGCTACCTTCGGCAAAATTCACCTGCACCCGCGCCTGAGCGCCAGAACCCTCGAAGTTGAGGATCACGCCTTCGCCAAATACCGCATGCTGCACACGCTGACCCAGGTTGAACGCGGTCTGCGGAATGCTGGCATTGGCGAACAGGTTGCTGTTGGTGGCCGTCTTGGCCCCGCCGAACGGGCGGCTGACACTGTTGGACAGGCGTACTTCCTGAACCAGGCCTGCCGGAATTTCACGCACGAAACGCGACACCTTGTTGTAAGTCTCGCTGCCATAAAGGCGGCGTGTTTCGGCGTAGGTCATGACCAGCTGGCGCATGGCGCGGGTGATGCCTACATAAGCCAGGCGTCGTTCCTCTTCCAGGCGGCCGGGTTCTTCCAGGCTCATCTTGTGCGGGAACAAGCCTTCTTCCATGCCCACCAGGAACACATAGGGGAATTCCAGGCCTTTGGCGCTGTGCAGGGTCATCAGCTGGATGCTGTCTTCATGCTCGTCAGCCTGAGTATCGCCAGCTTCGAGTGAGGCGTGGCCAAGGAAGGCCGAGAGCGGGGACAGGTCGGCGTCTTCGTCGGTGGACTCGAAGTTGCGTGCCGCACTGACCAGTTCCTCAAGGTTTTCTACCCGTGCCTGGCCCTTTTCACCTTTTTCTTCCTGGTGATAGGTGATCAGGCCGGACTGTTCGATGGTGGTCTGGGTCATGGTATGCAGCGGCATGTCCACGACCTTGGCGGCCAGCCCCTCGATCAGCTCGATAAAGGCCCCCAGGGCACTGGCGGCGCGACCCTTCAGGGCCTTGGCGGCGAGCAGCTGGCACATGGCCTCCCACATGGACAGCTGGCTGTGGCGGGCGTGCTCGCGGATGGCTTCGACGGTTTTTTCGCCAATACCGCGCGGCGGCACGTTGATCACCCGCTCCAGAGCGGCATCGTTGCCACGCCCTTCGATCAGGCGCAGGTACGCCATGGCATTCTTGATTTCGGCGCGCTCGAAGAAGCGCTGGCCGCCATAGATGCGGTAGGGGATACGCTCACGCAGCAGGGCCTCTTCCAGCACTCGCGACTGGGCGTTGGAGCGGTACAGGATGGCGATCTCGTTGCGCGCATTGCCCTGCTTGACCAGGCTCTCGATGGTTTCCACTACATAGCGTGCTTCATCGTGCTCGTTGTAGGCCGCGTACAGGGTCAGTGGTTCGCCTTCGCCCATGTCGGTCCACAGTTCCTTGCCCAGGCGCCCGCTGTTGTTGGCAATCAGCGCGTTGGCCGCCTTGAGGATGCCACCGGTGGAGCGGTAGTTCTGCTCCAGGCGGATCATTTCGGCGTCGGGGAAGTCGGCGGTGTACTGGTGAATGTTTTCGATCTTGGCGCCGCGCCAGCCGTAGATCGACTGGTCGTCATCGCCTACCGCCATCAGGCTATCGCCACCCCGTGCCAGCAGCCGCAGCCAGGCGTACTGCACGGCGTTGGTATCCTGGAACTCGTCCACCAGCACGTGGCGGAAGCGTCGCTGATAGTGCTCCAGCAGGCCCGGGTGGTCACGCCACAGGTCCAGGGCGCGAAGCAGCAGCTCGGAGAAATCGATGACCCCGGCGCGCTCGCAAGCCTGCTCGTAGGCGGTGTAGACCTCGCGCATGGTCGCCAGGAACAGGTCGCCCCCCGCCTGGATATGCTGCGGGCGCAGGCCTTCGTCTTTCTGCCCGTTGATGAACCACTGGGCCTGGCGTGCCGGCCACTTCTGCTCGTCCAGGCCCAACTCGCGCATCACCCGCTTGATCAGGCGCTGCTGGTCGTCGCTGTCGAGGATCTGGAAATTCTGCACCAGCCGTGCTTCCTGCCAGTGGGCCCGCAACAGGCGATGGGCCAGGCCGTGGAAGGTGCCGACCCACATGCCTGCCGGGTTGATGCCCAGCAGTTGTTCGATCCGCTGGCGCATTTCTGCTGCGGCCTTGTTGGTGAACGTCACCGACAGGATTGAGTGCGGCGATGCCTGCTCGACCTGGATCAGCCAGGCGATACGGTGTACCAGCACGCGGGTTTTACCGGAACCGGCACCGGCAAGCACCAGTTGACGCCCGAGCGTGGCCGCTACGGCCTGGCGTTGGGCATCGTTGAGGGAGTTCAGCAGGAGAGAGAGGTCGTCTGTGCGCATCGGGCCATTCTAGGGCGATGCCGGGTAAGGGGCAAATATCTACTGTATGAATATTCACCTGGCTGCATCCCGCTCATCGGTCCGGGGTCAGCTTACGGCCTGCGCAAGCTGGCTGACGCATGGTCAGTCAATGGCCTTCAAGGCAAAGGACTTCGCCCCTTTGAACTTTATCTGCGTCTGTTTCAGATTGAAGGTAGCGTCAGCGCGCAGGTAATTCAGCCATGCCAGTGCCTGCCATGCCTGGCGAGCAGGCTGTTGGCTTGCTCGGGCCCAAAGCTGCCAGCCGGGTAGGGGCGGGGTGCCTGGAAGTGTTCTTCACAGCCCTTGATGATTGGATCTACCCAGGCCCAGGCTGCCTCCACTTCATCGCGGCGCATGAACAGTGTCGAATCACCTTCGAGCACATCCAGCAGCAAGCGCTCGTAGGCTTCCCAGCGGCGAGTCTGGCTGAACACCTGGGCCAGATTAAGGTCCAGCTCCACGGGCTCCAGGCGCATGCCCTTGCCTGGGCTCTTGGTCATCATGCGCAGGCTGATACGTTCGTCCGGTTGCAGCTGTATCAGTAGCTGGTTGACCTGGCCGCCGCTGAACAGTTCGTGAGGCACCGGCTTGAACTGGATGACGATCTGCGAAGCGCGCCGCGCCATGCGTTTGCCGGTGCGCAGATAGAAAGGCACGCCCGCCCAGCGCCAGTTGTCGATGTGCGCCTCGATGGCCACGAAAGTCTCGGTATCGCTGTCGTTGTCGACATCCTTTTCAAAGTAGTAGGCCGGCACTTCCTGGCCGCCGATACGCCCGGCGCCATATTGGCCGCGTACTGTCTTGTCCTGCACATCCTGGCCAGTGATCGGCTTGAGGGCGCGCAGGATTTTCACCTTTTCGTCGCGTACCGCTTCGGCCTCGAACTGCGCGGGTGGCTCCATGGCCACCAGGCACAGCAGTTGCAGAAGATGGTTCTGCAGCATGTCGCGAATAGCCCCGGCGCGATCGTAGTAGGCACCGCGGTTTTCTACGCCCAGCGTCTCGCAAACGCTGATCTGGACATGGTCGACCTGGTTGTTGCGCCACACCGGCTCCAGCAGGGCATTGGCAAAACGCAGGGCCATCAGGTTCTGCACGGTTTCCTTGCCCAGGTAGTGGTCGATGCGGAACACCTGGCTTTCTTCGAACACCGTGCCAATCGCTTCATTGATGGCAGTGGCGGATTCCTGCGAATGGCCGATCGGTTTTTCCAGCACGATACGCGCTTCGGTGTCGGCCAGTCCGGCAATGCGCAGGTGGTTGGCAATAGGCACGAACAGGTTGGGGGCGGTGGCCAGGTAGAAGATGCGGCTCAGCCCACCGGGTTCGCCCAGGTAGCGTGCCAGGCGGCCAAAATCGGCGCTCTGTGAAGCATCCATCGGGAAGTAGTCGACCCGTGCAGAAAACCGCTGCCACACCTCTTCGTCGAAGTCGTTGCGGGCAATCTGCGCCCGACAATGGCGTTCGGCGAGCTTCAGATAGTCGATGCGTGGCAGGTTGCGCCTGGCCAGTGCGATGACCCGCACGGCTGGGTTCAGACGGGCCTCGCGAAACAGGTGGTAGAGCGCCGGAAGCAATTTGTGCAGGGCCAGATCACCGGTGCCGCCGAAGACCAGAATGTCGCAAGGAATAGTCAAACCACCACTCTCCACGTTCGTTTAACTGGGCGGGTTGGCGTCCATGTAGTATAACTACAAGAAAGCTACAACCCGGCAAGCCGATCATAACCGAGTCCAGCCTGTGAATCTGTTGCAACATATCGCCCAATCGCGCCATCTGCTGCGCAAATCGGAACTGAAAGTGGCCGACCACGTGCTGCTCGACCCGGCTGCCGTCATGCACAGCTCCATGGCCGACTTGGCGCACAGCGTGGGTATCAGTGAGCCGACCATTGTGCGTTTCTGCCGGGCCATTGGCTGCTCGGGCTTCCAGGACCTGAAGCTGAAGCTGGCACAAAGCCTGGCTGCAGGGGCCAGTTTCGGTCAGTTCGCCATCCACGAAGATGACTCGGTCGCCGACTACAGTCTGAAGATTTTCGACACCACCCTGCACACCCTGATGGAAGTGCGCGAGCACCTTGATCCGCAGGCGCTGCAACAAGCAGTGAGCGCCATGGCCCAGGCGCAGCGGGTAGAGTTTTATGGCTTTGGCGCGTCCGGTGCGGTTGCAGCCGATGCCCAGCACAAGTTCTTCCGCCTGCTGCTCAGCGCGGCAGCGTATTCCGACCCGCACATGCAAGCGATGTCGGCGGTTACCCTGAAACCCGGTGATGTGGCGGTGTGTATTTCCCAGTCGGGCCGTTCCAAGGACCTGCTGATCACTGCCAACCTGGTGCGTGAGAGCGGCGCCAACCTGATTACCCTGTGCCCCAGCCAGACGCCGCTGGCCGAGCTGTCAACGGTCAACCTGGCGATCGACGTGCATGAGGACACCGAGATCTACACCCCTCTGACCTCGCGTATTGCCCACCTGGTGGTGATCGACGTGCTGGCCATGGGCGTTGCCATGGCGCGCGGGCCTAGTCTGGTCAACCACCTGAAGAGCGTGAAGCGCAGCTTGCGCAGCCTGCGTCTGTCGCCCAAGTCGATCAAGGCTACAGACGACTGAATTCAACCTGTACTGGCCTCCTCGCGGGCTTGCCCGCTCCCACAGGTACTGTGCACCTCTATAAATCGGTGCAATTCCTGTGGGAGCGGCAAGCCCGCGAAGAGGCCGGTACAGGCAGTGAAAATTCACGATTCTGTCACCATTCCACCGCAAAACGGTAAACCATCAAGGCCAGTCTGAAACTCCCGCATCCTATCTGGGAGACAGGCAATGGCTCGTGACTTCGACGGTACGTACCAACCTAACGCCAAGGCTCGCAAGCAACAGGAAAAGGATCAGCGCCGCATGGAATACCGCCGCGCGATCGAAAGCTATTGCGACCAACGTCAACTGCTCCGCGACCTGGCGGACTACCCTGAGCTGCAAGCACTCACGGTATGGCAGTCATCGGCGGCAACTTCCCCGAAAAACGTTCAACAAGCGCGCTGATCAACGCACGTTCGCCGCGTATGAATGCCAGGAACGCCAAGGCCACCGGCGACTGCCGCTTGGCCTTGGCCTGCACCACGCACCAGCTACGGTACAGCGGCAGTTCCTCGACCGGTAATTCCTTCAGCACACCGGTGGCCAGTTCCAGGTTGACTGCGTGACGGGTCAGCAGGGCGATCCCCAAGCCGGCGATCACGCATTCGCGCTGGGCATCGGCCGAGGCTACCTCAAGCGTCTGGGCGAAATGCACGCGCTTGTCCTTGAAGTACTCTTCGCACGCCTTGCGTGTTCCCGAACCCTGCTCGCGGACTAACAGGGTATGAGGCTCCAGGTCCTGCATGCGCAACTGCTCCAGCTTGCACAGCGGGTGCTGCGGCGGGGCAACCGCAACGATCGGGTTGTTGAGGAACGGCAGAAACTCCAGGCCCATGTCTTGCGGCACCATCGACATGATGATCAGGTCGTCGCGGTTATCGGAAAGGCGGCGGATGGCTTGGGCACGGTTGACTACCGTCAGGGTCAGGTTGACCTCCGGGTGACGCTGCTTGAAGGCGGCGAACAGGTGTGGCACGAAGTACTTGGCACTGGACTCGATCGCCAGTTTCAACTGACCCTGCAATGAGCCCTGCATGTCAGACAGCTGCATGTCCAGGCTTTCCAGGCGTCCGAAGATATCGTGGCTGGCGCGCTGAAGGGCCTCGGCCGCCTCGGTCAGGTAGAGCTTCTTGCCCACGTACTCGAACAGTGGCTGGCCGATCAGCTCTTCAAGCTGGCGAATCTGTAGACTAACGGCGGGTTGCGTCAGCGCCATCTCCTCCGCAGCACGGCTGTACGAGCGCAAATCGCACACCTCATTGAAGATCTGGAGTTGACGCAATGTCATACGCATCAAGGACTTACGCATTTTAATCGGCTCTTCGGCAACACCCTGTTACCCAACTATAAGCTTTTACTAATACAGCCTCTAACAAATATTGATTTTTGTTTATCGACCTACAGCGCTAGGGTGAATACGCGACTGGCCAGCAACGTCTGGTCACGCGCCGACCGGTAGAACCGGCTCGACTGTTCCTACGGCTTTGGGAAGACTCCAGTGATAAAAAAAATCCTGATCGCCAACCGAGGTGAAATCGCAGTTCGGATCGTGCGTGCTTGCGCCGAGATGGGCATTCGCTCGGTCGCGATCTTTTCCGACGCCGATCGGCATGCCTTGCACGTCAAGCGCGCTGACGAAGCCCACAGCATCGGTGCCGAGCCGCTGGCCGGTTACCTGAACCCGCGCAAGCTGGTGAACCTGGCTGTGGAAACCGGCTGTGATGCCCTGCACCCGGGCTATGGTTTCCTTTCGGAAAACGCCGAACTGGCAGAGATTTGCGCCGAGCGCGGGATCAAGTTCATTGGCCCGGCCGCCGACGTGATCCGCCGTATGGGCGACAAGACCGAAGCGCGCCGCACCATGATTGCCGCCGGTGTGCCGGTAACCCCTGGCACCGAAGGCAACGTTGCCGATATTCATGAAGCCCTGAGCGAAGGTGACCGCATCGGTTATCCGGTGATGCTCAAGGCCACCTCCGGTGGTGGCGGCCGCGGCATTCGCCGTTGCAATAGCCGTGAAGAACTGGAACAGAACTTCCCGCGGGTCATTTCCGAGGCGACCAAGGCCTTTGGTTCTGCCGAAGTGTTCCTGGAGAAGTGCATCGTCAACCCAAAGCACATCGAGGCGCAAATTCTCGGTGACAGCTTCGGCAACGTAGTGCACCTGTTCGAGCGCGACTGCTCTATTCAGCGCCGTAACCAGAAGCTCATCGAAATTGCCCCGAGCCCACAGCTCACTCCCGAACAGCGTGCCTACATCGGCGACCTGGCGGTGCGTGCGGCCAAAGCAGTGAATTACGAGAACGCCGGTACTGTGGAGTTCCTGCTCGCCGATGGCGAGGTGTACTTCATGGAAATGAACACCCGAGTGCAGGTGGAACACACCATCACCGAGGAAATCACCGGGATCGACATCGTTCGTGAGCAGATCCGCATTGCCTCGGGGCTGCCACTGTCGGTCAAGCAGGAAGATATTCAGCACCGTGGCTACGCCTTGCAGTTCCGTATCAATGCTGAAGACCCGAAAAACAACTTCCTGCCCAGCTTCGGCAAGATCACCCGTTATTACGCCCCCGGCGGCCCAGGCGTGCGTACCGACACGGCGATCTATACCGGCTATACCATTCCGCCGTTCTACGACTCCATGTGCCTGAAGCTGGTGGTGTGGGCGTTGACCTGGGAAGAAGCCATGGACCGCGGCCTGCGGGCCCTGGACGACATGCGCGTGCAAGGGGTGAAGACCACCGCCGCGTACTACCAGGAAATCCTGCGCAATCCGGAATTCCGTAGTGGCCAGTTCAATACCAGCTTCGTCGAAAGCCACCCTGAATTGACCAATTACTCGATCAAGCGCAAACCCGAAGAGCTGGCCCTGGCCATCGCTGCCGCCATCGCCGCCCACGCAGGCCTGTGAGGAATCCCATAATGTCCAAGAAAATTCACGTAACCGACACGATCCTGCGCGACGCTCACCAGTCCCTGCTGGCCACCCGCATGCGTACCGAAGACATGCTGCCGATCTGCGACAAGCTCGACAAGGTTGGCTACTGGTCGCTGGAAGTCTGGGGTGGTGCCACCTTCGACGCCTGCGTGCGCTTCCTCAAGGAAGACCCGTGGGAGCGCCTGCGCAAGCTGCGCGCAGCGCTGCCAAACACCCGCCTGCAAATGCTGCTGCGCGGTCAGAACCTGCTGGGCTACCGCCACTACAGCGACGATGTGGTCAAGGCCTTCGTCGCCAAGGCTGCGGTCAACGGCATCGATGTTTTCCGCATTTTCGACGCCATGAACGACGTGCGTAACCTGCGCGTGGCCATCGAAGCGGTCAAGGCTGCCGGCAAGCACGCCCAGGGCACCATCGCTTACACCACCAGCCCGGTACACACCATCGAAGCCTTCGTGAAGCAGGCCAAGCAGATGGAAGCCATGGGTTGCGACTCGGTGGCGATCAAGGACATGGCTGGCCTGCTGACCCCGTTCGCCACTGGCGAGCTGGTCAAGGCGCTGAAGGCTGAACAGTCGCTGCCGGTGTTCATCCACTCCCACGATACCGCCGGCCTGGCTGCCATGTGCCAGCTCAAGGCTGTGGAAAATGGCGCCGACCACATCGACACCGCCATCTCCAGCTTCGCCTGGGGCACCAGCCATCCGGGTACCGAGTCGATGGTTGCTGCACTCAAGGGCAGCGAGTTCGATACCGGCCTGGACCTGGAGCTTCTGCAGGAAATCGGCTTGTACTTCTACGCCGTGCGCAAGAAGTACCACCAGTTCGAAAGCGAGTTCACAACGGTGGACACCCGCGTGCAGGTCAACCAGGTACCGGGCGGCATGATTTCCAACCTGGCCAACCAGCTCAAGGAGCAGGGCGCCCTCAACCGCATGAACGAAGTGCTGGCCGAGATCCCGCGTGTGCGTGAAGACCTCGGCTTCCCGCCGCTGGTCACCCCGACCTCGCAGATCGTCGGCACCCAGGCGTTCTTCAACGTGCTGGCGGGTGAGCGCTACAAGACCATCACCAATGAGGTGAAGCTGTACCTGCAAGGTGGTTATGGCAAGGCCCCGGGTGTGGTCAACGAACAACTGCGTCGCCAGGCTATCGGCAGCGAAGAAGTGATCGATGTGCGCCCGGCTGACCTGCTGAAGCCGGAAATGGCCAAGTTGCGTAGCGACATCGGTGCCCTGGCCCGTTGCGAAGAAGACGTGCTCACCTTCGCCATGTTCCCGGACATTGGCCGCAAGTTCCTTGAAGAACGCGAAGCTGGCACGCTGACGCCTGAAGTTCTGTTGCCGATTCCGGAAGCCGGTGCCGTGGCTGCCCCAGGTGGTGAAGGCGTGCCGACCGAGTTCGTCATCGACGTTCACGGCGAAACCTACCGCGTCGACATCACCGGTGTGGGCGTTAAGGCCGAGGGCAAGCGTCACTTCTACCTGTCGATCGACGGCATGCCGGAAGAAGTGGTATTCGAGCCGCTCAACGAGTTCGTCAGCGGTGGCGGTAGCAAGCGCAAACAAGCTACTGACCCTGGCCACGTAAGCACCACCATGCCAGGGAACATCGTTGATGTGCTGGTCAAGGAAGGTGACATGGTCAAGGCCGGCCAGGCGGTCTTGATCACCGAAGCCATGAAGATGGAAACCGAAGTGCAGGCAGCCATCGCCGGCAAGATCGTGGCCATCCATGTGGCCAAGGGTGATCGCGTGACGCCGGGTGAGATCCTGATCGAGATCGAGGGCTGATTTAAGCCCTCATCTACAAGTGGTTAACCTCTGGGGAGCGGATGCTCCCCTTTTTTTGTGCCGGATTCACTAGCCTCTTCGCGGGTAGTCCACCTCATGACGCGCTTCCCCCGCAGGAGCGGGTTCATCCGCGAAAAGGCCAGCTGATTCAGCACACCGTTCAACCTTTGCGGCACACCTCAAGGCTATCCACCTGGCCACTCGGCTGCTGGTTCTCCTCGCTCAGCCATCGCTCAAACCCGGCAGCTACCGCCGGCCATTCATCATCGGTAATCGAGTACCAAGCCGTATCGCGATTATGGTCCTTGACCACCAGGTGCTTGCGGAACACCCCTTCGTAGACGAAGCCGAATCGTTCTGCCGCGCGTTTGGAGCGGGCATTGGCGTTATTGCACTTCCACTCCAGTCGTCGATTACCCAGCTCGAAGCCCAGCTTGCCCAGCAGATACACCGCCTCGGTACCCTTGGGCGTGCGCTGCATGGCGGCGCCGAAGGCGATGTGCCCGATCTCTATTCGGCCGTGGTCAGGCACGATCGACATCAGGCTGAGAATGCCTTGGGCCTGGCCACTGGCGCGGTCGATGACGGTATAGAAAAGCGGGTCGCGGCCAGCAGCATTGCCTTCCAGCCAGCGGTCAAAGGCGGCACGTTCGGCGAACGGGCCGTAGGGCAGGTAGTCCCACAGCACTGGATCGGAGGCAGGGCCCTGCAGCACCTCCCAGAGGTCTTCGCCATGGCGCCCTGGATCGAGCTTCTCCAGGCGGATGAAGCGGCCTTCAATTGGCTCGGCCTTGGGGGTGGCGGCGGGTTTCCAGTTCAATGCGTCTGTCATGTTCAACCTACAAGCCTTTGCGGAATTGGATGAAACCCGAGCGCTCTGCAACCTGCTGGTACAGGCTGATGGCAGTGGCGTTGGTTTCGTGGGTCAGCCAGTGCACCTTGATGCAGTTGTCGGCCTTGGCAGTGGTGAAGACGTACTCGATCAGTTGTCGACCAATACCCAGGCCACGTTGCGTGCTGTCCACATACAGGTCCTGCAGGTAGCAGGAATTCTCGATGCTCCAGTTGGAACGATGGTAGATGAAGTTGACCATCCCCACCGCCTTGCCGTCGACCCAGGCCAGTGCCGAATGGGTTGGCTCGTTGGGGTCGAGCAGGCGTTGCCAACTGCTCAGGCTGACGGCATCGGCCAGCTTGGTCTCGTAGAAGTGCAAGTAGGCCTGCCACAGGGCGTGCCAGGCGGCGTGATCCTGGGCAGTGACAGGGCGCAGAGTAACGCTGGTCATGGGGCTATTCCTTCAGGCTTGGCGCATGTGCGCCGCGAGTTGTTTGTCCAGTTGATCGGGGCTGGCGGTCAGGCCTTCGCGCACGCCAGCGACGTCTTGCCCGGAGCGGTTCTGGCTGAGCTTGCGTGCACCTTGAAGGCGCGCAATGGGCAGGCGGATGCCGACGATGGCGCGCAGCATGCCCTCGATGTAGTCGGCAGGTGCGTCGGTGACTTTCCATGGTTCGCTGCGACCCTGTTCGTGGCGGTCGGTCAGGCGGCTTACGATAGCCAGTAGCGGCTCGGCCTCATGGATGACTTCGGCCGAGCCATAAGCGTGCACCGCCAGGTAGTTCCAGGTAGGCACCACCCTGGGGTTATCGGCCTTGCTTGGGTAATAGCTGGGGCTGACATAAGCATCGGCGCCGGGGAATACCAGCAGCGCGTCTGCGCCTTGCTGCAGGTCTTGCCATTGGCGGTTGGCCCGGGCCAGGTGAGCATACACAGTGCCGTAAACGCCCTCGGCGGTATCGACCAGCACCGGCAGGTGCGTGGCCAGAAGGCCCTGCTCGCCTTGGCTGATCAGAACGGCCAGGCGGGTGTCTAGCATGTGCTGGTGCAGGCGGGTGAGGTCGTGTTCCTGGTGGGGCTTACTGGTGTACATGGCGGGATCCTTGTCGAATGGCTCCATCCTAGGCAGGCTATTGGTTCTATGTAAGAGCCATTTCTGCCTGTTTTTATAGGTCCAATACCATGAGTGAGTCCCCCCTCATACTGCCTTTCGACCCTGCCGGGATCGCCCTTGATCGCCGCCGCGGGCTTAGCCAGCAGCTGTATCAGGCGTTGCGAGCGCGGGTACTGGATGGGCGTCTGAGCAGTGGTACGCGGCTGCCGGCCACGCGCGACCTGGCTGCCATGTTGGCGCTTTCACGCAACAGCGTGGTGCGCGCCTATGATCAGCTGTATGCCGAGGGCTTCATCGAAAGTCGGGTCGGCGATGGCACTTACGTTAGCCTACTGCCCAAACTGTCCACAGAAGTATCCACAGGGTTATCCCTATGCTTATCAACAGGTTTATCCACATTTCCTGAAGAAAATACTGAGGATTTATCCAGCGAAAGACTTTTCCGTGAGCCTCTGCAGCGCCTGAAATGCAACCATTTGCCACCTCCCAGAAGTGGCGCGCCGCGTGCATTTCGAGTCGGCATTCCGGCATTCGACCTGTTCCCGTTTGACGTATGGGCCAAGCTACAGGCGGGTTTCTGGCGCAACCCGTCCCCTGCGCAACTGGGCTATGGTGACCCGGCAGGTGAACCGGCTTTGCGTGATCTGATTGCGGCCTATTTACGCCGCTCGCGGGGGCTGAACTGCACAGCTGAACAAATTGTGATCACAAGCGGTGCGCAGCAGGCCATCAGCCTTTGTGCACAGTTGCTGCTGCAATCGGGCGACGGTGTGGCTGTGGAAAACCCAGGCTATCGGGCGGCCGCGCATGCCTTCACGCTTGCGGGGGGGCGGGTGGTTGGCGTACCTGTGGATGAAGACGGGCTGGACTGCGACCGGCTCGAACAGTTGACGGATTGTCGGCTGACCTATGTCACGCCTGCGCACCAATACCCGACCGGGGTGACCATGAGCCTTGCGCGCCGCCTGGCATTGCTGGCCTGGGCTGAACGCAGTGGCGGCTGGATCATCGAGGACGACTACGACGGCGAGTATCGCTACAGCGGTGCCCCGCTGGCGCCGCTGGCGGCGCTCGACCGGCACGGGCGGGTGCTGTATGTCGGTACTTTCGGCAAGATAGCCTTCCCGGCGTTGCGTCTGGGCTACCTGGTGCTACCACCAAGTCTGGTGCAGGCGTTCAGCCAGGGCAAAGCGTTGGCGGTACGGCATTCGGAGGTCAGCAGCCAGTGCGTGATGGCCGAGTTCATGGCGCGAGGCCATTTTCAGCGGCATATCCGCCGCATGCGCAAGGCGGCGTTGAAGCGGCGCGATGTGCTCATGGCCGGTTGGCCTGTGGATATTCCGGGGTTGGGCGCAATGCTGGAAGTGGCGGCTGGGCTGCATGTGAAGGTCGATGTGGATAACTTTGCTCGGGAACAGGAGCTGGTGGCCAAGGCCGAGTCGGTGGGGGTGGAGGTGACGCCACTGAGCAATTTCTGGTTGGCGGACAGCGAGGAGCCTGTGGATAAACGGGCAGGGCTGGTGTTGGGCTTTGCTGCGGTGCCGGAGGGCGAGATAGCCGAGGCCTTGATGAAACTACGCAAAGTCTGGAGAAAATGAATGGGGCTGCAAAGCAGCCCCAGGTTCAATATCAGGTACCGGACTTTATCCGCGTCCAGGCGCGGGTCCTGGCCCGTTCGGCGTTTCGTGTCAAAGGCTTGAGGGTATACAGCTTGGCCATCGCCTCTGCCGTCGGATACAGGTTGGGGTTGTTGCGAATCGTCGGATTCACCTTGTCGGTCGCATCCTTGTTCGGGTTCGGATACCCAACGAAGTCGCTGATCGGCGCAATGACCTCTGGCCGCAGCAGGTAGTTGATGAACGTATGCGCATCCTCCGGGTTGGCTGCGCCCTTTGGAATTGCCAGCATGTCGAACCAGATCGGCGCGCCTTCCTTGGGCAGGCGCATGTCCACCACCACGCCGTTGTTCGCCTCGCGGGCGCGGTTGGCAGCCTGCGAGAAGCTGCCGCTGTAGCCCACCGCCACGCAGATGTCGCCATTGGCGATATCTGCCATGTACTTCGAGGAGTGGAAGTACGTGATATGCGGACGAATCTTCAGCATCAGCGCCTCGGCCTTCTTGTAGTCGGCCGGTTTGTCGCTGTTCGGCGGCAAGCCCAGGTACTGCAGGGCCACCGGTAGAATCTCCGACGGCGAGTCGAGCAGGGCCACGCCGCACTGCTTGAGCTTGGCGATGTTCTCTTCCTTGAAAATCAGGTCCCAGCTGTCCACCGGCGCGTTGTCGCCGAGTGCAGCCTTGACCTTGGCCGGGTTGAAGCCGATCAGCACGGTGCCGTACATATACGGCACGGCAAACTTGTTGCCCGGGTCATTGGCTTCGATCAGCTTCATCAGCGCCGGGTCCAGGTGTTTCCAGTTTGGCAGCTTGTTGCGATCCAGCGGCTGGAACACCCCGGCTTCGATCTGTTTGGCGAGGAACACGTTGGACGGCACTACCACGTCATAACCGGAGTTGCCGGTTAGCAGCTTGGCCTCCAGCGCCTCGTTGGTGTCGAAGATGTCGTACACCAGCTTGACGCCACTGTCCTTCTGGAACGCAGTCAAGGTCTGCGGGGTGATGTAATCGAACCAGTTGTATACACGCAGGGTACGCTGCTCGGCTTGTGCGTGTAGCGCGCCCGCGAACAGGGTGGCAGCGATGAGCGGGGCGAGCAGACGTTTGAGTCGGACCATTATCGGGCTCCTGGCTGGGCGCGCTGGAAGCCTTCCAGCACATTGACCGCGTTGATGCCGATTTCTTCCACAGCGTAGCCGCCTTCCATCACGAACAGGGTCGGCTTGCCGAGTTGGCCGATGCGCTTGCCCATTTCCAGATAGTCCGGGCTGTCCAGCTTGAATTGCGAGATGGGGTCGTCCTTGAAGGTGTCCACACCCAGGGAGATGACCAGCACGTCGGCGTCATAGCTGGCGATGCGCTTGCAGGCATCTTCCAGGGCTGCGCTCCAGGCGGCCCAGTCGCTACCGGCCGGCAAGGGGTAGTTGATGTTGTAGCCCTGGCCTGCGCCTTCGCCGGTTTCATCGGCATAGCCTAGGAAGAACGGGAATTCGTCCTGCGGGTCGCCGTGGATCGAAGCGAAGAACACGTCGTCGCGGCTGTAGAAGATGTCTTGGGTGCCGTTGCCGTGGTGGTAGTCGACGTCAAGGATGGCGACCTTGCTTCGGCCTTGGTCGAGGAAGGCCTGGGCGGCGATGGCGGCGTTATTCAGGTAGCAGTAGCCGCCCATTACTTCACCGGCAGCGTGGTGTCCTGGCGGACGGCACAGGGCGAACGCCGCATGGGCGCCTTGCTCAATCGCTGCCTGGGCGGTCAGGGCAACTTGTGCAGCACTATAGGCCGCCTGCCAGGTACCCGCGGTGATGGGAGCGCCGGCATCAAAGCTGTAGTAACCCAGTTCGCCATGCAGGCCGGTCGGTTTGACCTGGCGCAGTGTGCGGGCCGGCCAGGTGAAGGGCAGCAGGTCACCCTCGTGGCCCAGTGCAGCCCAGCGGGCCCAGGCGCCTTCGAAGAAATTCAGGTAGTCGGCGCTGTGGATGCGCAGCAACGGCGCACGGCCGAAATCGGTGGGGCCCTGGATATCGCCGAGGTCGCGTTTTTTCACCTGGTCGAGCACATGGTCGGCGCGCGAAGGCATTTCGAAACAGGGCATCAGCTTGCCATCGATCAGCTCGCAGCGGCCGTGGTGCAGGCGGTGGTCATCGGAATAGATCGTCAGCATTGTTGTTCTCCGGTTGGGACTGGCGTGGGTCCATTGTCACGGGCTGATCAGTAGGGGAGAACGACGCAAACGGCCAAAAGGGGATCGATATGGCCAAGGTCTATGGCCAGATGGGCGGTGACCTATCCCAGCCTCGTCGCGGGTAAGGCAGCGGCGGCAACGGTAAACGGCCTTTGGACATTGGCCGGCAGGCCCGGCCCTTTCGCGGGTGAACCCGCTCCTACAATGGCCACCAGGGCGCCCCTGTAGGAGCGGGTTTACCCGCGAAGAGGCCAGGACAGGTCAACCACGAAAATGGCTGGGCGCCACGCCACTCCACCGCTGGAAGGCGTGCCGGAAGCTGGCCGTCTCACTGAACCCCAGTGTCTCGGCAATCCGGTAAATGGGCATCTGCTCATCAGTCAGCAACTGCTTGGCCCGCTCGAATCTCAGCTCGTCCAGCAGTTGTTGATAACTGCAGCCCAGCGCCTGCAAATGCCGGCGCAGGGTGCGCGACGAGCAGTTCATCTGCCGCGCAAGCCCTTCCAGCCCGGGGGCTGCGTCCAGTTGCTGCGCCAGCAGCTGGCGAATCCGTCCCAGCCATGCCTGGCGACCGGTGAATTCAAGGTTCAGGCGCCGGCAGCGCTCACTCATGGCTTTGTGAGTAATCGGGTCGGCCAGCGGCAGCGGCATATCCAGCCATCGTCGTTCGAAGGCAAAGGCATTGTCCTCGGCGGCGAAACCGATCGGGCATTGAAACGCTCCGGCATAGAGCGCGTGGTAACCAGGGCGAGGGTGCTCAAAGCGTGCGCCAAGCAGCGGCAACGGACGGCCAAGCAGGTCGTCGCAGATGACTTTCAGCGACACCAGGCAGAACTCGGCGTTGAAAGCGCTCAGCGCCGGGCTGTCCTGGTAATCGCTGGCGCTGAACCAGACACGTTGGCCGTCGTCGAGCAAGCGCAGCTTGAAGACTGTTCCCAGCAGTGCCGGATACTGCAGCGCCAGGCGTAATGCGTCACCCAAAGTGGCACTGGAGAGCAGTGCGTAACCGAGCATGCCGTAGCACGACACATGCATGCGCTGGCCCAGTTCCAGGCCAATGTCCTTGCGCCGGGCCACGGCATTGGCGCAAACCTGCAACTCCTGCTGGGTGGTGATGCGCGCATCGGCATGCCCCAGGTCTGCCGGGCCAATGCCGCTGCCGGCCAGCAGCGCTGAAGCCTCGCAACCGTCTGCCTGGAAGACGTTGAGAATCAGCGAAACTGCGTTGAGGGTGGTCAGGTGGCTGTGCAGCATGCTGGGTAATCCCGTGGGGCTGGGACGCATTATGGAGCAAGTTGTGTGCCGATATCCGGGGCTGCAGGTAAACCACATACTCTGCAGGCGCGGTCTGGTGTCGCTAAGGCCCGCAAAAGCGGCCCCCAAAACCTTCAGGCAAAAAAAAGGCCCGAAGCAAGCGCTCGGGCCTTGGAAAGGTTGAGAGGTGTCTAGTCCCTCGACCTGGTGAGACTGTTTACAGCGGCCTGATTACGCCTTCAGCGGAACCAGACGTGGAGCGATCATGTTTTCCGGACGCAGGATGTCGTCGAGCATCGCGTCGTCCAGCAGCTTCTCTTCGCGCACCAGTTCCAGTACGCCGCGGCCACTTTCCAGGGCAACGCGGGCGATACGGGTGGCGTTTTCGTAGCCGATGTACGGGTTCAGTGCGGTAACCAGGCCGATCGAGTGCTCGACCAGTTCGCGGCAGCGCTGTTCGTTGGCGGTGATGCCGACGATGCAGTGCTCGCGCAGCATGTCCATGGCGCGTTGCAGCAGGCGGATCGAGTCGAAGATCTTGTAGGCGATCAGCGGCTCCATCACGTTCAGCTGCAGTTGGCCACCTTCGGCGGCGACGGTCAGGGCCAGGTCGTTGCCCATGATGGCGAAGGCCACCTGGTTTACAGCCTCTGGAATAACCGGGTTGACCTTGCCTGGCATGATCGAGCTGCCTGGCTGACGCGCCGGCAGGTTGATCTCGTTGATGCCGGTACGCGGGCCGCTGGACAGCAGGCGCAGGTCGTTGCAGATCTTCGACAGCTTGACCGCTGTGCGCTTGAGCATGCCGGAGAACAGCACGAAAGCGCCCATGTCGGAGGTGGCTTCGATCAGGTCGGCAGCCGGTACCAGCGGATGGCCGCTGATGGTAGCCAGGCGCTGTACGGCCAAGGCCTGGTAGCCAGGGTCGGCGTTGATGCCAGTACCGATGGCGGTACCACCCAGGTTGATTTCGGTCAGCAGTTCCGGAGCCAGCGAGCGCAGGCGCTGCAGGTCTTCGTTCATGGTGGTGGCGAAGGCGCGGAATTCCTGGCCCAGGGTCATTGGTACGGCGTCCTGCAGCTGGGTACGGCCCATCTTCAGTACGTGGTCGAATTCTTTACCCTTGGCAGCAAAGGCCTGGATCAGGCTATCAAGGCTGGCCAGCAGCGCGTCGTGACCCAGCAACAGGCCCAGGCGGATTGCGGTCGGGTAGGCGTCGTTGGTCGACTGCGCCATGTTCACGTCGTTGTTCGGGTGCAGGTACTGGTACTCACCCTTCTGGTGGCCCATGGCCTCCAGCGCAACGTTGGCAATGACTTCGTTGGCGTTCATGTTGGTAGAAGTACCAGCGCCGCCTTGGATCATGTCAACTACGAACTGGTCGTGGTAATCGCCTTTGATCAGGCGGGCACAGGCTGCGGAAATGGCAGCGTGCTTGGCATCGCTCAGGTGACCCAGCTCACGGTTGGCGTCGGCAGCGGCCTGCTTGACCATGGCCAGGGCCACGACCAGCTTCGGGTAGTGCGACAGCGGAACACCGGAGAGGTGGAAGTTGTTGGCAGCGCGCAGGGTCTGGATGCCGTAGTAGGCATCTGCAGGAACTTCAAGGGTACCCAACAAGTCTTTTTCGACGCGGAACGATGCAGCAGAGGACATGATGTATATCATCTCGATTTTGACCCGGCACATGCCGGAATGGCGCCAATCCTAGGCCTGAAGGTGTTTTTGCGGCCAATGCTATTGCACGCTAACCTATGCACAAACGGCATAGTGTTTCATGTGACGCCAATTGATATTCGAGCGTGTTCCATTTTGGTGCACGCCGGGAGATGTGCTTTGTGAACCTTGAAAGCAAATGGCTGGAAGACTTCAGCGCTCTGGCCGCTACCCGCAGTTTTTCCCAGGCGGCAGAGCGGCGTTTCGTTACCCAACCGGCCTTCAGCCGGCGCATTCGCAGCCTTGAGGCGGCGTTGGGCCTGCAACTGGTTAACCGCTCTCGCACACCCATCGAGCTGACCGAGGCCGGGCAGCTATTTCTCGTCACGGCGCGTACTGTTGTCGACCAGTTGAGCGAAATTCTCCGCCATTTGCATCATCTTGAAGGCGGGCAGGGCGAAGTGGTGCAAGTCGCTGCGGCACACTCCTTGGCGTCGGGCTTCTTCCCCCGTTGGGTGGCCCAGTTGCGCAACGACGGTTTGAACATCGCCACCCGCCTTGTTGCGACCAACGTCGGAGATGCCGTACATGCACTGCGCGAGGGCGGCTGCGACCTGATGCTGGCGTTCTACGATCCGGACGCGGCCTTGCAGATGGATGCCGAAATCTTCCCGTCACTGCACATGGGCAACACTGAAATGCTGCCGGTGTGCGCCGTGGATGCCGATGGCAAGCCGTTGTTCGACCTGGAAGGCGAGGGCAGCGTGCCATTGTTGGCCTATACCGCCGGCGCATTCCTCGGCCGCTCGGTCAACTTACTGCTGCGCCAGCGCAACCTGCGGTATACCACCGTCTATGAAACCGCCATGGCCGACAGCCTCAAGAGCATGGCCCTGGAAGGGATGGGCATCGCCTGGGTGCCGCGCCTGTCCATGCGTGGCGAGCTCGAACGCGGTGAACTGGCGATCTGCGGCGGTAGCCAATGGCATGTGCCGCTGGAAATCCGCCTGTACCGCTGCGCGCTGGTGCGTAAGGCTAACGTCCGCTTGCTATGGCGCAAGCTGGAGTCGTCTGGAGCACAAGGTGAAGCGTCACTTTGAATTCTCCTTCAGGTAATCAGTGATATTTGCACGATTCCTGTCGCTGTAGCGGTAGCAGTTGGACCGTGCCGGTACACGGGGGTGCGTGTACGTTTCACACACCCAACCATTGAACTTCAGTTCGGCGTCTTCATGGGTGGCGCCTAGCAGATGGCCAATTTCATGAGCTGCAGCACCGTATCCGGCCACAGAGGCAATGGCCGTTTTCTGCTTTAAATAGGCCAAGCCGGCGTTGTAGTTCAGGCCGCGATGATCGTAGCTGTTGCGGGTGAGCAGGAGATGTTTATCCATGAGAGAGTAGAGTCGGTGTCGCTTTTGTGCATACACCTGCCGGCTGAAAGCATCCAGGAGCTTTTCGGACGGCATTCCTGCATAAGCAATATCGGTTATGTGTTTTATATTGCGTTGAAATATCACTTCAATGGGATGTTGGCTGAAACTGCGCATTTCGTTCAGCCAATGCTGGAAGAAGTCTTCGTTCAATTGCCCGTCGTGCATATCGGCCAGGTCGTCGTGCACATAGACGGTGACGGTGAGCGCTTGGGCTGCCGAAGCACTAGGCAATTGCATGCTGAGTGCCAGACCAAACGAAAGTGCGAAGAAGCATGGAGTTTTCATGTAGACGTACCAAAGTGCTCGAGGAAGGGCTGCGAGCGTGCAGCACTCGTCGACCCCGAGGCAGCAGGAAAAAGTTGTCCCACGAGACAGCTTGCCCTTTGATCCGGCATGTGCTTGTAGGGGTGGGCGGCCAGCCTTTAAATACGTTACAATCCCGCGCCTTCGGCCGACTGGTCGATTCAGAATCCGTATGACAAGCCACGCCGGCCCACCTGCGTGGCTTGTTGCTTTTAGCGCGCCAGAAGGCGCTTGCAGGAGAGGCTCGACGATGAGTGCACTGGTTGGCGTGATCATGGGCTCCAAGTCCGATTGGTCCACCCTTAGCCACACCGCCGATATGCTGGAAAAACTCGGCATTCCCTACGAAGTGAAGGTGGTTTCCGCCCACCGCACCCCGGATCTGCTGTTCCAGTATGCCGAGGAGGCTGAGGGCCGTGGCATCGAGGTGATCATCGCCGGTGCCGGTGGCGCAGCCCACCTGCCAGGCATGTGCGCCGCCAAAACCCACTTGCCGGTGCTGGGCGTGCCGGTGCAGTCGTCGATGCTGTCGGGCGTCGATTCGCTGCTATCGATCGTGCAGATGCCTGCCGGTGTGCCGGTTGCCACCCTGGCCATCGGCCGTGCCGGTGCGGTCAACGCTGCCCTGTTGTCGGCCAGCATTCTGGGCGCCAAGTACCCGCAGTACCACGCGGCGTTGAAGCAGTTCCGCACGGAACAGACCGACACCGTGCTGGACAACCCAGACCCGCGCCAGGCTTGAGGCTAAACCCATGAAGATCGGTGTAATCGGTGGCGGCCAGCTGGGCCGCATGCTGGCCTTGGCGGGTACCCCGCTGGGCATGAACTTCGCCTTCCTCGACCCGGCACCGGACGCCTGTGCTGCGCCCCTGGGCGAGCACCTGCGTGCCGACTACGGCGACCAGGACCACCTGCGTCAGCTGGCCGACGAAGTCGACCTGGTCACCTTCGAGTTCGAAAGCGTCCCGGCCGAGACCGTCGCCTTCCTCTCGCAGTTCGTGCCGGTGTACCCCAGCGCCGAATCGCTGCGCATCGCCCGTGACCGCCTGTTCGAAAAGAGCATGTTCCGCGACCTGGGCATTCCCACCCCGGCCTTTGCCGACATCCTCTCGCAGGCAGATCTGGATGCCGCAGTGGCCAGCATCGGCCTGCCGGCCGTGCTGAAAACCCGCACCCTGGGTTACGACGGCAAGGGCCAGAAGGTGCTGCGCACGCCAGAAGACGTGGTGGGTACCTTCGCCGAGCTGGGCAGCGTGCCATGCCTGCTGGAAGGCTTCGTGCCGTTCACTGGCGAAGTATCGCTGGTGGCCGTGCGTGGCCGCGATGGCGAAACCCGCTTCTACCCGCTGGTGCACAACACCCACGAGAGCGGCATCCTGCGCTTGTCGGTAGCCAGCCAGGCACACCCGCTGCAGGCGCTGGCCGAAGATTACGTCGGCCGCGTGTTGCAGAAGCTGGATTACGTTGGCGTGATGGCCTTCGAGTTCTTCGAAGTTGATGGTGGCTTGAAGGCCAACGAAATCGCCCCGCGCGTGCACAACTCCGGGCACTGGACCATCGAAGGTGCCGAGTGCAGCCAGTTCGAGAACCATCTGCGTGCCGTTGCCGGCCTGCCACTGGGCTCGACCGCCAAGGTGGGCGAGAGCGCGATGCTCAACTTCATCGGTGAAGTGCCGGCCGTGGACAAGGTTCTCGCCATCGGGGACTGCCACCTGCACCACTACGGCAAAGCCTTCAAGGTTGGCCGCAAAGTTGGACACGCCACCCTGCGCTGCGCTGATATGGCCACCCTCGAGCGCAAGATTGCCGAAGTAGAGGCGCTGATCAGCAACTGATCGGGCATCGAATCGAACTTCTGCAAGCGGCACGCCCTCTGAATATGGCAGCAAGCCGAAGCCCGTCTAGGCTTTGGCTTGTTCCAACTTCACTGCAGAGGGATTGCCATGGGTATCATTGGAACCATCTTCATCGGCCTCATCGTCGGCCTGCTGGCCCGCTTCATCAAGCCGGGCGATGACAGCATGGGCTGGATCATGACCATCCTGCTGGGTATTGCCGGCTCCTTGGTGGCTACCTATGGCGGCCAGGCGCTGGGTATATACCAGGCTGGGCAAGCGGCAGGCTTCTTTGGCGCGCTGGTCGGTGCCGTGGTGCTGCTGGTGATCTACGGATTCATCAAGAAACGCTGATTACTGGTTAGAATGCTCGGCAATTCATTCGAGTTGCCGAGCATTTTCATGCGTGCCTTTTTCCTCGTCCCCTTGCTGTTGGCCAGTACCCTGGCCCATGCCGAACTGCCCGAGACCGACTGGCTGGAGCTGATGCCCAAGTCGGACCAGAAGGCACTCGAACAAATGCCTGAAATCGACCACAACTCGCCGGAAGCCATGGGCACCTTCACTGACAAGGGCGGCCTCAAGCAGGGCAAGGGTTTGCCGGCGGTGATGTACTCGACCAAGACCGTGGCGGCCATGAACAACAGGGATATCCGCCTGGGCGGCTACCCGGTACCGCTGGAGAGTGACGCCAAGGGCAACAGCACGTTGTTCTTCCTGGTGCCGTACCCGGGTGCGTGCATCCATGTGCCGCCACCGCCGCCCAACCAGTTGGTACTGGTGCGCTACCCGAAAGGGTTGAAGATCGATGACATCTACACCCCGCTGTGGGTCAGCGGCAAGCTGAAGGTGGAAAAGGTCAGCAATGACCTGGCCGATGCGGCCTATGCGCTGGATGCGGGGAAGGTGAGGGTAGTGGAGGATGCTGATCTTTGAATGGCTGTGCTGGCCTCTTCGCGGGTAAACCCGCTCCTACGGAACCTCCACAGGCCTTGCATGCCGCGGGGTATCTGTAGGAGCGGGTTTACCCGCGAAGAGGCCGGCACAGGCACCGTAAAACTCAGATCATTTCGCTGACAATCCTGACCCCTAGCGAACTGCTGCGCCCAGGCTCCAACTCCACCAGGTCATCCCACACATTCGCCGTCTCGATGCACAGCATCCGCTGCCAGCCATCATCCGCCATGTCTGCCAGCTCCTTGGCCCGCTCGGTCCAGGGGTTCCAGATCACCGCCGTGCGCGAGCCGCTGCTGGTCAAGGTAATCCGCCGATTCCAATGCGGGTCGACGATGCTGAGGGTCTGCGGGGTGTTCAGGTAGATCCGGTCCGTCTCCCCGGCAAACGTCAGTGCCCCCTGCTGCTGGCGCTGTTCCCAGCCCGCCAGGGTCTCGATATAACCCAGCCCGTCGACACCCTCGACCCGCGCCTGGCGCACATCGCTGACCGCGAAGTAGCTATGCAGGGCCTGGCTGATGGTCACGGGGGTATTGCCCATGTTGCGGCTGGTCAGGCTCAGTTTTAGCTCTGCGCCCATCTCCACCACCAGTTTCAGCTCGACATCATGAGGCCAACAAGGCAGGTCGCCCCGCGCTTCAGGTAGCTCGAACTCGATCCGCAGGAACTCGCCCACTTCCTCGATACCCAGCAATTTCCAGTCACGCGTGCGCGCAAGCCCGTGGGCAGGCGCCGGTGTTCCCTGGTACATGGCCTGGACAGCCTGAGGGTTGCGCTGCAGGTTGCCAAACCATGGCCAGCACACCGGTACCCCGGCGCGTACCGACTTGCCCTGGCGGAAGATGGCCTGGTCGCTCAGCCACAGCAGTGGCGGTTCGCCTACCTGCTGGTAGCTGAGGACCTGTGCGCCCTGCTGGGCGATCAGGAGTTCGGCGCGGTCACTGCTGATACGCCAGCAGTTGAGTTCGCCATGTTGCTCGGTTACGACCTGAAAGGTAGCCATTGCGTTCGTCCCATTGATTGCCAGTGGGCCTTGGACCCGGGCACATGCAATGAGTTTACCGCCAGCGAGGCTCAGCGACGAGGCACGGAGCGGGTACGGCCACTGCCGTCGATGGCGACGAAGACGAATACCGCTTCGGTGACCTTGCGCCATTCGCTGGACAGCGGGTCGTCGCTCCACACTTCGACCATCATCTGGATCGAGCTGCGGCCGATTTCCAGGGTCTGGGTATAGAAAGACAGTTGTGCACCTACCGCGACGGGTACCAGGAAGGCCATGCGGTCGATGGCTACGGTGGCTACGCGGCCGCCGGCGACACGGCTGGCCATGGCCGTGCCTGCCAGGTCCATCTGCGCAACCAGCCAACCGCCGAAAATATCGCCAAATCCGTTGGTTTCTCGCGGCAATGCGGTGATTTGCAAGGCCAGGTCGCCTTGCGGGATTGGATCTTCTTGTTCGAGCTCAATCATGCGATGGGGCCTCTGACCCGTGACGCTTTTCGTTGGTGTGGCGCAAAGGCCGGGTAAACGATTCAGCTTGAAACATACTACGCCGATTTCGTTTCACTGGGCGGCCGTAGGGAAACTCTGCGAAACCGCCTGACAATAGTGACCGGCGTTTTCGCACAACATCCCACGTTAGGAGCAACCTAATCCTACGATCTGCCAGTATATAGGGCATAACGGCCAGCGACGACCGCGCATTCACGAATATCTGTGTGGATTTTGTATCGCTTTCGGCGTAGCTCGGCAATTTGCTATCTTCGCCTGTGTCCAATCCAGAAGCCGTGCGCCAAGCGGCCTGCATGCCCTATAAAGAGAACAACGAGCGATGACTTCCGTGCCCAGCAGTATCGAGCAGCCTTCGCGGCCGCTGACCCGCAGCGACTACAAGACCCTCTCACTGTCCGCCTTGGGCGGTGCGCTGGAGTTCTACGATTTCATCATCTTCGTGTTCTTCGCCACGGTGGTGGGCAAGTTGTTCTTCCCGGCCGACATGCCCGAGTGGCTGCGGCTGATGCAAACGTTCGGCATCTTCGCCGCCGGCTACCTGGCGCGGCCGCTGGGCGGCATCATCATGGCCCACTTCGGTGACTTGCTCGGGCGCAAGAAGATGTTCACCCTGAGCATCTTCATGATGGCCCTGCCGACGCTGATCATGGGCCTGCTGCCGACCTATGCGCAGATCGGCATGTGGGCACCGATCCTGCTGTTGCTGATGCGCGTGATCCAGGGCGCGGCAATTGGCGGCGAAGTACCGGGCGCATGGGTGTTCGTCTCCGAGCACGTGCCGGCTCGCAACACCGGCTATGCCTGCGGCACCCTGACCGCCGGCCTGACTGGCGGCATTCTGCTGGGCTCGCTGGTAGCGACCCTGATCAACAGCGTGTACAGCGCGGAAGAAGTGGCTGACTACGCCTGGCGTATTCCGTTCCTGCTTGGCGGTGTGTTCGGCCTGTTCTCGGTGTACCTGCGCCGTTGGCTGCACGAAACCCCGGTGTTCGCCGAAATGCAGCAACGCAAGGCACTGGCCGAGGAGCTGCCGCTGCGCGCTGTGCTGCGCGACCACCGTGGCCCGATCATCCTGTCGATGTTGCTGACCTGGATGCTTTCAGCCGGCATCGTGGTGGTCATCCTGATGACCCCGGCGCTGCTGCAGAGCTTCTACCACATCAGCCCGACCGACTCGCTCAAGGCCAACAGCCTGGCCATCGTGTTGCTCAGCTTCGGTTGTATAGGTGCCGGCAGTCTGGCCGACCGCTTTGGTGCAGGCCGCGTGTTCGTGATCGGCAGCCTGCTGCTGCTGGCCAGCTCCTGGACTTTCTACCACAGCCTGCCGACCCGGCCCGAGCTGCTGTTCCCGCTGTATGCGGTGACCGGCCTGTGCGTGGGCGTGATCGGCGCGGTGCCTTATGTGATGGTCAAGGCATTCCCGGCGGTGGTCCGCTTTAGCGGGCTGTCGTTCTCGTACAACGTGGCCTACGCGATCTTTGGTGGGCTGACGCCGATGGCAGTGACTGCTCTGCTGAAAGTGAGCCCGATGGCGCCTGCCTACTATGTGGCTGGCTTGTGTGTTCTCGGCTTGCTCGTTGGCCTCTATTTGCTGGCGAAAAAACGTTGAGCTTCAGGTCAGATGCCTTCCCTGAAGAAGGCCAAGTCGCAAACCTGTAGATCGGTGTTGTATTGGACCATCACGAATGTGGGGACGTTGTTTGTGTTTTCCCAGGCAAACACGTCCCAACCTCCGGTATCGCCCAAGGGGGAGGGCATTCGCAAGGGCGGCTGCGACATGGACGAAGGGCCGAATCTCTCGGTGACTTCTTTTCTGGTTGTAAGTCCCTGTAATCGATCGGGCAGCGTGCCTTGATAGGGTTGGTCCTGAGGGATTGTTCTGATCATGTTGACATGCACGCACTTCAAAATTAACGGCTCAGTTGAAAACTCCAGTTCGAGGCCGGGCAGAGGAGTGGCAGTTTCTGATTCTTGCCCCATGAATACCACTTCAAGAGGTATATCTGGCAAATGGTTCAGCGTTACTAATGACGCGTGCGGGTGGCCAAGTCGCTCTATCCAGGAATCAATTATTGATTGGTTCATTCTACCCATCCCCCGTTCTGATAAAGGCTGATTATCTTCTGCTTGGAGCACTCGAGTTGTGTAGCGTTGTCCGGCCAAGCTATTTTTAAAGCGGTGAAAAAAAGGTCGACCTCAGCCAATATCTCTCCAGGCTGATCGCCTGAGGCATGCCTCTTGTTCTTGATGAGGTGAAATGCCAAATCGAATTTTGGCAGTATGGCTTCGGGCAAAACGATCGAGGGTGTTTGCAGTAATATTTCTTTGGTCTTGGCAAAGCTGAGTTTTGGGTATTTTTTTATTAGTGTCTTGATGAGGATCTCTGGCCAAATGGTTGGCATGGTGAAGGTCTTCTCATGAGTGATGTTTTCAGGCATGGGTGTTCCCTGCTAATAATTAAAGTGTAAGTGGCAAATGCTTCATCTATAGCGTTGCATTTAATGATTTTCTGCGCCAGTGCAGATTTGTTTCATTGTGTGCTGTTTTTTTTGTCTCTGTAAGAAGAATCAATCTAACCAGTAAGAAATTTCTTTTTTGGTACTGGTGAATAAGTAGAAGGGGTTGGGTTTCAAATATGAGTTGATAAATATGTAACGCAGCGTCATACGGCTTTTTCACAACGTTCGGCCATACAGACAAGGAGACTCTGTATGGCTCAGAACACTTTTAACGACAATTCAACAGGTGACGTTGTTATCACCCCAGGCTCTTCCGGTTCAAGCGGTGGCGGGGGTGGCTTCTTCAGCATTGGCGGCGGCGGTGGCTTCGGTGGTGGCTTTGGTGGTTCCAGCCGGCGTCGCCGGAAAAAGCGGGCGAGAGCTCGCGCTGCTGCGCTGGCCAAGGCGCAGGCCGAACAACAAGCACGCCAGGCCGCGGCAGCGGCTGAACGCGCCGAAGCGCAAGCGCTCGCTCATCGGCAGCGAGTAGCTGCCTACAGCCAGGCACGAGAAGACCGGCGCGTGCAGCTTGACGCCCACTTCGCAGGCCTGGCTCAGGGGTTGACCCAGGCGCTTCGAGGCGAAATCGATGCAGCACGCAAGCGCCCAGAATATGACGGTAGCGAACGCTGGCAGCTCTACCAGATCACCAAGGCACGTAACGAGACAGAAGGGCTCATTGCGGCAAAGCAAGGCGCGCTGACCGAGTATCAGGCACGAGCGGCTGCTTTCGCTGACCAGGGTGTAAGCGCGGACGCCTATGCCGCGCGGCTGTCAGACCTGGCGACCGCAGAGCAGATGCAACAACTGCATCGCGACTGGGAAGCAGCCTATCTGGCATCCCAGGAGGCCCGGTTGCTGCAAGAGGCCATCAGGCAATTGTCAGAGCGCTCGGCCGCGTTGCTGGTGGAACATGCCGCGCAGGAGCAGGTCTGGAAGGCGCGGGAGGCAAGTCGGGAGCAGCAGCGACAGTACGCTGAACAGCGCGAAGCGCGGATTCGCTACAAGCAACAGGCGGATGAAGACCAGCGGCTGCAGCGGCTGAGAGATGCCGCCACGCTGACGGCTCCAGTTGGTGCAGCCCAGGCCGGTGGTGTGTTGCTCACCCAGGGCGGCGCACAGGTAGCGTTGGAAGTGGCCACTGCCATCCAGCAGGCCATCGCCAATGCGGCCAAGGAAGTGTTCAGGGTCGCAGCGATCCGCGCCGGTCAGGCCATTAGCCTGTCGGTTACAGCTATGGTGCACTCCCCGGTGCTGGGCGATGGCGAGTTGACTGCCGACCAGCGTCGGCGACGACTCGAAGGGCTGGGGGTACGTGCTGATCTGCTGGGCGTTGAGGCTGGGCAGGACCTCCAGGCTATCGCCAATGCTGGTGGTTCGGCCCGTCTCTTGAGTCGCATAAAGATCGAGCACCTGCTGGGAGGCAGTGGTGTCGCGGTGGCGTCGACAGGCGCCGGGGTCGCGCCCGAGGTACGGGTCAGAAATGCCGTTTTCGATCCTCTGACCGAAACCTACCGACTCCAGAGCGACACGCCCTCTGGCAAATCCATCGTCCTCGGTGGTTCTGCCGTGCCGGTAGAAGGTGGGTCGACGGGGAAAGTGCTGTCACTTGCGCCGGAGGTGGTTCCGGTTGGCGCAGGCGTGGACCTGCGCTTTGACGACTGCATTGTCTGTATTCCTGGCCAACCCCCTCAGTATTTCTCTTTCGTGCTGCCGCCAGCCGGTACCGGAGTGGTCAGCGGAAGAGGGCAAGCGGTTGCTGGCAACTGGTGGTCCGGCAACGGGGCCGCTGCTGGCGTGGCAGTGCCGGCACAGGTTGGCAACCAGCTGCGCGGCCGCCAGTTCACCGATATGCCGGCGTTCGAAAGTGCGGTATGGCGGGCTATCGCAGCGGAGCAGGCGTTGTTCGGGCAGTTCGATGAACTGAACCAGCGGCGCATCCTCAGCGGTTTTCCTCCTATTGCGCCGAGGGCAAGTTGGAGCGGGGCACGGCAGTCGTTCGAACTACGGCATCTATCTGCCGTTGGCGTTGGCTCCGGCCTCTATAACCTCGACCAACTGAGTATCCACAGGCCTACCGATGCCCAGGGCTTGCTGACAGTCGTTCAGCCGTTTCAGCCCTGGTTCGCTTCCAGTGTGGCACTGGCCTTTGACCCGGCAGTTTTACAAGGCCAGCCAACGCGCACCTGGACACCTCTGGTGGCACCTGGTGCAGAACTGCTCGGTCCGACGCGCTTGCCGGTGGCGCCGTCGCTACCGGGAATCCTCCCGGGCGCGCCCACCGATCCCGTGGGGCCAAGTCTTGAAATACTTCCGGGCGAAAATCCAAGTGAAATTGGGGCCATAATTCCTGGGTTTGGTAGCGATACAGATCTGCCGCAGCCAGGGCTGGTCAACCACGAGCCGGCAAAGCTGCTTGAGGTAGGATGGTTTAGAGACCTGAGGCGGCGAAGTATCAATGACAAGATGGACGTGGATCATATCGTTTCACGAAAAGCCTATGAACGCTTTTTGATTAAGAACAACCCTAGATTGAGCGGTCCTGAGATTAAAGCCTTGCTGGAAGCCGCGCCGAGTATAGTCATCCCTGCCGAAGTGCACAGGAAATTTAGCCAGACATACGGTGGTAGGAATACTGCGGCTAGACAGATCAAGGACGCATCGGACCTGCGTGCAGCCGTTGATAATAATATGGATGCCCTGAAGCCTGGGTTGCTTGAGTATGGTTGCAGCGATATCGACATAGAAAATGCTCGACAACAGTTGCATGCACTCCACCAAAAGCTAGGACTCTACAAATGAATGCAAAAGAACTGGAATCTTATTTGGCGGGCCTTGGCAAGTCACATAGTGAGCTTGTAGATGATGGTGTTTTACCGCCTGGTAAATTTATAGAGATTTACCCGGGGGCACTATCAGTTTATCGGGATTTGTTGCCTGGCGTGGAGTTGAGATTCTGGGCAGAAAATCAAAATTTCGAGTCTGTGAATATATCACTTGTCAAGACGCCTGTTTTGAAAGTGGTATATCAGCATGACCTTCCTGCCCCCTACAACAGGTGTATAACTCGTGAGGCAACTTTGAAGGTTCTAGGTGATCCAATTGAGTCAAAAGCGCCTCATAAAAAGCCTTTTCCTTTAGGTGAGTCAGGAGGCTGGGACAAATTTGACCTTGTGGGTTTGGGTTTTGAAAAATTATATGTCCTCTTTGAATATGGTGTGAACATGAATGTGACTGGCCTGATGTTTTCGTTGAAACAAACAGGCTATGACCGCAGTAATGATGATTTTCAGCAGCAAGCTGACGAATGAATATTCAATCGTATATAAATGATGAGGTAAGGATATGGAGCTCAGACCCCAGCTGAGTCAGTACGAAGAGCATTCCTTTCTTGGTCTGGTCGAAGCTATTTGGCAGGCAGATGTCGACAAGCCCTCGCATGACGCGTGGATCGCCCACTTCAACAACATTGTCGGCCACCCCGCCGGCAGCGATCTCCTGTTCTACTCAAACGCTGACGAAACTGGCAACATCAACTCTCCCGATTACATCGTTGAAACGGTAAAGGCATGGCACCGGCAAAACGGCCGCGCGGCCTTCCTGGGCCAGACCGTGCAGCCGCTACCGCCCCAGCAGAACCTGACCCGCGAGCAGCGTGCCAGCCAGTCGTCCAACCAAAACCTGGAGAAAGTGCGCAAATTGGTGGCAGAGGTCCATGCTGCGCAGCAGCAGGCAGCGCTGCAACTCACAGCACTTGAACAGCAGTTAGGCATTGACCCTGTCGCGAGCACGCCAGAGCAGCAATTGACCGTAAGCCATGCCACGCTGCGTGCACTGGAAAGCACCCAGCACCAGGCCAAGCGTGCAGTCAGCCAGCTCAAGCGACTAAAGATGTCGGTCGGGTTCGCTCGGGATGGCGCCGTTCGGGATGCTTCCAGGCCGTTTCTCAATGCGGCGATACAGGCCGTGGTGCTGCAGGAAATCACGGCAGGTAGCCAACTACATGCCCAAGCATTGGCAGCGGCACAAGCGCGCCACCCTGGCTTGTACGCCCGAGCTGTGATGCTGATTGAATCTCTGGAAGCGCGTATCGCCCAACTGGCCAGAACCACGGCAACCGGACCAGGCCATGGGCCACTGACGTTAAAGGCGCATGCACATGCGGCAGGTTTGCATCCGGCATTGCTGACTGCGCAGGGCCTGAGCCGTGAGGTGGCCCAACAGCAGCATCATCTGATCAAGACTTTTCGCTCCGCAGCAGCAGAACTGGCATGGCAGGCCACCTCTGTAGAAGGCCAACACCCCGGCACCTATGCGGATGTTGTCGAATTCGTGCTGGGTACGCCAAGCGATGACCCCCGCTTTGCGATGACGGTGCCGCTGGTTGAAATGTTCTCTGGCGAGGATCTGGACTGGGCAGCCTTGGCGGCAGAAAGGGCTGAAGTGGAATTGCCCGTGCGCTTGTGCTCAACAGTACACAGCACTAGTTTTGGTGCTAGTGTGGGCGTCAAGCCGTTTACCCTATACTCCCATGTCGTCATGACAGTCACTCAGGGGGCGGTTGTCCCCTCAGGCGTGCGAGTTCGGGCGGCTGGCTGGGATGCCACGCGGCAGGTTTTTGCGTTCACCAGCGAGGGCAAGGCGCCTGTGACCGTGTTGTGGCAGAAGGGCGGCGCGCCGAATGCGCTCAAGGATCTCGCGAGCCCCCCGAGCATCGCCTTCCTCCATATGCCGAAAGTACCTTTGATAGATCGTTTTGCGGACTTGTCCCAGGTTGAGTTCGACGACTACGTGGTGGTGTTTCCTCCCGATGCTGGCGTGGCGCCTCTGTACATCATGTTCAGGGACCGCCGCGAGCTTTGAGGCAGCATTTTTGCCATGGCCATCCCGATTATTGGTGATGGCCTTTCATCTATTTGTCATATTCAAGTCATATCGTATTCATGCGGCCTGCCGATACTTGGGCCCGTTCCATCCAACACCCCCATATTCCTGCTAGGAGCAAGGCATGAAACTGAAGCGTTTGATGGCGGCCCTTACCTTTGCCGCCGCTGGCGTTGCAACCGCCAACGCGGTAGCCGCTGTCGATCCTGCGATCCCGACCTACACCAAGACCACCGGTGTTTCGGGCAACCTCTCCAGCGTCGGTTCCGACACCCTCGCGAACCTCATGACTCTGTGGGCCGAGGCCTACAAGAAGGAATATCCGAACGTAAACATCCAGATCCAGGCTGCCGGCTCCTCTACTGCGCCACCCGCGCTGACCGAAGGCACCGCCAACCTCGGCCCGATGAGCCGCAAGATGAAGGATGTCGAGCTGCAAGCCTTCGAGCAGAAGTACGGCTACAAGCCGACCGCCATCCCGGTCGCCGTTGACGCCCTGGCTGTGTTCGTGCACAAGGACAACCCAATCAAGGGCCTGACCATGGCTCAGGTTGACGCCATCTTCTCCTCCACTCGCCTGTGCGGTGGCAAGGCCGAGATCAAGACCTGGGGCGACGTCGGTGTGACCGGCGACCTGGCCAACAAGCCAATCCAGCTGTTCGGCCGCAACTCGGTATCGGGCACCTACGGCTACTTCAAGGAAGAAGCACTGTGCAAAGGCGACTTCAAGCCTAACGTCAACGAACAGCCTGGCTCGGCTTCGGTCGTTCAGTCGATCAGCTCCTCGCTGAACGGCATCGGCTACTCGGGCATCGGTTACAAGACCGCCAGCGTCAGGACCGTAGCCCTGGCCAAGAAAGACGGCGGTGAGTTTATTGAAGACAATGAAGCCAATGCCCTGAACGGCACCTACCCGCTGTCGCGCTTCCTTTACGTCTATGTCAACAAGGCGCCGAACAAGCCTCTGGCCCCGCTGGAAGCCGAGTTCGTCAAGCTGGTGCTGTCGCAAGCGGGCCAGCAGGTAGTGGTGAAGGATGGCTACATCCCGCTGCCAGCCAAAGTCGTCGACAAGACCCTGGCTGACCTGGGCCTGTCGCACGCCGGTAACGTTGCAAAGAAGTAAGTAATTAAGAAGAGGCCGGTGCCGCTGCCCGGCCTCTTCCACGAATTTCCAGTCCGAAGCCAGGTTCCCTGTGCGGCGGGCTTTCGCGCGTCACCACTTTGTAATGTTTTTGTCACACGGGACCGCTAGGGTGTGCGCATGAATGATCTGGCCAATTCCAACATGACCCAAAACTCCCAGCCCGTGCGCATTGATTTCAATACGCCCGAGTTGCAACGCAAGCGTCGCATGCGCGCGCTCAAGGATCGCCTGACCCGCTGGTATGTACTGGTAGGCGGGCTTGCCGTATTGGCGGCAATCACGCTGATCTTCTTCTACCTGGCTTATGTGGTGTTGCCACTGTTCCAAGGCGCCGAGCTGACCAGCAAGAAAGCCCTGGAGCCGACATGGCTGCAGCAGGATGCCGGTAAGCCACTGATGATCGCGCTTGAAGAGCAGAATCAGGTGGGGATGCGTGTTTCGGACAAGGGCCAGGCATTGTTCTTCGATACCAAGACCGGTAACGAACTCAAGCGTGTCGATCTGGCAGTGCCGGCGGACACCCAGGTTACTTCCATCAGTACTGACCAGCCGGGCAGCGCGCTGGTGGTACTGGGCTTGTCCAATGGTCAGGCCCTGGTGTTCCACCACACCTACAAGATCACCTACCCGGACAACAAGAAAACCATCACCCCAGGCATCGACTATCCGTACGGCGAGCAATCGTTCGTGCTCGACGAGCAGGGGCGTGCGCTGGACCATGTCAGCGTCAACGTCAATGGGGACACCCTGCTGCTGGCCGGCTCTACTGGTGCTCAGTTGCAGGTGGTCGAGCTGACCCGCACGGAAAACATGATGACCGAAGAGGTCACCACCGAGCAGAACCGCATCGAACTGCCGCAAATGACCGAAACGGTGAAGAATATCTTCATCGACCCACGCCAGCACTGGCTTTACGTGATCAACGGCCGTGCCACGGCCGATGTGTTCAGCCTGCGCGACAAGAGCCTCAACGGCCGTTATAAGCTGTCTGAAAGCGCCGACACCGAAATTACCGCCACCGCCCAGCTGGTTGGTGGCATTTCGCTGATCATCGGTGACTCCAAGGGGGGGCTGGCCCAATGGTTCATGGCCCGTGATCCGGATGGCGAATCGCGCTTCAAGCAGATCCGTACCTTCCAGATGGGCAAGGCGCCAATCGTGCAGATCGACGCCGAAGAGCGCCGCAAGGGCTTCATCGCCCTGGACGCCGAAGGCAAACTGGGCGTGTTCCACAGCACTGCACACCGAACCCTGCTGGTTGAGCAGGCTGCCGAAGGCCCTGGCACGCTGGCCCTGTCGCCACGCGCCAACCGCATCATCATCGAAGAAGGCGGCAAGTTGTTGCCGTTGAGCCTGCGCAACCCGCACCCGGAGGTTTCGTTCAGCGCGCTGTGGGGCAAGGTGTGGTACGAGAACTATGACGAGCCGAAATACGTCTGGCAATCGACCGCTTCGAACACTGACTTCGAGCCCAAACTGAGCCTGTCGCCGCTGACCTTCGGTACCTTGAAGGCCGCGTTCTATGCCATGATCCTGGCTGCCCCGCTGGCCATTGCCGCAGCCATCTATACCGCCTACTTCATGGCCCCGCGCATGCGTCGCAAGGTCAAGCCGGTGATCGAGCTGATGGAAGCGATGCCGACGGTGATCCTTGGCTTCTTCGCCGGCCTGTTTTTGGCCCCGTACCTGGAAGGCCACTTGCCCGGTGTGTTCAGCCTGTTCCTGCTGATGCCGATCGGTATCCTGCTGGCCGGCTTTGTCTGGAGCCGGCTGCCGGAGTCGATCCGCCTGCGCGTGCCGGATGGTTGGGAAGCGGCGATCCTGATTCCGGTCATCCTGTTTACCGGCTGGTTCGCCCTGACCATGAGCCCGCACCTGGAAAGCTGGTTCTTCGGCGGCGACATGCGCCTGTGGATCACCAACGACTTAGGTATCACCTACGACCAGCGCAACGCCCTGGTAGTCGGTATCGCCATGGGCTTCGCGGTCATCCCGAACATCTACTCGATTGCTGAAGACGCCGTGTTCAGTGTGCCGCGTAGTCTGACCCTGGGCTCACTGGCCTTGGGCGCGACGCCTTGGCAGACCCTGACCCGTGTGGTGATCCTCACCGCCAGCCCGGGCATCTTCTCAGCGCTGATGATCGGCTTGGGCCGTGCGGTCGGCGAGACCATGATCGTGCTGATGGCCACCGGCAACACACCGGTGATGGAGATGAACCTGTTCGAGGGCATGCGCACCCTGGCCGCCAACGTGGCCGTAGAAATGCCGGAATCGGAAGTCGGTGGCAGCCACTATCGCGTGCTGTTCCTGGCCGCCCTGGTGCTGCTGATGTTCACCTTCGTCATGAACACCTTGGCCGAGCTGATTCGCCAGCGTCTGCGCAAGAAATACTCGTCGCTTTGATAGAAAGGTAGCGATCCGTGAAAAAGGATTCCCTCAAAGGCTGGTTCAAGAGCGGCGCCCCAGGCGTCTGGATGAGCGGCGGCGCGGTGGCCATGGCCGTGATCATGACTGTCGGCCTGCTGGCGGTGATCGCCGTGCGCGGCCTGGGCCACTTCTGGCCAGCCGATCTTGTCCAGGCCACCTACAAGGTGCCGGGCCAGGCCGATCACGTCGTCATTGGTGAAGTGGTGCAGAAGGAGGAAGTACCCCGAGCTCGTCTGAAGGGTGCAGGCCTGCCGGTGCCTGACCAAGGCCCGGAGTTCATGACCCGGGAGCTGATCAAGGTGGGTAACCGCGACCTCAATGGTAGCGACTTCACCTGGGTGGTCGGCGACTGGCTGGTCGATGAACAGCACCCGGCCGACCTGATGGCCCTGGAGCGCCGCGAGTGGGGCAATTTCTACGGCTACCTGGTCAGCGTCAAGGAAGAAGGCCGCGTAGTCGCCGAGGGGCCTGCCGCCTGGAACGAACTGCAGGCCCGTCTCAAACGCGCCAACCAACTCAACAACGAGCTGCAAAGCCTCGAGAAGAAGGACATCGGTGCCATCAACCATGGCCTCGAGCGCCTGCGCTTGCAGGCGCGCAAGCTGGAGCTGGACGGCAAGCTGGATGCCGCCGCACAGGCCGACATGGACGCCGATCGTGCCGAACTGAATAGCCGCTACAAGGCCATTGAAGACCGCCTGACCGGCCTGCACCAGGCCTTTGCCCGTGACAGCCTGGTGGCCCGCGATGCCAACGGCCGAGAAGTGGAAATCAACCTGAGCAAGGTGGTGCATGCCATCCGGCCGAACGCGATGTCGGGCTTCACCAAGCTGGGCAGCTACTTCACCAAAGTGTGGGAGTTCCTCAGCGAAGACCCGCGGGAAGCCAACACTGAAGGCGGTATCTTCCCGGCCATTTTCGGTACCGTGATGATGACCCTGATCATGGCCGTGATCGTTACCCCGTTCGGCGTGCTGGCTGCCGTGTACCTGCGTGAATACGCCAGGCAGGGCCCGGTCACCCGGCTCATCCGCATTGCGGTGAACAACCTGGCCGGTGTTCCTGCGATCGTCTACGGTGTGTTCGGTCTGGGTTTCTTCGTCTACGTACTGGGTGGCTCGATTGACCGCCTGTTCTTCCCGGAAGCACTGCCGGCGCCGACGCTGGGTACTCCGGGCCTGCTGTGGGCATCGCTGACCCTGGCATTGCTGGCGGTGCCGGTGGTGATCGTGGCCACCGAAGAAGGCCTGGCGCGTATCCCGCGCACCGTGCGTGAAGGCTCGTTGGCGTTGGGCGCAACCAAGGCCGAGACTCTGTGGAAAATCGTCCTACCCATGGCCAGCCCGGCCATGATGACCGGCATGATCCTCGCCGTGGCCCGTGCCGCCGGCGAAGTGGCGCCGCTGATGCTGGTGGGTGTGGTGAAGCTGGCGCCGTCGCTGCCCGTGGATGGTAACTACCCGTACCTGCACCTGGACCAAAAGATCATGCACCTGGGCTTCCACATCTATGACGTCGGCTTCCAGAGCCCGAACGTCGAAGCCGCGCGGCCGCTGGTATATGCCACTGCGTTGCTGCTGGTGCTGGTGATCGCGACCCTCAACCTCTCTGCCGTGTGGATCCGCAACCACCTGCGCGAGAAGTACAAGGCGCTGGACAGCTGACCCTGATTGCAAGCGTGCCGCCCGGAAGCCGGGCGGGCCTTTGAAACGAATTGATAGCGTATGGAGTTGACCATGCAGCAAGATTCCCACACCCATGGCATCGACATGTCTGCCTTGGGCCGCAACAAGCAGAGCCTGCGCCTGGCTGAAGAAACCGTGGCCATCGAAGTGCCGGGCCTGAGCCTGTTCTATGGTGACAAGCAAGCGCTGTTCGACGTACAGATGAACATCCCAAAGCAGCGTGTGACCGCCTTCATCGGCCCGTCCGGCTGCGGCAAGTCGACCCTGCTGCGTACCTTCAACCGGATGAATGACCTGGTTGACGGTTGCCGTGTGGAAGGTGCCATCAACCTGTATGGCAACAACATCTACCGCAAGGGCGAAGACGTTGCCGAGCTGCGCCGGCGTGTGGGCATGGTGTTCCAGAAGCCGAACCCGTTCCCCAAGACCATCTACGAGAACGTGGTCTACGGCCTGCGCATCCAGGGCATCAACAAGAAGCGCGTGCTTGATGAGGCAGTCGAGTGGGCGTTGAAGGGCGCGGCCTTGTGGGACGAAGTCAAGGACCGCCTGCACGAGTCGGCGCTGGGCCTGTCCGGTGGCCAGCAGCAGCGCCTTGTCATCGCCCGCACCATTGCCGTTGAACCAGAGGTGCTGCTGCTTGACGAACCGTGCTCGGCGCTGGACCCGATCTCGACCTTGAAGGTCGAAGAACTGATCTACGAATTGAAATCCAAGTACACCATCGTCATCGTGACCCACAACATGCAGCAGGCGGCGCGTGTTTCGGACTACACCGCGTTCATGTACATGGGCAAGCTGGTCGAATTCGGGGATACCGATACCCTGTTCACCAACCCGGCGAAGAAGCAGACCGAAGACTACATCACCGGTCGCTACGGCTAAGCGCCGCTCGCGAAACAGGCACCTCGGTGTCTGGCACCGGCGTTGCCGGTGTTCGCGGGTGAACCCGCTCCTACAGGGCCGCGCTACCAAAGGACAAAAAGATGATCAACAAAGATAGCCTTACCCATCACATTTCCCAGCAGTTCAACGCCGAGCTCGAAGAGGTGCGTAGCCACCTGCTGGCCATGGGCGGGCTGGTGGAAAAGCAGGTCAACGACGCGGTTACCGCGCTGATCGAAGCCGACTCTGGTCTGGCCCAGCAGGTGCGCGAAGTCGATGAGCAGATCAACCAGATGGAGCGCAACATCGACGAGGAGTGCTTGCGCATCCTCGCTCGCCGACAGCCGGCGGCCTCCGACCTGCGCCTGATCATCAGCATTTCCAAGTCGGTGATCGACCTGGAACGCATCGGTGACGAGTCGACCAAGATCGCCCGCCGCGCCATCCAGCTGTGCGAAGAGGGCGAGTCGCCGCGTGGTTATGTCGAGGTGCGCCACATCGGCGACCAGGTGCGCAACATGGTCCGTGATGCGCTGGACGCCTTTGCCCGCTTCGACGCCGACCTGGCGCTGTCGGTGGCCCAGTACGACAAGACCATCGACCGCGAGTACAAGACCGCACTGCGTGAGCTGGTGACCTACATGATGGAAGACCCGCGCTCTATCTCGCGGGTGCTGAGCGTGATCTGGGTGCTGCGCTCGCTGGAGCGTATTGGCGACCATGCGCGCAACATCTCCGAACTGGTGATCTACCTGGTGCGCGGCACCGATGTGCGCCACATGGGGCTCAAGCGCATGACGGCAGAAGTGCAGGGCACTGCTGTCGCCAACGGCGAAAAGGCTAATGTTCCGGGCGAATCTGACGATAAGTAAGGTTGCTCCCGAGCATCGACGCCCGGCCTTGCCCGGGCGTTTTCGTTTGCGGTCGAGAGCCGGCAGGCACCCGCGAACGATGTGAAGAGGTCCCGGCGTGACCAGGTTGTAGCAAGTGGCCATCATTGGCAGTAGGCTAGACGGGATTCGTAAGGAGTATCGATGAGTAAAGTGAATGTGCTGGTCGTGGATGACGCCCCGTTTATCCGTGATCTGGTCCGCAAGTGTCTGCGCAATGCCTTCCCGGGTATGGCCATCGACGACGCGGTCAACGGTCGCAAGGCCATGGCCATGCTCGGTAAGGAAGCGTTCGATCTGGTCCTGTGCGACTGGGAAATGCCGGAAATGTCAGGCTTGGAATTGCTGACCTGGTGCCGTCAGCAGCCTGCACTGAAAAATCTGCAGTTCATCATGGTGACCAGCCGTGGTGACAAGGAAAACGTCATTCAGGCGATCCAGGCGGGCGTTTCCGATTTTGTAGGCAAGCCGTTCACCAACGAGCAACTGCTGACCAAGGTAAAGAAAGCCCTGACCAAGATCGGCAAGCTCGACAGCCTGATGGCCATCGGCCCGGCACGAGCCAATTCGGCGTTTGCCAACGATTCGTTGAACGCGCTGACCGCAGGCAAGCCGGAAGCGGTCAAGGTTGCGACGCCAGCGCCGGCGTCGGCCAAGCCTTTGGTCGCGGCTCCTACACCTTCTGCCCCCGCGCCGAGCGGCCGTGGCCAGGGCCAGCTGCGCCTGGCCAGCGGTACGCAGCCATGTGTGATCAAGGCGTTGAGCCTGAAAGAGGCGCTACTGGTGGTACGCCGCAGCGAAGCGCTGCCACAGGTGCTGGAAGGTGCAGTGCTGGACCTGGAGCAGGGCGAGAATGCCGAAGTCGCTCGCCTGAACGGCTATCTGCATGCTGTCGCGGCGCTGGAGCCAAAACCAGACAGTGACTGGTTGCAGTTGACGTTCAAGTTTGTCGACCAGGATGCCCAGAAGCTCGACTACCTTTCTCGGTTGATCGCCCGCGGCACTGCGCAGAAGCACTTTACCCCTGGTGCCTGACCCCGGCCCCGCGCCATGCTTTTGGCAGGAGCAGCACAAGGTGCTCCTGGCAAAAGCCCGCGTCGCCCATCCGACCAACTGTAATACCTACCGTAAAACCCGCTGCTAGGCTTCGACAGATCATAACTGTCAAAAAGCCACTATCATGCCCGTCCGCCTGTTGCTGTTCTGTGCATTGCTCATGGCCTCAGCGTCGAGCCAGGGCGTGACGCTATACAAGATCACCGACGATGCCGGTGTCATCTCCTATTCCGACCGGCCTGGCCCCGGCGCCAAGCCCTTGGTGCTGCGCGAGCCCATGGTCGAAACGCTCGAAGGCCAAGTGCGGCTGAATGCGAAAACCTTCGACGGTGGCGTGAGCTTTTCCGCACGTAACGAGCTGCATGTGCCGGTAGAGGTAGAGTTGCGGCTGGACAACCTGGTCAACGCACAAGGCGGCGATGCCCCGCGTATCGTGCGCCGGCTGCTGCCGCCGCGCAGCACGCAGATGCTCAGTGTGCTCAGGGGGCGGCCCGGGCTGCTGCTGAACTACCGTTCGACCCTGCTGCAGGCCATGGGTGACCCGGGCAAGCGGCCCCAGGGCTTCCGCTATGCGTTCCCGTGGATTGGCGGGCCGTTCCGCGTCACTCAGGGCCCCAATGGCCGTGTCAGTCATTTTGGGCCCAAAGGGCGCTACGCCATGGATATCGCCATGCCCGAAGGCACCACCATCATCGCCGCGCGGGAGGGGGTGGTGGTGAAGACGGAGAACAGCCAGAGCGGGCGCGGCCCAAACCCCTCGGGCAACTTTGTCAGGATTTTGCACCCGGATGGCACCATGGGCGTATACCTTCACCTGATGCGCGGTTCGGTGGTGGTGGCGGAGGGGCAACGGGTACGGCAGGGCCAGATGCTGGCTAAGTCGGGCAATACCGGCAACAGCACTGGGCCGCACCTGCATTTTGTGGTGCAGCGCAATGTGGGGTTGGCGCTGGAGTCGATACCTTACCGCTTCGCCAGGCCGATCAGCGGGATGCCGGATTTCACTGCCGGCAACCCCTGACCGAGTGGGCCATCAATCCAGCTTCAGCACCTTGGCCAGTACGATCTTGGGCCCTTTCATCTTCTTGATGATAATGCGTAGCCCTTCGACCTCCAGCGCTTCCTCTTCTTCAGGCACGCGCTTGAGCGTCTCGTAGATCAGACCGGCCAGGGTTTCCGCCTCGATGTGGTCGAGGTCGATACCCAGCAGGCGCTCGACCTTGAACAGAGGGGTGTCGCCGCGCACCAGCAGCTTGCCCGGTTGGTAGGCGAGAATGCCACGCTCGGTCTTGCGGTGCTCGTCCTGGATGTCGCCCACCAGCACTTCCAGCACGTCTTCCATGGTCAGGTAGCCGATCACCTTGCCATCGGCCTCTTCTACCAGCACGAAGTGCGCCCCGCCCTTACGGAACTGCTCCAGCAGCTGGGCCAGGGGCATGTGCCGCGACACGCGTTCGAGTGGCCGGGCAAGGTCCTCCAGGTCGATGGTCTCTGGCAAGTGCTCCAGCTCAGCCAGCTCCAGCAGCAAGTCCTTGATGTGCAGCAAGCCGGTGAACTCTTCGCGTTCGGCGTCGTACACCGGGTAGCGGCTGAACTTGTGGCGGCGCACCAAGGCCAGGATCTGCTTCAGAGGCGCATGGGCGTCGATGCTGATCATGTCCTCACGCGAGTTGGCCCAGTCGACCACTTCCAGCTCGCCCATTTCCACAGCCGAGGCCAGCACGCGCATGCCTTGGTCGCTTGGGTCATGGCCACGGCTGGAGTGCAGGATCAGCTTGAGCTCTTCGCGGCTGTAGTGGTGCTCGTGGTGCGGGCCAGGCTCGCCCTGGCCGGCAATGCGCAGGATGGTGTTGGCACTGGCATTGAGCAGATAGATGGCCGGGTACATCGCCCAGTAGAACAGGTAGAGCGGCACGGCAGTCCACAGCGACAGCAGCTCTGGCTTGCGGATGGCCCAGGACTTGGGTGCCAGCTCGCCGACCACGATGTGCAGGTACGAGATGACGAAGAAGGCAACGAAGAACGAGACCCCCTTGACCACCTCGGCGCTGTCCACGCCGAAATAGGCCAGCAATGGCTCCAGCAGGTGAGCGAAGGCTGGCTCACCCACCCAGCCCAGGCCCAGCGAGGCGAGGGTGATGCCCAACTGGCAGGCCGACAGGTAGGCGTCGAGCTGGTTGTGAACCTTGCGCAGTATGTTGCCACGCCAGCCGTGCTGTTCGGCGATGGCCTCCACGCGTGTGGCGCGCAGCTTGACCATGGCGAACTCCGCAGCAACGAAGAAGCCGTTGAGCAGCACCAGCAGGAAGGCAAAGATGATCATGCCGAAGTCGGCGAATAACGAGGTGAGGCTGATACCAGAGGAAGGGTCCATGATGGAGTTTTTACGGGGTCCGTCTTTGAGATAGAGAGAAAAAAAGTGCCAGCTTTTGCTGGCACGGGGAATCCAATGTAGCGGCTGGGACCGTAAAAGCAAAGGGCAGCGGATTTATTACGGTCCCTGCGGGAGCGAGCGTTCCCGCGAAGGGCTGCGCAGCAGCGCCAATCTCAAGCCTTTTCGTTGGCCAATTGTGCTGGCGCAAAGTGACAGGTAAAAGTGCTGCCATGCCCCGGTACACTGCTGATTTCCAGCTTGCCGCGGTGGCGCATCAGCACATGCTTGACGATTGCGAGCCCCAACCCGGTCCCGCCGGTATTCGATGCACGGCTGGAGTCTACCCGGTAGAAACGCTCGGTCAGGCGTGGCAAGTGCTTGGCATCGATGCCCACCCCCGAGTCCTGCACCGACAGATGAGCGCCCTGGGCATCGACCCACCAGCGAATGCGGATATTGCCTTCGTCCTGGGTGTACTTGACTGCATTGAACACCAGATTGGAAAAGGCACTGCGCAGTTCCGACTCGCTGCCCTTCAGCTTCACGCCGGGCGCAGCTTCCAGGCTGATGTGCTGGTTGCGCGGCCCGGACAGGGCCTGGGCGTCGTTCTTTATGGCGGCGAGCAGGGCATCGACTGCCACCGGCTGGTTGTCCGATGGGTAATCGGTGGCTTCCAGTTTGGCCAGTAGCAACAAATCGTTGAGCAGGGTTTGCATGCGCGAGCCTTGCTGGCTCATCTGCTGCAGGGCGCGGCTCCACCGCGGGTTCACGTCTTCGACGTTGTCCAGCAGGGTTTCCAGGTAGCCGGTGATCACCGTCAGCGGCGTGCGCAGCTCGTGGGAAACGTTAGCGACGAAGTCCTTGCGCATCTGTTCCAGCTGGTGGATGCGTGTGACATCGCGCACCAGCATCAGGTGTTCATTGTTGCCGTAGCGTGTGATGTGCAACTGCACGCGCATGCGATCATTGATCGGCGAAGGGATTTCCAGCGGTTCGAGGTAGTTTTCTGCCTCGAAGTACTCTTTGAAGAGCGGGTGGCGCACCAGATTGGTCACTTGCTGGCCACCGTCCTGTGGGGTCTTGAAGCCCAGCAGGGTCTCGGCGGCGCGGTTCCACCATTCCAGGTTGCCGTCGCTGTCGAGCATGATTACCGCGTCACGCAGCGCGGCGGTGGACTCCTGCACCCGGTCGATCACTGCCTGCAGGCGGCCCCGCACGCGCTGGTCACGGCGTTGCAGGTGGTAGATGCTATCGAATACCTCGCCCCACAGGCCGTAGCCATCGGGCGGTGCTTCGTCGGGTTGGTGATTGCGCAGCCAATCGTGCAAGCGCAGCAGTTGCTTGAGGGTCCAGCCCAGATAAAGCGCCAGGCCAATGGCCAGGCTCCAGCCGTAGTAGCCGCTTACCAGTCCGCCGATCAGGCAGACGGTAATCAGCAACAGCAGATGGCGAATCAGGGTTGCGTGCCAGTTCTGGTTCAATTGACGGTCCTTGTACAACGACGTGCAGCTTGGCGCTCTGGAACTCGATCAGCTCTTGGTCGAGAAGCGGTAGCCAGTGCCCCGGACGGTTTGTACCAGATTCTCGTAAGCTTCACCCAGTGCCTTGCGCAAGCGACGGATGTGCACGTCGACGGTACGTTCCTCGACATAGACGTTGCCGCCCCACACCTGGTCCAGCAGTTGGCCTCGGGTATAGGCGCGTTCCTGGTGGGTCATGAAAAACTGCAGCAGGCGGTATTCGGTCGGGCCCATCTCGGCCGGCTTGCCGTCGATGGTCACGCGGTGGCTGATCGGATCGAGCAGCAGGCCACCGACCTCGATCGGCGCTTCGCTGTCGCTCGGGCCAGTGCGGCGCAGCACGGCTTTCAGTCGCGCCACCAGTTCACGCGGCGAGAACGGCTTGGTGATGTAGTCGTCGGCGCCCACTTCCAGGCCCTGGATCTTGTTGTCCTCTTCACCCTTGGCGGTGAGCATGATGATCGGGATATCACCGGTCAGCTCGTCGCGCTTCAGGCGACGGGCCAGCTCGATGCCGGAGGTGCCCGGCAACATCCAGTCGAGCAGGATCAGGTCCGGTTTGCGGTCGACGATGATCGCATGGGCCTGTTGCGAGTTTTCCGCTTCCAGGCAGTCATAGCCGGCCATTTCCAGGGCAACGGCGATCATCTCGCGAATGGGCGCTTCGTCGTCGACGATCAGAATGTTCCTGCCTACCATGCTCAAAACCTCTCCTGGATTCGGTGTCTTGGCCCGCATTAGATAACGGAATTATTGCAGCTGTGTGACAGGGTGTTGGCCGTTCTGGCGACATTCCGTGACTGAACTAGGCTACAGAGGGCCGCTTTAATGGCAACCCGAACTCATTTCCCCCGGAAACAATGGTGATTCCAATGACACGACATACGCTGAGCTGGATGGCCCTTTTCACTGCGCTGGCGCTCCCGGGGGTGGCGTTGGCCCACCATGCCATGGAGAAGGACGGCATGTGGGTCGATCATGCCGGCATGACCCTGTACACCTTTGACAAGGATGCGGGTGGCAAGTCGATGTGCAATGGCGATTGCGCCAAGAACTGGCCACCGTTGATGGTCAAGAAAGAAGACGAAGCACCGAAGGATAAATGGACCCATGTGACGCGTGACGACGGTTCGATGCAGTGGGCTTACGACGGCAAGCCGCTGTATACCTTCATCAAGGACAAGAAGGCCGGCGACATGACCGGTGACGGCGTGAAGGACGTCTGGCACGTTGCCAAGCCTTGAGATAGCCGGGGCCGCACAGCGGCCCCAAAACACTCAGCGCAACGCGTAATCCAGCACCACCCCGATAAACACCAGCAACCCAGCCCAGTGATTGTGCAGAAACGCCTTGAAGCACGACTCCCGGTCCAGCTTGCGCGTCGACCAGTATTCCCAGGCAAAGCACACCGCCGCACCCAGTAACCCGAGGTGGAACCAGCCACCCAGGTCGAAGCGGCTACCGGCCAGCAACAGGCAGCCCAGCGACAGCAGCTGCAGGGTCAGGATGATGCTGCGATCGGCGTCGCCGAACAGGATCGCGGTCGATTTCACGCCAATCTTCAGGTCGTCATCGCGGTCGACCATGGCGTAGTAGGTGTCATAACCCACCGTCCACAGCAGGTTGGCGATATACAGAAGCCAGGCACTGGCCGGCAGGTCGCCACCGGCCGCCGTGAACGCCATCGGAATGCCCCACGAATACGCCGCTCCCAGCACCACTTGCGGGTAGTAGGTGTAGCGCTTCATGAACGGGTAGCAGAACGCCAACGCCACCGCCCCGAACGACAGCCAGACGGTTCGGCTGTTGGTGCACAGCACCAGCAGGAAACTCACTCCTACCAGAATCGCGAACAGTGTCAGCGCCTCGCGTGGCCGCACTCGGCCACTGGCCAAGGGCCGATCGGCGGTACGCTTGACGTGCCCGTCCACCTTGCGGTCGGCGAAGTCGTTGATGCAGCAGCCGGCCGCGCGCATCAGCACCACACCAAGGCCGAAAATGAGCACATTGGCCAGGGTTGGTGACCCGTTGCCGGCAATCCACACTGCCGACAGGGTCGGCCACAACAGCAGGTAGATGCCTATCGGTCGGTCCATGCGGCTGAGCTGGACGAAGTCCCAGGCCCGCGGGTGCAGGCGGTTGAGCGACTTGAGCAGTTGCAGGTACATCAGCGGTTTTCCTCCTTGGCCGCTTGCCACAATGCCGGCAGGAATACTTCTGCCACCAGCAGGTCCAGGCCGTCACGCTCGAAGCGCGAGCGGCGGCCCCAAAGCGCTGCATGTGCAGCTTCGGACGGCAGCCAGGCCTGTGGATAACTGCACACTTCGAGTGGATGACGGATGAACGCCTGGTCGCAGAACAGCAACTCGCCCAGCGAGCGGCTGCCCAAGGTTTCCAGGTCAAGGCCACCACGTTCCAGGGCGCTGCGGCTGGCCACGCTGCGGGCGAATACCCAAGGTTGGCCATGGCCGCGCAGATACACCTCGCGCACCCAGCCTTCGGCGCCGGCAGCGATGCCCAGCGCTTGGCATTCGTCATCGCGCAGCGGCTGCCAGCCCTCGAACAGCGGGGTGACGGAAAAGTGATCGATGGACAGACGGGTCAGGCGGCGGGTCAGCGAGCCCTCGTCGAACAGCCAGTCAAGGGTGGGCTGGTCGATGTCGGTCGCCAGTTGTGAATACGGCAGCCACGCGACAGCGGCTGCTTGCGGGGATTCGTACGACACGTCGGTATGCTTTGTTACAGCCAGAGAGGCGGCGAGCTTAGCATGATTGCCCCAACTGCTTGCATACTGCCGGCAGGGCCGTTACAAAGCCCCCACGAATTGAGCACTGGCCCCATTTGCGGTCGCTGCAGGAGCGGGCTTACCCGCGAAGAGACCGTCAGCAGCACAAGCCCCAGCCTGAACCGAGGAAATAGACCTGATGAAAAAGTGGCAATGTATTGTCTGTGGCCTGATATACGACGAAGCCGAAGGCTGGCCCGACGACGGCATCGCCCCCGGGACCCGTTGGGAGGATGTGCCTGAAGACTGGCTGTGCCCCGACTGCGGCGTCGGCAAAAGCGACTTTGAAATGATCTCCATCGGTTAATCGAGGAAAGCACGACATGACGTCCCCTGTGGTAATCATCGGTACCGGCCTTGCGGGCTACAACCTGGCCCGTGAATTTCGCAAGCTCGATGCGCAGACGCCGTTGTTGCTGATCACCGCCGACGATGGTCGTTCGTACTCCAAGCCGATGCTTTCCATGGGCTTTGCCAAGCAGAAGGACGCCGACGGCCTGTGCATGGCTGAGCCGGGCGCCATGGCCGAGCAACTGAACGCCGAGATCCGCACCCATACCCGCATCAGCGGTATCGACCCGGGCCACAAGCGGCTGTGGATCGGCGAAGAGACCGTGGAGTACCGCGACCTGGTGCTGGCCTGGGGGGCGCAGACCGTGCAGGTGCCGATCGAGGGTGATGGCGGCCATCTGGTGTTCCCGATCAACGACTTGGAAGACTACGCGCGCTTCCGTTCGGCCGCCGCTGGCAAGCAGCGTGTGCTGATTCTCGGTGCCGGCCTGATCGGCTGCGAATTCGCAAACGACATGAGCCTGGGCGGCTTCAAGGTCGACGTTGTGGCACCGTGCGAACAGGTCATGCCGACCCTGCTGCACCCGGCCGCTGCAGCGGCAGTGCAGGGTGGGCTGGAGGGCCTGGGTGTACGCTTCCACTTGGGGCCGGTGCTGACCCGCCTGCAGCAGGTGACCCAAGGCCTGGAAGCGCACCTGTCGGACGGCAGTGTGATTGCCTGCGACCTGGTGGTTTCGGCCATCGGCCTGCGCCCACGTACCGACCTGGCTGCCGCGGCCGGCCTGCAGACCAACCGTGGCGTAAGCGTAGACCGTGAGCTACGTACTTCACACGCCAACATCTTCGCCCTTGGCGACTGTGCCGAAGTCGATGGCATCAACCTGCTGTACGTGATGCCGCTGATGAGCTGTGCCCGGGCGCTGGCGCAAACCTTGGCCGGCAAACCGACGGCCGTTTCCTACGGGCCGATGCCTATCACCGTGAAAACCCCGGCCTGTCCGCTGGTGGTCTCGCCAGCGCCACAGGGCTGCGAAGGCATCTGGCAGGTAGAGGGGCAGGGCAGTGACCTCAAGGTGCTCTGCCTTGATGCAGACGGCAAACTGCTGGGCTACGCCCTTACCGGGGCGGCGGTGATGGAGAAGCTGGCGCTGAATCGTCAGTTGCCAGCGGTTATGGCGTAAATAGCGCACGTTCTGTCGGATTTATCCTGTTGTTGCCTGCACAATGGCCGCCCAGATACTGGCGCGGCCCCTGAGCTCGTGCCATTCTCACTCCGGTCTGCCGCAGATTAGAGCCTGCGGTGCCTTGAGCGCTGCTCCCAGAGGCAGCACGGCATAACAACAAGAATTCCGTCAAAGAGGCTTCACTATGCGCAAACCAGAACTCGCCGCCGTCATCGCCGACAAGGCGGACCTGACCAAGGAAAAGGCCAATCAGGTTTTGAACGCGATTCTCGACAGCATCACCGGTGCCCTGGACAAGGACACTGTGACCCTGGTCGGTTTCGGCACCTTCGAAAAACGTCATCGCGGCGCGCGTACCGGCAAGAACCCGCAGACTGGGGAGCCGGTCAAGATAAAAGCCAGCAACACGGTGGCCTTCAAGCCGGGCAAGAACCTGCGCGATGAAGTTAACGAGGCCAAACCTGCCAAGAAGGGCAAGTAATCGCTCCCTGACAACCCAGTGTCAGCCAAGCGGGCGCCTGGGGGCGCCCGTTGTGCTTTCTGCAGGCAAGATGTTTCTAACTTGCATAAATAGTTCTGGAAAAGGATAAACTGCGCGCCTTAGTCACTTTTTGTTCGAGGCGCGCTGATGAAGTTCCGCTTTCTTCTCTGGGCCATGGGGCTGTTGATGGCCAGGGCCAGCCGTAATAACCCCGCATTCCAGCAGCAGCTCAAAGGCAAGAACCTGGTATTCCAGATGCAAACCCTGGACGGCAAGGTCGCCCGGCACTTCATCGTCGAAAATGAGCGCATCAGCAGCAAGGGCGGCGCACACTCACAGCCGGCGTTCGCCATTGCTTTCAAGGACGCCGCCTATGGCTTCGCCACCATGCAGGCGGGTAACAAGCAGCTGGCGTTCATGCAGGGAATTCAGGACAAGCACATCCAGATCAAGGGCAACCCGGCGTTGGTGATGTGGTTCCAAGGGTTGATGAAATACCTGAAACCGAAGAAGAAAGGCTGAAACCCGACGGGGATGCTGTGGGAGCGGGCGTGCCCGCGAAACAAGCGACGCGGTGCATGGCACCGGCTTCGCCGGTGTTCGCGGGCAAGCCCGCTCCCACAGGGATTGCGCCAGCTTTTAGAAGTTGAGCAAGACAGTTGCTCCCACAGGGTATGCGTTAATGCTTAATGCGGTGCGTGGAACTGCGAAGCCAGCTCACGCAACAGGTTCTCGGCTTCGAGCACCTTGTTCACCACATCCTCGGCCTTGTCCCGGGTAATGCTCAGGCGTTCCAGCAGCTCGTCAGGAATCTCTTCCTGCGGCCCTGAGCCTATACCTCGCAAGCGCAGTAGGCGGGTGGCCAGGCATACCAGGTTGGGGAACGCGAAATATTCGCCTTCGTAGGCCGGGTCGTGCTGAAAGCGCAAGGCCGTCGACAGCTCTTCCGGCATGTCCCACAGCTTCATCAGCCAGGTACCGATCTGTTCGCGGCTGATACCCAGCAGGTGTTGTTCCACGTAGGTGTGGTTCAGATGCGGGTTGACCTCAAGGTGGCGGCAAATCAGCGAGAAGTGCGGCGGGAACACATGCGCCAGCAGCAGATAGCCGAAGTTGTGCAGTAGCCCGGCCAGGTAGGTCAGCCCTGCCTCGGGGCGTTCTGCGCGAGGCATGGCGCGGGTCAGGCCTTCGATGATCGCGGCGGTGTAGATCGACTGTTGCCAGTATGGCGTTGCCTGCTGCGGGTGGTCTTTGGGCAGGCTCAAGGTCTTGCCCAACGCCAGGCCCAGGGCCAGGTTGATCACCAGGTCGAAACCCAGCACACGCACGATGGCGTCTTCCACCGAGCGAATCTTGCCCGGCGAACCATAGTAGGGCGATGCAGCCCAGCTCACCACCTGTGCTGCCAGCGCCGGGTCGGTTTCGACCACGCCGGTGATATCGTCGATGCTGGCGTTGGGATCTACCCGCAGCTTGATGATCTTCTGCGCGGTGTCGGCGAGCGGTGGAATTTCGATGGTTTCTTCCAGGCGCTTCTGAATGCGTCGGGCAGTGAAGGCCTGGACGGCATTGGTGATTTCCCGGGTGTCGTCATCGGGGCGGTCGAGGTTGGGGCTGATCGCTTCGACTTGCTGGCCGAAGCTGCTGGCACTGGCCTTGGCCAGCATGCGCTTGAAGTGTGCGCGTTCGATTTCCAGCAACAGGCCGGCTTCGCCGGACTGGATAAAGACAGTTTCGGCGTCGAGCAGGGCCTTTTCGTACTGACATGGCGAGCTGGTCAGAGCCGGGATGCCCGGCAGCGCCTTGAGGTGGTGCTTGTCGAGCATCTGCTTCAGTCGCGGTACCGACACGGCTGTCAGCTTGCGCCCGGTCAGCTCGGCCAAGCGGTTGAGGTCCAGCAGGTGGCTCTGCGGGAACAGCACCATGAGGGCGCCGACCTCGTCGTCGAGAAGGACAGCCTGCACCCGCGAAGCCGCAGGCAGGTGCGGGTGTTCGACCACCTGGCGGTAGGGCACGCCAAGTTTGTCGAGCAGCAGCCTGATGACGGAGGGGGCGTGTGGGGTTGCGGTGTCCAGGGCAACTTCAGTCATGGTCCGTATCCACTGATTCTTTTAAACGCGAAGTATAACCAGCCTGCGAGCAAATCTGGATCCATTCTGGGACTGGCGTCACACTTGGCCATATTGTTGGCCATGGCGCAGCCAGCGGTCCAGCAGCGGGCTGACGTGTTCCGGCCAGCGTGATACCAGGGCCTGGGCCGCGTCGCGCACGGCCGGCAGCAGGTCCGCGTCGCGCATCAGGTCGGCGACCTTGAACTGCAGCAGACCGGTCTGGCGGGTGCCGAGCATCTCGCCCGGGCCACGCAGTTCAAGGTCTTTCTCGGCGATAATGAAGCCGTCGTTGGTTTCGCGCATGATCCCCAAGCGCTCGCGGCCGATCTGCGACAGCGGCGGGTGGTACAACAGCACGCAATGGCTCACGGCGCTGCCCCGGCCAACCCGGCCACGCAGCTGGTGCAACTGTGCAAGGCCCAGGCGCTCGGGGTTCTCGATGATCATCAAGCTGGCGTTGGGCACGTCCACGCCCACCTCGATGACCGTGGTGGCGACCAGAAGCTGCAGGTTGCCAGCCTTGAACTCGGCCATGATCTCGGCTTTCTCTGCCGGTTTCATGCGCCCATGGATCAACCCCACCCTCAGCTCACCCAGCGCGCTGCCAAGCTCCTCGAAAGTGCTTTCGGCGGCCTGGCAGGTGAGTTCTTCGGACTCTTCGATCAGCGTGCATACCCAATAGGCCTGGCGCCCCTCGGCGCAGGCGGCGCGTACCCGCTCGACCACTTCGAAGCGGCGGCTGTCGGCCACCAGCACGGTGTTCACCGGCGTGCGCCCTGGCGGCAATTCGTCGAGCACCGAAGTGTCCAGGTCGGCGTAGGCGCTCATGGCCAGGGTGCGCGGAATAGGCGTGGCGGTCATGATCAGCTGGTGTGGGCACAGCTCGCCGGCCACGCCCTTCTTGCGTAGGGCCAGGCGTTGCTGCACGCCAAACCGGTGCTGTTCGTCGATGATCGCCAGGGCCAGGTGCTTGAACCTTACCTCCTCCTGGAACAGCGCGTGGGTGCCGACCACCATGGGTGCACCGTTGGCGATCTGCTCCAGGGACGCGGCCCGGGCCTTGCCCTTGAGTTTGCCGGCTAGCCAGGCGACTTCGATGCCCAGCGGTTCCAGCCAGCGCTTGAAGGTAATGTAGTGCTGCTCGGCGAGGATCTCGGTGGGTGCCATCAATGCTACCTGATAGCCTGCTTCCAGCGCCTGCAGCGCCGCCAGTGCAGCGACTACGGTCTTGCCGGCACCCACGTCGCCCTGCACCAGGCGCATCATCGGTTCGTGCTGGCTAAGGTCGTAGGTAATTTCGTTGGCTACCCGCTGCTGCGCGCCGGTCGGCTGGAAGCCCAGGTTGGCCAGGTACTGCGCCTGCAGGTGCGTGGCCTTGGGCAGTACCGGCGCACGCAGGCTGCGCAGGCTTTCGCGCAGGCGTTGCTGCGACAGCTGGTGGGTCAGCAATTCTTCGAAGGCCAGGCGGTGCTGGGCCCAGTGCTGGCCTTCGGCGAGCTCGTCGAGGTCGGCGTCGGCCGGCGGGTTGTGCAGGTAGCGGATGGCTTCGTCCAAGGGTGCTAGTTGGTAGTCCCGGGCAAGTTCGTCAGGCAGCCAGTCGGGCAGGCTGCGCGGGCCAAGCAGGGCAAGGCTCTGCTGGCACAACAGGCGCAGGCGTTGCTGGGTAAGACCTTCGGTGGACGGATAGATCGGCGTCAGTGTCTGTTCCACCGGTGGCGGCGGCTCGCTGCCGTTCAGCGCGCGGTACTCCGGGTGGTAGATTTCCAGGCCGGAAGCGCCGGGGCGGGCTTCTCCATAGCAGCGCAGGTGGGTGCCCCGCTTCAGGCCCTCCTTCTGCGCGTTGCTGAAGTGGTAGAAGCGCAATGTCAGTACACCGCTGCCGTCGCCCAGGCGCACCACCAGGCTGCGGCGCTTGCCCATGGTTACATCGGTACCACTGACCACACCCTCGATAACCGCATCCTGGCCCGGACGCAGCTGGCCGATTGGCACCACGCGCGTGCGGTCCTGGTAGCGCAGGGGCAGGTGGAACAACACGTCCTGCAGGTTTTCCAGGCCGACCTTGGCGAGTTTCTCCGCCATTGCCTCGCCCACACCTTTCAGTACTGTGACCGGGACCTTCGACAGCTCACTCATGACTCAGGCCGGTTGTTCCGCAGGGTTTTTGGCGACCGAGCACAGGCGGATCGAATCGGCGAGGATCTCGATGGCCTTTGGCCGGGGGAAACTGGCGCGCCAGGCGATGGCTACCGTGCGGAATGGTGCCGGTGCCGTCAGCGGGCGCACTTCGATGACGCCGGGGGCGTAGTGATGGCTGTGCACGGCCGACAGCGGCAGGATCGATACGCCAAGGCCCGAAGCCACCATGTGACGGATGGTTTCCAGCGAGCTGGACTCGACCGTGGTGTGCCTTGAGCCTTCACCCCCCTTGTTCAGGGTAGGGCAGGCTTCCAGTACCTGGTCGCGGAAGCAGTGGCCCTCACCGAGCAGCAACAGGCTCTTGTCGTTGAGCATGGCAGTGTCGATGGTCTTCTTCGCCGTCCATGGGTGGTCGGCAGGCATCAGGGCGCAGAACGGTTCGTCGTAGAGCGGTAGCGTCAGCACGTCGGCTTCGTTGAACGGCAGGGCGATGATCACCGCGTCCAGTTCGCCGTTGCGCAGCTTTTCGCGCAGTACGTGGGTGAAGTTTTCTTCGATGTACAGCGGCATTTGCGGCGCCACGCGGTGCAGCTGCGGGATCAGGTGCGGGAACAGATAGGGGCCGACGGTGTAGATGGCGCCGACCTTGAGCGGGGCGGTCAGCTGATTCTTGCCGGCCTGGGCCAGTTCGCGAATGCCTTGGGCCTGCTCCAGTACCTTCTGCGCTTGGGCGACGATGCTTTCGCCGACCGGGGTCAGACGTACTGCGCTTTTGCTGCGCTCGAAGATCAGAACGCCAAGCTCGTCCTCGAGCTTCTTCACACCGACCGACAGAGTTGGTTGGCTCACGTGACAGCGCTCGGCGGCATGGCCGAAGTGCTGTTCCTGGGCGAGTGTGACGATGTAGCGTAATTCGGTGAGGGTCATAACGTGCGTCCATGAAGTTGCGGGCCCAGCATAGCGGCTGCAATCGATAGACGCACGTTATCAGACTTGCCGAATTGTGACAGAAGCAAAAGTCTCAGCGGCGGTCCAGTGAGTAGACGAACGGTGCCACGACTTCAATCGTGCCATTGTTCAGCAACTCGGGTGGCGGCTTGGGTACCTTGCCGGCCCGACGGATCATTTCCAGGGTCGCCCGATCGAGTGAGGCACTGCCTGAACCACCGGCCATGGAGTACGACACGACCTTGCCTTCGGCGTCGACCACGAAGCGCAGGCGGTTCATGCCTTGCAGGCCGCGACGGCGCGCGTCTTCCGGGTAGCGCTTGTACTTGGCCAGGTGGCGCAGCAGGTCGCTCTGCCAGGTTGGCAGTGCTTTGCTGTTGGACGCAATGCTCGGAGCCGGTGCCGCGGACTTCTGCGGTGGCGTGTTGCTGGGTGGTGCGTCCACCGTTTGCTCGGTGGGTGGCGCTTCCTTCGGCGGCTCAGGCTTTTTCTCGGGCTTGGGCGGCTGGGGCTTGGCCTTCGGCTTGGGCGGCTTGGGGATGGCGATCTTGGGCTTGGGCGCTTCTGCCAGCTTCGGCAACGGTGGTTCCTCGACCGGGGCCGGTGGCTGCGGAGCTGCCTTTGGGGGTGGTGGTGGCGCAGGCTCCGGCAACGGTGCCAGTTCGACCATCATCGCTGCCGGGGGCAGTTCGATGGCCTGGGGCACCGACCAGTTGAGCGTCAGCAGCACGGCGACCACGTGCACGCCCAGCACGATCGCCAGGCTGCCACCGTAGCGCGCCATGTTAGAGCGCGTTTTCATCATTTCTTGGCTGCCGTCTCGAGACCTACCAGACCGACTTTCAGGTAGCCGGCCGCGCGCATGTTGTTCATCACTTCCATCAGGTCGCCGTAATCCACGCCTTTGTCAGCCTGGAAGAAGATGGTGGTTTCCTTGTCGCCCTTGGTCTTGGCGTCGAGCATCGGGCCAAGCTGGTCGGGTGCAGCCACCTGGTCGTCGCCGACATACAGCTTCTGGTCGGCCTTGACGCTGACGAACACCGGCTTCTCTGGCCTTGGCGCCGGTTTGGCGGTTGAGGCCGGCAGGTCGACCTTGATGTCGACCGTGGCCAAGGGAGCGGCGACCATGAAGATGATCAGCAGCACCAGCATCACGTCGATGAACGGCGTAACGTTGATTTCGTGGTTTTCGGCGAGGTCGTCGCCACCTTCGTTGAGATGCAGGCCCATGGCTTACCCCACTTTCACCATGTGCGGGGCGGCGCGCTCGCTGCCCTGGTGGTCCAGATCACGGCTGACCAGCAGCAGTACCTGGGCGGAGGCATCGGACACCTGCGCCTTGTAACCGGCAATGGAGCGGGCGAAGACGTTGTAGATGACCACGGCCGGGATTGCCGCGACCAGGCCCAGAGCAGTGGCCAGCAGCGCTTCGGCGATACCTGGGGCAACGACGGCCAGGTTGGTGGTCTGGGTCTTGGCGATGCCGATGAAGCTATTCATGATGCCCCATACGGTACCGAACAGGCCGACGAACGGCGCGGTGGAGCCGATGGTTGCGAGGACGCCGGTGCCGCTGCTCATGGTACGGCCGCTGGCATGCACCAGGCGCTCCAGACGGAAGCTGACGCGTTCCTTGATGCCTTCTTTTTCGCGAGCGTTCGCCGAAAGACGCATCTCTTCGAGGGCATCATGGACCAGGGTATGGGCCAGGGTGCCTTCCTTGTTGGAGACTTCGCTGGCTTCCTTCAGGGTGGTGGACTTCTTCAGCTGGGCGATTTCGCCACGCAGGCGGCGCTTGGCGCCCATCAGCTCGAAGCCTTTGGCAATCCAGATGGTCCAGGTGATGATGGAGGCGATGGCCAGGCCGATCATGACGATCTTCACCACGATGTCGGCGTTCTTGTACATGCCCCATGGGGACAGGTCATGGGCCATGCCCAGCGAGGTGTCTTCGACCAGGGCTTGAACGCTCGGGTCTGCCGCGGCCGGTGCATCTGCCGGGTTGGTGGCAGTGGCATCAGGCGCCGGCGCATCGGCTGGGGCAGCAGCGGGTGCGGCCGGGGCAGTGGCAGCAGCAGGCGTGGCGGCGTTGGTGGTTGGCTCATCGGCCATGGCCACCGGGGCCAGCACCAGGCTAAGTGTCAGCGCGGCGATGGCGCGCCAGGCGCGCGACGGGGTTGGCGAAGCGGAAGATTGAGTACGTGTCATGCTGGCCGGACCTGATGAAGAAAAAGTGAACGTTCTCCAAGGCCTCGATGCAGGCCGAGAACAAATTGGCGGCCATTATTGCAAGTAATTCTTGTTAACAAAAGTAATATTGTAGCTTTTTTCGCCTATGGTCTAGCCGCCTATCGTGTAGCGTGGCCTGGCTGATCAATTGGTCTAGGGAGTTTAGAGATGTCAGACCTTTCCGTGATGGTGGTGGGTTGTGGTGATGTGGGTGGGCGGCTGGCCAGGCAGATGTTGGCTAAAGGCTGGCAGGTGAGTGGCCTGCGCCGTTCGGTCGGTCAACTGCCTGCAGGGGTTCAGCCGGTTGCCGCAGATTTGGCCGAACCGTCGATGCCGCCGGCCTGGCCACAGGGGGCGCTGGACTACCTGGTGTATTGCGTGGCGGCCAGCCAGCACGATGAAGAGGGTTATCAGGCAGCTTATGTTGATGGTTTGCGCCATGTATTGGCCTGGTTGGCCGAGCGTGGTCAGCGCCCGCGTCGCCTGTTGTTCGTCTCCAGCAGCAGCGTGTATGCGCAGAAGGGCGGCGAGTGGATAGAGGAGGGCGCTGCCACCGAGCCTGAGGGCTATTCCGGGCGGGTGATGCTGGAGGCTGAACGGTTGGCATTGGGCAGCGGCATCCCGGCGAGCGTGGTCCGCCTGACCGGTATCTATGGCCCGGGGCGCGAGTGGTTGCTGAGCCAGGTGCGTCAGGGTTACCGCGTGGCCGAGGAGCCGCCGCTGTATGGCAACCGCATTCATGCCGAAGATGCCGCCAGCCTGCTGGCGTTTCTGCTGCAAGCCGATGCTGATGGCAAGGCAGTGGATGATTGCTACATCGGTGTCGACGATGACCCGGCGCCGCTGGCCGATGTGGTGGCCTGGCTACGGGCTTATATGGGGGTTACCGAATGGTCTGATGAGCAGCGGGTGCGGCGTACCGGCAGCAAGCGCTGCAGTAATGCCCGGGCGCGGGCGCTGGGTTGGGCGCCGGTATATCCGAGCTACAAGGAAGGCTACGCCGCGATCCTGGCAGGAAAAGCCTAGCTGGCAACTGGCGCGATGCCTTGTGGGAGCAACTGTCTTGCTCAATTTCTAAAAGCTGGCGCGATCCCTGTGGGAGCGGGCTTGCCCGCGAACACGGGCGAAGCCCGTGCCATCCACCGTGGTGTCTTCTTCGCGGGTAAACCCGCTCCTACAGGGGCCGCGCATCATCTCAGGTGCGCTCCAGCGTCCACTGACGCTTGCCGGCTGCCAGCTCCGGCATTTCATCCGGCTGCGCACGGTTCACTGCCTGGAAAATCTCCAGCTTGTCGCCATCGCGCTTGATGATGAACGGTGCACCACGCTGGTTGCGCTCCAGCCACAGGCTGTCATTGCTGCCACCCATGGTCGCACAATCACCCGCCAGGCACAGGGCGAAGCGGTCCGGCCCGGGTAGGCCGGTGACGTTGCCGGTGTCGCTGAAGCGCACGCTGGCACCTTTGCCCTGGCCTTCGACGATCTTCCAGTTACCACCCAGGTAGGCCTGGTACAGCGCCTTCTCGAAGCTGCTGCCTAGTGGTGCATTGGCTGCCGCCGGCGCCTTGGCGCGTACGAAAGTTTGCTTGGCGCCACTCTGGTCGACGGCCAGCAGCTCGTCGCCATCGAGCGAAAGCTGCTCGGTCTGGCCGCCTTGGAAGCGGGCCTGCCATTGCTTGTCACTGGCGCTCAGCTGGCCGTCAGCGGCCTCGAAACCATTGCTATAGCTGGCTTGCTGATTGGCCACGTCGAGCTTCCACTCGAACACTGGGCCATGCTCATTCAGGGCCTGGCGCAGGCTACCGGCTTTGACCGCCGCAGTGATTGCTTCCTGGTTGATCCAGATGCCGTTGAAGTCTTCGGGTTTGTGGCTGGTGCAGCCGCCCAGTAGCAGGGCTGCCAGCGCGAAGGGCAGTGCTTGACGCATGACGGGGTAACCTTGCGGAGTAAGAAGGGTGACGGGCAGGGGCCCGTCACCAGGGCATCATTCGATGACCAGGATGGCGTCCATTTCGACCTGAGAGCCTTTTGGCAGCGCGGCAACGCCGATGGCGGCGCGGGCTGGGTAGGGCTGTTCGAAGTAGCGGCCCATCACCTCGTTGACCTTGGCGAAGTGGCTCAGGTCGGTGAGGAAGATGTTCAGTTTCACGATGTCCTTGAACGAACCGCCAGCGGCTTCAGCCACGGCCTTGAGGTTCTCGAACACCTGCACGGTCTGGGCCTCGAAGCCTTCGACCAGTTCCATGGTCTTCGGGTCCAGAGGGATCTGGCCCGACATGTACACGGTGTTGCCGGCCTTGATCGCCTGCGAGTAGGTGCCGATGGCGGCAGGGGCCTTGTCGCTGTTGATGACGGTTTTGCTCATGATGACTCCTTGCGGTTGGCGGACTACGTACGCATGCGGGTGATGCGGACCACACCGGTCAGGGTACGCAGCTTCTTGATCACACGCGCCAGGTGCACGCGGTCGTGCACGCTGACCACCAGTTGGACCACGCTGATACGGCCGTCGCGTTCGTCCATGCTGATCTTTTCGATGTTGCCGTCGGCGGCGTTGACGCTGCTGGCCAGCAGGGCGATCAGCCCGCGCTGGTGTTCCAGTTCGACACGCAGTTCGACATTGAACTCGCCAGTGATGTCCTTGGCCCAGGAGAGCTGCACACACTTTTCGGGGTTGTGGCGGATTTCACTGATGTTGCGGCAGTTCTCCAGGTGCACGACCATGCCCTTGCCGGCCGACAGGTGGCCGACAATCGGGTCACCCGGGATCGGCGTGCAGCACTTGGCGTAACTCAGCACCAGGCCTTCGGTACCGCGGATCGCCAGCGGGCCTTCTGGCGCAGGCAGCTGTTCGCCTTCGGCCGACAGCAGGCGGCGCGCGACCACGTAGGCCATGCGGTTGCCCAGGCCGATGTCTTCGAGCAGGTCTTCTATCAGCTCCAGGCGGTACTCGGCGAGAATGGACTGGATGCGTTCCTGGGGGATTTTCTCCAGGCTGCTGTCGAAGCCGGTGAGCACCTTGTTCAGCAGGCGCTCGCCCAGGCTGATGGACTCCGAGCGGCGCTGTTGCTTGAGCGCGTGGCGGATATTCGTGCGCGCCTTGCCGGAGACCACAAAGTTGAGCCAGGCCGGGTTTGGCCGAGCGCCCGGGGCGCTGACGATTTCCACTGTCGAGCCGCTTTGTAGCGGTTCGGACAGCGGCGCCAGGCGGCGGTTGATGCGGCACGCGATGCAACTGTTGCCAACGTCGGTGTGCACCGCGTAGGCGAAATCGACGGCCGTGGAGCCTTTGGGCAACTCCATGATCCGGCCTTTGGGCGTGAACACGTAGACCTCGTCCGGGAATAGGTCGATCTTCACGCTCTCGATGAATTCCAGGGAGTTGCCGGCACGTTGCTGCAGTTCGAGGATACCCTTGACCCACTGGCGGGCACGTGCGTGGCTGCCCTTGGGCTGCTCGTCGTCGTTGGACTTGTAAAGCCAGTGCGCGGCGATGCCGTTGTTGGCCATCTCTTCCATTTCGCGGGTGCGGATCTGGATTTCGATGGGCACGCCGTGCATGCCGAACAGGGTGGTGTGCAACGACTGGTAGCCGTTGGCCTTGGGGATCGCGATGTAATCCTTGAAGCGCCCGGGCAGCGGCTTGTAGAGGTTGTGCACGGCGCCGAGCACGCGGTAGCAGGTGTCCACCTTGTCGACGATGATGCGGAAGGCATACACGTCCATGATCTCGTTGAAGGCACGGCGCTTGCCGCGCATCTTCTTGTAGATGCCATAGAGGTGTTTCTGTCGACCGCTGACCTCGCCCTCGATGCCGTCGGCGGCCAGGCAGTTGGCCAGCGAGTGTTCGATCTTGGCGACGATCTCTTTGCGGTTGCCGCGTGCGCTCTTCACTGCACGGTGAATCAGCGACGAGCGCATCGGGTGCATGGCCTTGAAACCAAGGTCTTCGAACTCCACGCGCACATTGTGCATCCCCAGGCGGTTGGCGATGGGGGCGTAGATCTCGAGGGTTTCCTTGGCGATGCGCCGGCGTTTTTCGCCAGACAGCACTTCCAGGGTGCGCATGTTGTGCAGACGGTCGGCCAGCTTGACCAGGATCACGCGAATGTCGCGGGCCATGGCCATGGCCATCTTCTGGAAGTTTTCCGCCTGCGCCTCGGCCTTGGTTTCGAAATTCATCTGGGTCAGCTTGCTGACCCCATCGACCAGTTCGGCCACGGTCTCGCCAAACTGCTGGCTGAGGGCTTCCTTGGCGATGCCGGTGTCTTCGATCACATCGTGCAGCATGGCCGCCATCAGGCTCTGATGGTCCATGTGCATGTCGGCGAGGATGCTGGCCACGGCCAGCGGGTGGGTCACGTAGGGCTCGCCGCTGCGGCGGCGTTGCCCATCGTGGGCCTGTTCGGCGTAGAAATAGGCACGCCGGACCAGGTTGACCTGTTCGGGGCCAAGATAGGTCGACAGCCGTTCGGCCAAGGCTTCTATACCCGGCATGGGTTCACCTCCTGCCGAGGAAGAGGGCCTTGCGCCGTACGACGTCGACCTGGCATCAATCAGACAGCCTCGTTGTTCTCGTCCTCGAACGCGGCGAACACCGGATCCTCGGTGACGATCTCTTCAGCGGCGATGAACTCGTTGGTGACGATGCCTTCAGCAATTTCACGCAGGGCAACAACGGTTGGCTTGTCGTTTTCCCACGCAACGCGTGGCTCTTTGCCGCCGGTCGCCAGCTGGCGAGCGCGCTTGGTCGAGAGCATGACCAGCTCAAAGCGGTTATCCACGTGTTCCAGGCAGTCTTCAACAGTTACGCGGGCCATGGTCTTCCTCAGTAGCAATTGCGGTGGGCGTGCAGCCCATTAGTGGGCAGGCGGACTCGATAGTATAAAAATTCACCAGCCAATAGGGAAGCGCTGTTTTGCCGGGCGGTACCTGCAAACTCTGCGATGCCTTCTTCGCGGGTGAACCCGCTCCTACAGGGACCGCGTAGCTTGTAGCGGCGGGTTTACCCGCGAAAGAGCCGGAACAGACACACTCAGTGCATGAGCTTGACGATAACCTCAGAGCATCGCGTCACGCAACCGCGGGGTCAGCTCTTCGAACAAGGTCTGCACCGAGCGCAACGCCCGGCAATCCGGCCGGGTCAGCAGCCACAACTGGGTGTCGCAGCCGGGCAGGGGGCCGCTCAGTGCATCCACCCCGGGCAGCGCATGCACCATGTAGTCCGGCAGTGCTGCCACGCCCAGGCCGGCCGTGACCAACTGGGCGATGGTCGACATGCTGCTGCACTGGTAGCGCGGGCTCAGGCCCGGGTATTGTTGGTTGCGCCAGACCACCGTAGGGTGGTCCTGCATCGAGTCGTCAGGTGCGATCCACGGCGCGCTGGCGGGCGACTCGCTCAGGCGCTCGCGCCACTGTGGGTGGCCGCAGACTACATAGGAGGTAGAACCCAGGTTGCGGCCCACCAGGTGCTCTGGTGGCGTGTTGGTCAGGCGCAGGGCAATATCGGCGTCGCGCCGGCTGAGGTTGGCGAAGGTGTTGGAGGTGCCCATCTCCAGCGACAAGGCCGGGTAGTTGGGCATGAACTCGGCCAGCGCCGGCAGCAACAGGCTGTGCATCACCGCCTCGGTGCAGGTCAGGCGCACCGTGCCGCTGACCACTTGCTCGCCACTGGTCATGGCAATGCGCGCCGCTTCCAGCGCCTGCTCGGCACGTTCGGCCTGCTCAGCCAAGGCCTGGGCGGTGTCAGTCGGCAGATAGCCCTTTCGGCTCTTGACGAACAAGGCGGTGCCCAGCGCCGACTCCAATCGGCGGATCGAGCGGAACACGGTCGAAACGTCGACTTTGAGCAGTTCGGCGGCTTTGGCCAGCGAGCGGCCACGTTCCAGTGCCAGGACCAGAGAGAGGTCGGCGTGGGTAATCTGATATTGCATTGATGCACGCTCTGCTTGCCAAATTGCCAATGTCTGTTGCGTCTGGGCCATTTTATAGTGAAACGGCCCCCCGGAATCAATGCGCCCGGTCGGGTAACCAGTCCCCACGATGGGAAAGTGAAAACAACAACAGCTGCAACCATCGTCGCCCGTGAGGCGCCAGCCGTATCCCCACATCGCCGCAGCACATCAAAGGATGTACACCATGACGTCGGTAACCCCGTGCGCCAGTTCTTCCAGCGAGATGAATGACTTCCTCCAGGCCCATCCGGACACGCAGTACGTAGACCTGCTGATCTCCGACATGAACGGCGTGGTGCGTGGCAAGCGCATCGAGCGGGCCAGCCTGCACAAGGTGTACGAGAAGGGCATCAACCTGCCCGCATCGCTGTTTGCCCTTGATATCAACGGTTCCACTGTCGAAAGCACCGGCCTTGGCCTGGACATCGGCGACGCCGACCGCATCTGTTTCCCGATCCCCGGCACGCTGTCGGACGAGCCGTGGCAGAAGCGCCCCACCGCCCAGCTGCTGATGACCATGCACGAGCTGGATGGCCAGCCGTTCTTCGCCGACCCGCGTGAAGTGCTACGCCAGGTGGTGAGCAAGTTCGACGACCTGGGCCTGGATATTTGCGCCGCGTTCGAACTGGAGTTCTACCTGATCGACCAGGACAACCTCAACGGCCGCCCGCAGCCGCCGCGCTCGCCGATCTCCGGCAAGCGCCCGCATTCCACCCAGGTGTACCTGATCGACGACCTCGACGAGTACGCCGACTGCTTGCAGGACATGCTCGAAGCGGCCAAGGAACAGGGCCTGCCCGCCGACGCCATCGTCAAGGAAAGCGCACCGGCGCAGTTCGAGGTCAACTTGCACCACGTGGCTGATCCGCTGAAGGCCTGCGACTATGCGATCCTGCTCAAGCGCCTGATCAAGAACATCGCCTACGACCATGAAATGGACACCACTTTCATGGCCAAGCCCTACCCGGGCCAGGCAGGCAACGGCCTGCATGTGCACATTTCATTGCTGGACAAGAAAACTGGCAAGAACATCTTCGCCAGTGACGATCCGCTGCAAAGCGATACGCTGCGGCACGCCATCGGTGGCGTGCTGGAAACCATGCCGGCGTCAATGGCCTTCCTTTGCCCTAACATCAACTCCTACCGCCGCTTTGGTGCGCAGTTCTACGTGCCCAATGCACCGAGCTGGGGCCTGGACAACCGCACCGTGGCTGTACGCGTGCCCACCGACAGCAGCGACAATGTGCGCCTTGAACACCGTGTAGCTGGCGCCGATGCCAACCCGTACCTGATGCTCGCAGCGATCCTTGCCGGGGTTCACCACGGCCTGACCAACAAGGTCGAGCCCGAGGCGCCGATCGAAGGCAATTCCTACGAGCAACTGGAGCAAAGCCTGCCGAACAATCTGCGCGATGCCCTGCGCGCGCTGGATGACAGTGAAGTCCTCAACCAATACATCAGCCCGGACTACATCGATATCTTCGTGGCCTGCAAGGAAAGCGAACTGGCCGAGTTCGAAGTGTCGATTTCCGACCTCGAGTACAACTGGTACCTGCACACGGTGTAAGCCCATGAGCGCAAATGCGGTCCCTTTGATCGGTGTCAGCGCCTGCCGTCAGCAGGTAGGGAAGAACTCATCGCACACGGTCGGTGACAAATATGTCGAGGCAGCCGGCTTTGCCGGCTTGCCGTTGATCTTGCCGGCCCGTGATGGTGGCAGCGACTCGCAAGCGCTGCTGGCCAGCCTGCACGGCATTGTATTTACCGGCTCGCCTTCAAATATCGAGCCGCATCATTACAATGGCGCCCCCAGTGTGGCGGGTACCCGGCATGATCTGGCGCGTGATCGCCTGACCCTGCCGTTGCTACAGGCAGCCATTGCCGCCGGGGTGCCCGTATTCTGCATCTGCCGTGGCTACCAGGAACTGAACGTATCCCTTGGCGGCAGCCTGCACCAGCGTGTGCAGGAACTGCCTGGTTACCTTGACCACCGCGAACCTGAGGACGCCCCCCTGGAGGTGCAATACAGCCCTCGCCACTCGGTCAGTATTGAGCCTGGCGGGTTGTTCGAGCGCCTGGGCCTGGCGGCGCAGTTCGAAGTCAATTCGCTGCACAGCCAGGGCATCGACCGTCTGGCCCCTGGCCTGCGCGCTGAGGCGCGGGCTCCGGATGGCCTGATTGAGGCGGTGTCCATGCCGGCGGCGCCGGGCTTTGTGCTCGGCGTGCAGTGGCACCCGGAATGGCGCTTCAACGAAAACCCGGTCTCGCTGCGTCTGTTTCAGGCGTTTCGCGAGGCCTGCATTGCCTACGCAGCACGGGAGGGCTTACGGCAGGAATGATTCTGACGTCAGCCGAAGGTCTCGGATGACTCGTCCCCGATAGCAAACTTTCAATGAGTGAAAGCGAGCCTTGTACTCAAGGCTTGTGAAAACAATTCCAAAATCTACGGCAAATACTCATGAGCAATTACACAGAAGCCGGTCGCCCACCCGATGTGGCGGCCGACGCGGGCAACACTCAGCGCAGCAAAGGCCTGGCCAAGGGCCGCTTGGGCCTGCTGGCCAGCGTGGTGCTGGGCATTTCCACCATCGCCCCGGTCTATACCCTGACCGGCGCCCTTGGCCCTACCGTGCGTGAGGTGGGTGCCCACCTGCCTGCCGTGTTCATTGTGGGCTTCCTGCCGATGCTGCTGGTGGCCCTGGGCTATCGCGAGCTGAACTCGGCGGAGCCGGACAGTGGTACTTCGTTTACCTGGTCGGCGCGTGCGTTCGGCCCGATGATCGGCTGGATCGGCGGCTGGGGACTGGTGGTTGCCACCACGATCGTGCTGTCAAACCTGGCAGGGGTGGCGGTGGACTTCTTCTACCTGTTCCTTGGGCAGATCACCGGCAAGCACGAACTGGCAGCGTTGGCCGACAATCTTTTGATCAACATCATTACCTGTTGCGTGTTCATTGGCTTGGCAGTGTGGATCTGCTGTCGGGGTATCGCCACCACAATGACTGTGCAGTACGGCTTGGTGGCCCTGCAGTTGCTGGTGTTGATCGGCTTTGCTTTCGCCGCTTTCGGCGGCACCACCGCGCCTCCACCACTGGCGTTCGATTTCGCCTGGTTCAACCCGTTTGGTGTCGAGTCTTTCTCGGCCTTTGCTGCTGGCCTGTCGTTGTCGATCTTCATCTTCTGGGGCTGGGACACATGCCTGACCGTCAGTGAAGAGTCGGTGGGCAGCGAAGAGGTGCCGGGCAAGGCCGCTACCTGGACGGTGATGCTGATCCTTGGTCTGTACCTGTTCACCGCCATCGCCACCTTGCAGTTTGCCGGTATCAGCGAGACGGGGCTTGGCCTGAACAACCCGCGCATCCAGGAGAACGTCTTTGCCCACCTGGCCGGCCCGGTCATGGGGCCGCTGGCGATCCTGATGTCCATCGCCGTGCTGGCCAGTACGGCGGCGTCGCTGCAGTCCACCTTCGTGGCGCCGGCGCGCACCCTGTTGGCCATGGGTTATTACGGTGCGGTGCCGCAGAAGTTCGCCAGCGTCTGCCCGCGCTCGCAAACGCCACGCTATGCCACCATCTGCGCCGGCGTGGCCGCAGGCCTGTTCTACGTGACCATGCGTACGCTGAGCGAGAACGTACTGGCAGATACCATCACTGCACTGGGCATGATGATCTGCTTCTACTATTCGCTGACCGCGTTTGCCTGCGTCTGGTATTTCCGCGACAGCCTGTTTGACAGCCTGCGCCACTTCATCATGCGCGGCCTGTGCCCGCTGGTGGGTGGGGTGATCTTGTCGGTGATCTTCGTGCGTACCGCCATCGACAGCGCCTCGCCGGACTTCGGCAGCGGCTCGCATGTGGGTGGGGTGGGGCTGGTGTTCGTGATTGCCGCGATCATCTCGGTGCTGGGTATCGGGCTGATGATCCTGTCGCGCATGCGTGCGCCGGCGTACTTCCTCGGGGCTACCCTGCGCCAGCAGGCTACCTTGCCGCTGCAGGAATAAATAATTGGGGCCGCTTTGCGGCCCTTCGCGGGCACGCCCGCTCCCACAGGTACGGCACAAGCCTCAAGGCAGTGATTAACCCGTGGGAGCGGGCGTGCCCGCGAAGGGCTGCAATGCAGCCCCATCGATCTTTAGCCGATCATTTGCTTCAGCAACGCCGCATGACGCTGCTGCTGCTTCTTCAACAGCAGCCGATTCGAGCGGAACACTGCCTTCAAATCTTCCAGCGCCACGTCGAAATCATTGTTGATGATCACGTAGTCATACTCGTCGTAGTGCACCATCTCGCTGACCGCTTCCTTCATGCGCCCGGCGATGATCTCTTCGCTGTCCTGCCCGCGTCCGTCCAGGCGCTGGCGAAGCGCCTCCTGGCTTGGCGGCAGGATGAACACCGACAGCGCCTGCGGCATCAGCCTGCGCACTTGCTGGGCACCTTGCCAGTCGATTTCCAGGATCAGGTCGTAGCCTTGGTCCAGGGTCTGCTGCAGCGCGCTGCGCGAAGTACCGTAGAAGTTGCCGAACACTTCAGCATGCTCCAGAAAGTCACCTTGCGCAATCAGCGCCTTGAATTCCTCGTGGACGACGAAGTGGTAGTTCACCCCGTGCTGCTCGCCCGGGCGCATGGCGCGGGTAGTGTGCGAGACCGAGACGCGGATCTGCTGGTCGTCCTTGGTCAGGGCGGTGACCAGGCTGGTCTTGCCGGCGCCCGAAGGGGCCGAAACGATGTAGAGGGTGCCGCTGCTGTGGTTCATGGTCGGGGTGGCCTTACTCGATGTTCTGTACTTGTTCACGCATCTGTTCGATCAATACCTTCAGGTTGACCGCCGCTTGCGTGCTGCGTGGGTCGAAGGCCTTGGAGCCGAGGGTATTGGCCTCGCGGTTGAGTTCCTGCATCAGGAAGTCCAGGCGCCGGCCAGCGGCACCGCCACCCTTGAGCACCCGGCGTACTTCGGTGACGTGGGTGCTGAGGCGGTCGAGTTCCTCTGCCACGTCGCTTTTCTGGGCCAGCAGGACCATCTCTTGCTCCAGGCGCTGCGGGTCGAGCTCGGCTTGCATGTCGCCGAAGCGGTCGAGAATCTTCTGCCGCTGCGCCGCCAGCATCTGCGGCACCAGGGCGCGCAGGGTAGTGACTTCGCTGGCCATGTTGTCCAGGCGTTCGTTGATCAGCCGGGCCAGCTCCAGGCCTTCGCGCTGGCGCCCGGCCTTGAGTTCGGCCAGCGCTTCGTCGAACAGCGCCATGGCTTCGGCATTCAGTGCCTGTGGGTCGCTGGTGTCGGCCACCAGCACACCTGGCCATGACAGCACTTCGAGCGGGTTCAGGGGGGCCGGCTGCTTGATCAGGCTGGCCACTTCCTCGGCGGCGGCAACCAATTGCGCGGCGCGCTCACGGTCCACTTTCAGCGGTTTGCCGTTGCTGTCTTCGTTGAGGCGCAAGGTGCATTCCACCTTGCCGCGTGACAGGCCCTGGCGCAGGCCTTCACGTACGCCGCCTTCGAGGTCGCGCAGGGCCTCAGGCAGGCGCAAATGCGGCTCCAGGTAACGGTGGTTGACCGAGCGCAGCTCCCAGACCAGGGTGCCTTGGCTGCCGGCGCGCTCGACACGAGCAAAAGCGGTCATGCTGTGCACCATGGGGAGTACCTCGCGTAGATGAATGAACGGTGGGAGCCTCTCGGCTGCAAGGCGCAGGATTGTAGCGCAGTGTCGCCGTGGCGCCCAATCCACCTATGTTACCGACGGGTGGCTACTGGGGTAGGAAAAGGCGACGGGCTGTGCCGGGCGCGACAATAGGCATGTCTTCCCTGGGCTACGGGCTCTATAATGCTCGGCAGATTCAAAGTCCCAGTACAGGTATCCCAGATGAAACGTCCAAGTGGTCGCGTTGCCGATCAGCTCCGCTCGATCCGCATCACCCGCAACTACACCAAGCACGCCGAAGGGTCGGTACTGGTCGAGTTCGGTGACACCAAAGTCATCTGCACGGTCAGCGTTGAAAACGGTGTACCGCGCTTCCTCAAAGGCCAGGGCCAAGGCTGGCTGACCGCCGAGTACGGCATGCTGCCGCGCTCCACCGGTGAACGTAACCAGCGTGAAGCCAGCCGTGGCAAGCAGGGCGGCCGCACCCTGGAAATCCAGCGCCTGATCGGCCGCTCGCTGCGCGCCGCGCTGGACATGAGCAAGCTCGGTGACATCACCCTGTACGTCGATTGCGACGTGATCCAGGCCGATGGCGGTACCCGCACCGCGTCCATTACCGGCGCCATGGTCGCCTTGTGCGACGCTTTGGCAGTGATCAAGAAGCGCGGCGGCCTCAAGGGCGGCAACCCGCTCAAGCACATGATCGCTGCCGTGTCGGTAGGTATGTACCAAGGCGAAGCCGTGCTCGATCTGGACTACCTGGAAGACTCCGCAGCCGAAACCGACCTGAATGTGGTCATGACCAGCGCCGGTGGTTTCATCGAAGTGCAGGGTACTGCCGAAGGCGCACCGTTCCAGCCGGAAGATTTCAACGCCATGCTCGCCCTGGCGCAGAAGGGCATGGACGAGATTTTCGAGCTGCAGCAGGCGGCACTGGCTGACTGAAGCCAGCCCAGGAGGTGCGGGGCATGAGCGATTCGAACCTGTCGGTCCCCCCGCCCAATGCCGAAGTGCGGCAATGGGCGATGCTCTGCCACCTCTCCGCACTTCTGGGCCTGGTAGTGCCGCTTGGCCACCTGCTGGGCCCGCTGGTGCTATGGCACCTCAAGCGCGAGCAAGATCCTTTTATCGACACCCAAGGCAAAGAGGCGCTGAACTTTCAGATCAGCGTGACCATTGCCGGGCTCATCTGCTTCCTGCTGATGTTCGTGGTCATCGGGCTGGTGCTGTTTGCCATGCTCGCAGTGGCCGTGATGATCCTGATCATCATTGCGGCGGTGCGGGCGAATGAGGGCAAGCCTTATCGCTACCCGATGATCTGGCGGCCGATCAAATAACCATTGGGGCTGCAATGCAGCCCCAATGGCCTTTTAGATGGTCAGCGTCCAGTCATAGTCGACGATCAACGGCGCATGCTGGGAGAAGCGTGGCTGACGCGGCAGGCGGGCGTTGCGCACGAAGCGGCGCAGGCCTGGGGTGAGGATCTGGTAGTCGAACCGATACCCCAGGTTGAGCATCTCGGCCTGCTCGTTGTCCGGCCACCAGCTGTACTGGTCACCTTCACGGCTGACTTCGCGCAAGGCATCGACATACCCCATCTCGCCAGTGATCGCATCCATCCAGGCGCGTTCTGGCGCCAGGAAGCCCGGCGACTGCTGGCTGTCACGCCAGTTCTTGATGTCGAGCTTCTGCTGCGCAACGTAGAACGAGCCGCAATAGATGTATTCGCGACGCTTACGACGCTGCTTGTCCAGGTACTTGGCGAAGTCGTCCATCAACTTGAACTTCTGGTTCAAGTCTTCGTCGCCGTTCATGCCCGAAGGCAGCAGCAGGCTGGCAATACTGACTTTGTCGAAATCTGCTTGCAGGTAACGCCCGTAGCGGTCGGCTGTCTCGAAGCCCAGGCCGGTGATGACTGCCTTGGGCTGCATGCGCGAGTAAAGGGCCACACCACCTTGGGCAGGCACCTCCGCGTCGCAGGCATAAAGGAAATAGCCATCGAGCTGGAAAGCTGGGTCGTCGAGTTCAAAGGCCGAGGCGCGGGTATCCTGAAGGCAGATGACGTCGGCATTCTGGGCTTGCAGCCAGCTGAGCAAACCACGCTCGGCCGCAGCCTGAATGCCATTTACGTTCACACTGATGATCCGCATAAATGGCCCCATAAATCTCGTGCGTGTATGATACCCGAGCTCAACCCATTTAGCTAAATCCGTGGTGTCCGGGACTATTCATGCAGCCGTATCAGCGCGACTTTATCCGTTTTGCCATCGATCGCGGGGTACTGCGTTTCGGTGAATTCACCCTGAAATCGGGGCGTACCAGCCCGTATTTCTTCAATGCCGGCTTGTTCAACACCGGCTCCGCACTGGCTGAGCTGGGGCGTTGCTACGCCGCCGCCATCGTCGACAGCAAGATCCCGTTCGATGTGCTGTTCGGCCCGGCCTACAAGGGTATCCCTTTGGCGGCGACTACCGCCGTGGCCCTTGCCGACCAGCATCAGCTCGACGTGCCATGGTGCTTCAACCGCAAGGAAGCCAAGGACCATGGCGAAGGTGGCAGCCTGGTCGGCGCCCCGCTGGCCGGTGACGTGCTGATCATCGACGACGTGATTACTGCCGGTACCGCCATTCGTGAAGTCATGCAGATCATTAACGCCCAGCAGGCCAAGGCCGCCGGTGTACTGATCGCGCTGAACCGTGAAGAGCGTGGCAATGGCGAACTGTCGGCGATCCAGGAGGTGGAGCGCGACTTCGGTATCCCGGTGGTCAGCATTGTTTCGCTGACCCAGGTGCTGGAGTTCCTGGCTGATGACCCAGAGCTGAAACAGCACCTGCCGGCTGTCGAGGCCTACCGGGCGCAGTACGGGATCTGATCCTGGCCCAGGAATGAAAAAGGCGACCTTCTTCAGAGGGTCGCCTTTTTTTGTGCTGCCTGATCTGGCCCTTTCGCGGGTAAACCCGCTCCTACATTGGGGCAGCGCCAGACCCGAGGTTGGCGATTCCCTTTGTAGGAGCGGGTTTACCCGCGAAGAGGCCAGTGCAGGCTAACCGATCAATCAGCGCGGCTTGCGGTTGGTAATCAGGGTGCCCACGCCGCTGTCGGTGAAAATCTCCAGCAGCACCGCATTCGGCACGCGGCCATCGATGATGTGCGAGCTGTTCACTCCGCCCTGCACCGCATCCAGCGCGCACTTGATCTTCGGTAGCATGCCGCCATAGATGGTGCCGTCAGCGATCAGTTCGTTGACCTGCTCGGTGGTCAGGCCAGTCAGCACCTGGCCCTGCTTGTCCATCAGGCCGGCGATGTTGGTCAGCAGCATCAGCTTCTCGGCCTTCAGTGCCTCGGCCACCTTGCCCGCCACCAGGTCGGCATTGATGTTGTACGACTCACCGTTGGCGCCCACGCCGATCGGCGCGATCACCGGAATGAAATCGCCCTTCACCAGCATGTTCAGCAGGTCGGTGTTCACGCTCACCACTTCGCCCACGTGGCCGATGTCGATGATTTCCGGAGTGGTCATCTCGGGCGTCTGGCGGCTGACAGTCAGCTTGCGGGCGCGAATCAGCTCCGCGTCCTTGCCGGTCAGGCCGATGGCGCTGCCGCCGTGGCGGTTGATCAGGTTGACGATGTCTTTGTTGACCTGGCCACCCAGCACCATTTCCACAACGTCCATGGTCGCCGAATCGGTGACGCGCATGCCGTCAATGAAGTGGCTTTCGATCGACAGGCGCTTGAGCAGGTCACCGATCTGCGGGCCACCACCGTGGACCACCACCGGGTTGATGCCCACAGCCTTCATCAGCACGATGTCACGGGCGAAGCCCGTCTTGAGCTCCTCGCTCTCCATCGCGTTGCCGCCGTACTTGATTACCAGGGTCTTGCCGACAAAGCGGCGGATGTAAGGCAGTGCTTCGGACAAAACCTCGGCTACATGGGAAGCGGCATCGCGATCGAGGGTCATGCAGGGCTCCTGTAAGGAACAGATAGTCGGTCAGAACGGCAGTTGCAGCTCAGGCTCTACCCGCAGCAACTGGGTGCGGAAAACATCCTTGATACGTTGCAATTCGGCGTCGCTGTCGGCCTCGAAACGCAGCACCAGCACCGGGGTGGTGTTGGAAGCACGAACCAGGCCCCAGCCATTGGCGTAGTCGACCCGCACACCGTCGATGGTGGTCAGGTTGGCTTCGCCCCAGTCGGCGTCGCGTTGCAGTGCATCAATGATGCTGAATTTACCCTCGTCGGTCACATCAATATTGATTTCCGGCGTAGAAATATCGTTCGGGAAGGCGGCGAACAGGTTTTCGGCGCTCTGCTCGGTCTTGCTGAGGATCTCCAGCAGGCGCGCGGCGCTGTAGATACCGTCGTCAAAACCGTACCAGCGTTCCTTGATGAAGATGTGACCGCTCATCTCGCCTGCCAGCAGCGAACCGGTCTGCTTCATCTTTTTCTTGATCAGCGAATGGCCGGTTTTCCACATCAAGGCGCGGCCACCGTGCTGTTCGATCAGCGGGGTCAGGCGGCGGGTGCATTTGACGTCGAAGATGATCTCGGCGCCCGGGTTGCGCGACAGCACATCCTGGGCAAACAGCATCAGCAGGCGGTCGGGGTAGACGATGCTGCCGGTGTTGGTCACCACGCCGACGCGGTCGCCGTCACCGTCAAAGGCCAGGCCGATATCGGCACCGGTTTCCTTGACCTTGGCGATCAGGTCTTCGAGGTTCTCTGGCTTGCCCGGGTCCGGGTGGTGGTTGGGGAAGTTGCCGTCGACCTCGCAGAACAGCGGGATCACTTCGCAGCCCAGGGCTTCGATCAATTGCGGTGCAATCACACCGGCGGCGCCGTTGCCGCAGTCCACCACCACCTTGAGCTTTTTCGCCAGCTTCACGTCGCCGACGATCTGCTGGAAGTAGCGGTCGAGGATCTCGACCTTCTCCACGCGGCCCTGGGCCAGCGTCAGGTCGTTGGTTTTCAGGCGGGTCAGCAGGGCCTGGATCTGTTCGTTGGCCAGGGTGTCACCGGCGATGACGATCTTGAAACCGTTGTAGTCCGACGGGTTATGGCTGCCGGTCAGCATCACACCAGACTTGCCGGCCAGCACGTTGGCGGCGTAGTACAGCGCCGGAGTGGGCACCAGGCCGACGTCGCTGACATGGCAGCCCGCATCGACCAGGCCTTTGATCAGCTGTTCCACCAGCATCGGGCCCGACAGGCGGCCATCGCGCCCTACCGAAACCTGCTGTTCGCCCTGGGCCAGGCTTTGCGCGCCGATGGCGCGGCCGATCCAGTAGGCGGTTTCGGCGTGAAGGGTCTTGCCGACCACGCCGCGTATGTCATAAGCGCGGAAAATGCTGTCGGGCAATGCGGCGGGGACCAGGTGGGCCATGTCGTTCATCTCTGGAAACTCCATTAGTCAAAGGCTTTCTGGGCAGGCGCAAACTGAACGCTTGGACGGTGGTTTCGCCAGAGAGTTCGCCATCCTTGGCCTGAACGGTCATTTGCCGGCTCAGTGGCTGCCGGAGTGACCGAAGCCGCCAGCGCCACGCTGGCTTTCGTCGAACGCTTCGACGATGTCGAAGTGAGCCTGCACCACCGGTACCAGCACCAGCTGGGCGATGCGCTCGCCAACCGCGATGGTGAACGGCGTGTTGCCGCGGTTCCAGCACGACACCATCAGCTCGCCCTGGTAGTCCGAATCGATCAGGCCGACCAGGTTGCCCAGCACGATGCCGTGCTTATGGCCCAGGCCTGAGCGCGGCAGGATGACTGCCGCCAGGCCCGGGTCGCCGATGTAGATCGACAGGCCAGTAGGAATCAGAACGGTCTGGCCCGGTTCGAGGATGGTGTCTTCCTTGAGCAGGGCGCGCAGGTCGAGGCCGGCGGAGCCGGGGGTGGCGTATGCGGGTAGCGGGAATTCGTTGCCCAGGCGTGGGTCGAGGATCTTGGCTTGAAGAGCGTGCATGTAACTTATTGAACCTGGTTGAGCCGTTCGGCGATGAAGGCGACCAGTTGCCGGGCAATCTTGCCCTTGCTGGTCTGCGCGAAGAGAGTCTGGTGCTGCTGGCGGTCGATCACGGTCAAGGCGTTTTCTTCGCTGTTGAAGCCGATGCTGGGGTTGGCCACATCATTGGCGACGATCAGGTCGAGGTTCTTGTCCTTGAGCTTGCGCGTGGCGTAATCGAGCAAGTGTTCGGTTTCGGCGGCAAAGCCGACGCTGAACGGGCGGTCGGCGCGACCAGCAATGGTGGCAAGGATATCGGGATTGCGCACCATCTGCAGCAGCATGCCGTCGCCGGTCGTAGGATCTTTCTTCAGTTTTTGTGTGGCAACCACTTCTGGGCGGTAGTCCGCAACCGCTGCCGAGGCAATGAACAGGTCGCACGGCATGGCCGCTTCACAGGCCGCGAGCATGTCCCGCGCGCTGACGACGTCGATACGGCTGACCCGGTCAGGGGTTGGCAAGTGCACCGGACCCGTGACGAGGGTTACCCGAGCCCCTGCTTCGGCGGCCGCTTCGGCCAAGGCGAAGCCCATCTTGCCGGAGCTATGATTGGTGATGTAGCGCACTGGGTCGATGTTTTCCTGGGTCGGCCCGGCGGTGATCAGCACGTGCTTGCCGGTCAGCGCCTGGCGCTTGAAGCTTTCTGCGGCGCACCAGGCCAGGTCTGCGGCTTCGAGCATGCGCCCCAGGCCCACGTCACCACAGGCCTGGCTGCCGGATGCCGGGCCGAACACCTGAATGCCACGGCTCTTGAGCAGCTCGAGGTTGGCCTGGGTGGACGGGTCACGCCACATGGCCTGGTTCATCGCCGGCGCCACGGCGACGGTGGCGTCAGTGGCCAGCACCAGCGTGGTCAGCAGGTCGTCTGCCATGCCCTGGGCCATGCGTGCCATGAGGTCGGCGGTGGCTGGCGCGATCAGCACCAGGTCCGCCCACTTGGCCAGTTCGATATGGCCCATGGCAGCTTCGGCGGCCGGGTCGAGCAGGTCCATGTGCACCGGGTGGCCCGACAGCGCCTGCAGGGTCAGCGGGGTGATGAATTCGGCACCACCGCGGGTCATGACGACGCGCACCTGCGCGCCGTGCTCCAGGAGACGGCGAATCAGCTCGGCGCTTTTGTAGGCGGCAATGCCGCCACCCACGCCGAGAACGATGCGCTTGCGATACAGCCGCTGCATAGGCTTGCCTTTTTCCAGTGAGAGCGGGCGACGACGTTTGAAATGCCTGCGGCGGAACGTCGCATGTACGAGGCGAAATAGATTAACACACGGCCGAAATGGGCCGCAGCAAAGGCAGAGGGGCGGGATGAATATCAGGGAGTGGCCGGCGCAAGAACGGCCGAGGGAGAAGTTGTTGCAGCGAGGGGCAGGGAGCCTGACAGATACGGAGCTGCTGGCCGTTTTTCTCGGCTCAGGCGTACGTGGGCGTAATGTCGTGGAGCTTTCGCGAGGCTTGTTGGTGAAGTTCGGCAGCTTGCGCCGGTTGCTGGAGGCCGACCGCGAGGCCTTCGTCGGCGAGCTTGGGTTGGGCCCGGTGAGGTACAGCCAACTGCAGGCACTGCTTGAGATCGGCCGCAGGCACCTTGCAACGTCGATTGAGCGGGAGTCTGCCATGGACAGCCCGGCAGCGGTGCGACGCTACTTGAAAGCCATGCTCAGGCATGAGGCCAGCGAGGTGTTCGGGTGTCTGTTTCTCGATACCAAGCACCGGCCACTGGCATTTGAGATCCTGTTCAGGGGCACGATAGATCGGGCGAGTGTCTATCCGCGAGAGGTGGTGCGGCGGGCGTTGGTGCACAACGCTGCGGCATTGATCCTGTGCCACAACCATCCTTCAGGGATCAGTGAGCCGAGTCAGGACGATGTGCATTTGACCCTGTCGTTGAAGCGGGGGCTGGCGTTGATCGATGTGCGGGTGCTGGATCACATCATCATTGGTGATGGGGAGCCGTTGTCGATGGTCGAGCATGGGTGGATTGTGGCGTAGGCAGGTCAATGGGGTCAGGGGTAGCAGGCGCCTGTCTTGAGGTTTGTGGCGCCTGGGAGATCGAGCGCCGCCCGCGCGGCGCTCGATCTCCCAGGCGCCACAAACCTCAAGGCGGGCCCTCCAGAACTTACTTGCTCACTGTCACCTTGCTGAAATCCAGCCGCCCGAACGGGCTCACCTGGTACCCCTCGACGCCTTGGCGCAGCAAGGTCGCCGCCGTCGGGTGCGCCAGTGGCACCCACAGCGCCTGCTGCTGGATCAGTGTCTGCGCCTGCTGGTACAGCCGGCTGCGTACGCTCTGGTCGTTGGTGGTGCGCCCGGCGCTGATCAGTTGGTCGAGGCGGCTGTCGCAGAAGCGTGCGAAGTTGGTCCCTGACTCGACCGCCGCACAGGAAAACTGCGGGCTGAGGAAGTTGTCCGGATCGCCGTTGTCACCTGCCCAGCCCATGAACAGCAAGTCATGCTCGCCGGCCTTGGCGCGGCGGATAAGCTCGCCCCATTCGATCACGCGGATTTCCGCCTTGATACCAATCTTGGCCAGGTCGGCTTGCAGCATCTGCGCGCCAAGGCTGGGGTTGGGGTTGAGCAGGCTGCCCGATGGGCGAGTCCAGATGGTGGTGCTGAAGCCTTCTGCCAGGCCGGCCTTGGCCAGCAGGGCCTTGGCTTTCTTCACATCCAGCGGGTAGCCGGGCAGGTCCTTGGCGTAGCTCCAGGTGTTGGGCGGGTAGGGGCCGTTGGCCGCCACTGCAGAGTCTTCGAACACGGCCTTGAGGTAGGCCTGCTTGTCGAAGGCCAGGTTGATGGCCTGGCGCACTTCCGGCTTGTTCAGGGGTGGGTGCTGGCTGTTGATGGCGACGAAGGCAGTCATGAATGCCGGTGTAGTGGCCACCTTGAGATTGCCGTCCTTGCCCGCTTCGGCAATGTCCAGCGGCTTGGGCGACAAGGCAACCTGGCATTCGCCACGCTTGAGCTTCTGCAGGCGAACGTTGGCATCGGTGGTGATGGCGAAGATCAGCGGGTCGACCGCCGGCTTGCCGGCGAAGTAGTCCGGGTTGGCGCGGTAGCGCACCACGGCGTCTTTCTGGAAACGCTGGAACACGAACGGCCCGGTACCGATCGGTTGGCTGTTCAGCTTCTCCGGCGTGCCGGCCTTCAGCAGTTTGTCGGCGTATTCGGCGGAGTAGATCGAGGCGAAGCCCATGCTCAGGGTGGCCAGGAAGGTGGCGTCCGGGTGGCTGAGGGTGAAGCGCACGGTGTTCGGCGCCGGTGCATCGATCGCCTTGATCAGGCTGCCCAGCTGCAGTGACTGGGCGTGCGGGTAGCCGCCCGGCGCAGTCTTGTGCCAGGCATGGGCCGGGTAGAGCATGCGCTGGAAGCTGAACAGCACATCGTCGGCATTCAGCTTGCGGCTTGGCTTGAAATAGGCGGTGCTGTGAAACTTCACGTCATCGCGCAGGGTGAAGTCATACACCAGGCCGTCGTCCGACACCGTCCAGCTGGTCGCCAGGCTGGGCACCACCTTGCCTTGCGCCGCGTCGAACTCCACCAGGCGGTTCATCAGCACGTCGGCGGTGGCGTTGGTGGTGGTGAGCGAATTGTACTGCACCACGTCGAAGCCTTCGGGGCTGGCCTCGCTGCAAACGCTCAGCGGAGCGGCCTGGGCAACGCCGGCGGCGAACAGGGAGGTGAACAATAAGGAAAGTGCGGCGGCACGCATGGTGGCTCCTTGGCTGTCAGTGGCCCATCTGCCAGTGCAGTCTGGAAAAAGCCTACCCTAGTGCGCCCGCCGGCAAATGACCACACCCTTTTTTGCAAATCTTGCGACGAGCGGTCGACGACTGGCGGGGCCTGCCGCTATGCTGGCCCGGCGCGTTCTGGCTTGCGGCAATGTGCATCTACTGTTGTTGCAGCCAAGTCTTTCTGGTATAAAGCAGCGCTCTTTTCTAGGGGCTCGGCCTGTCGCATAAGCGGATCCGGTCGATAAGACCTCCAGAATCACGGCGCCCAGGCGCCAAAGACTGAGAGATTAAGCGGCCAACCCATGCCGGGTTGGGCATGTGGTTTTAGAGGGCTGAGTCATGTCGAGAGTCTGTCAAGTTACTGGTAAGGGTCCAGTAACCGGGAACAACATTTCCCACGCAAACAACAAAACCCGTCGTCGTTTCCTGCCGAACCTGCAGCACCACCGTTTCTGGGTTGAATCCGAGAAGCGTTTCGTGCGTCTGCGCGTTTCCGCCAAAGGCATGCGTATCATCGACAAGCGCGGCATCGACGCCGTTCTGGTTGACATCCGTAAAGCTGGCGCCAAGGTTTAAGGGAGAGCATCATGCGTGAATTGATCCGTCTGGTTTCGAGTGCCGGTACCGGCCACTTCTACACCACCGACAAGAACAAGCGCACCACCCCGGACAAAATCGAGATCAAGAAATATGATCCGGTTGTTCGCAAGCACGTGGTGTACAAGGAAGCCAAGATCAAGTAATTGATCGGCGACCTGAAAAAACCCGCATCCGAAAGGAGGCGGGTTTTTTTATGTCTGCTGCGGGGTCAGTTGAAGTCGAAGCCCTGGATCAGTAAGTCGGCGCCGGCCCTGATCTGGATGCGCTCGACGTCGTACTCGCGGGTGGACATCTCGTTGGGGCCAACTACCCGGGGGCGGCCGGTGAGGGTGCGGATGGTGTCTTTGAGCGCTGGCGCGTAAGGGGTGCCGACCAGGTGAGCAAGGGTTCGCAGCACTTCTTCGTTGGTCATGGTGTTCTTCCTGATGAAGTTGGATGGCCCGACATGGGCAGGGCCATCCTCACGCATGCCTGCGGACTGCCTGCGCTACATAGATACTTCTGCGGTTACTTCTGCTCGAACATCACATAGATCTTGCGGCACGGCTCCAGCACTTCCCAGGTGCCCTTGAAGCCGGCGGGGATGACAAACCGATCGCCGGCACGCAAGGTTTTCGACCCGCCGTCCTGGTCGCGCAGCACCGAAACACCATGGATGATCTCGCAGTATTCGTGCTCGGTGTAATTCACCACCCATTGGCCCACCTCACCTTCCCATACGCCGGCGGCAAACTGCCCGCACGGGCTGGAATAATGGTTGTAGACCGCCTGGTCCGGCTCGCCCTTGAGAATTTTCTCTGCAGCCGGGCGGTAGCGTTCGGCTTCGGTGATGACCTGCGCGAAGTCGATGATGCTGTCAATACTCATGGTTCGGCTCCTGTTGTTGTTTAATAAAATGAACATCAGTAGGCTTTTGAGCCTTCCGTGTCAAATATATTGATAGTTTACACCGGCTGGTTTAGGGTATCGCTTGCCAGTGTGCGCTCGGCGCACGGCCAGAATTCTGACAACGCCTGTGAGTCCTCAGTGCGGCGTTGCACCTAAACAAGAGGAGGAGTTTCGTATGACCACCCTGACCCGTGCGGACTGGGAACAACGTGCCCAGCAACTGAAGATCGAAGGCCGTGCCTTCATCAACGGCGAATACACCGATGCCGCATCCGGTGAAACCTTCGAGTGCCTGAGCCCGGTCGACGGACGCTTCCTGGCCAAGGTTGCCAGCTGCGACCTGGCCGATGCCAACCGCGCTGTGGAAAATGCCCGTGCCACCTTCAACTCCGGCGTGTGGTCGCAGCTGGCCCCCGCCAAGCGCAAGGCCAAGTTGATCCGCTTTGCCGACCTGCTGCGCAAGAACGTCGAAGAGCTGGCACTGCTGGAAACGCTGGATATGGGCAAGCCGATCGGTGACTCCTCCAGTATCGATATCCCGGGCGCGGCCAATGCCATCCACTGGACAGCCGAAGCCATCGACAAGGTCTACGACGAAGTCGCCCCGACCCCGCACGACCAGCTTGGCCTGGTTACCCGCGAAGCAGTGGGTGTGGTCGGTGCCATCGTACCGTGGAACTTCCCGCTGCTGATGGCCTGCTGGAAGCTCGGCCCGGCGCTGGCCACCGGTAACTCGGTCGTGCTCAAGCCGTCCGAAAAATCGCCGCTGACCGCCATCCGCATCGCCCAGCTGGCGATCGAAGCTGGCATCCCGGCTGGCGTGCTGAACGTGCTGCCAGGCTACGGCCACACCGTGGGCAAGGCGCTGGCCCTGCACATGGACGTCGATACCCTGGTGTTCACCGGTTCGACCAAAATCGCCAAGCAGCTGATGGTTTATGCGGGCGAGTCGAACATGAAACGCATCTGGCTGGAAGCCGGCGGCAAGAGCCCGAACATCGTCTTTGCCGACGCCCCGGACCTGCAGGCTGCCGCCGAGGCTGCTGCCAGCGCCATCGCCTTCAACCAGGGCGAAGTGTGCACCGCAGGCTCCCGCCTGCTGGTCGAGCGTTCGATCAAGGACAAGTTCCTGCCGATGGTGGTAGAGGCCCTGAAAGGCTGGAAACCAGGCAACCCGCTGGATCCACAGACCACTGTCGGTGCCTTGGTCGATACTCAGCAGATGAACACTGTGCTGTCGTACATCGAGGCTGGCCACAAGGATGGCGCCAAGCTGCTGGCTGGCGGCAAGCGCACCCTGGAAGAGACCGGCGGCACCTACGTTGAGCCGACCATCTTCGACGGCGTGACCAACGCCATGCGCATTGCCCAGGAAGAAATCTTCGGCCCGGTGCTGTCGGTGATTGCCTTCGACACCGCCGAAGAGGCCGTGGCCATTGCCAACGACACGCCGTATGGCCTGGCGGCGGGTATCTGGACTTCGGATATTTCCAAAGCCCACAAGACCGCCCGTGCCGTGCGTGCAGGCAGCGTCTGGGTCAACCAGTACGATGGTGGCGACATGACCGCGCCGTTCGGTGGTTTCAAACAGTCGGGTAACGGCCGTGACAAGTCGCTGCACGCGCTGGAGAAATACACTGAGCTGAAGGCGACCTGGATCAAGCTGTAATCCAGTAGGTCCTTTTCGCGGGCAAGCCCGCTCCTGCAGGTCTTCGCGACCGTTGCAGGAGCGGGCTTGCCCGCGAATGGGCCTCTAGAAATATTGGCTGGGAGGCTGCAATGCGTTGGGGTACCTACTTCGCCGTACTGGCATCGGTGCTCAGTGTCGGGCTGGCGCTCGGCGTGAGCATGCCGCTGGTGTCCCTGCGCCTGGAGGCCTGGGGCTACGGCAGCTTCGCCATCGGCGTAATGGCGGCAATGCCGGCGTTGGGTGTGCTGGCAGGGGCCAGCCTGGCCAGCCGCCTGGCTGGCTGGGTTGGTGTGCCTTCGGCGATGCGCCTGTGCCTGTGGGGCGGGGCGCTGTCGATTGGCCTGCTCGCGCTGCTGCCTAGTTACCCGTTGTGGCTGCTGCTGCGGCTGATGATCGGCATGTCTCTGACCGTGGTGTTCATCCTCGGCGAAAGCTGGATCAACCAACTGGTGGTCGAACAGTGGCGTGGCCGGTTGGTGGCGCTGTATGGCAGCAGCTACGCCCTGAGCCAACTGGCCGGGCCGTTGGTGCTGGGCTTCCTCGGCTCTGATGACGACTTCGGCTTCTGGGCAGCGACCGGCCTGCTGCTGGCCGCGCCGCTGGTTCTGCTAGGGCGTGGTGGAGCACCGAGCACAGAGGCCTGCAGTGTCACCTTTGGCGACTTGTTCGGCTTCTGCCGACGCTTGCCGGTAATTGCCTGGGCCATTGCCCTGTTCGCCTCGTTCGAGGCGATGATCCTCACTTTGCTGCCGGTGTATTGCCTGCAGCAGGGCTTCACCACCGAAATCGCCTTGTTCATGGTAAGTACCGTGGTGGTGGGTGATGCGGTGCTGCAGTTGCCCATCGGTGCGCTGGCCGACCATATGTCGCGACGCACCCTGTTCACTGGCTGTGCGGTGACGCTGCTGGTGTCCAGCCTGGCGATCCCACTGCTGTTGCACACACCGGTTATCTGGCCACTGTGGGTGTTGTTCGGCGCCAGTGCCGGCGGCTTGTTCACCTTGTCGCTGGTGCTGATCGGTGAGCGCTACCGCGATGATGAGCTGGTGCGGGCCAATGCCCACGTAGCACAGCTGTGGGGTATTGGCTGTTTGCTCGGGCCGTTGTTGGCGGGTGCGGGGAGCCAGTGGATCAGCGGGCATGCGTTGCTGTTCCTGATGGCGGCCGGGGCTGCGGGGTTGGTGGTATTGACCCGACGGCGCGGAGCCTTTGAGCCGGTTTCTGCCTGATGGTTTTTGGGGCTGCAAGGCCCCTCGGCAATCTCAGCTACAGCATCTTCTCCAAGCCAACCGCCTTGCTGATCCAGGCATTGAGCCGCCGCCAGATCCCACCCGGCTCAGACGTCAGCATGTGCCGTTGGCCATTGTCCTCGGTCGCCCACACCAGTTTGTTACCTATCAGTTTCACCTGATAGCTCAGCGCGGGCGCCATACCCTGCTGGGCCAGCTCGCGGGTGTACTCGGCCAGCTCCGGGCTGTCCACCAGTACCCCAACCTCGGTGTTCCACAACACTGAGCGCGGGTCGAAGTTGAACGAGCCGATGAAGGTCTTGCGCCGGTCGAGCACGATCGCCTTGGTGTGCAGGCTCGAATCCGAGCTGCCACGGAAACTCAATCGCCCTGCGCTGGGGTCGCCTGGCTGGCGGCGAAGCTCGTAAAGTTGCACCCCGTGCTCAAGCAAGGCACGACGATAGGGTGCATAGCCGCCATGCACCGCCGGCACGTCGGTGGCTTCCAGCGAGTTGGTCAGCAGCTTCACCGAAACGCCAGCGTCGGCGCGGCCGGTCAGGTACAGCAGCCCCGGTTCGCGCGGCACAAAGTAGGCCGATGCCAGGACCAACTCATGGTGCACGTTAGCCAGGTCCGGTGCCAGTTGCTGGCTCAGCAGTAATTGCGGGTCCGGTTCGTCTTCGGCCAGCACCTTGCTGGGTGCATCCCATAGCGCCTGGGCGTGAGCCCAGATCAGCTCGTTGCGCCACACGGCCAGGCGCGGCTGCGACTGGTAGGCCATCAAGCGGTCGTACAGGGCCTTGCGCTGGGTTCTGGCTTCGGCCAACGATACTTCCAGGCGATGGCGGCTGGCACGCAGGTCGTTGGCATCCGGGGCCTGCCAGAGGAAGTCGGTGATCGGCCGGCTGAGGGCACTGTTCCAGTACTGGTCGAAGCTGTGCCCCAGCTGCTCGGCCACCGGGCCCACGCCCAGCAGGTCGATGTCGGTGAAGTTGAGGTTGGGCTCGGCATCGAAATACTCGTCGCCAAGGTTGCGCCCGCCGACGATGGCCATGCTGTTGTCCACCAGGAACAGCTTGTTGTGCATGCGCCGGTGCTGGCGCGACAAGTTGAACAGCCGGCCCAGGGCGCGCGTAACGCCGGTACTGCGCCCTAGATGCAGCGGGTTGAACACGCGGATCTGGATGTTCGGGTGGGCATCGAGGGTGCCCATGATGGTGTCCAGGCCGTCGCTGGTGGTGTCGTCGAGCAGGATGCGCACGCGCACGCCACGGTCGGCGGCGCGCAGCAGTTCATGCACAAGGGCGCGGGTACTGATGCCGTCGTGGACGATGTAGTACTGCAGGTCGATACTCGCCTGGGCGTTGCGGATCAGTTCGGCGCGGGCGCGAAATGCCTCGTTGCTGTTGGGCAGCAGGCGAAAGCCCGAGCGGCCGCCATAGGGCGCGGCCTGGCGCAATACCGAGCGGCCAAAGGCCGAGTCGTTGGCAGGCAGCGCCTGACTGGTTTCGCGGGGCGCACTGATGCTTGTGCAGCCGGCAAGGCCGAGCAACAGCACCAGCAGCAGAGGCAAGGCTCGCTGGAGTCTCAAGGGTGGACCGTCCTGTGCAGCAAGGGCTTTAGGGGTTTGACCGTGACGGGCGGCGCAAAGTTACGCGTCGGCGCTTTCTTCATCCAGTAGACGAAGGGCGGTTTCACCTACCTTGCGCACGGAGGCTTCGATTTGCGGCGTTGGCCTGGCGGCAAAGTTCATGCGCAGGCAGTGGCGGAACTTGCCCGAGGCCGAAAAGATGCTGCCCACGGCAACCTGCACGCCCTGCTCCAGTAAAGCGCGGTTCAGCCGAAGCGTGTCGAGATGTTCGGGTAGCTCCACCCACAGCATGAAGCCACCCTGGGGCCGGCTGATCCGGGTGCCCGCCGGGAAATAGCGGGTTACCCAGTCGCTCATCAGGTCGCGGCCACGCTGGTACTGACTGCGCATGCGCCGTACGTGAGGTTGGTAGTGCCCGCCGGCGATGAAGTCGGCGATGGCCAGCTGAGGCTGGCTGGCCGTACTCCCGGTGCTGATGTACTTCATGTGCAGTACTCGTTCCAGGTAGCGCCCGGGCGCGACCCAGCCGATCCGCAGGCCGGGCGCGAGGGTTTTGGAGAACGAACTGCAGAGCAGCACGCGGCCATCGTCGTCGAACGATTTGAGGGTGCGTGGGCGTGGGTAGGTATACGCCAGGTCGCCGTACACATCATCTTCCAGTATCGCCACGTCATAGCGTTGGGCCAGGCTCAGCAGGGCCTTCTTGCGTGCCTCGGGCATGATGTAGCCCAGCGGGTTGTTGCAGCTTGGGGTGATCTGGATGAGTTTGATCGGCCACTGCTCCAGGGCCAGCTCCAGCGCTTCCAGGCTGATGCCGGTGACCGGGTCGGTGGGGATTTCCAGCGCTTTCATACCCAAGCCCTTGAGGGTTTGCATGGCGCCGTGGAAGCTGGGCGAGTCGACCGCGACGATGTCGCCTGGCTCGCAGACCGCGCGGATGCTGCAAGACAGCGCCTCATGGCAGCCGGTGGTGATCACCAGGTCGGCCGGCCCCAGTCGGCAGCCGGAGTCGAGCATCAGCCGGGCCACCTGTTCGCGCAGGGCCAGGTGGCCGTGGATGTTGTCGTAGTACAGGCCAGGCATGTCCTGGCGCCGGCTCAACTGGGCGAGGCTGCGCAGCAGCGGCTTCAGGGTAGGGCTGTCGATGTCGGGCATGCCGCGGCCGAGTTGCACCACATCCTGGCGCGGCGTGCTGCGCACCAGTTCCAGTACCTGTTCCCACTGCGAGATGTCCACCGGGCGCTGGGTCGGGCGGCTGACCGCCGGCAGGGCCGGCAGGTGACGGTGGTCGCTGACAAAGTAGCCGGACTTGGGCCGTGGCGAGACCATGCCGCTGTCCTCGAGCATGCGATAGGCCTGCTGCACGGTGCTCAGGCTGACCCCGTGCTCCTCACTCAGTGCGCGCACAGACGGCAGGCGCTGGCCGGGGCGATAGAGGCCCTGCTCGATGCGGGCGCCGAGTATTTCGGCGAGATTCAGGTAGAGGGTCACGGCATACTCCTGCGCTGCATTGGCATAGCGACCGGTACAGTTGGCCCGAAAATACAGCATTCAGTCGGCCGTCGGCCAATTCTGTATGGGAATAATAAGGCTGTATTGGATCTGTATTGCTGACGGTGCCGACGCGCATGCTTTCTCCACGGTAACAACTGAACGGGAGGATGCGGTGATGGGTGGCATGAGCGATGTGCGCTTGCAACTGTTGGCCAAGGAGCTGGAAGCCGGGCAGCAGGCCAAGGTGTTCAACGCGCCGGAGGGTTTGGGGCGTTGGGGGCTGATGCTGCATCGCTGGCATACCCGCAGGGCGTTGCTGCAGCTGACCGATGACGAGTTGCGCGATGTCGGGCTGAGCTGGGAGCAGGCCCGGATCGAAGGGCGGAAACCCTTCTGGAAGGACTGACAGGGTTAGCCTGGTTTTGCTCAAGCCTGGAAGATTGCGCGGTCCATGTGGGAGCAAGGCCACCCGCGAAGCAGGCAGCTCGGTGCATGGCACCGGCTTCGCCGGTGTTCGCGGGTGAACCCGCTCCTACAGGGGCGGCACAGCTCTCAAGTCAGCTCTTTGAGGCGATGCCACAGCATCCCCAGCGCCAGCAGTGGCGAGCGCAGGTGCTTGCCGCCAGGGAAGGTGATGTGCGGCACCTTGTTGAAAAGGTCGAAGCGCCCGCTTTCCTGGCCACTGATTGCTTCACCCAGCAGGCGCGCGGCCAGGTGGGTGGCGTTGAGCCCATGGCCCGAGTAGGCTTGGGCGTAATACACGTTCGGCTGGCTGGCCAGGCGGCCAACCTGCGGCAGGCGGTTGGCACCAATGCCGATCATGCCGCCCCACTGGTAGTCGATGCGCACGTCGGCAAGCTGCGGGAACACCTTGAGCATCTTCGGCCGCATGTAGGCGGCGATGTCCTTCGGGTCGCGGCCTGAATAGTGGCAGGCACCGCCAAACAGCAGTCGGTGGTCGGCGGACAGGCGGTAGTAGTCCAGCGCCACACGCTGGTCACACACCGCCATGTTCTGCGGCAGCAACGTGCGTGCGCGTTCTTCGCCCAGCGGCTCGGTGGCGATGATGTAGCTGCCGGCCGGCAGCACCTTGCCGCCCAGTTCGCGGTTGAGGTCGTTGTGGTAGGCGTTGCAGCACATTACCAAGGTCTTGGCGCGTACTCGGCCTTGTGCGGTCTGTACCTGCACTTCAGGGCCATAGTCGATGCGGGTAACCTCGGACTGCTCGAACAGCTTCACGCCCAGACGGCTCGCCACGGCCGCTTCACCCAGCGCCAGGTTGAGCGGGTGCAAGTGCCCAGAGCCCATGTCGATCAGCCCGCCCACATAGCAATCGGCGCCGACCACGCTGTGGATATCGTCCTTGCCGACCAGCCGCAGCTCATGCGCATAACCCAGGCTGCGCAGTTCCTCGGCGTCTTCGGCAAAGCCCAGCAGCTCGGCGGGTTTGTTGGCCAGGTCGCAGTAGCCCCAGGCCAAGTCGCAGGCGATGGCATGCTTTTCCACCCGCTCGCGCACGATCTGTACGGCCTCCAGACCCATCAGTTTCAAGGTGCGCACGCCTTCCTCGCCGATGGCCGGGAGAAACTGCTCCAGGCCATGGCCGACCCCACGGATCAGTTGCCCGCCATTGCGCCCACTGGCGCCCCAGCCAAGTTTGCGCGCTTCCAGCAGTATGACCGAGAAACCACGCTCGGCCAGCTCGATGGCGGTGTTCAGGCCCGAGAAGCCGCCGCCGATGATGCACACGTCGGCGTTGTGTTCGCCTTGCAGGAAGGCGTGGTCGGGGTGTGGCGCGCTGCTGGCGGCGTAATAGGAGGCGGCGTGCTGCGCGCTGTGGATCATCGGGGCGGCCCTGAAAAATGGAGGGGGGACGAGGATAAGCTGTGCCATCGCGGCCGGGCAACCAGCGAGGGCTGCATCCTCGTTCGCGGGTGGAGCCGAGAATAAGCCTATAATCCAATCACTTTTGTCAGCTTGTATCCCGTCATGTCCTGTAACCGCCACAAGATCCACTTCCTGCGCGAACTCATCCCTTCATTCGAGTGCGAGCCCGGTTGCCATGACTGCTGCGGCCCGGTCACCACCTCGGCGGAGGAAATGGCCCGCCTGCCGCGCAAGTCCCAGGCGGAGCAGGACGCTGCTCTGGAGCGCCTGGACTGCGTGCACCTGGGCCCCAACGGCTGCACGGTGTATGAAGAGCGGCCGATGATCTGCCGGCTGTTCGGTACCACCCCGCGCATGGCCTGCCCGCGTGGTCGTGGCCCTGAACCGATGATCGACCCTGCCGCTGAACAGTTGGTCCACCAATTCATTGCCACCACCCGCCAGGTGCTGGTCTAGCCTCAGTCCGGGATCGGCAGGCAGAGGCTTTCCTTCACCTCTTCCATCACGATGTAGCTCTTCGATTCGCGCACGTGCGGCAGTTTCAGCAGGATGTCTCCGAGCAGCTTGCGGTACGAGGCCATTTCCGAAATACGCGCTTTTACCAGGTAGTCGAAGTCGCCCGACACCAGGTGGCATTCCAGCACGTGGGGCAGCTTCAAGACCGCGCGGCGGAACTCCTCGAAGGTGTCGCCCGACTTGTAGTCCAGGCTGATTTCCACGAACACCAGCAGGCTGCCCTTGAGGTGCTGCGGGTTCAGGCGGGCGTTGTAGCCCATGATGATGCCCTCGCGCTCCAGGCGGCGAACCCGCTCGGTGCAAGGGGTGGTGGACAGCCCAACTTTCTCGCCCAGTTCGGTGAAGGAAATACGCCCGTCATTCTGCAGGATACGCAGGATGTTACGGTCGATCTTGTCCAGTTCACGCTTGGTCTGGTGCTGGGTTCTCATAGGGGATGCCCCTCCGTGAAAGGCGTTTTTGCCGAGAATTCTCGCCAATAATAGGCTTTTATATAGTGAATTGCACTGGTCTCAAATTCCTATACTGCGCTCATTCATGCCATTTCAATAAAAGTGTGCGGCGCGCCGCGTGTGAGGGATAAAACGATGCGAGTTCTGGTACTTGGTAGCGGTGTAATCGGAACCGCCAGTGCCTACTACCTGGCCCGGCAAGGTTTCGAAGTCACGGTGGTCGACCGCCAGCCGGCGGTGGCCATGGAAACCAGCTTTGCCAACGCCGGCCAGATCTCGCCCGGCTATGCCTCGCCCTGGGCTGCCCCAGGTGTACCGCTCAAAGCCATCAAATGGCTGCTGGAGCGTCACGCCCCCTTGGCCATCAAGCTCACGGGCGACGTCGATCAGTACCTGTGGATGGCACAGATGCTGCGCAACTGCACCGCCAGCCGTTACGCGGTGAACAAGGAGCGTATGGTGCGCCTGTCCGAGTACAGCCGTGACTGCCTCGACGAGCTGCGCGCCGAAACCGGCATCAACTACGAAAACCGCAGCCTGGGCACCACCCAGCTGTTCCGCACCCAGGCCCAGGTCGATGCTGCGGCCAAGGATATTGCCGTACTCGAACAGTCCGGTGTGCCCTACGAGCTGCTCGATCGCGACGGCATTGCCCGCGTCGAACCCGCCCTGGCCGGCGTGAAAGATATCCTGGCCGGCGCCCTGCGCCTGCCGAACGACCAGACTGGCGACTGCCAGCTGTTTACCACCAAGCTCGCCGACATGGCGTTGAAGCTGGGCGTGGAGTTCCGCTTCGGCCAGGATATCCAGCGCCTGGACTTCGCCGGTGACCGCATCAATGGCGTATGGATCGACGGCAAGCTGGAGACGGCAGACCGCTATGTGCTGGCGCTGGGCAGCTACTCGCCACAGATGCTCAAGCCGCTGGGCATCAAGGCCCCGGTGTACCCGCTGAAAGGTTATTCGCTGACCGTGCCGATCACCAACAGCGACATGGCCCCTACTTCGACCATTCTCGACGAGACCTACAAGGTTGCCATCACCCGTTTCGACAACCGCATCCGCGTTGGGGGCATGGCTGAAATCGCCGGTTTTGACCTGTCGCTGAACCCGCGCCGGCGCGAAACGCTGGAGATGATCGTCAACGACCTTTATCCTCGCGGCGGTGACCTGAGCCAGGCCAGCTTCTGGACCGGCTTGCGCCCGGCGACCCCGGACGGTACGCCGATCGTGGGTGCCACGGCGTTCCGCAACCTGTTCCTGAATACCGGTCACGGTACCTTGGGCTGGACCATGGCGTGCGGTTCCGGTCGCTTGCTGGCCGACCTGATTGCGCGCAAGAAGCCGCAGATCAGTGCCGAAGGCCTGGATATTTCCCGTTATGGCAATAGCCGGGAAGTGGCCAAGCACGGGCAAAGCGCGCCGGCTCACCAGCAGTAACAGCCTGTGCCGGCCCATTCGCGGGCTTGCCCGCTCCCACAGGAACACCACAGCTTTTGAAAGCTGTGCAGTACTTGTGGGAGCGGGCAAGCCCGCGAAGAATCCACCACCGATTTCAACCCGAACACCATAAGGCAGCCGCCATGCGTCCCGCCCGCGCCCTGATCGACCTCCAGGCCCTGCGCCATAACTACCGTCTGGCCCGTGAACTGACGGGTGCCAAAGCCCTCGCCGTGATCAAGGCCGACGCCTATGGCCACGGCGCCGTGCGCTGCGCCCTGGCCCTGGAGGCCGAAGCCGACGGCTTTGCCGTGGCGTGCATCGAAGAGGCGCTGGAGCTGCGCGCTGCCGGTATCAAAGCCCCGGTGCTGCTGCTGGAAGGTTTTTTCGAAGCCAGCGAACTGGCGCTGATCGCCGAGCACGACCTGTGGTGCGTGGTGCACTCGCTGTGGCAGCTGGAAGCCATCGAGAAAACCCCGCTGCACAAGCCGCTCACCGTCTGGCTGAAGCTGGACAGTGGCATGCACCGCGTTGGCCTGCACCCCAAGGACTACCACGACGCCTACCAGCGACTGCTGGCCAGTGGCAAGGTTTCGCGCATCGTGTTGATGAGCCACTTCGCTCGCGCCGATGAACTGGACGCTGACGCCACCTCCCAGCAGATCGCCGTGTTCGAAGCTGCCCGACAGGGCCTGGCCGCCGAATGCAGCCTGCGTAACTCGCCCGGCGTGCTGGGCTGGCCGCAAGCGCCCAGCGACTGGGTGCGCCCAGGCCTGATGCTGTACGGCGCCACGCCGTTCGAAGTGGCGCAGGCCGAGGCCGCGCGCCTGCAACCGGTGATGACCCTGCAATCGCGGGTGATCAGCGTGCGCGAGCTGCCTGCCGGCGAGCCGGTGGGCTATGGTGCCAAGTTCGTCAGCCCTCGGCCGACCCGCGTGGGTGTGGTTGCCATGGGCTATGCCGATGGCTACCCGCGCCAGGCGCCCAACGGCACTCCGGTGCTGGTCGCCGGCAAGCGCACTCAGCTGATCGGCCGGGTGTCGATGGACATGCTCAGCATCGACCTCACCGACGTACCGGAAGCCGCTGTCGGCAGCCCGGTAGAACTATGGGGCAAGCAGGTGCTGGCCAGTGAGGTGGCCGCGCATGCGGGCACCATTCCGTACCAGATCTTCTGCAACCTGAAGCGAGTACCACGGGACTACATCGGCGAATGACACGCTGAAGCGGACAGGTTGGGGGCGGTGTGTTGTAAATACTGAACGGCATTGCCATGATATCGTTCACAACCACCCCTTTCCCACTGTCTCAGGAGGCTCCAGCTTTGGACGTCGGCGAACGACTGCAAGCCATCCGCAAGCTCAAGGGCCTGTCCCAGCGCGAACTCGCCAAGCGTGCAGGCGTGACCAACAGCACCATCTCGATGATCGAGAAGAACAGCGTAAGCCCCTCTATCAGCTCGCTGCGCAAAGTGCTGAGCGGCATTCCCATGTCCATGGTCGAATTTTTTTCGGTCGAGCTGGAGCCCGAAAGCCCCACTCAGATCGTCTACAAGGCCCACGAGCTGATTGATATCTCGGACGGTGCGGTAACCATGAAGCTGGTTGGCAAGTCGCACCCCAACCGTGCCATCGCTTTTCTGACCGAGGTGTACCCGCCAGGTGCCGACACCGGTGCCGAAATGCTGACCCACGACGGCGAGGAGACCGGTATCCTGCTTGAAGGCCGCCTGGAACTGGTGGTCGGCAACGAGATTTTCGTTCTCGAAGAGGGCGACAGCTACTACTTCGAAAGCACCCGCCCGCACCGCTTTCGCAACCCGTTCGACCAGCCGGCGCGGCTGATCAGTGCGGCGACGCCTTCAAACTTTTGATCCAGCGCAGTGCATTGAGTCGGCAATACCCCTTTCCTGTGTGGGGTCGTTTCACGGCCTCTGGGTTCCCGCTATACTTTTCAACGCTCGCCGATCCGTGGCCGCGAGCGTGATTAGCCACCATGAGGGTGTTCGCGTGAATCAAATCAAGAAGATGCTGGCCGTACCAGCAGCCGTATTCGCCCTCTGGGCAATGAGCGCAACCGCTGCGACCAATGACGACATCGCCAAACGCCTGGAGCCGGTTGGCCAGGTGTGTGTCCAGGGCCAAGAGTGCAAAGGCATGGAAGTGGCCGCTGCAGCGGGTGGCGGGGGAGCCAAGACGCCGGATGAAATCATCGCCAAGCACTGCAATGCCTGCCATGGTAGCGGGTTGCTCGGTGCGCCTAAAATTGGTGACACCGCCGCGTGGAAAGAACGCGCCGACCACCAAGGCGGCCTGGATGGCATCCTGGCCAAGGCCATTACCGGCATCAACGCCATGCCGCCGAAGGGCACCTGTGCAGACTGTACGGATGAAGACCTGAAAGGGGCGATCAAGAAAATGTCCGGGCTGTGATTTACAGCTGAATTGCATGAGGCCCGCCGTTGATGGCGGGCTTTGTTTTTTGTTGCCTGGGCCGGCCCTTTCGCGGGCAAGCCCGCTCCCAAAGGTACTCCACAGGACCTGAAGGTTGTGTTAATCCTGTGGGAGCGGGCTTGCCCGCGAAAGGGCCGGTACAGGCAACCAATTACTTCAGCCCTATGTCCAACCCCTGAACCCGTGGATGTTTCAGGAGGCCCAGATGCACCTCTGCTCCATCGACCAGGCTGTCGAGCAGGTCTTGTCCCGGCTGCCAACCCATATCCATATGGGCCTGCCTTTGGGCCTGGGGAAACCCAACGCCTTCGTCAACGCGCTTTACGCCCGCGTACGCGAGCTGCCCGAACGGCGCCTGACCATCTATACCGCACTTTCCCTCGGGCGCCCGCCACTGGGCAATGGCCTGCAGCGGCGCTTTCTCGAACCCTTCGTCGAGCGAGTGTTCGCTGACTACGAAGAGCTCAGCTACCTCGCAGACCTGCGCAACGACAGCCTGCCGCCAAACATCCGTGTCGAACAGTTCTTCATGCAGCCCGGTAGCCTGCTGCACAGCGAATCGGCGCAGCAGGACTACGTCAGCAGCAACTACAGCCACGCCGCACGCGATATCAACGCCAAGGGCCTGAACCTGATCGCCCAGTTGGTAGCCGCCACCCCTGAAAAGCCCGTGCACCTGAGCCTGGCCTGCAACCCAGACATCACCCTCGACCTGCTGCCGATGATTGCCAAGCGGCGCGCGGCTGGCGAAACCATCCTCATGCTGGGCCAGGTGCATGCCGAACTGCCCTATATGCCAGGCGATTCGGAACTGAGCATGGAGGCATTCGACCTGCTGATCGATGAAACGGAGCAGCGCCGGCTGTTCTCTACGCCGAACATGCCGGTCGGCATCCAGGACCACTGCATCGGCTTGCACACCAGCACGTTGGTGCGCGATGGCGGCACCCTGCAGATCGGCATCGGGGCCATGGGCGATGCAGTCGCCGCCGCGTTGCTGGCCCGCCAAGGTGACAACGCAGGCTACCGAGCCGTGCTTGATGAGCTGGATGTAGGCCCCTGGCATGCGCTGATCGAACGCGAAGGGGGGCTGGGGATGTTTGCTCAAGGCCTTTACGGCTGCAGCGAGATGTTCGTCAACGGCCTGTTGGTGCTGGCCGAAGCAGGGTTGCTACGACGCCCGGCGGACGAGCAGGGCACAATACTGCACGGCGGCTTTTTCCTCGGCCCGCAAGCGTTCTATCAGCGCTTGCGCGAGATGCCGCTGGAGCAGCGCGCGCAGTTTGCCATGACCCGTATCAGCTTCATCAACGAGCTATATGGGCAGGAGGAACTCAAGCGCCGCCAACGCCGTGATGCGCGGTTTATCAACACGGCGTTTGCCATGACCTTGCTCGGTGCCGGGGTGGCCGATCAACTTGAAGACGGCCGCGTGCTCAGCGGCGTGGGCGGGCAGTACAACTTTGTCGCTCAGGGCCATGCGCTGGAAGGCGCACGTTCGATTCTGCTTTTGCGCAGCTGGCGCGAGGCAGGCGGGGAGGTGACCTCAAACCTGTTCTGGACCTATGGCCACTGCACCATCCCCCGGCACCTGCGCGATATCGTGGTGACCGAGTACGGTATCGCGGACTTACGTGGGCAGACCGACAGCGAGGTGATTGCGCGGTTGCTGGCGGTGAGCGATTCGCGGTTCCAGCAGGGGCTCATCGAGCAGGCAAAAGAGGCCGGCAAGCTGGCCAAGGGCTTTCAGCTGGACGCTCGCTTCACCGACAATACGCCGCAGCGGCTGGAAGCGATCCGGACGCGGCATGCGCGGTTATTCCCGGAGTACCCGCTGGGCACGGACTTTACGGCCGAGGAACGGGATCTATTGCGGGCGCTGAACTGGTTGAAGAGCAAGTTCAAGCTGAGCGAGGTGCTGGAGCTGGGCAAGGCAGCGTTGGATGCACCGGGGCCGGAGGGGTATGAGCGGCATTTGGCGCGGATGGGGCTGGAGGTTCCGCAAGGGTTGAAAGAGGAGCTTTATCAGCGGCTACTGCTGGCAGGGTTACAGGCGACAGGATAATCGTTTGCGCACACTGGCCCCGTGTAGGAGCGGGTTTACCCGCGAATGCGATGGCAGATTCAATATCGCATTCGCGGGTAAACCCGCTCCTACGCCGGGGCGGTGAGGCCTTATTCGATGAAGCTGACTACACCACCTTCCAGCGACTTCACCCGGGCCAGCGATTCAACGCGGTAGCCCTGGCTATCCAGCTCGGCACGGCCGCCCTGGAACGACTTCTCGATCACGATACCCAGGCCCGCCACGGTGGCGCCAGCCTGCTTGATGATCGAGATCAGCGCCTGCGAGGCCTTGCCGTTGGCCAGGAAGTCGTCGATCACCAGCACGCGGTCGCTGCTGTTGAGGTGACGCGGCGAAATGGCCACGGTGTTCTCGGTCTGCTTGGTGAAGGAATACACCGAGGCGGTCAGCAGGTTTTCAGTCAGGGTCAGCGACTGGTGCTTGCGGGCGAAAATCACCGGTACACCAAGCTTCAGGCCGGTCATCACGGCTGGGGCAATGCCCGAGGCTTCGATGGTGACAATCTTGGTCACGCCGGCGTCGGCGAACAGGCGGGCGAACTCGTCACCGATCAGCTGCATCAGCGCCGGATCGATCTGGTGGTTGAGAAACGCGTCGACTTTGAGAACCTGATCGGAAAGCACGATGCCTTCTTCGCGAATCTTCTGATGCAGTGCTTCCACTGTGATTTCCTCGATGTAGATAGTGGGCTGTATGGCCGATCTGTGAGCTCAAATCGGCCATACAAACCACCGTGGCCGCTAACAGCGGCAAAGTTAAAGAGTAATGGTTGATCAGCGTTTGAGCATTGCCCGGATATCGGCCAAGGCGTTGTTGCCGCGAGCGGCCTTCACCTCGACCGGCGCATCGTCCAGGCCCTCCCAGGCCAGGTCGTCCGGAGGCAGTTCGTCGAGGAACCGGCTGGGCGTGCAGTCGATGATTTCACCGTACTGCTTGCGCTTGGCGGCGAAGGTGAAGGCCAGGGTCTGGCGCGCGCGGGTGATGCCCACGTAGGCCAGGCGGCGTTCCTCTTCGATGGTGTCGGCCTCGATGCTGGAGCGGTGCGGGAGGATTTCCTCTTCCATGCCCATGATGAACACGTACGGGAACTCCAGGCCCTTGGAGGCATGCAGGGTCATCATCTGCACACCTTCGGCGTTCTCTTCTTCTTCTTGCTGGCGCTCGAGCATGTCGCGCAGCACCAGCTTGCCGATGGCGTCTTCGATGGTCATGTCACCCTCTTCGTCCTTCTCGAGGGTGTTTTTCAGCGCTTCCACCAGGAACCAGACGTTGCTGATGCGGAACTCTGCGGCCTTGTCGCTGGCGGTCTGCTGGCGGATCCAGTTCTCGTAGTCGATGTCGCGGATCATCTCGTGCAGCGCGGCAATCGGATCTTCCAGGGCGACCTTGTGGCGCACCCCATCCAGCCAATGCTTGAAGCGCTGCAAGCGCTCGGTGTAGCGGGCGTCCAGATGCTCGCCCAGGCCCAGCTCCTCGCTGGCGGCGTACATCGATATACCGCGCTCGGTGGCGTAATTACCGAGCTTTTCCAGGGTGGTGGAGCCGATTTCCCGGCGCGGTACGTTGATCACACGCAGGTAGGCGTTGTCGTCGTCCGGGTTCACCAGCAGGCGCAGGTAGGCCATCAGGTCCTTGACCTCCTGGCGGCCGAAGAAACTGTTACCACCCGACAGACGATACGGCACCTGGTGGTGCTGCAGCTTCAGTTCGATCAGCTTGGCCTGGTAGTTGCCGCGGTAGAGGATGGCGAAGTCGCTGTACGGGCGGTTAGTGCGCAGGTGCAAGGTGAGGATTTCCATGGCCACGCGTTCGGCCTCGGCTTCCTCGTTCTTGCAGCGGATCACGCGGATCTCGTCGCCCACGCCCATTTCGCTCCACAGCTGTTTCTCGAACGCATGCGGGTTGTTGGCGATCAACACGTTGGCACAGCGCAGGATGCGGCTGGTGGAGCGGTAGTTCTGCTCGAGCATGACGATCTTCAGGGAGGGGTAGTCCTCCTTGAGCAGCATCAGGTTCTCAGGGCGTGCACCACGCCAAGCGTAGATCGACTGGTCGTCGTCGCCTACCACGGTGAACTGGTTGCGCATGCCGATCAGCATCTTCACCAGCAGGTACTGGCTGGCGTTGGTGTCCTGATATTCGTCTACCAGCAGGTAGCGCACACGGTTTTGCCAGCGCTCCAGCACCTCAGGGTGCTCCTGGAACAGTTTGACCGGCAGCAGGATCAGGTCATCGAAGTCCACCGCGTTGAACGCCTTGAGCGTACGCTGATAGTGGGTGTAGACGATGGCGGCAGTCTGCTCGCGTGGGTTGCGCGCTTTTTCCAGGGCCTCTGGTGGCAGGATAAGGTCGTTCTTCCAGGCACCGATCATGTTCTTGATCTCGTCGATGCCGTCGTCGCCGGAGTATTCCTTCTGCATGATGTCCGACAGCAACGCTTTGATGTCGGACTCGTCGAAGATCGAGAAACCCGGCTTGTAGCCCAGGCGCTCGTGTTCCTTGCGGATGATGTTCAGGCCCAGGTTGTGGAACGTACACACGGTCAAGCCACGGCCTTCCCCCGGGCGCAGCAAGGTGGCAACCCGCTCCTTCATCTCGCGCGCGGCCTTGTTGGTAAAGGTCATCGCCACGATGTACTGGGCGCGGATGCCGCAGTTCTGGATGAGGTGGGCAATCTTGCGCGTGATCACGCTGGTCTTGCCCGAACCTGCACCGGCGAGCACCAAAAGAGGGCCGCCGACATAGTCACGGGCTTCCTGCTGCCGGGGATTGAGTCGGGACATGCTAGAAACCGGGGGTCGCCAGAAAATAGCCGCGCATTCTAACAGGCATGGGGCCGTTGTGGCGCGACCGTCTGACGTCTGAGTCAGACTTTTGTCCGTCTCACTATTAGTGCCACTAATGCTAGTAGCTGAAAAAATCATATTTGCCGGTTTGTGCTGTTTCGCGCAGGATGCACGACAAAATACGTCGGGATGCTACGCCCGAAAAACATGTATAAAATTGAAAATCATTTTCATTGAATGCAGTGGCATACCCGCCAGTCTCGTTGCACCGTGAAGCCCTAAGGAGCCCGCTTGTCCACGCCTGTCGAACCTCTGCGTTTGCTGCTGTTGGCCGATGAGCCGGAATGGGCCGCCTTGTTGCAAGCCTGCATGCCTGCACTGGGTGGCAGCGCCGTGCTACTGACTGCGCCAAACTGGGAGGCGATCGACAGCCTGTTCAGTCATGATCGCCAGGCCGTCGTGCTGGCAACGCCAGGCTTGCAACCCGCCGCCGGGCGTTGCGAACTGCCGACCATCCTGCTGCTTGACCACGAGCCTGAGGCCGCGCCCAGCGCTGTCAGCGACTGGCTGGTGCGCGACCAGCTCAGCGCCGATACCCTGCGCCGCTCACTGCGCCATGTGCGAGAGCGTGGGGTGCTGGTCGCCACCTTGCAGCGCCTGGCCGAGCAGGACCCGCTGACCGGCATCGCCAACCGCCAGGGCTTCCAGGCTTTGCTCAATGCACGCCTGGCCGAAAACGACGGGCGTGGTGTTGCGCTTGGCCACCTGGACCTAGACAACTTCCGCCACGTCAACGATGCCCTCGGCCACCAGTGCGGTGACCGGTTGATCCTGCAGGTGGTGGCACGGCTGAAGCATCAGCTGGAAGCGGGCGACCAGTTGGCACGCCTGGGCAGCGACGAGTTCGCCCTGCTGATCGACACCCGCCGCGATGCCAACCGCGCCGAATGGATGGCCGAACGCATCGTCGAGGCCTTGGCCGAACCTTACTGGATCGACGGCGAAAGCCTGTTGCTGGGCTGCAGCCTGGGCCTGGCCCATGCTCGCGCACGGAGCGGCGCCGATCCGCTGATGTGGCACGCGCATATCGCCATGCGTCAGGCCAAGAGCAGCCAGGGCTGCACCTTCCATGTGTTCAACGAACGCATCAACCGCAACGCCCGCAGCCTTGCCGACCTGGAAGGCGAATTGCGCCGCGCCCTGCGCCGCGACGAGCTGGAGCTGCACTATCAGCCCCGCCTGAACCTGGCCGACGGGCGCATTGTTGGCCTGGAGGCGCTGGTGCGTTGGCGCCATGCCGAGCGCGGGCTGCTGCCGCCCAGCGAGTTCGTGCCACTGGCCGAGCAGAGCGGCCTGATCGTGCCCTTGGGCTATTGGGTTATTTCCCGTGCCTTGCGTGACATGCAGGCACTGTGCGAGCGCGGTCTGGAACCGTTGCACATGGCGGTCAACCTGAGTTTCCGTCAGTTCCAGGACAGCCAGCTACTGGCCACCTTGAGTCGCCTGATCCTTGAGCACGGTGTGGATGCCCGCTGGCTTGAGTTCGAGCTGACCGAGACGGCGGTGATGCGCCGCAACGAGGTGGTGCGCCAGACCATGGACGCGCTGGGTCGCCTGGGCGTGCGCTTCTCGCTCGATGATTTTGGCACCGGGTTTTCTTCGTTCGTGCACCTCAACAGCCTGCCGATCACCTTGCTCAAGGTGGACCGCAGCTTTGTTGCGGAAATGGAAATGCGTGAAGAAAACCGCAAGCTGGTGCACGCCATGATCAACCTGGCGCACAACCTCAACCTCGAGGTGGTGGCCGAGGGTGTGGAGAGTGAAGAGCAGTTGGCGTTGTTGCGCGGCTTTGGCTGCGACCAGGTGCAGGGCTTTTTGGTCAGCAAGCCGCTACCGATAGAGGAATTGATGGCGTATTTGCTGCAGGCGCCCGGCCGCCAGTTGGAGGCTGTCCTTTAGGGCCTCTTCGCGGGCACGCCCGCTCCCACAGGGACCGCGCAGTTTTGAGCCTGCGCAATCCTGTAGGAGCGGGTTTACCCGCGAATAGGCCCCCAAGTCAGGCCGAAGCCGTCGCCTTTCCGGAAGCCCAAGCCTTACCCAGCAACCGCTTCATCCGCCATTCAAAGCCAAAGGTCAGCGCCACCGCCGCACACGCCAGCCCCAGCGCCAGCCCCCACCAGATCCCTACTGCACCACCGCCCAGGGTAAAGGTGAACAACCAGGCGCTCGGCGCCCCCACCAGCCAGTAGCACACCAGCCCGATCAGGAAGGTGGTCTTGGCATCTTTCAGCCCTCGGATTGAGCCCATGGCAATCGTCTGCATGCCGTCGAACAGTTCGAACCACGCCGCTACCATCAACAACTGCACGGCCACCTGGAAGATCGCGGCAAAGGCCGGGTCATTACGGTCGATAAACAGCCCCACCAGCGCTTCGGGCAGCAGCAGGAACAGGGCGGCGAAGGCAAACATGATCATTGCCCCGAACCCGATGCCCACCCGCCCGGCGCTGCGTGCCGCCAGCAGGTTGCCAGCGCCGTAGTACAGGCCTACGCGCATGGTCACTGCGTACGACAACCCGGTCGGCACCATGAACGCCGTGGACACGATCTGCAGGGCAATCTGGTGCGCTGCCAGCTCGGTGCTGCCCAGCACGCCCATGCACAGCGCGGCGAAGGCGAACAGGCCCACTTCCACCATGTAGGTACCGCCAATCGGCAGGCCCAGCCGCCACAGTTCGCGCAGGGCCGCCAGTGATGGGCGTGACAGGCCCTTGCGCAGCGGGTAGGCGGCATAGGCTGGGTGCCAGCGGATGTACAACGCCAAGGCGATGGCCATGCCCATCGACACCACCGCAGTGACCAGGCCGATACCCATCAGCCCCAGCTTGGGCAGGCCGAACATGCCTTCGATCAGCGCCACGTTGAACAGGTAGTTGAGCACCGTGCCTACCAGGCTGATGACCATCACCGGGGTCGAGCGGCCCAGGGCGCTGGTAAAGCCGCGCAAGGCCATGAAGGTCAGGTAGCCGGGCAGGGCCAGCGGCAGCAGGGTAAGGAATTGCGCAGCCGAGGCCACGTTCTCGGGCTTTTGCCCGAACAGCAGCAGCACCGGTTCAAGGTTCCACAGCACCAGCGCGGCGAACAGCGCCAAGGCCCAGGCCAGCCACAGGCCGTTCTGCGCCAGGCGTGTGGCGCCTTCGATGTCGTTGGCGCCCTTGCGAATCGCTACCAGGGTGCCGACCGCGGCGATCACGCCCAGGCAGAAGATCGATACGAACGAATAGCTGGCTGCCCCCAGGCCACCACCCGCCAATGCCTGAGGGCTGATGCGGGCCATCATCAGGGTGTCGGTCAGCACCATCAGCATGTGCGCCAACTGCGAGGCAATCAGCGGCCCGGCCAGGCGCAGCAAAGCCTTGAGTTCTGTTGTGGGCGCGACGTGCATGGGGGCAGTCCTTCATTCTGGGTGATCAACGAACGGCGATTCTGAGGCTTCGGTCAACTTTGCACAAAAGGATAAAAACGATAGTTGGCATGAGTTGAACTCATGTATATAGGCTTTTCGGTGATTTGCCTCACACGCCCATATTGCAGGTGCCTCATGCCACGCCAGCTACCACCGCTGTATGCCCTGCGCGCATTCGAAGCTGCCGCGCGGCTAAGCTCCTTCACCCGTGCGGGCGAAGAGCTTTCTATCACCCAAAGCGCCATCAGCCGGCATATCCGTACGTTGGAAGAGCATTTTGCCTGCCGCCTGTTCGTGCGCAGTGGCCGCAGCCTGCAACTTACCGAAGCGGGGCGGGTACTGCTGCCGGGCGTGCGCGAGGGCTTTGCGGCGTTTGAGCGGGCCTGCGAAACCTTGCGTGGTGAAGACGACATTCTGCGCATGAAAGCCCCCTCGACCCTGACCATGCGCTGGTTGCTGGCGTGCCTTAGCCGCTTTCGCCACCTGCAGCCGGGCAATGAGGTGCAACTGACCAGTGCCTGGATGGATGTCGACCATGTGGACTTCAACCAGGAGCCGTTCGATTGCGCGGTTTTGCTCAGTGACGGTGTGTTCCCGCCGGAGTGGGAGGTGCGCAAGCTGTTTCCTGAGTTGTTGATCCCGGTCGGCGCGCCGGACCTGCTCGACGAGGAACCCTGGGATGTGTGCAGGCTGGCTTCTGTCGAACTGCTACACCCCACGGTGGACAAGCGTGACTGGCGGGAATGGCTGGAGCGTATGGGGCTTGGCGACAAGGTGTCGCTCAAAGGTGGCCAGGTGTTCGATACCCTGGAGCTGGGCATGATTGCTGCGGCGCGTGGCTACGGAATATCCATGGGCGATTTGCTGATGGTGGCCGAAGATGTGGCGCAGAAACGCTTGAGCCTGCCATGGCCCACCGCGGTGCCCAGCGGCATGGATTACTACCTGGTGTGGCCGCGTACACGCCCGGGTGGCGAGCGTTTGCGGCGGTTGAGTGCGTTTCTGGAAGACGAGGTGGCGGCGATGGATTTGCCGGATGTGGAAATCCTGCCGCGTCTTTGATCACCTGCACCGGCCTCTTCGCGGGCTCGCCCGCTCCCACAGGTCTATCGTATGCCTTGGCCCGACACTGTACCTGTGGGGAGCGGGCAAGCCCGCGAAGAGGCCGGTACAGTTTTATATCGAGCCCAGGTTCAACGCCTGTGCGCAGGCCTCCAGCGACCGGCGCTCGCTTTGCGCATACAGCGCCAGCTCATCCTGTACCTGCAACCCCAGCGCGGCTTCGAACGCTTCGCGGTTGGCGTTGCTGCCGTATTCGGCCTGCGCATCGTCGCCCAGGTTGGACTGGAAGATCCCCGCCGCACTCACTGGCAGGAAGTCCTCGTACACCAGCGCCTCGAAATGCACATGGCCCGCGTCGATCAGCCCTTGCAGGGTGGTCGGGCGGCCTTCCTGGTCGCGTGCGGCCAGGCCTTTCTCGGTGGCGAAGTAGCGGAAATATGCAAGACCTTGTTCGCGCATCTGCGCCAGGTCATCCGGGAATTCGGCAAAGTTTGCCTTCAGCAGCGCCATGTAACGCTCGGCATTGGCTTCGGCCGGAGCGCCACCCAGCGCAGCGCGGGTAGCGTCGAGCAACTTGTCGTAGAGCTGGCGACCTTTCGGCGTCAGCGCCGCGCCGCGTTGCTCGATTTCGCCAAAGCGTGCGGTGTGGCTGCCTTTGCTGCCTTGCTGGTCGCTGAAGGCGACCGTTTCCTGCAGGGCCTTGAAGCTGGTCTGGCGCAGCAGGATCGGGTGGCGGCGGGTGGGCGGGCCTTCAACCACGGCCTTCGGCGGGATGCCCTTGGCCGGCATGCCGAGCTGGATTGCATCGATATCCAGGGTACGCGGGGTCAGGTGGTTGATGTGCGGGCCCTTGAAGGCCACCACATCGGCGATCAGGCGGTGTTGGTCGTGCAGCTGCTGGTATTGCTCGGCCGTGACGGTAGCGTCCTGGTGCCAGCGGAAGGTGTGCAGCGCTTCCTGCACGAACGTCTCTGCATCCGCGGCGTCAAGGCCACCCTCGCGCTCACACTGGGCGATCAGTTCGAGGGCGCGGGCGGTGAAGATCTGGCGCTTGGCCAAGATGCCCTGTGCCAGCTCGCGCAACTGCGGGTTGTCGATCAGCTCCAGGCGCAGCAGCGAGGTGAACACACGGAACGGGCTGACATGCAGCGATTGCTCGTGCACCGCGCGGAAGGCAGTGGAATGCACCGGTACGCCAGCGGAGCTGAGGTCATAGTAGCCGACCGGCTGCATGCCCATGACGGCGAACAGGCGGGCGATGGTGGCCAGTTCTTCGGCGGTGCCGACGCGGATGGCGCCGTGACGTTCCTGGTCCAGGCGCTCGATTTCGCCGGTCCAGCGCAGGGCCTCTGCCACTTCGGGTTGCTGGGCCATAACCTGCTGGTTGATTTCGCTCACCAGCTCCAGCAGCGTGCCGTACAGCGGCACTTCCTGTTTGTACATGAGCGACATGGCGGCAGAGAACTGCGCGCGGATGCTGTCTGGGCTGACGAAATCGTGGGCTGGCATCGCTAGCTTCCTGGTTGGGTTCGGACGCTTACATGAAAGCTGGGAATGCACTTTGCTCACAAGCGAAAAAAAGTGAGTGTGTCATTCCTTTTTTGATCGACCTCGACGGCCCTTTCGCGGCTAAAGCCGCTCCTACGCGGTCCCCGTAGGAGCGGCTTTAGCCGCGAAGAGGCCCTCAAGCCTGGAGCTGTTCGTGGATCCACTCCACCAGCGCCCGCACCTTGGGCACTTCCGCCGCATGCTCGGCATACGCCAGGTAATGCGCCCCGGCACTGCGCATCGCATGGTTCCACGGCACCACCAGGCTACCGTCGGCCAGTTCCTTCGCCGCCAGGTAGCGCGGCACCAGCGCCACCCCGCACCCGGCCTGCGCCGCGCTCAACGCCATATAGAACGTATCGAAGCGCGGCCCGTGGTAGGCGCTGACGCTTTGCAGGCCTTGCTCCAGGAACCACTCATGCCAGGCCTCCGGCCGCGAGGTGCTTTGCAGCAGCACCAGCTCGGCCAGTTCCTCGGCACCGGCCAGCCTGCGTCCGGCCAGAAGCTCTGGCGCACACACCGGCACCACCTCCTCACGGAACAGCTCCACGCAAGTGGCCCCCGGCCAGGTGCCCTGGCCATAGAAGAACACCACGTCGGCCGAGCCTTGCAGCAGGGCGAACGGCTCCATCTCGTTGCGAATGTCCAGGTGGATATTGCTGTGCCGTTTGCCAAAACCCTTCAGGTGCGGGATCAACCAGCGCACGCCAAAACTCGGTTGAGTGGCTACCTTCAATATCTCGGTCTGCTCGCCGTAGGTGAGTACGTAGCGGCTGGACATGTCCACCTGGGTGAGGATCTTGTTGACCTCGGCCAGGTACAGGCTGCCGGCCGGCGTAAGCTGCAAGCGCCGACGGATGCGCAGGAACAGGTGGTGGCGCAGCATGTCCTCCAGCTGCGCCACCTGCTTGCTGACCGCGCTCTGGGTCAGGTGCAGTTCTTCGGCAGCACGGGTAAAACTCAGATGGCGGGCTGCAGCTTCAAAGCACTGCAGGGCGGTCATGGAGGGTACCAGGCGTTTTGACATAGCGGTCTCTGCGGCTCAAATCATTACCTGAAGGAATGATATGCGGAATAAAGGTCGTTTGTTGTACCTATGTGATCGGATTAATACTGATCCACATCATTTTTCCACCCCATCACCGATGTAGGAGATGCACAAATGGTTGCTGGATTGCTCGAGCGCCTTGGCGTTGCCGCCGAGGCTTACACCCAGGGCGACTACCCTGTTCACACGCCGATCGACGGCAGCCAGATCGCCTCGGTGAAACTGCTCGGCAAGGCCGAGACCATCGCCCGCATCGATCAGGCCCAAAGCGCCTTCGAAGCCTGGCGCAGTGTGCCGGCTCCGCGCCGTGGCGAACTGGTGCGCCTGTTCGGCGAAGTGCTGCGTGAGCACAAGGCCGACCTCGGCGAGCTGGTCTCGATCGAAGCCGGCAAGATCACCCAGGAAGGCCTGGGCGAAGTGCAGGAAATGATCGACATCTGCGACTTCGCCGTTGGCCTGTCGCGCCAGCTGTATGGCCTGACCATCGCTTCCGAGCGCCCTGGCCACCACATGCGTGAAACCTGGCACCCGCTGGGCGTGGTCGGCGTCATCAGCGCCTTCAACTTCCCGGTTGCCGTGTGGGCCTGGAACACCGCGCTGGCGCTGGTGGCCGGCAACTCGGTGGTATGGAAGCCGTCCGAGAAAACTCCTCTGACCGCCCTGGCCTGCCAGGCGCTGTTCGAAAAAGCCCTGAAAGCCTTCGGCGATGCCCCGGCTGGCTTGGCACAACTGGTTATCGGCGGCCGTGAAGCTGGCGAAGCCATGGTTGATGACCCGCGCGTACCGCTGGTCAGCGCTACCGGCAGCACCCGCATGGGTCGCGAAGTCGGCCCACGCGTTGCTGCCCGCTTCGGCCGCAGCATCCTGGAGCTGGGTGGCAACAACGCCATGATCCTGGCCCCGAGCGCAGACCTGGACCTGGCCGTGCGTGGCATCCTGTTCTCGGCTGTTGGCACTGCCGGCCAGCGTTGCACCACCCTGCGTCGCCTGATCGTGCACCGCTCTATCAAGGACGAAGTGGTTGCCCGCGTCAAAGCTGCCTACGGCAAAGTGCGCATCGGCGACCCACGTAAAGACAACCTGGTAGGCCCGCTGATCGACAAGCAGTCGTTCGACGCCATGCAAGGTGCACTGGCCAAGGCCCGCGACGAAGGTGGCCAGGTCTTTGGTGGCGAGCGTCAGCTGGCCGACCAGTACCCGAACGCCTACTACGTTTCGCCAGCCATTGCTGAAATGCCGGCGCAAAGTGACGTGGTGCGCCACGAAACCTTCGCCCCGATCCTGTACGTGCTGGCCTATGACGACTTCGAAGAGGCCCTGCGCCTGAACAACGAAGTGCCACAAGGCCTGTCGTCCTGCATCTTCACCACCGACATCCGTGAGGCCGAGCGCTTCCAGAGCGCCTCGGGAAGCGACTGCGGCATCGCCAACGTCAACATCGGCACCAGCGGCGCCGAGATCGGCGGTGCGTTTGGTGGCGAGAAGGAAACTGGCGGTGGCCGTGAGTCGGGCTCGGATGCCTGGAAAGGCTACATGCGTCGCCAGACCAACACCGTGAACTACTCGCGTGAACTGCCGCTGGCGCAGGGTATCGTGTTCGACTGATGTATTGATGCTGCATGGCCGGGGGCCTGGCCCCCGGTTCGCGGGTAGACCCGCTCCTACAGGGATCGCACAAGCGACACCGACCCCTGTAGGAGCGGGTTTACCCGCGAATGGGCCGCCCTGCGGCCCCAACAAGAACAAATTGCTGGAGCCGGCCATGTCCGAACTGCGTCAACAATGCTTGTGGGAACACGTCAGCAAACCGACCGTCGCCGCCCAGGCCCTGGCCGGTGAGCACAAGGCCGATGTCTGCGTGATCGGCGGCGGTATTACCGGCCTGTCGGCGGCCATCCACCTGCTCGAACAGGGCAAGTCGGTGATCGTGCTAGAGGCCTGGAAGATCGGCCATGGTGGCTCCGGGCGCAACGTCGGCCTGGTCAACGCCGGCACCTGGATCCGCCCCGACGACGTCGAGGCCACCCTTGGCCATAAGCAGGGCAGCCGCCTGAACAAGGTGCTTGGCGAAGCCCCGGCTGAAGTATTCGCCATGGTCGAGCGCCTCGGCATCGATTGCCAGGCCCAGCACAAAGGCACGCTGCACATGGCGCACAACGCCACCGGCATCGCCGACCTCGAAGCGCGTCACGAACAATGGCGCCGCCGAGGTGCCGACGTCGAGCTGCTGACCGGCGCCCAGTGCCAGGAATACTGCGGTACCGACAAGATTTCCGCTGCGCTGCTTGATCGCCGTGCTGGCACCATCAACCCCATGGGCTACACCCAAGGCCTGGCGGCTGCCGTGGCGCGCCTGGGCGGCAAGATTTTCCAGCAGTCTTCGGTCGAAGGCCTGGAGCGTGAGGGGGATGGCTGGCAGGTGAAGACTGCGCGTGGCGCTGTGCGCGCCGAAAAGGTGGTCATTTCCACCGGCGCCTACACCGAAGGCGACTGGAGCAACCTGCAGAAGCAGTTCTTCCGTGGTTACTACTATCAGGTAGCCTCCAAACCGCTGAAGGGTATTGCAGCCGACAAGGTGCTGCCACATGGCCAAGGTTCGTGGGACACCCGCACCGTGCTCAGCAGCATTCGCCGCGACGATCAGGGCCGTCTGCTGCTCGGCAGCCTGGGCCGGGTAGACAACAAGCCAGCCTGGTTCGTGCGTAGCTGGGCCGACCGCATCCAGAGCCACTATTACCCCGAGCTGGGCAAAGTCGAGTGGGAAATGCACTGGACCGGTTGCATCGACTTCACCCCCGACCACCTGATGCGCCTGTTCGAGCCGGCGCCGGGGCTGGTGGCGGTAACCGGGTACAACGGGCGGGGTAACACAACCGGCACCGTGATCGGGCGTGCGTTTGCCGAGTTCCTGCTCAAGGGCGAGGCGGACAGCCTGCCCATTCCGTTCTCGCCGATGAGCGGTGTGAGCGCGCCTTCGCTGCGCACGGCGTTCTACGAGTCCGGGTTCTCGCTGTACCACGCGGGTCAGTGCCTGAGGGTTGTGTTGTAGCTGCTGGCCTCTTCGCGGGTAAACCCGCTCCTACGCGCGGAGCGGGGGGCACACATCGGTGGCCCGGCGCAGGCCATTGTGTAGGAGCGGGTTCACCCGCGAAAGGGCCGGGCCTGCTGGCCAATTTCCAAAGGCCGATCACCGTTGCCGCCGCTACCGTCTTCGCGGGTAAACCCGCTCCTACAGGCGACCGCGCAGGTTGTTCAAATTTTGAGCAAGACAGTTGCGCCTGTTTAGCGCCTGAGAGGTCTGTGGTGAACATGTGAGCGGGTTTACCCGCGAAGAAGCCAGCACAGGCTCACGTGTGCGACCAACCATGGAAGCCGCCCATCTTGATTGAAGCCGGCTTCTGCAGCGACAACGACTCCCGGCTCTGTCGCCGAACCGCTGCAACTTGCTCACGCCGTCGGCAGCTCTTCACGCTGCTGCAAACAACTCTTCATCTGCTCCTTGTCGATCCGTTACAGCACGCAGTTGGTCAGCGTGTGGAATTCGGCCAGTCAACCCATTACGTTCTTCATCGTTCCTAGAACAGAACGCTAAAGCCAAAAACCACTATCTACCGCTCCAAAGGTGATGGTTTTAATCTTCTCCCATCAACGCGAAACACCCAGCTGACTGAACATCAAAACCTTAGGAGCAACGACCATGACCAACTTCAAATACAACCGCCTGAACAAAGACGACGCCGCTGTGCTGCTGGTCGATCACCAGGCTGGCCTGTTGTCGCTGGTGCGCGACATCGAGCCGGATGCGTTCAAGAACAACGTGCTGGCCCTGGCCGACCTGGCCAAGTTCTTCAACCTGCCGACCATTCTTACCACCAGCTTCGAGCAAGGCCCCAACGGCCCACTGGTGCCAGAGCTGAAAGCCCTGTTCCCGGACGCCCCGTACATTGCCCGCCCTGGCCAGATCAACGCCTGGGACAACGAAGACTTCGTCAAGGCAGTGAAGGCCACTGGCAAGAAGCAACTGATCATCGCCGGCGTTGTGACTGAAGTGTGCGTAGCTTTCCCGGCCCTGTCGGCCCTGGAAGAAGAGTTCGACGTGTTCGTGGTCACTGATGCCTCCGGTACCTTCAACGCCATGACCCGCGACGCCGCCCACGACCGCATGAGCCAGGCAGGTGCGCAACTGATGACCTGGTTCGGCGTGGCCTGTGAGCTGCACCGCGACTGGCGCAACGACATCGAAGGCCTGGCCGCGCTGTGCTCCAACCATATCCCGGACTACCGCAACCTGATGACCAGCTACAACGCTTTCAACGCTGGCAAGTAAGCCGACCCGCCTCGGGCGCCGTGAGTCGGTGCCCGCGCAGGGCAGCACACCCATCCAATCCTCCGCCCGTTCGCCGTTGCACAGTGAATGCGGGCAAGCTCATCCCAAGGAACGCCGATGAACACCGCACTCCATGACAACCGCGAAGTGGTGACCGTATGCCTGCAACACAAGGTGCTTGATAGTTCGCCGGGCACCCCGGCAGCGCAACCGCCGCGTTGGAAGCAGGCACTGCTGACCTACCTGGTGATCTGCCCGATGACCATGGTCATCCCGCAACTGCTGGCGCCGCTGTTTGCGCGCTTCCCGCAGCTGGGCGGCGTGATTACCGGCAACCTGATCGTCAACCTGTTCGTCATCCTGCCCGTGGTGTTCTACATCATGCCTTGGGTAACCCGCCGCTGCGCCAACTGGCTGCGCGGCTGAGCCGACGCCTTCACCTGGAAACTTTCAAGGAGATACCGCTATGAGCACGTTCGTTACCCGCGATGGCACTTCGATCTACTTCAAGGACTGGGGCAGCGGCAAGCCTGTGCTGTTCAGCCACGGCTGGCCGCTGGACGCCGACATGTGGGATTCGCAGATGGAGTTCCTGGCCAGCCGCGGTTACCGCGCCATCGCCTTCGACCGCCGGGGTTTCGGGCGCTCGAGCCAGCCGTGGAGCGGTTACGACTACGACACCTTCGCAGATGACATTGCCCAGCTGATCGAACACCTCGACCTGCGCGACGTCACCCTGGTGGGCTTCTCGATGGGGGGCGGTGATGTCAGCCGCTACATCGCCCGCCACGGCAGCGAGCGGGTGGCCGGGCTGGTGTTGCTGGGCGCGGTGACGCCAGTGTTCGGCAAGCGTGACGATAATCCTGACGGTGTCGACCTGTCGGTGTTCGAGGGCATCCAGGCCGGCCTGCGTGCAGACCGCGCGCAGTTCATCGCCGATTTCGCCACGCCGTTCTACGGCCTGAACCATGGGCAGCAGGTGTCCCAGGGTGTGCAGACGCAGACCCTGAACATTGCGCTGATGGCGTCGATCAAGGGCACCCTGGATTGTGTCACGGCCTTCTCGGAGACCGACTTCCGTCCGGACATGGCCAAGGTCGATGTGCCGACGTTGGTGATCCATGGCGATGACGACCAGATCGTGCCGTTCGAGACCACTGGCAAGCAGGCGGCGGAGCTGATTCGCGGCGCCGAGCTGAAGGTGTATGCCGGGGCGCCGCACGGGTTTGCAGTGACTCATGCACAGCAACTGAATGAGGACCTGCTGGCGTTCCTTCAGCGGTAATTGTGGGAAACATTCGCGGGTGAGCCCGCTCCTGCAGACGTGGTAGGAGCGGGTTTACCCGCGAAGAGGCCGGCCCAGGCAGCAAAAAGCTTGACCAGGACTAACCTTCTTCAACCCACCGCACATCCATTCAAGCCCAGGCCTTGCATCAACCGGCATGCTTCGCAGTACCCCTGCCGGCCCCTAGTCGGAGGAGCCCATGTCCCAGGATCGCAACGACAAGACCCGTCGCCAGTTCCTCGCCACCAGCTCTGTGCTCGGTGCCGCCGGCGCACTCTGGTCCGCATTGCCTTTTACCGGCCAAGCCGGTTTCGCTCACGCATCCACGCAAGGAGGTTCCATGACCGCCGACCTGATTCTGTTCAACGGCAAACTGCACACCGTTGACCGCGAAAAGCCCACCGCGACTGCGGTCGCCATCAAGGACGGCCGTTTCATCGCCGTGGGCAGCGACGCCGAGGCCATGGCCCACAAGGGCGCCGCCACGCAGATCATTGACCTCAAGCAACGCACGGTGATCCCGGGCCTCAATGACTCGCACCTGCACCTGATCCGTGGCGGTCTGAACTACAACCTCGAGCTGCGTTGGGAAGGGGTGCCGTCTGTGGCCGATGCCCTGCGCATGCTCAAGGACCAGGCTGCGCGCACGCCTACCCCGCAGTGGGTGCGCGTGGTCGGTGGCTGGAACGAGTTCCAGTTCGCCGAAAAGCGCATGCCCACCCTTGAAGAAATCAACCAGGCCGCACCCGACACCCCGGTGTTCCTGCTGCACCTGTACGACCGCGCGTTGCTCAACCGCGCCGCACTCAAGGCCGTTGGCTACACCAAGGACACACCGAACCCGCCGGGTGGTGAGATCCAGCGCGACAAGTTCGGCAACCCGACCGGCATGCTGATCGCCCGCCCGAACGCGATGATCCTGTACGCAACGCTGGCCAAGGGGCCGAAACTGCCGCTGGAGTACCAGGTCAACTCCACCCGCCAGTTCATGCGTGAGCTGAACCGCCTGGGCCTGACCAGCGCCATCGATGCTGGCGGCGGCTACCAGAACTTCCCCGATGACTACTCGGTTATCCAGGAACTGGCCGACAATAACCAGCTGACCGTGCGCATCGCCTACAACCTGTTCACCCAGAAGCCCAAGGAAGAGCTGGACGACTTCAAGAAGTGGACGTCCAGCGTCAAGCTGCACAGTGGCACCGACTTCCTGCGCCACAACGGCGCCGGTGAGATGCTGGTATTCTCCGCCGCCGACTTCGAGGACTTCCTTGAGCCGCGCCCGGACTTGCCGCAGACCATGGAAGAAGAGCTGGAGCCGGTGGTGCGCCACCTGGTCGAGCAGCGCTGGCCGTTCCGCCTGCACGCCACCTACAACGAATCGATCACGCGTATGCTCGACGTGTTCGAGAAGGTCAACCGCGACATTCCATTTAACGGCCTGCCCTGGTTCTTCGATCATGCCGAGACCATCACCCCGCAGAACATCGAACGCGTGCGTGCGCTGGGCGGCGGTATCGCCATCCAGGACCGCATGGCCTTCCAGGGTGAGTACTTCGTCGACCGCTACGGCGCCAAGGCCGCCGAGCAGACCCCGCCGATCAAGCGCATGCTTGAAATGGGCGTGCCGGTGGGCGCGGGTACCGACGCCACTCGCGTGTCCAGCTACAACCCGTGGACCTCACTGTACTGGCTGGTCAGCGGCAAGACGGTCGGTGGCATGGAGCTGTACCCGGAAGGCTTGAGCCGTGACACCGCGCTGCAACTGTTCACCCAGGGCAGCGCCTGGTTTTCCAGCGAGCAAGGCAAGAAAGGCCAGATCAAGGTGGGCCAGCTGGCTGACCTGGCAGCATTGTCGCTGGACTTCTTCAGTGTCGATGAAGAAGCGATCAAGGGCATCGAGTCGGTGCTGACCATCGTTGATGGCAAGGTGGTGTACGGTGCTGGCGAGTTCGACAAGCTTGGCCCGCCGCAGGTGCCGGTGCTGCCGGAGTGGTCGCCGGTGACCAAGGTACCTGGGCACTGGCGTGTCGGTACGCCATCGTTGGCAGCCGCTGTGCACCAGTGCTCGGGGCCGTGCGGGGTGCATGCCCACAGCCATGACAAGGCGCGCAAATCGAGTGTTCCGGTCAATGACTTCCAGGGCTTCTGGGGGGCGCTGGGCTGTTCGTGCTTCGCTTTCTAAGGTGAGCTGATTTGAAGAACGGGGGCCAATAACTGGCCCCTTTTTTGTGTCTTCAGTGCCGGCCCTTTCGCGGGTGAACCCGCTCCTACGGGGCCTTTGCTGCCTTTTCGCGAGTATACAGGGTCTTTGCGGTCTTTCCGCGGGCCAGCCCGCGCCTGCAGGGGCTGCGCGGTCCCTGTAGGAGCGGGTTTACCCGCGAAAGGGCCGCAAAGGCCAGCATCAATGGTGAGCCTTATGCTCCCCGCCAGCCAACAAATGCCGAATTCGCACTTCAATTCCATCGGTCTGCAGCATCCTGACCCGCGCCTCGATCTTCAGCTCACCACGGGTCACCCGATGATGATGCCGCAGATGCTCCAGCCATGATTCCTCGAAGAAGAACTCCAGCCACAACGCCGGATCAGCACTGTCCCGCATCAACCCCCACGACAGTGCGCCATTGCGCTTGCGCATCGCTTCCAGCTCTCGCGCCGCCTGCTGGAAGGCCTCGGCCTTGGTGGGGGCGATATGGTACTCGACGGTGACCATCACCGGTCCGACTTCCTTGTCCATGTCATCGCTCAGCACCGGCACCGGCCAATGCAGCGACGGCGTCAGCTCTTCTGCCTCGGTTTCCGGCAGCGTCACCTTGCAGGTCAGCAAGGTACCCAGCGCCAGGCCGCCTGCGGCCAGCAGCAGGCTGAAGGTGATCGTTGCATGGCTGGCCAGCGTGCCCCACAACAGGCCGCCACAGGCCATGGCACCGAAGAAGATCAGAATGTATACCGACAAAGCCCGCGCCCTTACCCAGGCTGGCACCGAAGTCTGCGCAGCCACTTGCAGGTTGGACAGCACCGCGATCCACGCCGCGCCGCTGAGCAGCATCGCTGGCAGCAGCACATAGAAGTTGCGCACCAGCGCCAGGGCCAGCAGGAACAGGGCATACAGCAGGCTGGCCAGAAACACCAGGCGGTCCCGGCTGATGCGCTCACGCAGGCGCGGCAGCAAGGTGGCACCCGCCACTGCGCCAATACCGATGGCCGCCAGCAGCAGGCCGAAGTCCGCTGCGGTGCCGCGCATCTCGCCACGCACGATCAGCGGCAGCAGTGAAGTGCCGGCGCTGGCGCAGAAAAAGAACGCCAACGCGCGTAGCATGACGGCCTGCAACGGCTTGGCACTGCGGGCAAAGCGCAACCCGGTGCGCATGGCGCCAACGAAGCGCTCGGCCGGCAGCAGTGGTTCCTTCACCTCGCGCTTCCACAGGAACAGCACCAGAATCACACCCGCGAACGAGATGGCATTCAGGGCGAAGGTCAGCCACGGGCCGACCATGCTCACCACCACCCCCGCCAGTGCCGGGCCGATGGCCCGTGACACGTTGATGCCGACACTGGAAAGCGCCACCGCGTTGGCCAGGTCCTCCTTGCCCACCAGTTCTGGTGTCAGTGCGCTCCACGCTGGCATCATCAGCGCTGTACCAATGCCCAGTGCCAGGGTCAGCACCAGCAACAAGGTGACGTTCATCATCCCGAGCAAGGTCAAGGCCGCCAGCACAACCGCTACGCAAGACATCCACAGTTGCACCAGCAACAGGTAGCGGCGTTTGTCGACGATGTCCGCCGCTGCGCCGGCCGGCAGGGCCAGGAAGAACATCGGCAGCGAGCCGGCTACCTGGATCAACGCCACGTGCAGCGGGCTGGCCGACAGCGTGGTCATCAGCCAGCCGGCGCCCACCTCGTGCATCCAGGTGCCGATGTTGGAGGCGATGGTGGCGATCCACAGCATGCGGAAGGTGGTGTTACGCAACGGGCTCCAGGCACCTGAAGGGGATGTACTCATGTCAGAAGCTGCCTTTGAGTGGGTATTCGATGATCAGGTAGATGCGGTCGATATCACCGCCCGCCTGGGCCTGGTTGGCGCGGTGGCTGACGTGGGAGAACGACAGGCTCAGGTCCTTGGCAGCCCCCGACTGCACCACGTATTTCAGGTCGATGTCGCGCTCCCAGTGCTTGCCGCCGTCACCGTACTGGTTCACATAGGCGCCGCCCGCAGGCGCATGGCTGCCGTCGATGCCGCGGCCGCTGACATAGCGGCCCATCAGGCTCAGGCCAGGTACGCCAAGGGTGGCGAAGTCCAGGTCGTAGCGCAGTTGCCACGAGTGCTCGCCCGGGCCGTTGAAGTCGGCGTACTTGATCGCGTTGGCCAGGTAGATGGAGTCGCCGCCGACGAAGTCGAACGGGGTGTCGCCCTCGACCTTCTGGTAGGCCAGGCTCAGCGCCTGGGCGCCGAAGCTGTACCTGGCCAGCAGGCTGTAGGCGAGGGTGTCGATCACCCCTGCGCTGGCGTTGCCGGTGTCGCGGGTTTTGTACAGGTTGCCGTCCAGGCGCCAGTTGCCCTCCGCCAGGTTCAGGTTGAGGTAGGCCTGGCGCCAGGTGTTTTCCAGCTGCCCGGCATACAGTGCGGCGCCGAACGGCCCGTTGGGCGCGAAGGTGGCACCGGCCAGGCTGATGGCCCGGTTGTGGGTGCTGGCGCCGTAGCCGCTGAAGTCGTCGTGGGTGGAACTGTTGTCCTGGTTGTTGAAGGCAGTGAAACGCCCGGCCTGCAGGCGCCAGTCGGGCAGGTCGGTGTTTTCCACCAGCCAGCCGGTGGCGTATTCCGGGTGCAGGCGTTTGTCACCGGTGTCGAACACCGGGGTTTCCACCATCATCTCGCCGTAGCGCAGCCGGGTGTTGCTCAGGTGCAGTTTGAGCGCGGCACCGGCGCTGGAGGACTCGGATTCGGCGCGGCCATCGCTGTCGCGCGGCATCAGGCCGGTGCCGGCATGGCCGCGGCCGCCGTCGAGCTTGAGGCCAAGAAAGCCATGGGCATCGATGCCGACGCCGACAGTGCCTTCGGTGAAGCCGGAACGGACCTCGCCGATGAAGCCTTGGGCCCATTCCTGGCGGTAGTTCTGGCCACTGCCGGAGGGCGAGCGGAAGTCACTGTGCAGGAAATAGTTGCGGCTGAGCAGCGACCAGCCGGGTTCACCGGCCTGGCTGAGCGCCGGCCAGAGGGCGAGGGTGGCGAGCAGGGCGCGGCTTGGTCCGTGAGTGGCGCGGATCATGAGGGGCTCCGGGGGATGATCCGGGAGTGTGGAAGAAGAGTAGACCCAAGGTCTTGTAAGGGTGTGCTGGGTGGGGATTTGCATTACCTGTACCGGCCCTTTCGCGGCTAAAGCCGCTCCTACAGGGCCACCACCGGCCCCGAGCCTTGTGCAATACCTGTGGGAGCGGGCATGCCCGCGAATAGGCCGGGTCAGCCAGTCGGGACCTCAAGCCATGTCGCTGATGGCAAATTCCTCAGCCAGATGGTCGATCAGTGCCCGCACCGACGGCAGCAACCCTCGCCGCGATGGGAAGATTGCATGCACGATACCGCAGCGCGGGTGCCAGTCCGGAATCAGCTCAACCAGACGTCCCGCCGCCAGATCCTCACGCACTGCCACCCGCGGCAAGTGGGCGATCCCCACTCCGGCCACCACGAAATGGCGCAGGGCAAACAGGTCGTCAGTCACCATGCGTGGTGTATGCGGGATGACGATGCTGCGGCTGTTGTCCTCACCCTGGAACAGTTCCCACTGGTACTCGCGCTGGGCACTGCCCCAATGCACGCTGGGTAGCGTGCCCAGCAACTGTGGGTCAAACCCTTTGGGCAGTTGCGCCAGGTATTGAGGTTGGCCAACCAGGCACTGGGTGCTGTTACTCAGCACCTTCATCACCATGTCGGTGTTCTCCAGCGGCGGAAAGCGCACCCGCAGGGCGATGTCGAAGCCCTCATGCAGCAGGTCGACGCGGCGGTTGGTGCTTTCGATGAACAGCTCCACCTGCGGGTACTTGAGCATGTAGCGGGTCAGCATCGGCCCGACCCAGGAGTTGAGCAGGGTGGTCGGGCAACTGATGCGCACCAGGCCGCGCGGTTCGCTGCGGTTGCGCTCGATTATTTCCGCCGCGCCCTCGGCCTCCACGCGCATGGCCAGGCAACGGTTGTAGTAGGCCTGGCCGATCTCGGTCAGCGAGCAGTGCCGGCTGGTGCGGTTCAGCAGCCGCACGCCCAGACGGTCTTCAAGGTCGGCGATTCGCCGGCTGAGTTTTGACTTGGGCATGTCCAGCGCCCGCCCGGCCGGGGCGAAGCCGCCATGTTCGACGACCTGGGTGAAGTAGTAGAGGGAGTTGAGGTCTTCCAATGATCGGTCTCCGGGTATTTGGTTGCCTTTGCCGGCCCTTCGCGGCTAAAGCCGCTCCTACAGGACACCAAAGGCCCGAGGCCTGCGCGGTCCCTGTAGGAGCGGCTTTAGCCGCGAAGAGGCCAGCACAGCCCTTACAAATCCATCGTTCCTAAATCAGAACGCTAAAGCCAGATTCTGCTAACTACCGCCGCAAAGGTGATGATTTTAATCTGTGCCCATCAACGCGAAACACCCCGGATTGCTGAAAAGTTCATAACCCTTAGGAGCACAGACCATGAGCAAATTCACCTACAACCGCCTGAACAAAGACGACGCTGCCGTACTGCTGGTGGACCACCAGGCTGGCCTGCTGTCCCTGGTGCGCGATATCGAGCCGGACAAGTTCAAGAACAACGTGCTGGCGCTGGCTGACCTGGCCAAGTTCTTCAACCTGCCGACCATCCTCACCACTAGCTTCGAGCAAGGCCCCAATGGCCCGCTGGTGCCGGAACTGAAAGCCCTGTTCCCGGATGCGCCGTACATTGCCCGCCCTGGCCAGATCAACGCCTGGGACAACGAGGATTTCGTCAAGGCGGTGAAGGCGACCGGCAAGAAGCAGCTGATCATTGCCGGTGTTGTGACCGAGGTTTGCGTGGCGTTCCCGGCGCTGTCGGCCTTGGAGGAAGAATTTGACGTGTTCGTGGTGACTGATGCTTCCGGCACTTTCAACGAAATGACCCGCGATGCTGCCCATGACCGCATGAGCCAGGCGGGTGCGCAACTGATGACCTGGTTCGGCGTGGCCTGCGAGCTGCACCGCGACTGGCGCAACGATGTCGAAGGGCTGGCTGCACTTTGCTCCAACCACATTCCGGATTATCGCAACCTGATGACCAGCTATAACGCGCTGACTGCGGGTAAGTAATCAACCATCAGCAACGCGCACAAAGGCCGGCTCTCTCTATAGGGAGCCGGCCTTTTTTGTTTGCTGTACCGGCCTTTTCGCGGGCAAGCCCGCTCCCACAGGGATCGCGCAAGATTCAACGCCAGTGCGGGGGATCGGGGACAATCTTTTTCATAGCCAAACTCCGATAGAGGTTGGCCGGCACCATCCGTTTCCACGCGAAGGGTGGCGGCTGCACGCGGGGTGGAAATCCGGGCTATCGGAACCCCGGCAGGCCATTCGGCCTCCCGCGCGCAGCTGCCATGACAACTGCCATTCCGATTACCTGCCGGGTTTCCACACCCGATCGCTGAACCGACAGCGACCCGGTCAGCCTAGAGAGCAGGCCTTCCCCGGACAATCAGACGGGTGTCGACACGGTGTGTAGGATAATTCCTTGGGATTGGCGTGAACGTAGGAAATGGTTCGCGGGGAAGTAGGACCCAGCTGAGAACTAGACGATTTGTGATGGTTTTTGTGAGTTCGCGTAATGGCGGCGAGGTGATCGTCAGGAAATTGCAGGATGGCTTCCAGGTGCCTGGCGATAGTTTTTGGGCGCCCATGAGATCGAGCGCCGCCCGCGCGGCGCATCGCGAGCAAGCTCGCTCCTACATTTGTTTCGGGCCAATTATTCCTGGGGCAGACGCGCGCGTCCCCTTGGCGCTCACCTCGATATCGTGGGGGACAAACAGGGCGGTCGCGCGCGCAGGCACAGGCAATACTGGCCCGAAACAGATGTAGGAGCGAGCTTGCTCGCGATGCGCCGCGCGGGCGGCGCTCGATCTCACAGGCTCTACAACCCTCAAGGCATGCTCGCTCCTACATTTGTTTCGGGCCAATTATTCCTGGGGCAGACGCGCACGTCCCCTTGGCGCTCACCTCGATATCGTGAGGGACAAACAGGGCGGTCGCGCGCGCAGGCACAGGCGATACTGGCCCGAAACAAATGTAGGAGCGAGCTTGCTCGCGATGCGCCGCGCGGGCGGCGCTCGATCTCACAGGCACTACAACCCTCAAGGCATGCGCCAAAAGGCCTCAACCCGCATCCGATTCAAACAACCTTTCCAGCTCCACCCGCGCCTCCTTGCCCGTCTGCATCACCTTGGCCCGGTCATCACGTACCTGCCCCTGGGCCTCCAGCACCTCTTCGTCATGTTGGGTAAACCGTGCAATGCGGTCCGCCGCCTGTTCATCGCTCAGGCCCAACCCCACCAGTGCCCGGCGGGCCATTTCCAGGCTGGAGTGGTATGTCTCGCGAATCGGCTCGGCGCCCACATCCGCCAGTTTGTGTACGTGCTGGCGGTTACGCGCCCGGGCCAGCACTTTCAGGTGCGGGTACAGGCGTTTTACCCGTTCAGCGCTACGAATGGCGGCTTCCGGGTCATCGATGGTGATGATGAAGTACTCCGCCTCACCCACCTTGGCCGCATGCAGTACTTCGGGGCGCAGCGGGTTACCGTAGAACACCGGCACCTGTTCGAACATACGGGTCATCTCGATGGCATCCACCGAGGTTTCCAGGGCAACGAACGGGATCTTCTGTGCTCGCAGGATACGCGCGACGATCTGGCCCATGCGGCCCATGCCGGCGATTACCACCCGCGGCGTGCCGGCGTCGATGGCCTTGTAATGTTCGGGCACTTCACGCACTGGCTGCGCGCGTTTGAGGGCACGGGCGCAGCCAATCATGAGCAGTGGGGTGATGGCCATCGACAGGGTAATGGTCATCAGCAGCAGGTCGTAGGTCTGGGTATCGAACAGGCCCTGGTCCTTGCCCAGCTTGAACACCACAAAGGCAAACTCGCCGCCGGCGGCCAGCACCATGCCCAGTTGCAGCGCGCTGGCGCCGCTCAGGCCGCCGGCCAGGCGACCGGTGCCGACCAGCAGCACCAGCTTCACGGCCACCAGCAACAGGGTCAGGCCCAGCACCACCAGCGGCATCTCCAGCAGCAGGTGCAGGTTTGCACCCATCCCGACGCTGATGAAGAACAGCCCCAGCAGCAGGCCCTTGAAGGGTTCGATCTGTGATTCCAGCTCGTGGCGGTATTCCGAGTCTGCCAGCAGCAGGCCGGCGAGGAAGGCGCCCAGGGCCATGGAAATACCGGCTTGTTCCATCAGCCAGGCGGTGCCGATCACCACCAGCAGGGCGGTGGCAGTGGACACTTCCGGCAGGCCGGTGCGAGCCACGGTGCGGAACACCGGGCGCAACAGGTAGCGGCCGCCGATGATGACCACGGCGATGCTGGCGAATACCTTCAGGCCATTCTCCAGGCTGTCGCCACTGCTGGTGTCCGGGCCAGTGGCGGCCAGCAGTGGTACCAAGGCGATCAGCGGGATCGCGGCGATGTCCTGGAACAACAGGATGGCGAACGCCAGACGGCCGTGCGGGGCATTGAGCTGTTTGTTCTCGGCCAGGCTCTGCAGGCCAAGGGCGGTAGACGAAAGCGCCAGGCCCAGACCGAGCACGATGGCCGCGGGCAGCGTCTGGCTGAAGCCGAACAGGGCGATGGCGCCGATAACCGCGCCGGTCAGCAATACTTGGGCAGTGCCGACACCAAACACCGACTTGCGCATCAGCCACAAGCGTTTGGGCGACAGCTCCAGGCCGATGATGAACAGCAGCAAGACCACGCCCAGTTCGGAAATGTGCGCCACCCTTTCTGTGTCGTGGACCAGGCCAAGTGCCTGCGGGCCGATGACCACACCGGCGAGCAGGTAGCCGAGCATGGCACCCAGTTGTAAGCGCTTGGCCAGGGGTACGGCGAGGACGGCGGCAAGCAGGAAGATCACTGCAGTTTGCAGAAGGCTGCCTTCGTGTGGCATTGGCTCTTACTCCATGAGCTGCCGGGGCAGCGTTATTACAGGTTGGCCGACGATTCTGGAGGCTGGGGTGGCATTAGACAATCTGATGTCGGGAAGAAACATTGTCCTGAAAAAAGAGACGGTGGCTGTGGTCAGTTGTGTGAGTGGCCCGCGCTCAACCCCCACCAAACTGCGTGCGATACTGCGCCGGCGTCATGCCTATCCGCTCACAGAACACCTTGCGCAAATGCCGGTCGCTGCCAAACCCGCACTGCGCCGCCACAACCTTTAACGGCAGGTCGCTGCCTTCGAGCAGCTTGCGCGCGCGGTCGATGCGCGCATTCTGCAGGTACTGCAGCGGCGTCATTCCCACCTCCCGCAGAAACGTCCGGGCAAAGTTACGCCCGCTCATGGCCACCAGTTCGGCCATTTTCTGCACGGTGAACGCCTGCTCGATGTGGTCGACTATATAGGCCTGCACCCGGGCAATCGGCGAGTCGTCGCGTGGTACCGCAGCCAGCAACGGCCCGTAAGGTGTCTGCCCGCCCTGACGATGACGGGCAACCAGCAGCACCTTGGCCACTTCCAGGGCCAGCGCCTTGCCATGGTCCTCGGCAACCACCGCCAGTGCCAGGTCGATCCCCGCAGTGATACCGCCCGAGGTGATCAGGCAGCGGTCCATCACATAAATCTGCTCGGTCTCCACCTTGGCCTCGGGAAACGCTTGTGCCAGGCGCTCCACGTAATTCCAGTGGGTGGTGCAGCGATAGCCATTGAGTAACCCGGCCCGCCCCAGCAGGAACACTCCGGTGCAGATGGCACCGAAGCGTCTGGCCTGGCGCACGGCCTTGGGTAGCCAGCGCTCGATCCCTGGCAATGCGACGGCATAGGCTCCTGGGCCGCCGGGCACCAGCAACAGGTCGACGGCTTCCGGCAAGTCTTCCAGGCGCCGGTCTGCCACTACCTTCAGGCCGCATGAGCCGCGTACCACCGCTTGTCCCTCGGCCAAGGTCAGCAGCCGATATTGCCGTTCTGCTGGCAAGAACCGGTTGGCGATGGCGAATGCATCCATGGGGCCGGTGACATCCAGCAGTAGCACATCGTTGAACAGCACCATGGCCACGGTGCGGTGGGCGGGTTTTTCCTGCATACCTCTGTCGCCTTGAATGCCGGCCGCGGGTAGCGGCCAGAAGCTGAATACGAAACGCATCTTAAGGTATCGGCAAAACGCTCAGGGCCAGCAGCGCACAATTAACAATAATTCAGGTTTGGCTCAGGACTTCGTCATGTGCCGGGGGCGAGACTTTCTGCATTGAACAGGAGAGTCGCCATGTACCCTGGGACGCCCGAAGCGCCGCTGCAAACCCCCGGCGCACTCACGCCCGCGCGGCTGCGCCGGGCCAAGGAGCTGATGTTGCACAGCCCGTTGTCGATCATTGAGATCGCCGCGGTATGCAACCTTACCCGCAGCCATTTTTCTCGCGCTTTCAAAGTCAACACCGGCCTTTCGCCGCAAGCCTGGCGCCTGCTGGCGCGCATGGAAAAGGCCAAGCGCTTGCTCGCCACTGAGGCACCTATCACCCATGTGAGTCTGGAATGCGGCTTTTGTGACCAGGCCCATTTCACCCGCGCGTTCAGCCGCCTGGTCGGCCAGCCACCCAAGGCCTGGCGGCAGGCGCAGGTACTTTCTTAAGCCGAAGCTATCCACCGGTATAACCCCCTGCGGACAGTGCCGGCCCGTTATCCCAACCCAAGGAGTCACCCCCATGAGCCAACCCGATTACAAGCGCCTGAACAAAGACGACGCCGTGGTGCTGCTGGTCGACCACCAGACTGGCCTGATCTCGCTGGTGCAGGATTTTTCGCCCAACGAATTCAAGAACAACGTGCTGGCCTTGGGCGACCTCGCCAAATTCTTTGGCCTGCCGACCATCCTCACCACCAGCTTCGAGCAAGGCCCGAATGGCCCGTTGGTGCCCGAGCTGAAAGAAATGTTTCCGGATGCGCCGTACATTGCCCGTCCGGGCCAGATTAACGCCTGGGACAACGAAGATTTCGTCAAGGCAATCAAGGCCACGGGCCGCAAGCAACTGATCATCGCTGGTGTGGTGACCGATGTGTGCGTGGCTTTCCCGACCCTGTCGGCGCTGGCGGAAGGCTTTGAAGTGTTCGTGGTGACCGATGCCTCGGGCACCTTCAACGAAACCGTGCAGCAAGCGGCTTGGGTGCGCATGACCCAGGCGGGTGCGCAGATGATGAACTGGTTCTCGGTGGCCTGCGAACTGCACCGCGACTGGCGCAACGATATCGAAGGGCTGGGCAACCTGCTGTCGCAGCGTATTCCCAACTACCGCAACCTGATGAACAGCTACGCAGCGCTCGCCTCGCGATGATGTAAACCTGTATCGGCCTCTTCGCGGGTAAACCCGCCCCTACCATGGCTGCGCCGACTGTAGGAGCGGGTTTACCCGCGAAGAGGCCGGCACAGGTTATGAGTGACTCACAGGCAGAAAGAAGCGAATCCGGCATCCACCCAACTGCGACACCAGCGCCTGCAACTGCCCGCCGTGGGCCTGAGCCACCGAACTGCAGATCGCCAAGCCCATCCCCATGCCACCGGTCTTGGTGGTATGAAACGCATCGAATACACGCTCCCGCTCGTCCGCTACGATCCCCGGTCCGTTGTCGTCCACGCAGATTTCCACCCCATCCTTGACCACCGCCGATCCAATCTTCAGCACCCCGTCACTGCGATACCCAGCCAATGCTTCCAGAGCATTGGTAATCAGGTTGAACACCAGCTGCTGCAACTGCACCGGGTCGGCTGTCACGCAGACCCCGGCCTGTAGCTGCGTCTGCACATTCACCTTGCCCTTGGCGGCATCGGCCGAGGTCAGGCGCACCACCTCGCGGATCAACTCGTCCAGCCTCACCGCCTTGAGTTGCATCGGCGACTGCTTGGCCAGGGACCGTAGCGCCCGCACGATGTTGGCGGCCCGTTCGCTGTCGTTGCGGATATCTTCCAGGCCGGCAATCGCTTCTTCCAGGTCGGGTTTGGCGCGTTTCAGCCAGCGCAGGCTGGCCGCGGCATTGGAGGCGATGCCCAGGAGCGGCTGGCTGATCTCGTGAGCGATGGACGCTGACAGCTCATTCATCGCCTGCAAGTGCGCACTGCGTGCCAGTTCCGCACGCGAGCGGCGCAACTCAGTTTCCATCTGTGCGCGGATCTGGTTTTCCTCGGCCAGACGCGTGTAGAACTTGGCCGTTTGTAGCGATACCGCCGCCTGCGAGGCGAGGATCTCCAGCATGGCCAGGCGCTGACTGCCGAACAGGTTCGGCACAAGCCGGTTTTCCAGGTACACCAGGCCGATCAGCACGCCCTGGATCACCAGCGGCAGGCACAGCACCGAGCGGGCGTTGCGTGCCTGCAGTTGTTGGCGGAAGGCCTCAGGGCACTCATCAAGGGCATCGTTGAGCACCAGCGGTTTGCGGGTGCGCATGGTGGCGTTGATGACTGACAGCGGTGCCTGGGTCATGAACTTCTGGCAGTTGTCCATGCTCACGTGCAGCCCGGCGTCGTCGATGTGGGCCAGGGCAGCCATCTGGAATTCGGCCCCGCTTACAATCAGCAACACGCCATGATCGGCACCGGAGTGCTGGGTCAGATGGCCCATCAGGGTTTCGATCAGGCCTTCGAGCAGTACTTCCTCGGACAGCGCCCGCGCAGCTTCGATGCCGGCTTCGAGGTCCAGCCTGGCCTGGTGGGTGGCGCGATAAGTTTCCTGAACCGGCTGGGTGCGCAGAAACGGATGCAACGTCTCAAGCTGGTGCACCTTGCCGGTCGCGCCCCAGATATGGAAGCAGTCGCGGGCGATGCGCAGGTGCAGGTTGGCGCCGGAGATCAGGCCGTTGGGGATGCACACCTCGGCCAGCTGTTCATGGGCCAGTGCCTGCTCGTGGATGAAACCGGCAGCGGTGGCGGCGATTTGCGCCTGGTCGAAGCAGCGGATCGCGCCCAGGCCGTCGCCTTCGAGCTTGGCGATGACGCCCTCGATCAGCAACTGCTTGCTGCGGAAGGTGGCCGGGTTGAAGCCGGCCCAGCGGCTGAAGCGCTCGCGCAGGGCCTGTAGCTCGCGCAGCTTGTCGGCAAGGCTGCCGTGGGCTTCGGGGCTGCCCAAGGCCAGGCCGCGGAACAGATGATAGTCGGCCAGGTTGATGTGCGCCGGTGCCGCCCAGCTGTTGTCACCGGCCAATGCCAGGTCGCGCATGGCCTTCGGGATATTGCCCATGTAAAAGGCACACATGGCGGCGAACAGGTGTTGGAAGAACCGCGTGGTGGGCGACCTGGAGGGGGCGGCCGGGGCCGGGCAGGGCAGGCCACTCAGGTTGGCGACGAACGCTTGCTGGGCCTGCAGGATCTGCTCGACATCGCGGTAGCCGTGGTGACGCACAGTGGCCAGGCCTTGCGCCACTTCCTCGACCACGTCCGGCAGGTAGCGGCCCATGAACAGCGAATCTGATACCAGATGGTTGCAGGCGTAGCAGCTCATCGCCAGGTCGCCGCTCAGGCGCGCCGAGTCGATGGCATCCAACGTGGTACGTCGGGCGAATTCCATGGGTGAGGTCCAGGCGCTGACCTGGTCCAGGGCCAGCAGCGCACTGGTCAAATCAGCTTCGAAACCGTGTCGCTCGATCAGCTTGAGCGCGGCCAGGCAACAGGCATGGCCATCATGGTAAGCGCCGAAACGTTCTGCAATCATCACCCCGTACCAGGCCATGCCGTAGGTGCTACCTGGGGCAACGCCGTGTAGCAGCGACATTTCCATCAGCTTGGCCAGGTGCAGGAAGCAGATGTCATCCTTCACGAAGAACGATGATGACAGGGTGGCCAACAGGCTAGTGGCAACCGTCACTTCCTCCGATTCGGTGCGCGGTAGCGACTCCAGGCAATGCCGACCTTTCTGTTCGACCAACGCCTGTACATGGGCGTGACTGGCCTCGACCTGTTGCCAGTCGACGCCCCGCACCGGGCTTATACCCAGTAAGTCCAGGCCGCTCAGGGCGCTGTCGATGGCTGCCTGATAGTCACCGCGCAAGGTATACAGCAGTGCCTGCAGCCGGCACGCTCGCGCCTGCTGCAACGCCGAGCGGGCACGCTGTCTGCATTCAGTGAGGCGTGCCTCGGCCGCGATCGTTCGTGACAGTTGCATGTCGCACTCCGTCGCCATGCAGGCGATGGCAAAGCCATGCGTGGCGCGGCTTTCAAGCGTGGCGCCGTGGTGCAGCAACTGCTCGGCGGTGTGCAGGTAGCCTGCGGCCTGCTCGAAGGCGCCGGCGTCGCGTGCGCGTGATGCGGCCTCGCGTAAAAGCTGCAGGAACGCTTCGCAGTCATCCGCTGTAAACCCGCAGGGGGCGGCACGTTGCAGCTGGCTGGCGAGCTCGAACAGCCCCTCCTGCATGTAGTCTGGCCAAGCCTGGCGCATGGCCAGGGCGATGCGTGCATGCAGCGAGGCGCGCTCGTGCTCGGGCGTTAGTGCATAAGCGGCCTCCATCACCCGGTCATGAGTAAAGCCCAAGCCGTTCTGGCCCGGTTGCACGAAACCGGCGCCAATCAAGGTTTTCAACGGTTCGCCTGGCGGCTGGGCGAGCAGCTGGCGAAGCAGGCGCTCATCGCAGTGGCTGCCCGCCGCGCTGACGACCCGCACAAGGTCGCGTTGCGGTGCCGGCAGGCGCCCCAGGCGGTGGACCATCAGGTCGGCCACATTGTCGGAATAGCAGTGCCGGGCCACAGCCTGCAGGCACCACGACCAGCGCATGGCCTGGGTGTCGAAGATGAACAGCTGGTCCTCGACCATGGCCCTGAGGATCTGGTTGATGAAAAACGGGTTGCCCGCCGTTTTGTCGTGCACCAGTTCGGCTAGCTGAAATGCCTCCTCGGGGGCAACGTGGTAGCGCTCGCCAATCAGCTCGGCCACCGCTCCAACGGCCAGCGGCCGCAGGTTCAGCGTGGTGCTGCGCACCGTTGCAGGTATGGCCAGCGGTGCGCTGGTGGTGGGCGTATCGTTGCACCGGGTAAAAATCAGCAGCAGGTTGGCCGGCGCTTCAGCCAGCAGTTGGGCCAACAGTTGTCGGGTGGCGTCGTCGGCCCATTGCAGGTCGTCAAAGAACAGCACCAGCGGTTGGCCAGGCCGGGTGAAAACCTGCAGGAATTCAATGATCGCGTGCAGTTCCTTCTGCAGCGCAAGGCGCGTGGGCTTGGCGGGTAATTGGGGCAGTGGGCCGAGAATCAGTTGCAGGTCCGGGGCCAGCTTGCCGAGCAGGCGGCCATGACCTTTGATGCGGCGCAGGATTTCGCGGCGCAGGGTGTCGAGGTCCTGACTGTTCTTGGCCAGCAACTGGGTGGTCAGGGCGCCGAGTACTTCGATCCAGGGCGTGTAGGGCACAGCTTGGGCTTGGCTGTTGCACTTGCCGAGGGCCCAGTAACCTTCAGCGTTGACCTTGAGCGCTGCTTCGACAAGGCTCGACTTGCCCATGCCAGCAGCGCCGTTGATGACCAGGGCTTGTGGTTTGCTGTGGCGATGCAAGGCCCTGAGCAGCAGGGTAATGGCCTTTTGCTCGGCGCCGCGGCCGTACAGGCGTGCGCGGCCAGGCGCTACCGGGTCGGCGCAACCTGGCGTGAAGGGTGCCAGGGTTTTGTGGGCGGCCCACTGCCGCTGGCAGTGAGCCAAGTCCACTGCAAGGGCGCGCGCGCTCTGGTAGCGGGCGTCCGGCTCTTTGGCCAAGGCCTTTGCCAGGATGAGGCTGAGGGGTGGCGGCACGTTGCTGTCCACTTCGCAGGCCGCACGCGGCTGCACACCCGCATGCAGCTGTCGCCAGTGCTGGGTGTCACGCCCGGCCAGTGGCAGATCGCCCAGCAATAACTGGTAGAGGATCGCGCCCAGGGCATAGATGTCACTGCGTCGGTCGCTGGTGCTACCGTGCGGGCAAACCTGTTCCGGTGCCAGGTAGGCCCAATTGCCGAGCGGGGTGCCCTGTTCGCTGATCCGCTCTGCCGGGTCGGCGCGAAAGAAGCCCAGTCGCACCCGCTGGTGGGCGCCCAGGCACACATGCCCGGGCTGCAGTGTACCGTGCAGCACATTGGCTTCGTGCGCTTGCGCCAACGCGAGGGAGGCGTTCACCGCGATGTCGAGAAACGGCTCCAGCGCCGCAGGGCCTTCCGCGATCAGGTCGGCGACTGAGCGCACGGCCGGGTACACCAGCAATGGGCCTTCAGCCGAGCGCACGAACGCAGAGGGGATCACCGCCCATTGCGGGTCCAGTTGCAGGCGGTAGTCACGTTCCAGGCGCTGACAGGCGGTAGGGGCCTCGAGCGGGGCGCGCACGGCAATCCAAGCCTGATTTGTGGCTGGGTCGCGCAGGCGGAAATAGCTGAGTTCACCTTCCTGGCCCAGCGCGCTGATCTCGCACTGGTTCAGCCAGCCTTCGTCGATTGACTGATCGTAATCGATGGGCCTGTGGGCAAGGCGTTCATCGAGCATAAAGCACCCCCGCTAGCGACATCCTGAGGCGCGAGTATACGCAGCGGGCCCAGCATGAATGCGGGATACAGCCTGCTTGGCAGGAACGGGCACGCTGTTGTCCGTTATCGTCCCCTGAGGGTTGGCGGGCTTTTGTATAGTCCTCAGGCCAACCTATCCCTCGGGATAATTGTCTGAATGCGTATGCTGGCTTAGGCTGCCCATGCAGCGAAAACGCCCGTGCCCGCGCGAGGAAGCCATGATCCGAATAGGCAATGCCCTGGTGTCGCTGGAGCGGCGCGAAGTCTATGTCGACGGCAAGCCGATCCTGTTGGGGGGGCGTGCTTTCGAAGTGCTGGCCACGCTGATCAGGGCCAGGGGCCGCGTGGTCGGCAAGGACGAGCTGTTCAGTCAGGTGTGGGCTGGTACGGTGGTTGAGGACAATAACTTGCAGGTGCAGGTGTCCTTGCTGCGCAAGGCCTTTGGCGACCGCGGCCTGATCCAGACCGTGCCGCGCCGGGGCTACCGTCTGGCCGCGCAGATCAGCCTCGAGGTGCCGGGTCAGGCACTGGGTGGGTCGTTGCTGCACACCATGGCCGAGGCTGTCGAGCCGCTCGATGAGCGCGTGAACGTGCCGGTGCTGGTCGTGGATGACGACCCGTCGGTGCGCACCGCTTTGGGCCGGCTGTTGCGCTCGCAGGACATCCCGCATCACTTGTTTGCCAGCGCCGAGGCCCTGTTCGAGGCCCGCCTGGAAACCCCCTGTGCCTGCCTGCTGCTGGACATGCACTTGCCGGGTACAAGCGGCCTGGAGGTACAGGATGCGCTGTGCCGGCTGGCGCTGCCCTGGCCGATCGTGTTCATGACCGGCTTCGGCACCATCCCGATGACAGTCCAGGCCATGCGCGCCGGAGCGGTGGAGTTCCTGACCAAGCCGTTCGATGAAGACCAGTTGCTGACCTTGTTGCAGACAGTGCGCGCCCGTGCCGTGGCCGAAGGCCGCAAGTGGCTCCATGCGCGGCAGGTCGAGGAAAAGTACCAGCGCCTGACTCAGCGTGAGCGCCAGGTCTTCTCGCTGGTGGTAGGCGGCTTGTCGCACAAGCAGATTGCCAGGCAGATCGGCACCAGTGAGGTGACGACCAAGGTGCACAAGAAGAACATCATGAACAAGATGCAGTCCCGCTCGTTGCTGGAGCTTGCGGCCATGCACAACCTTCTCGGCGCGCGGTCTGAGAGCCTGGGCAGCGCATGAGCAGAGTGGTGTGCATCGTCGACGACGATGCCTCGGTGCGCAAAAGCCTGGCCAACCTGCTGCGCTCGGCGGGGTTCGAGACCTTGTCGTTTTCCGCCGCGGACGCCTTCCTGGCCTCGCCACTGGCGGGCGAGGCGGGCTGTGTGTTGCTTGACCTGAAGATGCCGGGGATGAGCGGGCTGGAGGTACAGCGTGAGCTGGCACAGCGGGGGTGGCGCTTGCCGGTTATCTGCATGTCGGCACATTGGGACGATGGCTCGGTACGGGCAGCGATGGGCCTTGGGGCACTGGCCTGCCTGGGCAAGCCGTTTTCTGAAGAGGTGCTGCTGAAGGTGGTTGAAGAGGCTTTGGCCGGCGGTCAGTGAGGTTAAGCCCGCGAAGAGGCCTTACGCTTTAAGACCCCTCACAGCACACCTGCGCAATCAATCTCTGGATAGATGCGCAATGCTCCGCAGGTTGATCGATTAGCGAGCCCCCTTGCCATGCCACGCTTGAAACCCTTTCTCGACCCCCATCCCCCAACCCTGACCGCCATCGGCCTGCTGTTCATGCGGGTAACGGCTGCCTTGCTGTTGCTGTTCATTCACGGCCTGCCCAAGCTGTTGGACTGGAGCGAGGAATTGCAGCGCATCGAAGACCCCTTCGGCCTGGGCGCGACACTGACCTTGGCCTTGGCTGTGTTTGCCGAGGTGGTTTGCCCACTGCTGCTGCTACTGGGGATCGCTGCACGTCTGGCTTGCCTGCCCGTGCTGGCGGTGTTGCTGGTGGCGCTGGTGGTGGTGCACCCGGACTGGACACTGGAGCAGGGCCAGTTTGCCTGGTTACTGGTGGCGCTTTATGGCGGCTTGGCCTTGACAGGGCCTGGGGTTTACTCAGTTGCCGGATGCATCTGGCGGAACAGGGTTACCTGACCGGTTTCGGGACTGCAAAGCAGCCCGGCAATCTAACTGCTCCCTGGCCGGTACTGCAGGGCCTCGGCCAGGTGCGTCCGGCCAATCGTCTCGCATCCCTCCAGGTCCGCCAACGTCCGCGCCACCTTCAACAACCGGTGCGCCGCCCGTAGCGACAAGGTCAGCCGCTCGCAGGCCCCTTCCAGCCAGACCTGGTCCGCCGCTACCAACCCACAGTGATGCCTTAAACCTTCAAGGTCTAGAAATGCATTCGCACACCCTTGTCGCCTGTGCTGCAGCTCCCGCGCTTCAGCTACCCTGACGGCGACATCGGCACTGGTTTCACCACAAGGCTGGTTGTTCAACGTAGTGCTTTCGCGAGCCACGGTCAGGTGCAGGTCGATGCGGTCCAGCAGTGGCCCGGAAAGTTTGTTGCGATAGCGCGCGATCTGCTCGGTGCTGCAGCGGCAGCGGCCAGTGGGGTCGCCCAGATAGCCGCAAGGGCAGGGGTTCATCGCCGCCACCAGCTGGAAGCGCGCGGGGAAACGCACTTTGTCGCGGGCACGGGCAATCACGATTTCACCTGACTCCAGTGGCTCGCGAAGCACTTCCAGTACGCGCCGCTCAAACTCCGGAAGTTCGTCGAGAAACAACACGCCGTGATGGGCGAGCGTGATTTCGCCTGGTTGCGGTCGGCTACCACCACCGACCAGCGCCGGGCCGGACGCAGAGTGATGGGGGTGGCGAAAGGGTCGCTGTGGCCAGCTGTTCAGCGGCGCTTTCCCGCTGACCGACTGGATTGCCGCCACTTCCAGCGCTTCGTGCTCGTCCAGCGGTGGCAGCAGCCCGGGCAGGCGGCTGGCGAGCAAGGTCTTGCCGGTGCCGGGCGGCCCGGTGAACAACAGGTTGTGCGCCCCGGCCGCAGCCAGCAGCAAGGCACGCTTGGCTGCCAGTTGGCCCTGCACTTCGCTCAGGTCCGGGTAGGGCCGTTGCTGCAGGATCAAACCGTTGGCGGCGTAGGGCGGTAGCGGCACCTGGCCGTTCAGGTGGGCGACCAACTCCAGCAGGTGGCCCACCGCATACACCACCAACCCGCCGGCCAGGCTGGCTTCCTCGGCATTTTCCCGTGGTACCACCAGCGCCCGGCCTGCTTCGCGTGCCGCCAGTGCCGCAGGCAGCACGCCCTGCACCGGGCGCAATTTCCCCGACAACGCCAGTTCGCCCAGGCATTCCATATCGGCCAGGGTGGCAATCGGCACCTGGCCGTCGGCGGCGAGGATGCCCAGGGCGATGGCCAGGTCATATCGGCCGCCATCCTTGGGCAGGTCGGCGGGGGCGAGGTTCTGGGTAATGCGCCGCTGCGGGTACTTCAGCCCGGAGTTGACGATGGCGCTGCGCACCCGGTCCTTGCTTTCCTTGACCGTGGTTTCCGGCAGGCCGACCAGGGTGAGATGAGGCAGGCCGTTGGCCAGGTGGGTTTCGACGCTGACCGCCGGTGCCTGCACGCCAACTTGGGCGCGGCTGTGGACGAGGGCTAGGGACATGGACACTCCATTGTTGCTGGAAAATGCCGCTTCCTGCGGCTGGGCAAAGAATAGCCAGTGCTGCCATGGCAGGCGCAACAAGTGTGCGTCGTGGTTTTTCAGGGCAGGGGTTTTCCCTGCGGTTTCCTACGGATCGGCAAAAATGGATCCAATAGGCTTTGCGCAGTTGTCAGGTATGACTTAGTGTTGTTGGGCAACCGCAGTTGCCATGGGATGGCACTGCGTCTTCTTTCAAATGGACTTGAGGTATTGCTCCGTGCAAACGCTCACCTGCACGCACCAGGCAATTCGCGAACTGGTGCAGGCCAGTGCATTCGTTGAACTCAACCGCTTTTTCGACAGGCTCGAGGCTCAGTGGCGTCAGGCCCCGACCGGCGAGTTCCCGGCCTACCTGGCGGCCATTGAAGGGCACATGCTGCTCGACCAGGAAAACCAGAGTGACAGGGCCCTGAGCCAAGTGCTCAGAGCCTGGATTGATGCCTGCCCCAGGGCATACCACCCACAAGTGGTAATGGGTATGCACTGCTTCCACCGGGCCTGCCAGGTGCAGGTTGGTGGCCAACGCAACGCTGCACGCTTGCTGGCTGTCGAGCAAATTTGTGAATCCGCCACCGCGCACCTATTGCGTGCAATGGACCGCTCTGCGCACCCCGTGGCAGCGGCCATTGGCATGCTGCGCATCAGTGCGCAGTTCCATGAGCCTGGTTGGTTGCTGCAACTGTTTCATGGGGAGCCTGCACGCTTCAGGCCCAGTGCCCATGCCGATGTAGAGGTGCAGGAAGCTGCAGCGCCGTTGCTGGTGAGGCATGGGCTGTTGGCCTTGGCCGAGCTGCCACAGGCGCTGCCGCTCTACCTGGGCAAGCGGATCGTTCATGAAAACGAAGACCCTCGCTATTACTGGCTGCGCCATGCGCTGATCGCCCGCCCCGGTTGCTTCGAAGCGATCCAGGCCCTTGCTGTGTACCTGCTGCCCCGCTGGGGCGGCAGCCTCGATGCGTTCGAGCTGTTGGTCAATGGCCCGTTGTGCGCGACCTGGGACGAGCGCTTGCGTAATGCGCTGCGCTGGATGGCCGTCGAAGGCCGCCTGTTGCTGCCACAGGCTGACCTGTTGCAGGCCGTCGCCGACTGGCAGCAGGTGGTCGAAGACTGGTCAGAACGCCCGTTAAGGCTCAGAGAGCGTGCCGTTGTTCTGGCATGGCGGGGGACGCTGCGTAGCAGGGCATCGGGCGACCATGCTGGCGCGATGCGCGACTTTGCCGCGAGCTTGGCGTGCAATGCCGATCTCGGCACCATCCGCGCCATGGGCGTGCCTTTTCGCTGTTTGGCCGAGCTGATACTGCGCGATGGCATGGCAGATGAGAGGCAACTGTTACACGGCGCCATTGAGCGCCTGTGTGACGGCCGTTCACATGCTGCTGCCTGTGCATTACGCGCGGCCGGGCACCGTTTCGGGCTGTGGGCGCTGCCACGCTCGGCCGAGCAGGCAAGGCTATGGTTGCAACGGGCGGTGAATCGCCAGTGCGCGGGCCAGGCACCGGGGTTCGAAGTGCTTGAAGTGGCACGGTTGCTGTGGGCAGCCAACCGGCATGAAGTGGCCTGTTACCTGTATGAACGCTGCGCCGAACTGAACCTGCCGGGTGCTGCCTTGGCCCTGTACGAGCTGCACCATGGCGGCCTGGCCAACACCCCGGCGCATTACTTGGACGACGAGGCAGCCGGGTATTGGCTGCAGCGTGCGGTGGAGGCGGGCAGCAGGCAGGCCAAATACAACCTGGCCTGCCTGCGCATGGACGGCGATGAGGATTTGAACGAGCGCAGTGCCATGCTGGCGGTCAGGCGCCTGCTTGTCGACGCGCTGGGCAACCCGCAGATCAACGCGCGTGCGCGTTTGCATCTGGGGATTTTGTTACGCCGGTTTGGTGAGGCGCAGGAGCGGACCGAGGCGGTTGCTTACCTGCTGAGCCTGGTCGAGCACCCGGACCCGTGGCTTGCAGGGCGTGCCAGCGCCGAACTGGGGCTGGCCTGGATGCAGGGGCGTGGCACCCGCAAGCAAAGCCGCTTTGCCGCCATCGAATGGGTCAACCGAGCGGCCAGCTTGCAACCAAGGGATTCGGCCATTGGTGATATCCAGGCCGAGATCCTCAATTCGCACAACCGGGTGAAGACGCTGTTTACTCAGTGCGGGGCGGCGTTGTTCCGCGGCACACTGCATGCAAGTGAGCTACCACCGAAACAGGCCTTCACCCACACCGAGTCGTTGCGGGTTCAGCCTGCATCGGACCGTCTCAGGCACGTACATAAACCCAGGCTGTCAGGCCCGATGCAAGGGTGACGGCGACGCGCTTGTAGTCGGCAACTTCATAGCGGTCCGCCGCTGCCAGTTCGTCTTCGCTGATCTGGAAGACCATGCCGGCCACGCTGTCGTTGGCCTGGCCGCTGGGGGAAACGATGGGATGATGGGACTTGCCGCTGGTCGCCAGTACGCCTGGGTCGGTGATCTCGACCCAGTCCAGGCGGTAGCCCGGCATACGGTCGGCCTGGCCGTTCAGCTCACGGCCAAAGTTGGCCAGTTGCACGGCTTTATCCTGCAAGGTGCCGTAGGAAAACAACAGTACCGGGTATGCGCTGGAGGGCTGCATTCACTCATCCTGTGAGGTTGGGTTCAACCGGGCTTCCAGTTCGGCTACCTGTTTTTCCAAGGCCTCTAGGCGTGCGCGGGTACGCGCCAGTACGACCATCTGGCTGTCGAATTCGTCACGGCTGACCAGGTCCAGCTTGCTGAAGGCACCTTGCATCAACACTTTGAACTGGCTTTCCAGTTCCGCACGGGGCTGGGCGGCATCGCTGCTGAACAGGCGCGAGGCCTGGTCGCTCAGGGCATCGAGAAGGGCTTTGGGCGCGAGCATGGGGCTGTCCACTGAAACGGAGAAATGGCCGCCAGTGTAGCACGCACAAACCTGGCGCCTGAGTGCACATTGGCCTTCGTAGGAGCGGGTTTACCCGCGAAGAAGACACCGCGGTGGATGGCACGGGCTTCGCCCGTGTTCGCGGGCAAGCCCGCTCCCACAATCGCGGCAACTTTTAGAAATTGAGCAAGACAGTTGCTCCCACAAAAGAATGATCTGCGGTTACTAATCCGTTGCACATTTTTCGCGCAACTTGCCCCGCTGCTGCGCACCGAAATTGTGCATGTTTCCCATGCTGGCGACTGGCCAATCCCGACCAAATCACATAACTCTCTGTTTTTCGGCGCTTTGTCGGAACTGGCAAGGTTTCTGCAATGACCTGTACGAGCCATGCACTGAAGCAGTTCCTTGTGACCAGGCAGTGCGCACGCGGAGCCGGATGCCGACGACGCGTTACAAAGCCAACCGCTGCGCTTAGACTTGAGACGGGTTTGTTTTCCTGGGGCAAGTCCACCAAATCGGGAGAGAGTTTCATGAAGCTAGTCACAGCCATCATCAAGCCGTTCAAGTTGGACGACGTGCGCGAGTCGCTGTCGGAAATCGGCGTGCAGGGCATCACCGTCACTGAAGTCAAAGGCTTCGGTCGGCAGAAGGGCCACACCGAGCTGTATCGCGGTGCTGAATATGTGGTCGATTTCCTGCCCAAGGTGAAGATCGATGTCGCCATCGATGACAAGGACCTTGATCGGGTAATCGAAGCCATCACCAAGGCAGCCAACACCGGCAAGATCGGTGACGGCAAGATTTTCGTGGTGAATCTGGAGCAGGCAATCCGCATCCGTACCGGCGAAACCGATACCGACGCGATTTAAGCAGCAACAAAGCCTCACCAAACCCAACGCCCCAGGAGAAAACAACATGACTCTGCGTAAGATCGCAGGGCTAGGAGCCCTATTGTCCCTCGTAATGCCCGGGCTTGCCCTGGCAGAGGAAGCTGCCCCAGCGCTGAACTCCGGCGACACCGCCTGGATGCTGACCGCAACGGCGCTGGTGCTGTTCATGACCATTCCGGGCCTGGCCCTGTTCTATGGCGGCATGGTGCGTTCCAAGAACGTGCTGTCGGTGATGATGCAATGCTTTGCAATTACCGGCCTGATGAGCATTCTCTGGGTCGTCTACGGCTACAGCATGGCCTTCGATACCGGCGGTATGGAAAAGGGCGTGCTCAACTTCAACTCCTTCGTTGGTGGGCTCTCCAAGGCCTTCCTCAGCGGTGTCACGCCTGACAGCCTGACCTCGGCCACCGCGCTGTTCCCCGAAGCGGTGTTCATCACCTTCCAGATGACGTTCGCCATCATCACCCCGGCATTGATTGTCGGCGCCTTTGCCGAGCGCATGAAGTTCTCGGCGATGCTGGTATTCATGGGTATCTGGTTCACCCTGGTGTATGCGCCGATCGCACACATGGTGTGGAGCGGTGACGGTGCCCTGATGTGGGACTGGGGGGTACTGGACTTCGCTGGCGGCACCGTGGTGCACATCAACGCCGGTATCGCAGGCCTGGTCTGCTGCCTGGTGCTGGGTAAGCGCAAAGGTTACCCGACCACCCCGATGGCCCCGCACAACCTCGGCTATACCCTGATGGGCGCGGCAATGCTGTGGATCGGCTGGTTCGGCTTCAACGCAGGCTCTGCTGCTGCCGCCAACGGTACTGCTGGCATGGCCATGCTGGTCACTCAGATCGCTACCGCCGCCGCCGCACTGGGCTGGATGTTCGCCGAGTGGGTCGGTCACGGTAAGCCAAGTGCGCTGGGCATCGCGTCGGGCGTGGTGGCTGGCCTGGTCGCCATCACCCCGGCTGCGGGCACCGTCGGGCCGATTGGCGCGCTGATCATCGGCCTGGTTTCGGGTGTGATCTGCTACTTCTGCGCGACCACCCTCAAGCGCAAACTCGGCTATGACGATTCGCTGGATGCCTTCGGCGTGCACGGTGTTGGCGGCATCATCGGTGCCATCCTCACGGGTGTGTTCGCAGCCCCGGCACTGGGTGGCTTCGGTACCGTCACCGACATCGGCATGCAAGTCTGGATCCAGGCCAAGGGTGTGATTTTCACTGTGGTCTACACCGCTATCGTCACCTACGTGATCCTCAAGGTGCTGGATGTTGTGATGGGCCTGCGGGTCAACGAAGAAGAAGAGTCGGTCGGCCTCGACCTGGCTCAGCACAACGAACGCGGCTACAACCTGTAACTGCGACGCGGTAAAAACTTGCCCGGCTTGCCGGGCATTTTTTTGCCAGTTTTTCAGCATTTCCCGCACGGCAAACGGTTTATTCGACACGTTCGTGACGTAGGTAAAAAACTTACAAGTCGCAGGGCGTTTATGGTGCTTTGCTTTTTCCACGGGCGCGCTAGAATGCGCGCCGAAGGGTGTTTGACGAGTAGTCCACACACTTCGCCAGCCTTTGCTAGGCTTGCCAATAGCGTGTGGCCAGCAGGGGCTAATGGATTTGTCAGGTCCTGCCAGGAGCAGGGCCTGCTGGGTACCGCCTCCCATCAGGAGTGCCGACCCAAGGGCAGTGGCCTAACCCACGGCCAGTTGAATTTTCACTGGTGGCTGCCGGTCTACGGCTGCACTGGTCTATAACCAACCTGCTTTTCGCAAGTCATGAGGTAGAACATGAGCGACGACGATCTGGAAAATGATGACCTCGAAGTAGGCGACGAAGACGAGGGTGATGAGGGCCTCGAGGCGGCGGCTGATGACGGCGTGGAAGATGCTGGCGATGACGACAGCAGCCCGGCACCCGTTGCCAAGGGCAAATCCAAGGCGGCGGTCTCGGTAGACGAGATGCCGAGCATGGAAGCCAAGCAGAAAGAGCGTGATGCACTGGCCAAGGCGATGGAAGAATTCCTTTCTCGCGGCGGCAAGGTGCAGGAAGTCGAGGCCAACGTGGTCGCCGACCCGCCCAAGAAGCCAGACAACAAGTACGGCAGCCGCCCTATCTGAGTGGTTGATCGCAAAAAAGCCCGCCGTCGCTGCGGGCTTTTTTATGCCTGTGGGTTTTGTGTTGCCTGTTCCGGCCTCTTCGCGGGCATGCCCGCTCCCACAGGTTCACCACAAGGTCCAGGGCCTGCGCGGTCCCTGTGGGAGCGGGCGTGCCCGCGAATGGGCCGCAAAGCGGCCCCGTCAGCGCCAGCGCGCGAGCACGTCAGGCAGTTGCGACAGGCGCTGGATCTCGGCATCCGGCGCCTGTTCGCCAGCCCAGGCCTTGCCCTGCGGGTTGAACCACACCGCGCGCAAACCGGCGCGCTGAGCACCGGCAATATCATCGCCAGGGTGATCGCCAATATGAACCGCCGCACCCGCGTCCACCTCGCCACGGCGCAATGCTTCAAGGAATGGTGCGGGGTCTGGTTTGCCAATGCCCAGGTCCTCGGCGCACAGGGCAAAGCGGAAGTAGTCTGCCAGCCCCAGCCGGCTGACGTCGGCATTGCCGTTGGTGACCACGCCCAGGATGTATTGATGGCGCAAGATCTCAAGCACCGGTTGCACCTCTGGGAAGATCTCCACCTGGTGGCGGGCATGCAGGAACACTTCGAAGCCTTCGTTGGCCAGCGCCTGCGCGTGCTGCTCGCTGTAGCCGACCTCTTCCAGGGCATGGAACAGCACGCGCCTGCGCAGGGCGCTGATGCGGTGCTTGAGGCCGGGCTCTGCTTGCACCAGGCGCTCGCGGATGGCGAACAGGTGTTCCACCGGCACGCTGCCGAGGGTTGGTGCGTTGGCCTCGAGCCAGTCGCGCAGCACGACTTCCGCGGTGGCAATCACCGGCGCGGTGTCCCACAGGGTGTCGTCGAGGTCGAAGGTGATCAGCTTGATGCTCATGAGTCTGTGCCTTTGCTGCGTTTGGCCCGAGGGTGGGCGCTGTCGTACACCGCGGCCAGGTGCTGGAAGTCCAGGTGGGTGTAGATTTGCGTCGTGCTGATGTCGGCATGGCCGAGCATCTCTTGCACCGCGCGCAGGTCCTGGGACGATTCCAGCACATGGCTGGCGAAAGAATGGCGAAGCATGTGCGGGTGAAGGTGTTGGCCCAGCTCACGCTCACCGGCGGCCTTTACCCGCAGCCGAACGGCCCGGGGGCTGATGCGATTGCCCTGGCGGGTAATGAACACTGCACGGTCGCGCGGGTTGCCGATGCCGCGCAAACGGTACCAGGCCTGCAACGCCTCGCGAGCCTTGCGACCCACCGGCAGCACGCGGGCCTTCCCACCCTTGCCCAGTACCTGTACCAGGCCGGCGGCGAGGTCGAGGTGATCAAGATCGAGGTTGGTCAGCTCGGACAGGCGCAGGCCCGAGGAATAGAACAGTTCGAGGATCGCCTGGTCACGCCGGGCGATGAAGTCGTCGTCCACGCCGCCATCGAGCAGCTGCAGTGCGCGGTCGGTATCCAGTACCTTGGGCAGCCGACGCTCGCCTTTGGGCGCGCTCAGGCCGGTGGCCGGGTCGTGCTGGCACAGGCCTTCGCGGTTGAGGTAGCGGTACAGGCCGCGCACTGCCGACAACAGGCGTGCCAGGCTGCGCGGGGACTGGCCATGGTGGTGCAAGCGAGCGACCAACTGGCGCAGTTGCTGAATTTGCAGCGCCTGCCAGTCGGCAATGCCGTGCTCTTCGCAGTAGGCGATGACTTTTTCCAGGTCGCGACGGTAGCCCAGCGAGGTGTGCTCCGACACTTGGCGCTCGTTGCGCAGGTGTGCGCAATAAGCCTCCAGCTGGCGTTTCATCAGCGTACCGAGCGCAGGGTCTGGGTAACGCGTGGCACAACGCGGCCGAGCACCTCGGCGATATAGCCGAGGAAAAGGGTGCCGACGCTGCTCTTGTAGTGTTGCGGGTCGCGGCTACCGATGGCCAGCACCCCGTGCAGCCCTTGGTACTCAAGAGCTGCCACGGCGCTGGAGCCCACTTCCTGGCGCTGTTCTTCACCGAACAGGAAAGCCAGCTCGTGCTCGCGCAGGTTGCCACTGACGGTCTTGCCACCGCCCAGCAGGGCACCGATGGCTTGCTGCGCCTCGGCATTGCTGACCCAGCGCCCGACCGGCGCGACGTTGTCGCCGAACAGGATCAGGCTGACGAAGGGCACCTGGAATTCCTGGCGCAGGCTGTCTTCGACCGCCATTACCACTTCTTCCAGGCTGCCGGCATCGAGCAGGTCAAGGATCAGCCGGCGGGTCTTGTCGAACAGCCGGTCGTTGTCGCGGGCCACGTCCATCAGTTGCGACAGGCGATGGCGCATTTCGATGTTGCGGTCACGCAGCAGCTTGAGCTGGCGTTCCACCAGCGACACGCTGTCACCTCGCTGGTGCGGGATGTGCTGTTCGATCAGCAGCTCGTCGTGCTCGGCGAAGAAGGTAGGGTGGGCGCGCAGGTAGGCGACCACCGCTTCGGCATCGAGCTCGGCGGACTGCTTGGGTACAACCTTGGGCTGATCGGTCATGGCGGTTACTCGTTTAGAGACGAACCTGTCCTTCGTAGACGCGTACGGCCGGGCCGGTCATCATCACGGGCTTGCCGGGGCCGGCCCATTCGATGTGCAGGCGGCCACCGGGCAGGTCGAGGGACACCGGGGAGTCCATCCAGCCCTGGCTGATCGCCGCCACGGCCGCGGCGCAGGCGCCGGTGCCGCAAGCCTGGGTTTCGCCGGCGCCGCGTTCCCACACGCGCAGGTTGGCGCGGTGGCGGTCGATGACTTGAATGAAGCCGGCATTCACCCGCTGTGGGAAGCGTGGGTGGTTTTCGATCTTCGGGCCCAGCTCGTGCACGGGGGCAGTATGCACGTCGTCGACACGCAGCACGGCGTGCGGGTTACCCATGGACACGGCGGCTATGGAATGCAGCTGGCCGTCGACCTCCAGTGGGTAGCTCAGCGCCTGCGCGTCAGCAACGAAGGGGATTTCGGCAGGGATGAAGCGGGGTGGGCCCATGTCGACACTCACCTGGCCGTCGTTCTGCACGTCCAGCACGATGATGCCGCTCTTGGTTTCCACGCGGATGCGCTTTTTCGCGGTCAGGCGCTTGTCCAGCACGAAGCGGGCAAAGCAGCGAGCACCGTTGCCGCATTGCTCGACCTCGGAGCCGTCGGCGTTGAAGATGCGGTAGCGGAAGTCCACTTCCGGGTTGTTCGGCGCCTCGACGATCAGCAACTGGTCGAAGCCGACACCGGTATGGCGGTCACCCCATTGCTTGGCGTGCTTGGGCTGGATGTGCGCGTGCTGGCTGACCAGGTCCAGGACCATGAAGTCGTTGCCCAGCCCATGCATCTTGGTAAAACGCAGCAGCATGGGCTTACTCCGGCAGCAGGCTTTCGCCAGCATACAGTTCGGCGACGGTCTCGCGGCGGCGTACTTCGAACGCCTGGTCGCCGTCGACCAGGATTTCAGCGCAACGGCCGCGGGTGTTGTAGTTGGAACTCATGACAAAACCATAGGCGCCCGCGGACTCTACGGCCAGCAGATCACCTTCGGCCAGGTTGAGTACGCGGTCCTTGCCGAGGAAGTCGCCAGTCTCGCAGATAGGGCCGACCAGGTCGTAGGCACGGCCTTCGCCTGCACGTGGCTTGACTGCGCTGACGCCCATCCAGGCCTGGTAAAGGGCCGGGCGGATCAGGTCGTTCATCGCTGCATCGATGATGGCGAAGTCCTTGTGTTCGGTGTGCTTGAGGTATTCCACGCGGGTCAGCAGCACGCCGGCGTTGGCGACGATGTAGCGGCCTGGTTCGAACACCAGGGCCAGGTCGCGCTCGCCCACGCGCTCGCGGATGGCCTTGATGTAGTCGGCCACCCGTGGTGGCTGTTCGTCGCGGTAGCGCACGCCGACACCGCCACCCAGGTCCAGGTGGCGCAGGTGTATGCCGCACTCGGCCAGGCGGTCGACCAGCACCAGCAGGCGGTCGAGGGCGTCGAGGAATGGCTCGACGGTGGTCAGCTGCGAGCCGATGTGGCAGTCGACACCAACCACTTCCAGGTTCGGTAGCTGTGCGGCGCGTACGTAGATGGCCTCGGCATCGGCAATGGCGATGCCGAATTTGTTTTCTTTAAGGCCGGTGGAGATGTACGGGTGGGTACCGGCATCGACGTCCGGGTTGACCCGCAGCGACACCGGGGCAACCTTGCCCATTTCGGCGGCGACTACTTGCAGGCGCTCCAGCTCGTCGGTGGATTCGACGTTGAAGCAGTGCACGCCAACTTCCAGGGCGCGGCGCATGTCTTCACGGGTTTTGCCGACGCCGGAGAACACCACGCGGTCGGCACGCCCGCCAGCGGCCAGCACACGCTCCAGTTCACCGCCGGAGACGATGTCGAAGCCTGCGCCCAGGCGCGCCAGCACGTTCAGCACGCCAAGGTTGGAGTTGGCCTTGACCGCGAAGCACACCAGGTGCTCGGTGCCTTGCAGGGCGTCTGCGTAGCTACGGTACTGGGCCTCGATGTGGGCGCGCGAGTACACATAGGTCGGGGTGCCGTAACGTTCAGCAATGGCCGACAGGGCCACGCCTTCCGCGAACAGCTCACCGTCGCGGTAATTGAAAGCGTTCATCTGGTTTCCTTACTGCGCTGGCGACTGCTCGGGCTCGGACTGCAGCTCAGGCTGCTGTTCTTGTTCCGGGGCCGGCTCGGCTTTTGGCTGGTGCTGGTGCGACTTGTGCGCTTTGCCGTTATCGCCATCTTCAGGCAGATACAGCGGGCCTTTCTGGCCACAGGCCGAAACGAGGCAGGCAACAGCGACCAGCGCCGCGAAGGAGGAAATCAGGCGCTTCATGGGTGAAATCCTTAGAAAAATGCAGTATTGCGCCCGAGTATACCGAGCGACCGGCGGCTTGCCTATGCAAGGACCGGTCCGCCGGGCGGGCTATGCTTAGCCTCTGCGCAGCCCTCTGTAGGAGCGGGCTTGCCCGCGAAGAGGCCGGTGAAGGCAACGGCTAAACCTTTGCATTCGGCGGCAAGCGCCCGTATCTTGCCCGGCTTGCCTGTAACGCAGCCAATTTCGAGGTTCCTGCAATGAGTTTGAGTGAAGCGCGTTTCCATGATCTGGTCGACGCGACCCAACAGGCCCTGGAAGATCTGTTCGACGAGAGCGGTCTGGACCTGGACATGGAGAACTCCGCCGGTGTCCTGACCGTCAAGTTCGAGGGCGGTGCCCAGCTGATCTTCAGCCGTCAGGAGCCACTGCGCCAGCTGTGGCTTGCCGACCGCTCCGGTGGTTTCCACTTCGATTACGACGAAGACAGCGGCAAATGGGTGTGCGAAAAGAGCGAAGAGCTGCTGGGTGAAATGCTTGAGCGTATCGTCTGGGAGCGGGCCGGCGAGAAGCTGGACTTCGACGAAATCTGACATGAGTAGCGCCCAGGCCCGGCCGCCCAAGCCGCTTTACAGCAACGTCAGCCCGGCAGTGCCGTCACCGTGCATCAGCGTATGCCGGCTGGACGAACAGCGGGTGTGCACCGGTTGCCATCGGCATGTCGAGCACATTCGCGAATGGCGCTCAGCCGATGACGAACGGCGCCGGCAGATCTGCCGCGAGGCCCAGGTCTTGCGCGAGCAGGCTAAGGCACACTGAACGCAGGGGCTTGAGTATTTGCCCGGCTGTGGTAGTGTCGGGTTCTGCGTCGGTGACGCCAAAGCCTTCTCAAACCCCGCCCTTGGGCGGGGTTTTGCTTTATTTGCGCATTGAAAACTGCCTGTTCAAAGGAGTCTGACTGGATCATGAGCACCAAGCCTTCCCTAATCCTCACCCGATTGGACGTACAGCGTCTGGAGCGTCTGATCGACAGCCTCGACGAGAGTACGCCGGGTGTGCTCGCCCTGCAGGACGAGCTGGACCGCGCCGAGCAGGTGGTCGGTCACGAGGAAGTACCGGCGGGCGTGGTGACCATGAACTCGCGGGTGCACTGCCGTGAGGAAGCCAGCGGCAAGGACTACCACCTGACACTGGTGTACCCCAAGGATGCCGGGCCGGAAGGCAAGGTCTCGATCCTGGCGCCGATTGGCTGCGCCTTGCTGGGGCTGTCGGTGGGCGAGCAGATCGACTGGCCGGCACCGGGGGGCAAGACCCTCAAGCTGAAGCTGCTGGAAGTGGAGTACCAGCCGGAAGCGGCGGGCGATTACGACCTGTAAGGGCCAGGGGGCCGCTTCGCGGCCCATTTGCAGCACAAGGCTGTTCCACAGCGGTCTTGTGCTGCGAGTTCAGGCGCCCTGCGCCAAAACCTGTTCCAGCCCCTCATTCAAAGCCTGCTCCAGCACCCGCTTGTAGCTCAGGTAGACCTGCGTTGCCCCCAGCCGGTCATCCAGCAGCTCGGACAAATCCAGGTCGGTGATATAGCACCGGTACCGCTCTTCGCCAGACCGCTGACCGATGATCTGCCGGGCCACCACCGCGTACAGCTGCTCACCATGTTCCAGCTCGGAAAACTCCTGCTGATCGCAGTACAACGTCACATGCGCCACACCCGCTACACCGGCCTGGATAATCGCCTGTACCTCATAGTAAGGCTGGTCGCTGCCCTCGGCCGGGACCAGGCGCGGCTCGATGCTGCGTGCCTTGCCTGGGCCGGAGGGCAACAGCTGCGCGAAGTGGATATCCAGCGAGGCGGGCCGCAGGCTATCGAGGGGCAGGCGTGCATCGCGGCGCATCACCACCGAGCGCAGAAAGCGTTGCAGTGGCAACAGCAGATGCGCTTCGTCATGCAGCGGCAGACGTTGTTGCCACAATGCGTTGTATTCATCCAGCACATACACGTCGGCCCAGCCGCCCTGCAGGCGGTAGAACACCTGAATACAGGCTGGCCGGCCTTGCTCCAGCACCAGGCGCAGATCGTGATCCTGCAGGGCATTGGCATCCAGGTACAGCGGGCTGTAGGTGCCGCGCTCTTCGCCCAGGTAGGCCAGCAGTGCCTCATGCTCGGCCAGGGTCGTCAGGCTGACATGCTCGGGCAAAAGCTCCAGCACATGGGTGTGTTGGGCCACTTGTAGCAGGTAGCGGTGGTGGAGCCCTTGGTCCCGCAGCAGCTGCACAGTGTCGAAAATTTCCTCTACGCGCTGGCCGATAGGCTGGGCGCGGCTTTGGCAGAAGCAGCGTACCCGCACCCGTGGCCGGTGGCCGCGTTGCGCCGGGCTGTTGAGGAAGTCGCGCAGGCAGCGCACCAGCGCGTGTTCGCCGTCATAGCGCTGGATCAGCACCTCGTTCCAGCTGTTGACGGTGACCTGGTCCAGGGTCAGAACCAGGTTTTCGCGCACGCCAGCGTAGCTCAACGCGTCGGTGCGCTCTGTGGTCATCAATACGTTCAGGCCGCGGTGGTGGCGCAGCGGGTCGACGCCGACGTTGACCAGCAACAACACCTCATCGGCAACGCTGGGCTGCAAAAGGCGCACTTCGCTGACGGTCGGCAAGGGCAGGGGGATACTTTGCCGCAGACAGCCCAGCAGGTTGAACAGCTCGAACTCCCCGAGGTCGCTGGCCCCTGGATGCAGTGCCATGCGGGTGCTGCTGTCGATCACCCCGTTGCGATGGGCCCAGGCCAGCAGTTCCAGTAGCTCGCGGCAGCGCTTGATCGGGCTGAAGTGCTGCACTTCATGGGTGCTCAGGTTGCCGCTGTACAGCTCCCAGTGGTAGCTGCCCGGCTCCTTGCGGTTGGGTGCCTGAACCAGTGTCAGGGTGCCTTCGGCGAGGTCAGGGGCGATGCCGGGGTTGATTACTTCGACCTTGCCGGCGCGCCGCTCGAAGGCAGCGTACAGGCGCCGGCCCAGCACATTGAGGTCGCGCTGGTCAGCGCGGCTGCTGGCGTTCTGGGTGCGGGCGAACTGGCTGAGGAAGCGATAACTGAGGTTAAGCTCGGCCACCAGCTCGCGGCGCTCGACGGCAACCTGTTGCACTTTCCAGTGGCTGCGGCTGTCCAGCAGGGCCAACTGGCGCTGGTCCCAGCCCCATTCGTCGGCCAGGCGCTGCAGCAGCCGGCGTTGCCAGCCATGGCTGCGGCCCTGGTCGCTGAGCTTCTTGTTCACCTTCAGGTACAGGCTGCGCCTTACCAGCTCCAGGCGCGCGGGTTCGCCGCGTTGCAGCAGGTAACGTTCGATGCGCCGGTAGACCATCACGTAGGGGTCCAGCTCGTCGAGGTCGAGCTGGTTGGCAAACACTGCCTGCTTGTAGTCCAGGCTCAGGCAGCGCACCGCAGGGTGTTCGCTGGCGTAGGCTTCGGTCAGCAGCAGTTTGAGCAGCGATTTGTAGGGCGAGTCGATGCCTTTGAACAATTGCCACAGGCCAGCGCCGACGAACTCGCCGGGCGGAATGTGCGCCAGGTTGCCGAGGTCAAGGGCGTCCTGGCTGCGGATGAAGCGCTTGGACAGCAAAGTCTGGGTGTAGCTGTAGTAGTTGTGCTCCTCGTACACCGGTACCAGCCACCACAGCGGCGTGCGCCCGGCCAGCCACAGGGTGGTGCGGTAGAACTCATCCAGCAGCAGGTAGTGCTGGGTGGTGCCGCAGTCGTCGGAGCCGAGCTGGCCATCGCGCTGACCCTGGGCGAAGCCCTGTGCATCGATCAGGAAAAAGTGTGCTTCGGCCCCCAGGCTTGCCGCCCAGACCTCCAGCAGCTGGCACTTGCGGCGCAGCTCACCCAGCAGCTGTTCGGGCAAGCCGGGGGCATGGCACACCCACAGGTCCATATCGCTGTGCTCGGCCTGCGCCAGCGAGCCCAGGCTGCCCATCAGGAACAGGCCGTGGATCGGGCGTGGCGGGTTGCCATGCTGGGCCTTGTAGATGAACGAGCGGGCCAGGCGTTGGGCATCTGCCACCAGCTCGGCGCTTGGCTCGTAAGCCGATACGCCCGCGGGGGTGCTGCCGGAGACGTAACCCGGCAATAGCGGGTGGTTCACGTGAAACAGCAGCGGCAGCAACGACAGTACCTGTTGCTGGCGCGTTGACAGGCCCTCCTTTGCCCGCTGCAGTCGGCCCTGGTTGAGATGCAGGAAGCGCGCACGCAATGTCGCCAGGACCTTGCGGTCGATGCCTTCGTCCAGGTCAGGGCGTATTTCGTGAGGGTGGTTCATTGCGCGCTCGGGCAGGCCATTGAAGCTGTGGCGAGTTTAGCCTGAGTGGCGGGGTCGGATAAGCGGTAATTGAAATCTGGCGCCATTTTTCCAGCACAGGCCTGCTCCAGCTTTCGCTGCGCTTCAGGCATGATGGGCGCATTGAGTTCATGTAGAGAGTGTCCAATGCGTGTATGGATCGATGCCGACGCCTGCCCCAAGGCGGCCAAGGATCTGATCGTCAAGTTCGCCCTCAAGCGCAAGTTCGAGGTGGTGATGGTGGCGGGGCAGGCGGTGGCCAAGCCGGCGTTCGCGATCGTGCGCCTGATCGTGGTGCCCAGCGGCATGGATGCGGCCGACGACTACATTGTGGAGCACGCCGTGCCGGGCGAGTTGGTGATCTGCAGTGACGTGCCGCTGGCCGACCGCCTGGTGAAAAAGGGCGTGGCCGCACTGGACCCGCGTGGGCGTGAGTTCGACGAGCGCAACATGGGCGACCGCCTGGCGGCGCGCAACTTGTTCACCGAGCTGCGTGAGCAGGGCCAGGTGGGGGGCGGACAGGCGGCTTATGGGGAGCGCGAGAAGCAGGCGTTTGCCAATGCATTGGACCGGATCATTGCCCGGCTCTCGAAAAGCTGAGCGCTGACATGGTTCCTGTAGGCGACAGCCCAGCGTAGCGCGGTGGATGGCACCGGCTCTGCCGGTGTTCGCGGGTAAACCCGCTCCTACAGGACCTGTGGGAGCGGGCGTGCCCGCGAAGAAGCTAACGCAGTAACTTACTCGTGCGTCAGCTCCAGCACTCTGTCCACCAGCTTGTAGATCCCGCCCGCCGCCTCGCTGATCGACTTGGCCTCCATGTACGCCGGGGTAGTCACGAGCTTGCGCTGGGTGTCTTCGACAATGTCGTGTACATCGCATTCTTCATGGGTGCCGCCCATCTTTTCGACAGCCGCCGCAGTGCCGGCGTCGCTCCCGATGGTGCAGACCACGCCCGGCCCGTAGATCTTCGCCGCCAGCGCCGGCGAGATGCAGATCAGGCCAACGGGTTTGCAGGCGCCGGCAAAGGCTTCGGCCAAGGCCAGCACGTCTGGGTTCACGCTACAGTTGGCGCCTTCCACGGCAAAGTTGGACAGGTTTTTTGCTGCGCCGAAACCGCCCGGCACGATTAGCGCATCGAAGTCTTCGGCCTTGGCCTCACGGATATCCTTGACCTCGCCGCGAGCGATGCGCGCCGACTCCACCAGCACATTGCGCGATTCGGGCATTTCTTCGCCGGTCAGATGGTTGATTACATGCATCTGTGCGATGTTCGGCGCGAAGCACTGCACCTGCGCACCGCGCTGGTCGAGGCGCAGCAGGGTGATCACGCTTTCGTGGATTTCGGCGCCGTCATACACGCCACAGCCGGAAAGAATCACCGCTACTTTTTTTGTCATGCTCATTACTCCAGTGTCGAGGCGCTAAATGTCCTCTAGTTTGGCAGATGTCGCCATAGGGATTCCTGCGGGTGCGGCCTAATCTTGGTGGATAACGCCTGAGGTCGCGCCCATGGACCTGATACTGCTGGCCGTGCCGTTCTTTTTTGTGCTGATAGCCGTCGAGCTGGTCGCCGATCGTGTGCGTGGCCAGCGCAATTTCACCTTGGCCGATTCGATCAACAGCCTGAGTACCGGCGCACTGTCGACCAGTACCGGGCTGCTGACCAAAGGCGTAGGGCTGGTCACCTATGCCCTGGCCTTCGAGCACCTGGCGCTGCTGCGATTGCCGGCAGAGGCAGGGTGGGTCTGGTTGCTGGCCTTTGTCCTGTACGACTTCTGTTACTACTGGCTGCACCGCCTGGGGCATGAGCGCAACGTGCTGTGGGCTGCGCACTCGGTGCATCACCAGAGCGAGGAGTACAACCTCACCACGGCGCTGCGCCAGACCAGTAGCGGGTTCATTTTCTCGTGGCTGTTCTACCTGCCGTTGGCGCTGCTGGGCGTGCCGCCACTGGTGTTCATCACCGTGGCTTCGCTCAACCTGCTGTATCAGTTCTGGGTGCATACCCGGCATATCCCCAAGCTTGGCTGGCTGGAGTGGGTGTTGATCACGCCATCCAATCATCGCGTCCACCATGCGCAAAACCCTGCTTACTTGGATCGCAATTACGGCGGTGTGTTCATTCTCTGGGACCGCCTGTTCGGCACTTTCAAGGAGGAGGACCCGGCCGAGCCGGTGGTGTTCGGGGTGACCACGCCGCTGGCCAGCTGGAACCCGCTATGGGCCAATCTGCAGTTCTATGCCCAGCTCTGGCACGACGCCCGGCGCACCACCAGCCTGTGGGACAAGCTGCGTATCTGGTTCATGCCTACCGGCTGGCGCCCGGCCGATGTGGCTGCACGCTACCCACAGTCCAAGCAGGACCTGGCGCTATTTCGCAAGTTCGAGATTGCCCTAGGGCGCGCGCAGCAAGCCTATGTGGCCGCGCAGTTCGTGGTCTACGTGGCCTTGGGTAGCTACTTGATGGACGTGGCCGAGCGCGTGCCGGTCGCCGCGCTGGTGCTCGGCTGGTCACTGATGGCGTTTGGTTTGTTCGTACTGGGCGCGTTGCTGGAGAACCGGCCCTGGTCTGCACGCCTGGAGCTGGCGCGGCTGTTTCTGAATGCGCCGGCATTGTACCTGGCCGGCGCCTTGGGTTTAGCGGTGGTCGTGCCGCTGACCTGGTTTCTGCTCGTGGCTTACAGCCTGCTCAGCCTCTGGGGGCTGGGGCTGGCTCGCCGCCCTGCGCTCCGCGCGCAACGCGCGGAAGCGCCGGCGCAGCCAAAGCAGGCCGCCCAGCGCCACCAAACCGCCAAGCACCCATAGCTCGTAGCGCTTGACGTTGCCCAGCAAGCCTTCGAGGATGGCGCCGAAGTGGTAGGCCGCGGCGCCGAGGGCCACTGCCCAGATGCCCGCGCCAATCCCGTTCAGCAGCAGGTAGCGGCGTGGCGGGTAACCCGACAGGCCTATGGCTACCGGCATGACCGTGCGCAAACCATAGACAAAGCGGAAGCTCAGCACCCAGATATCAGGATGGCGGCGGATGTGGTCCAGCGCGCGGTCACCCATTGCCTGCCAGCGCGGCTTGCGCGCCAGGATCCTGCGCCCGTGGCGTCGGCCCATGAAGTACCACAACTGGTCGCCCGCGTAGCTGCCGAAGAAGGCCACCAGGCACACCAGATTGATATCCATGTAACCGCGGAACGCAAGGAAACCCGCAAGCACCAGAATGGTCTCGCCTTCAAAGAAGGTGCCTAGAAAAAGGGCGAAGTAGCCGAAATCCTGCAGGAATTGTTGAAGCATTTTCTGAGGTGCTGGCGAAATGAACGCGCAGCCTACCCCTTCGCGCGCGTTCGTGAAAGTGTCCAAATGTGTCTCGACGTGAACAATTTCAGCGCAGACAATGCCAGAGGCCACTTGCCACGGCTTGCCCATGTGTGTAACACGGGCGTCATAATGGGCGCTTATCTTGCCGCTCAATAGATGATAGGGCGTTAACGTCCTCAGGAACGCCAGATGAATAATGAAGTGCTAAGCCCTGTCGCGATCAAGGATGCTCAGGAGCTCCCAGAAGAGATGGTGCAGACCCCGCCCGACCTGCCTCCGGCGGCCGAGCCTGTAGCGGAGCAGGTGGTCGAGCCTGTGGCTCCGGCGCCCGCGCCCGCGCCGTCTCCGGCAATCACCGTCCCTGGCCTGGACGACAGCAGCCTGTACATTCATCGCGAACTCTCGCAACTGCAGTTCAATATCCGGGTGCTGGAGCAGGCACTGGACGAGAGCTACCCGCTGCTGGAACGCCTCAAGTTTCTGTTGATCTTCTCCAGTAACCTCGACGAGTTCTTCGAGATTCGCGTCGCTGGCCTGAAGAAGCAGATCAACTTCGCCCGTGAACAGGCCGGAGCCGATGGCCTGCAGCCCCACCAGGCGCTGGCGCGCATCAGCGAACTGGTGCACATCGAGGTGGAGCGCCAGTACGCGATCCTCAACGACGTGCTGTTGCCTGAGCTGGAAAAGCACCAGATCCGCTTTATCCGCCGCCGTTACTGGACACCCAAGCTCAAGACCTGGGTACGCCGCTACTTCCGCGACGAAATTGCTCCGATCATTACCCCGATTGGCCTCGACCCGACTCACCCGTTCCCGCTACTGGTGAACAAGAGTCTCAACTTCATAGTTGAGCTCGAGGGGGTGGACGCCTTCGGTCGCGACTCGGGTCTGGCGATCATTCCGGCGCCACGCCTGCTGCCGCGGGTTATTCGCGTGCCGGAAGAGGTAGGCGGCCCGGGCGCAAACTACGTGTTCCTGTCGTCGATGATCCACGCGCACGCCGACGACCTGTTCCAGGGCATGAAGGTGAAGGGCTGCTACCAGTTCCGTCTTACGCGCAACGCCGACCTGGCGCTGGACTCTGAAGAGGTCGACGACCTGGCCCGCGCGCTGCGCGGCGAGCTGTTCTCGCGCCGCTACGGTGACGCCGTGCGCCTGGAGGTGGCCGACACCTGTCCGAAACACCTGTCGGACTACCTGTTGAAGCAGTTCAGCCTCAGCGAAAGCGAGCTGTACCAGGTCAATGGCCCGGTCAACCTCACCCGCCTGTTCAGCATCACCGGCCTGGACAGCCACCCGGAACTGCAATACACACCGTTCACCCCGGCTATCCCCAAGCTGCTGGCGAACGCTGACAACATTTTCAGTGTGATCAGCAAGCAGGACATCCTGCTGATGCACCCGTTCGAGTCCTTCACACCAGTGGTCGACCTGCTGCGCCAGGCCGCCAAGGACCCGCACGTGCTCGCCGTGCGCCAGACCCTGTACCGCTCGGGGGCTAACTCGGAAATCGTCGACGCCCTGGTGGACGCGGCGCGTAACGGCAAGGAGGTCACTGCGGTGATCGAGTTGCGTGCGCGTTTTGACGAAGAGTCCAACCTGCAGATGGCCAGCCGCCTGCAAGCGGCTGGTGCGGTAGTGATCTACGGTGTGGTTGGCTTCAAGACCCACGCCAAGATGATGCTGATTCTGCGCCGCGAGCAGGGCGAGATCGTGCGTTACGCGCACCTGGGCACCGGTAACTACCACGCCGGCAACGCCCGCCTGTACACCGACTACAGCCTGCTGACCTCTGACGATGCGCTCACCGAAGACGTCGGCAAGCTGTTCAGCCAGCTGATCGGCATGGGCAAGACCCTGCGCATGAAGAAGCTGCTGCATGCGCCGTTCACCCTGAAAAAGGGCATGCTCGACATGATCGCGCGGGAAACCCAGTTTGCCCTCGAAGGCAAACCGGCGCACATCATCGCCAAGTTCAACTCGCTGACCGACGCCAAAGTCATCAAGGCGCTGTACAAGGCCAGCCAGTCGGGCGTGAAAATCGACTTGGTGGTGCGTGGCATGTGCTGCCTGCGTCCGGGTATTCCGGGGGTTTCGCACAACATCCAGGTGCGCTCGATCATTGGCCGCTTCCTCGAGCACACGCGGGTGTTCTACTTCCTCAATGGCGGCGAAGAGCAGATCTACCTGTCCAGCGCCGACTGGATGGAGCGCAACCTCGACAAGCGTGTCGAGACCTGCTTCCCGGTGGAAGGCAAGAAGCTGTTGCTGCGGGTGAAGAAGGAGCTGGAAGGCTACCTGACCGACAATACCCACGCCTGGACCTTGCAGCCAGACGGGCGCTACGTGCGCAGCACCCCGACCGGCAACCAGAACCCGCGCAGCGTTCAGGCGACCCTGCTGGAGCGCCTGAGCAACCCGGTCCTCAACGTACGCTGAGGACGAAGCCGACCCGGGCCAGCCACTCCGCCTCGTTGGCGAAGTCGGCCTGGGTCAGCTGGTTCTGCTCCAGCCAACCATCAGGGAAGGCTACATCCAGGCTGTTGTCCCCGCCGTGCAGTTCTACCTTTGGCATCTGCTGGGTGCCGCGGATATGGTGGAACAGGATGGCAAAGCGCAGCAGCACGCACAGGCGCAGCAGCTTGACCCCTTCATCACCCAGTTCGGCGTAACGGTCCTTGGGGATGTTGCGGCGGTGGCCGCGTACCAGCAGGGCCATCATCTGCTGATCTTCCCGGGAGAAGCCTGCCAGGTCCGAGTGCTCGATCAGATAGGCACCGTGCTTGTGGTAGTGATAATGGGCAATATCCAGCCCGATTTCGTGCACTTTCGCTGCCCAGCTCAGTAGATCGCGCCAGTTTCCATCTTTCAGGTCCCAGGCGTCGGCCACTTGGTCGAATGCGTGCAAGGCCTTGCGCTCGACGCGCGCAGCCTGGCCCTGGTCCACGTGATAGCGCTCCATCAGCGAGTTCAGGGTGCGTTCGCGCACGTCTTCGTGGTGGTGGCGGCCGAGCAGATCGAACAGCACGCCTTCGCGCAGGGCGCCGTCGCAGTGGTCCATGCGGTGCAGTTCAAGGGCATCGAAGATCGCTTCGAGAATCGCCAGGCCAGCGGGGAAGATGGTGCGGCGGTCTGGCTTGACGCCGTCGAAGTCGATCTTGTCGACCTCGCCCAGCTTGAACAGCTTGCGTTTGACCCAGGCCAGGCCTTCGGCGTTGACCTCGCCATTGCCCAGTCCGCCGGCCTTGATGGCGGCGCCGATGGCGCGAATGGTACCGGATGAGCCGATCGCCTCATCCCAGGTCAGGCGGTGCAGGGCATTTTCGATGCTCATCAGTTCCAGACGCGCGGCAGTGTAGGCCTGGGCATAGCGGGCCGGGGTGATCTTGCCGTCGCGGAAGTAGCGCTGGGTAAAGCTTACGCAACCCATCTGCAGGCTTTCGCGCAGCAGCGGCTCGAAGCGCTGGCCAATGATGAACTCGGTACTGCCGCCGCCGATGTCGGCGACCAGGCGTTTGCCGGGGGTGTCGGCCAGGGTGTGCGACACGCCCAGGTAGATCAGGCGCGCCTCTTCACGGCCGGAGATGACCTCCACCGGGTGGCCGAGGATGGCTTCGGCGCGCTGGATGAATTCGTTACGGTTGCGCGCTTCGCGCAAGGCGTTGGTACCGACGATACGCACGGAGCCTGCCGGCATGCCGTTGATCAGCTGGGAAAAGCGCTTGAGGCAATCCAGGCCTCTTTCCATTGCCTCTTCACTGAGCATGCGCTCTTCGTCGATGCCGGCGGCCAGCTGAACCTTCTCGCCGAGCCGCTCAAGGATGCGGATTTCGGTATGGTGGGCCTTGGCCACGACCATGTGAAAACTGTTGGAGCCAAGGTCGATGGCGGCGATCAGGGACAGGTTCTTCGCGATGGTATGCGGCATGATCTGGTTGTTCTCGGTCGTTAACCTGGCAATCGTGCCACGATAGCAGGCTATCGCCAACGCGTGGCACTCCGCCGTTGTACTGGTCTTGATGCAAGGCAATGTGCCATTCGATTCTATGACGGTCATATGACAGTTTCGATTCGCGGCGTCTTGCGCAACTATAGTTACACTCAATCGTCCGTGGCTTCCTGTCCGGCGTGGGTGCGGCTATCATGGGCCACGTTTTTTGCTTACGACCCTGGAGATATCCATGAGCAGCGATCTGATCAAACATGTCACCGACGCCTCCTTCGAAGCCGATGTCCTGAAGGCCGAAGGCGCGGTACTGGTCGACTACTGGGCTGAATGGTGCGGTCCATGCAAGATGATCGCTCCGGTTCTGGACGACATCGCTTCCACCTACGAGGGCAAACTGACCGTCGCCAAGCTGAATATCGACGAGAATCAGGAAACCCCGGCCAAGCACGGTGTGCGTGGTATCCCGACGCTGATGCTGTTCAAGAACGGCAACGTCGAAGCCACCAAGGTTGGTGCACTGTCCAAATCGCAGTTGGCCGCATTCCTCGACGCCCACCTGTGATGTGAAAAGGCCCCGCAAATGCGGGGCTTTTCTTTTTCAGAGCACTAGACGCAGAAAAAAGCAAGTGTTACATTCGGCCTCGCACTGCTTTTCCAGTGCCCTCTACATGCCGTCGCCGAAGCATCCCTAATTCGAATCAGTACGCGATCCTGTCGCCATCCAGCGGCGCGGCCTCATTAAGCCAGAAGCTTAATTCTCCCTTCTTACATGATTACGTCATTCCCCTTATGAACCTGACTGAACTCAAGCAAAAGCCGATTACCGATCTTTTGGAAATGGCCGAACAGATGGGCATCGAAAACATGGCCCGTTCGCGCAAACAGGACGTGATTTTCGCCCTGCTGAAGAAGCATGCGAAAAGCGGCGAAGAGATCTCGGGTGACGGCGTGCTGGAGATTCTCCAGGATGGTTTCGGTTTCCTGCGTTCGGCTGATGCGTCCTACCTGGCCGGCCCAGACGATATCTATGTCTCGCCCAGCCAGATCCGCCGTTTCAACCTGCGTACCGGCGACACCATCGTCGGCAAGATCCGCCCACCGAAGGAAGGGGAGCGTTACTTCGCCCTGCTGAAGGTCGATACCATCAACTTCGACCGCCCGGAAAACGCGAAGAACAAGATCCTGTTCGAAAACCTGACGCCGCTGTTCCCGAACAAGCGCCTGAAGATGGAGGCCGGTAACGGCTCCACCGAGGACTTGACCGGTCGCGTCATCGACCTGTGCGCCCCGATCGGCAAAGGCCAGCGCGGCCTGATCGTTGCCCCGCCGAAAGCCGGTAAGACGATCATGCTGCAGAACATTGCGGCCAATATCACCCGCAACAACCCCGAGTGCCACCTGATCGTCCTGCTGATCGACGAGCGCCCGGAAGAAGTGACCGAAATGCAGCGCACCGTGCGTGGCGAAGTGGTTGCCTCCACCTTCGACGAGCCGCCAACCCGCCACGTGCAGGTTGCCGAAATGGTGATCGAGAAGGCCAAGCGCCTGGTCGAGCACAAGAAAGACGTGGTTATCCTGCTGGACTCGATCACTCGACTGGCACGTGCCTACAACACCGTGATCCCGAGCTCCGGCAAGGTGCTGACCGGTGGTGTCGACGCTCACGCCCTCGAGAAGCCCAAGCGCTTCTTCGGTGCTGCGCGTAACATCGAGGAGGGCGGCTCGCTGACCATTATCGCCACTGCGCTGGTTGAAACCGGCTCGAAGATGGACGAAGTGATCTACGAAGAGTTCAAGGGCACCGGCAACATGGAGCTGCCGCTGGACCGCCGCATCGCCGAGAAGCGTGTGTTCCCGGCCATCAACATCAACCGTTCCGGCACCCGCCGCGAAGAGTTGCTGACCGCTGACGACGAACTGCAGCGTATGTGGATTCTGCGCAAGCTGCTGCACCCGATGGACGAAATCGCCGCCATCGAGTTTCTGGTCGACAAGCTCAAGCAGACCAAGACCAACGATGAGTTCTTCCTGTCGATGAAGCGCAAGTAAGCTTCCCGATCAGGCAGTAATTGGGGCCGCCTTGCGGCCCTTCGCGGGCACGCCCGCTCCCACAGGTTAAATACAATCCTTGTGGGGGCGGGCGTGCCTGCGAAGGGGCGCAAGGCGGCCCCAGTGCATTTTTGCCCCCAAACAGGCCTCGAACGGCGCTACACTCTGCACCCCGACCGATACGGCCAACACGAGGCTCCTGCATGCAGTATCGCGACTTGCGCGACTTCATTCGTGGCCTGGAACAGCGCGGCGAACTCAAGCGCATCCAGGTACCGATCTCCCCCGTCCTGGAAATGACCGAGGTCTGCGACCGCACCCTGCGCGCCAAGGGCCCGGCATTGTTGTTCGAGAAGCCCACCGGTTTCGACATCCCCGTGCTGGGCAACCTGTTCGGTACCCCGGAGCGGGTGGCCATGGGCATGGGCGCCGAGTCGGTCAGCGAACTGCGGGAAATCGGCAAGCTGCTGGCCTTCCTCAAGGAGCCCGAGCCGCCCAAGGGCCTGAAGGACGCCTGGTCGAAGCTGCCGATCTTCAAGAAGGTCGTGTCGATGGCGCCCAAAGTGGTCAAGGACGCGGTGTGTCAGGAAGTGGTGGTCGAGGGTGACGATGTCGACCTCGGCGCACTGCCGATTCAGCACTGCTGGCCTGGCGACGTGGCGCCGCTGATTACCTGGGGCCTCACCGTTACCCGTGGGCCGAACAAGGACCGTCAGAACCTGGGCATCTATCGCCAGCAGGTGATCGGCCGCAACAAGGTGATCATGCGCTGGCTCAGCCATCGTGGCGGCGCCCTCGACTACCGAGAGTGGTGCGAGAAAAACCCCGGCCAGCCGTTTCCGGTCGCCGTGGCGCTGGGCGCTGACCCAGCGACCATTCTCGGCGCCGTGACCCCGGTACCGGACACCCTCTCCGAGTACGCCTTCGCCGGCCTGCTGCGAGGCAACCGCACCGAGCTGGTCAAGTGCCGCGGCAGTAACCTGCAGGTACCGGCAACCGCCGAGATCATCCTGGAAGGGGTGATCCACCCGGGCGAAATGGCCCCGGAAGGCCCGTACGGCGACCACACGGGCTACTACAACGAAGTGGACAGTTTCCCGGTGTTCACCGTCGAGCGCATCACCCACCGGCAAAAACCGATCTACCACAGTACCTACACCGGCCGGCCGCCAGATGAGCCGGCCATTCTCGGCGTGGCGCTGAACGAAGTCTTCGTGCCGATCCTGCAGAAGCAGTTCCCGGAAATCACTGACTTCTACCTGCCGCCGGAAGGCTGCTCGTACCGCATGGCGGTGGTGACCATGAAGAAGCAGTACCCAGGCCACGCCAAGCGCGTAATGCTGGGTGTGTGGTCGTTCCTGCGACAGTTCATGTACACCAAATTCGTTATTGTCACCGATGACGATATCAACGCCCGTGACTGGAACGATGTGATCTGGGCCATTACCACGCGCATGGACCCCAAGCGTGATACGGTAATGATCGACAACACCCCGATCGACTACCTGGACTTTGCGTCACCGGTGTCGGGGCTGGGTTCGAAGATGGGCCTGGACGCTACTCACAAGTGGCCGGGCGAGACTACACGCGAATGGGGCCGGGTCATCGTCAAGGATGAGGCCGTCACCCGCCGTATCGATGAGCTGTGGGATCAGTTGGGAATAGATTGATGCAGGTAACGTTGCAGCCGTCCGGGGCGGTGCTGGCGCTTGAACCCGGGGAACGGATCCTGGATGGGGCGCGTCGGCTGGGCTATGACTGCCCAAACAGCTGCCGCAATGGCAATTGCCATGTTTGCGCCGCGTTGTTGGTTGAAGGGCGGGTGCGCCAGGATGGCGAAGTCCGCGACCATGGCGAGTTGTTCACCTGCATTGCCGAACCGCTGGAGGACTGCGTGTTGCTCTGGGACGGTGTGCTTGCCTTGGGCGAGCTGCCAGTGCGCAAGCTGGCGTGCAGCGTCAGTGAGTGCGTCGACGTCGGTGGCGACGTCTGGCGGGTGCGCCTGCGTGCGCCTGCCGGCAAGCCACTGCGCTACCACGCAGGGCAATACCTGATGATCGAACGTGAGGGCGGCAAGCAGGCGGCCTTCTCGCTGGCATCCGCGCCACATGCCGGGCGTGAGCTGGAGCTGCATGTGCTGGCGCGTGAACCCAGTGCGGTGCAACTGATCGACCAGCTCAGGCGAGATGGCTTGGCGCGCATCGAAATGCCGTTTGGCGACACCCACCTGGCCGAGCTGCCCGACGGGCCGCTGGTGCTGATTGCCGCCGGCACCGGCATGGGCCAGATGCACAGCCTGGTCGAGCACTGCCGGGCCCAGGGCTTCAAGCACCCAGTGCACCTGTACTGGGGTGTGCGCCGGCCTGAGGACTTCTACCAGATCGAGCACTGGGACGAATGGCAGCGCCTGCCCAACCTGTTCCTGCATCAAGTGGTCAGCGACCTGTGCGGTTGGGAAGGCCGTTGCGGCATGCTGCATGAAGCGGTCTGCGAAGATATTGCCGACCTCAATAGCGTGCATGTGTATGCCAGCGGCTCACCGAACATGATCTACGCCACACTCGACGCCCTGGTCGAAGCCGGTATGGATGCGCACCGCATGCGTGCCGATGTGTTCGCCTACGCGCCGCGCGGTTAATAACCGAAGTTTGAAAGTATGGGTATAAGGCGGTAATTATTACCGCCTTGGCCAATAACTTTCACCGTTGCTGAAACAGTACTTTCCAGTCGTCGGAGCCGTGCATGAAACGCGTGCTCAAGGGCTTGAGTATTCCTGCAATTCTGGCCTATGGTTACTGCAAGCGCCCTTGGTAAAGCGGCCTCGGGCCGCAGCGTAATCGAATCTCGCTACCTCCGTAGTTCACAGGAATAATGGCGGCAGCTTATGTCGGCTCTTGAAAGTATGTCTTGGGAAGTTTCATACCCTCCAGCACTCGATTTCGGTCAGCAACATACTCGCGAACAGTTGTTCAGCTCCATGAAGACAACCATGTCCAGGCATCAGGGCGGGCCGGTGTGGCTGTTTGCCTATGGCTCGTTGATCTGGCGCCCGGAGTGCAATTCGGTGGAGCGCCAGCGCGCGCGGGTACATGGTTATCACCGTGGCTTGTACCTGTGGTCGCATGAACATCGCGGCACCCCGGAAACCCCCGGCCTGGTGTTTGGCCTGGACCGCGGTGGTTCCTGCAGCGGTTTTGCCTACCGGCTGGATGAGCGCAACCTGGACGATTCACTGATGGCTCTGTGGCAACGCGAGATGCCGTATCCGGCCTACCGGCCGCACTGGCTCCACTGCCGCCTGGGCGATGGTAGCAAGGTGCAGGCCTTGGGCTTTGTGCTGGAGCGGCATTTGCCGTGCTATGCCGGCAACTTGCCGGATACCTTGCTCAGCCAGATCCTGGCCAGTGCCAAGGGGCGTTATGGCACCACGCGCGACTATGTCGAGCAGACCTTGAATGCACTGCGCAGTCACCAGATGCCCGATCGCAATCTGGAGGCGCGATTCAGGCGTTGCCATAATCTGCGCGAAGTGTGAACAACCTGTTCCGGCCTCTTCGCGGGTAAACCCTGCGCGGTCGCCTGTAGGAGCGGGTTTACCCGCGAAAGGGCCGGGCCTGCCGGCCAATTCCACCCGCCGTTCACCGTTGCCGTCACCACCGTATTCGCGGGTCCTGCCTTACCTGGCCACCACCACCAACTTACCCACAGCCTGCCGTTGCCCCAGTTTCTCAATCGCGGCCCCAGCCTCTGCCAGTGGATAAGTCTGCGACACCAGCGGCTTCAACTTGCCCTCGGCATGCCAGGCAAACAGCTGGCGGAAGTTGGCGGCATTGTCCTCCGGCTGGCGCTGGGCAAATGCCCCCCAGAACACGCCCAGTACCGCCGCGCCCTTGAGCAGCACCAGGTTGGCCGCTAGCTGTGGAATGCTGCCGCTGGCAAAACCCACCACCAGCAGCCTGCCATTCCAGGCCAACCCGCGCACCGCTTGTTCGAACAGCTCGCCTCCGACCGGGTCGTAGATCACGTCCACGCCCTGGCCGCCGGTCAGGCGTTTGATTTCTTCGCGCAGGTTGGCCTGGCTGTAATCGATCAGTTCATCCGCCCCGGCAGCCTTGGCCACGGCCAGTTTCTCGGCACTGCTGGCCGCCGCGATCACTCGCGCGCCCATGGCCTTGCCGATCTCCACCGCCGCCAGGCCGACCCCACCGGAAGCGCCCAGTACCAGCAGAGTCTCGCCTGCTTGCAACTGGCCACGCTGGCGAAGGGCGTGCATCGAGGTGCCGTAGGTCATGCCGAAGGCCGCAGCGGTGGTGAAGTCCATGCTCGCCGGGATCGGCAGAACGTTATAGAACGGCACCGCCACTTGCTCGGCGAACGCCCCCCAGCCGGTGAGCGCCATGACCCGGTCGCCTACCTTGAACGCGCCGGCCTTTTCGCCGACGGCGGCCACCACGCCCGCTGCCTCGCCACCTGGAGAGAACGGCAGCGGTGGCTGGAACTGGTACTTGCCTTCGATGATCAAGGTGTCGGGGAAGTTGACCCCAGCAGCCTGCACGTCCAGCAGAATCTCGTTTTTCTTCGGCAGTGGGTTGGCCACCTCTTCCAGCACCAGGTTGCGCGCTGGACCCAGGGTTTTGCACAACACAGCTTTCATCGGGGCTATTCCTTTGCGGGTAGTGGCCGATAAGTGTAGGAGGGCCGCTTGGCGGGTCAACGAGCATGGCCCGCCCTGATGGGGCGGCATAAGCCCGGGCTTGGGTTTGAGCGGTGTGCTGGGTAAGCTGGCGCCAATTGTATTGAGGAGCGAATTCGTGAAAGCGTGGATCTTGATGGTGCTGGCGCTGCTGCTGCCGGCTGCGGCCATGGCCGAAGAAGCCAAGGAAGGGGCGCCCAAGGTCGCCTACATCAGTCTGAGCCCGCCCTTTGTTGGCAACTATGCGCTCGACGGCAGCCCGCGGCTGCGCGTGTACAAGGCTGACGTGGCCCTGCGCGTGACGGGTGACGAAGCGGCCAAGACGGTGAAACACCACGAACCGCTGATCCGTAACCAGCTGGTGGCACTGTTCACCCAGCAGACGGTGGACAGCATGAGCAACGTCGAGGCCAAGGAGCATCTTCGCCAAGAGGCGCTGAAACAGGTGCAGCAGGTGCTGGAGGCGGAAGAGGGCAAGCCGATCGTTGAGGACCTGCTGTTCAACAACCTGATTGTGCAGTGACCTGAAACAGTGTGAGGTCCATCACTGGTAAGTCGGATTGAATTCAGGCTTACCCCGTGTGTAGGACCCTTCTGTCTTTCCTGTAAGCCCGCCAGTTTTCAGTTTTTGGGGCCATGGCCAAGCTAGATTGTGCCTTGTCTTCAGTTGCTCGAGAGTGTTGGCAATGGCTTTGAAGTACCAGCCGAAAGAGGCGACTGTACTGATGTGCGACTTTTCAGGCTTTCAAGTGCCTGAAATGATCAAGGTGCGTCCCGTGGTCGTTCTTCGCAAGCACAGTCAAAATCGCCAGTTAGTGACGATAGTCCCGTTGAGTACCACTGCACCGGATCACATGGCAGGGCATCACGTTGTGCTGCCGAGTTATCTGCCTGGTTCGGCCCTGACATGCTGGGCCAAGTGCGACATGATCTACACGGTGGCTACCTCCAGATTGGACAGATGTCGGGTCAAATCGCGGCAAGGAAGTGGTCGGGAATACATGACCTTTACAATGCGGCCAGAGCATTTCGCCGCCGTGAGGGCTGCAGTTGGCTTTACGCTGGGTTTCACACATCCAGCAACAGAGCGGTCTGTTGTCAATGTTACGCTCGATGCGTGATAATCAGCCTGTTCCCGCAAGGGGCTTGTAAGACTCTGAGGATCCTGGTTCAACCAGCAATTACAGAGCCGGGCAGGTATATGGCGATGACAAGTCGACCTGTCTGTGAGTAGGGCGCCGAAAGGCGCCCTTTGTCTTTGTGCCAGTTTTCCAATTTTCGGCGGACGCTCGCGCATGCCTTCAGGACGCCAGGGTACGGCGGAACCGCGCGAGGGCCACGCTGAAGAACACCAGGCCGATCAGCGTCAGCGCCAGGATATCCGGCCATACCACCGCCCACCCGGCATCCCGGAACAGGATTGCGGCACTCAGGCTGACAAAGTGCGTTGAGGGTGACCCTTGCATCACCCACTGCAGCCACTGCGGCATGCTGTCCAGTGGTGTGCTGCCGCCGGACAGCAACAGCATCGGAATGATCACCGGGATCGCCAGCAGGCCGAACTGCGGCGTCGAGCGCGCCAGGGTGGCGAGGAAAATGCCCAGCGCAGTACTGGCGAACAGGTACAGCGCGGTCACAGCCAGGAACAGCCCCATCGAGCCAGACAGCGGCACGCCCAGTGCACCTTTGACGACTACCACCAACGAAATCCAGGTGCAGATCACCACCACCAGCGCGTTGCTGCCGATCTTGGCCAGCATGATCTCCAGCGCGGTCAGCGGCAGCACCAGCAGGTGGTCGAGGGTGCCGTGCTCACGCTCGCGCAGCAGCGCGGTGCCGGTGAGGATGATCGCCAGGATGGTGATGTTGTTGACGATCTGGATCACTGCCAGAAACCAGCCCCCCTCTAGGTTGGGGTTGAACAGCGCCTTGGGGTTGATTAGCACCGGGCTTTGCACGTTGCCACGCTGGCTGTAGTCGAGCAGCTCACGCTCGAAGATGCGGCCGATGTAGCCGGCGCCCATGAATGCTTGGCTCATGGCCGTGGCGTCGACGTTGATCTGCAGCTCCGGCGAGCGCCCGGCCAGCAGGTCGCTCTGGAAGTTCACCGGTACGTTGATGACGAAGGTGTACTGGCCGCTGTCCATGGCCTGGTCCAGGCGCTGCGGGGGCAGCGGCACGGCTGGCTGGAACTCGGGGGGTTGCAGGGCTTCGCTGAGCTTGCGCGAGAGCAGGCTATGGTCTTCATCCACCACCGCCACGCTGGCGTTGTGTACGCCGATCACCGAGCCGGCTGCCGGCATGTAGATCGCCACGCTGAAGGCATATAGCAGGAACAGCAGCAGTACGCTGTCATGGCGCAGGCTGGTCAGTTCTTTCAGACCCAGGCGCAGTGTGTGGTTCAGGCGCGACATGTCAGGCCTCCTGCTTCTTCAGCATTGCCAGGCTCAGGCCAGTGAATGCGGCAAAGAAGCTCAGCAGGATCAGGCACTGCGGCCACAACTCGCGCAAGCCTAACGCCTTGGTGAAGGTGCCGACTGCGATGTCGAGGAAGTAGCCCGCCGGGAACAACTGGCCCATCACCGCTGCTGCGCCGTCTAGCGACGAGCGTGGCACGATCAGCCCGGAAAACTGGATGGTCGGCAGGCTGGTAATGATCATGGTGCCGAGAATGGCGGCGATCTGGGTGCGGGTGAATGCCGAGATCAGCAGGCCCAGGCTGGTGGTTGCCAGCAGGTAGGCCATGCCGCCACACGCCAGGGCCAGTACGCTGCCCTTGAGCGGTACGGCGAACAGCCAGCGGTTCATCGCCACCAACAGCGCCAGGTTGACCAGGCTCACAGCCAGGTAGGGCATCTGCTTGCCAAGCAGGAACTCCAGGCGGGTGAGGGGTGTGGCGTAGAAGTTGGTGATGGAGCCGAGCTCCTTCTCGCGCACGATGCCCAGCGCAGTGAGCATGGCCGGAATGAAGGCCAGTATCAGCGCCATTACGCCAGGGCCGATGGCGTTCACGCTGACCACATCCTGGTTGTAGCGGAAACGCGTTTCCAGGCGCACTGGGTCCTGGCGCGGCTGCGGCTGTGGGCTGGCCTGTGCCAGTTGCTCAAGGTTGGCCTGGTGCACGGCTTCCACGTAGTTGCGGCTGGTTTCTGCGCGGAACGGCATGCCACCGTCGAGCCAGGCGGCCACCACCGGCTGGCGCCCTGCATACAGGTCGCGGCCAAAGCCGGGCGGAATCTCCAGTGCCAGTTTGATTTCCGAGCGTTGCAGGCGTTGGTGCAGCTCTCTGCTGTCGCGGATCGGCGCTTGTTCAGCGAAGTAACGTGAGCCACGGAAGGCTTCGAGGTAGGCGCGACTTTGCGGGCTCTGGTCCTGATCGTGCACGGCGAAGGCGAGGTTTTCCACATCCAGTGAAATGCCGTAGCCGAAGATCACCATCATGAACAGTGCACCCAGTAAGGCGAAGGCCAGGCGCACCTTGTCGCGCAGCAGCTCTTTGCCCTCACGGCCGGCCACTGCCAGCAGGCGGCGCAGGCTGAAACCCTGGCGTAGCGGCAGGGTGGGAGTGGGCGCCTGTTCCAGCACGCAGCTGTCGGTGGCGGCTGGCGCCAGCTCCTGGGCCTGCTCCAGGCAGCGGACGAACGCGTCCTCCAGCGTGGCGCCCTGGTACTGATGCTGCAGGGCTTCGGGTGTGTCGCAGGCCAGCACCCGCCCAGCGTGCATCAGCGAAATACGATCGCAGCGCTGGGCTTCGTTCATGAAGTGGGTGGAGAGGAAAATGGTCACGCCCTGCTCGCGCGACAGTTCTACCAGCAGGCGCCAGAAGTCGTCGCGGGCGGCCGGGTCGACGCCGGAGGTCGGCTCGTCGAGGATCAAGACTTCCGGGCGATGCAGAACCGCCACTGCCAGCGACAGACGCTGGCGCAAACCAAGGGGCAGGGCGCCAGACGGTTGGTCTGCGATAGCGGCGAGGTCGAAGCGCTCGATCAGCTCATCGATGCGCTGGGCGCTCTCGGCTTTGGGCAAGTCGAACAGGCGGGCATGCAGGGCCAGGTTCTGCCGGGTGCTGAGCTCGCCATACAGAGAGAAACTCTGCGACATGAAGCCGACTCGCTTGCGTGTGGCCAGGTCGCTGGCGTCCACCGGGCGACCCAGCAGGCTGGCGCTGCCCTCGCTGGCCGGCATCAGGCCGGTGAGCACTTTCATAGTGGTGGTCTTGCCGCAACCGTTGGAACCCAGGAAGCCGAAGATCTCCCCACGGCCAATGGCGAAACTGACCTTGTTCACCGCTGTGAAGTCGCCAAAGCGCAGGGTCAGGTCGTGCGCCTCGATGGCGACCGGGCCGTCCGTGGCTTGGCGCGGCGGGATTGCCAGTGGTTGATGCTGCGTCTTGCCAGCGCCCTGGTAGTGGGTAAAGGCGTCATCCAGCTTGCCGCTGGGGGTTACCGCAGCCAGTTCGTGGCTAGGGCCGGCGGCCAGCAGCCGGCCGCCATCGAGCATCAGGCAATGCTCGAACTGTTCGGCTTCTTCCATGTAGGCGGTAGCCACCAGCAGGGTCAGTTGCGGGCGTTGTACGCGAACCTGCTCAACCAGCTCCCAGAAGCGCCGCCGCGACAGTGGGTCGACGCCGGTGGTCGGCTCGTCCAGGATAAGCAGGTCTGGCTCGTGGATCAGCGCGCAGCAAAGACCCAGCTTCTGCTTCATGCCACCCGACAGCTTGCCGGCCGGGCGCTGGGCAAAGCGCTGCAGGTCGGTGGCCTGCAACAGATTGGCCATACGCTGCTCACACTCGCGGCGGCCCAGCCCGAACAGGGTGGCGAAAAAGCGGATGTTCTCGCTGATCGACAGTTCCGGGTACAGGTTGTTGCCCAGCCCCTGCGGCATGAACGCTACTTTGGGGTATAGCGCCGTGCGATGGCGGCGTTGGCGGATCGAGCCGCCCAGCACCTGCAACTCCCCCTGCTGCAGGCGTTTTACGCCGGCGATCAGCCCCAGCAGGGTCGATTTGCCGGCCCCGTCGGGGCCGATCAGCGCGCAGCGGGTGCCCACCGGCAGGCTGAAGCCTAGCGGGTGCAGGGCTGCCAGGTCGCCGTAACGGTGGCTGATGCCTTCGGCCAGCAGTGCCGGGGCGTTCATTGCAGGTTGGCCGGCCAGTCCACTTCAGCCGTGCGTACATAGCCGGCGCCTGGCATGCCTGGTTTGGCTTGCGGCACGGCGCCCGGGTCGCTCAGGCGCAGTTTGACCCGGAACACCAGCTTTTGCCGTTCGTCGCGGGTTTCCACCTGTTTGGGGGTGAACTGGGCCTTGGCGGCAACAAAGGCCACCTTGGCCGGCAGCGCGCGCTCGGGCAGGGCGTCGAGCACGATGCGCGCCTGATCGCCTACGGTCAGCCGGCCGCTGGTGGACGCCGGCAGGTACAGGTTCATGTACTGGTCGCTGGGGTCGATCAGCATCAGGACGCGGCCGCCGGCACCCAGCACTTCACCGGGTTCGGCCAGGCGCAGCTGGATGATGCCGTTGATGGGCGCACGCAGGCTGCTGTCGTCGATTTCGCTGGTAAGCTGTGCCACTTGAGCTTCGGCGGCGCCGATTGCAGCCTTGATCGCTGCCAGTTGGGCGCGGGCAGCGACCACTGCTGCGTTGGCTGTGTCAAAGCGCGCCTGCTGTTGGTCGAGCAACTGCTGGCTGGCGTACTTGCGCTGGAAAATTTCGCGCACGCGCTTGAGCTCCTGGCTGGCCAATAGCAGTTCACTCTGGCGCAGTTGCACGCTGGCCTGGGCGGCGGCGTAGTTTTCCCGGGCGCGCAGCACTTCGGCTTCGGCCTGGCTGCGCTGGGCTTCCATGGTACGGGTGTCGATGCGTGCCAGTAGCTGACCACGGGTAACGTTGTCGCCTTCATCGACCAGTACTTCGGCCAGGCGACCCGGGATCTTGCTGGCGATCTGCACTTCGGTGGCTTCAAGCCGGCCGTTGCCCATGCTCAGGCCTTCGGGCAACTGGTCGTGGAGCGACTTCCAGTACCCCAGCCCGCCGGCTGCAACGAGCAGTGCGATCAGTGCAGTGGCGAAGATTCTAGGGGCGTATCGGTTCATCGTTCTGCATCCTTGCGGTCATGCACGGTCCATCATGCCTTGCGGCCATGTGTGGCGTGTTGATATTGGTCAAGCCCTTGACCTTAGCTGCGCATTCAGCGCAACGCGACAATCACCGCCCACTGCTCGGGCGTTACCGGCATGACCGACAGGCGGCTGCCTTTTTGCACCAGCGGCAACTCGACCAGCCCGGCCTGCTGTTTCAGCCTCCCCAGTTCCAGCACCCTTGGGAAGGTTTGTACGTGGGCCACATCCACTGCGCTCCAGGGGTTCTTGTCGGTCGTGGCCTTGGCATCGTGATAATGGCTTTCCGGCTCCAGCGCGGTAGGGTCCGGGTAGGCCGCACGGGTGATTCTGGCAATGCCGGCGATGCCGGGTTGCGGGCAGCTGGAGTGGTAGAAGAAAAATTCGTCACCCACGCTCATGGCCCGCAGAAAATTACGCGCCTGATAGTTGCGCACGCCGTCCCAGCGCGCTTCACCCAAGCGTGCGAGGGCTTCGATGGAGAGCTCGTCGGGCTCGGATTTCATCAGCCAGTAAGCCATGAATGCTGCTCCTGAAAAGGTTTGAAATAACCTGTTGCACGAAACCGACAGCCGGTTGGCGTCAAGGTTTGCGTGCGGACGCATGTTGTCGGAAAATGCGCACCGTTTAAAGCGCGTGCACCGGCGGTACCCAGAATGTCGCCGAGTACAGAACAGTTTGCCTGGGGGGCAATCTTCGATGAATCAACGTAAAAAGCCGGATCTACTGTGGATCCTGGTGTTCATTTTTGGCCTGGGTGTGGTCACTACCGGTTATGCGCAAGGGTTCTGGGAGCGCAAGCTGGACAGCGCCTATCAGATGCCGGTAGACGCCGGCCAGCCACAACGTTGATATCCCCGCTGGCGCCGCTCAACGTGGCGCCAGGTACCAGCCACGGTCAGAGACCGTGCCCTGCAGCGGTACGTCCCAACTGGCTTGCGCCAGCCGCTCGACCTTCTGGCATTCATGCGCCAGCCCCAGCAGCAACGGTTTTTTCCAGGTTTGCCGACGCGCCTGGTAGGCCAGGCTGCGATCATAGAAGCCACCGCCCATTCCCAGGCGTCCGCCCACTTCGTCAAAACCGACCAGCGGTAGCAGAATCAGATCCAGCGCCCAGATTGGCCGTTGGCGTTTGCGATCGATTATCGGCTCTGGAATACGGAAGCGGTTGGGCTTGAGCTTCTCACCCTGCTCAAAAAGCTGGAACACCATGCGCGTGCGCGGCCAGGCGTGCAGCACCGGCAGGTAGGTGCGCTTGCCGCGACGCTGGGCTTCGCGCATCAGCAGGCGAGGGTCGATTTCACCGTCGTTGGGCAGGTACAGGGCGATGTGGCGGGCGCGGCGGAACAAGGGGTGTTGCGCCAGTTGGCGGTACAGGCCGAGGGTGGCCTGGCGTTGCTGCGCAGGGGTAAGGGCGCGGCGGGCATTGCGAAGCAGGCGACGTAGCTGGGGGCGGGTGAGCGGCACGGTTTCGGTCATGGCACAGGCGGTCCCAGATGTGCTGCCTTATACGAAAAGTGCCTGCGCGGTGACTATTCGTACAAAGCTTGAATAAAGTCGGCCAAAACGAATTGCCCGCCGGGGAGGGCGGGCAAGAAAATTCAGGCTCCCCGATAAGACCGCTATCGGTGTAGCCCTTGAACCCGAAAGTTCAAGGTGGAGATTGCAGGGGGCGTTAAGGCTTTCCGTCGAGCGGACATGCACACCGGCCCCAGCGTGCAACCCCCGTGGTTGTGCGTATCGGCTCAGGGACATAACCGACTGGCGCATCCCCCAGGGAGTGGCGCCAGTATACCAATCTCAGCCGATTTTGGTATCCGTGTCGTCGGACAAAGCCTTATCCACCCGATCCAGCAGGTCGCGCACCTGCTCGCGGTTTGTGCCGCTGACCGGCGCATCGTTGCGGTCTTCCTGGCGGTGCAGCATTTCGTGGGTAATGTTCAACGCTGCCATGACCGCGATGCGGTCGGCACCGATCACCTTGCCGCTGCTGCGGATTTCGCGCATTTTGCCATCCAGGTAGCGCGCAGCGCTGACCAGGTTGTTGCGCTCTTCCGGCGGGCAGATGATCGAGTATTCCTTGTCGAGGATCTGCACAGTGACGCTATTGCTTGAACTCATGAGTCTTGCTCCAGAGCCTTGAGGCGTAAAATCATCGACTCGACTTTGCGCTTGGCGATCTCGTTCTTTTCGATGAGGTGGGCGCGCTCTTCGCGCCAGGATTTTTCCTGAGCTACTAGGAGTGCATTTTGCCGTTTTAGTTGCTCGATGCGTTCGATCAGCAACTCGAATCGGCTCATCAGTGCCTGCAGGTCGTTCTCTTGCGTGGGTTGCACTCGATTCGCTCCGTCGTTGAGGCACCTGGCGATGATGCCTCTCCCTGGGCGGCAACGGCCAGTGCCGATAGTCTTGGCGCGCCTGCCGATGCTAGGATACAAGGTCTTCATTCTAGACATTGCGCCGTCTGGCGCCTAGCTGCCCATGCCCAATACTCAATCGCCCTACATCGCCTTCGCCATGCTGCTCTCGAGCAATGGTCATCCCGTCACCCCGGCCGAACTGCACGGCCTGCTGATTGGCCGCAGCTGCGCCGGCGCCGGCTTCGATGCCGATGCCTGGTTGGCCGATGCCGCCCAACTGCTGGAAACCGAGCCTGGTGACAGTGTCCGCAATGCCTTGGTCGGCTTGCAGGAAATGGTCAAGGGCGAGCTGACCAGCGACGACATGGCGATCGTCCTGCTGCTGCCTTCCGATGATGCTGCACTGAGCGACCGCGCCACCGCGCTGGGCCAGTGGTGCCAAGGCTTCGTGACCGGTTTCGGCCTGAACGCTGGCGGTAAGGACTTGTCCGACGAGGCCAAGGAAGTGCTGCAGGACCTGGTGGCCATTTCGCAGGTCCAGGAGGCGCTCGAAGAGTCCGAAGACGGCGAGAGCGACTACATGGAAGTCATGGAATACCTGCGCGTGGCGCCCCTGCTGCTGTTCTCCGAACTGGCCAAGCCGGCCGCACCCGCGCCCAAGCCGTCGCTGCACTGATCAACCAGGGGTAGTCTGCCCATGAGCCACATTCCCAAGGCCGAATATGCCCGTCGGCGCAAGGCGCTGATGGCGCAGATGGTCCCCAACAGCATCGCCATTCTGCCCGCCGCCGCAGTTGCCATCCGCAATCGCGACGTCGAGCACGTGTACCGCCAGGACAGCGACTTCCAGTACCTCAGCGGCTTCCCGGAGCCCGAGGCGGTGATTGCTTTGATTCCAGGGCGCGAGCATGGCGAGTACGTGCTGTTCTGCCGTGAACGCAACCCTGAGCGCGAGCTGTGGGACGGCCTGCGGGCCGGCCAGGAAGGGGCGGTGCGTGATTTCGGCGCCGACGATGCCTTCCCCATCACGGATATCGACGAGATCCTGCCTGGCCTGATCGAAGGCCGCGAGCGGGTCTACAGCGCCATGGGAAGCAACCCGGAGTTCGATCGCCGGCTGATGGACTGGATCAACGTTATCCGCTCCAAGGCACGCCTGGGCGCCCAGCCTCCGAACGAGTTCGTTGCGCTGGATCATCTGCTGCACGATATGCGCCTGTATAAATCGGCGGCGGAAGTGAAGGTGATGCGTGCTGCCGCAGACATTTCTGCGCGAGCCCACGTGCGGGCCATGCAGGCCTGCCGGGCCGGGCTGCACGAGTACAGCCTGGAAGCCGAACTGGATTACGAATTCCGCAAGGGCGGGGCGAAGATGCCGGCCTACGGCTCGATCGTTGCGGCCGGGCGCAATGGCTGCATCCTGCACTATCAACAGAACGATGCGCCGCTCAAGGATGGCGACCTGGTGCTGATCGACGCCGGCTGCGAAATCGACTGCTATGCCAGCGACATCACCCGCACCTTTCCGGTCAGTGGGCGGTTTTCGCCCGAGCAGAAGGCCATCTACGAACTGGTGCTCAAGGCGCAGGCGGCGGCGTTTGCCGAAATAGCCCCCGGCAAGCACTGGAACCACGCCCATGAGGCGACCGTGCGGGTCATCACTGCGGGCCTGGTGGAGCTGGGCTTGCTCGAAGGGGAAGTGCAGGCGCTGATCGACAGCGAAGCGTATCGCGCCTTCTACATGCACCGCGCCGGGCACTGGCTGGGCATGGATGTGCACGACGTAGGCGAGTACAAGGTGGGCGGCGAGTGGCGGGTACTGGAACCCGGCATGGCGCTGACCGTGGAGCCGGGTATCTACATTGGCGCCGACAATCAGGCCGTGGCCAAAAAGTGGCGCGGTATTGGGGTAAGGATCGAGGACGACGTGGTAGTGACCAGGCAAGGTTGTGAAATCCTGACTTCGGGCGTGCCCCGTACGGTCGCCGAGATCGAGGCGCTGATGCAGGCTGCCCGCAAGGCCGTGGCATGAGCCGGGTGAACCTGGCGATCATTGGCGGCGGCCTGGTTGGCGCAAGCCTGGCTTTGGCCCTGCAGGCCGGCGCCAAGGCGCGCGGCTGGAAGATCCTGCTGATCGAGCCGTTCGCCCCCGGCGACAACTACCAGCCCAGTTACGATGCACGCTCGTCGGCGTTGTCATTCGGCACCCAGCAGATTTATCAACAGTTGGGCCTGTGGCAGGCCATCGGCCGCCGCGCCGAGCCTATCCGGCAGATTCACGTTTCCGACCGTGGTCGCTTTGGCGCCACCCGCCTGGATGCCCTGGAAGAGGGCGTACCAGCGCTGGGTTACGTGGTGGAAAACGCCTGGCTCGGCCAGTGCCTGTGGCAAGGGCTGGACAGCGAGGTGGTGAGCTGGCGCTGCCCGGCGGAAGTGACCTCGATGCAGGCCATCGAACGCGGTTATCGCCTGCGGCTGAACGACGATACCCAGCTGGAATGTGACCTAGCGGTACTGGCCGATGGTGGCCGCTCCGGCTTGCGCGAGCAGTTGGGTATCCATGTGCGTCACACGCCTTACCAGCAGAGCGCGTTGATCGCCAACATTACCCCGGGTGAGGCCCACGGCGGCCAGGCTTTCGAGCGCTTCACCGAAGAGGGCCCCATGGCCTTGCTGCCGTTGCCGGAAAACCGCTGCGCATTGGTGTGGACCCGTCAGGGCATGGATGCGCGGCGCCTGGCCGACATCGACGAGCGCAGCTTCCTGCGCGAACTGCAGGGCGTGTTCGGCTACCGCCTGGGCGCGCTGCGCCAGGTGGGCGCACGGCACCTCTACCCGCTGTCCTTGATCGAGGCGCAGGAGCAGGTGCGGCCGCACCTGGTGGTGCTGGGCAACGCAGCACACAGCCTGCACCCCATCGCGGGCCAGGGTTTCAATCTGTCGCTGCGTGACGTGCAATCCCTGGCCGAAGCGCTGCTGGCAGGTCCACAGCAGCCTGGCGACCTGACCACGCTGCAGGCCTATCACCAGCGCCAGCGCCTGGACCAGGTGATGACCATCGGCTTCTCCGATCAGGTCACCCGCCTGTTCGGCAGCAATCAGCCGTTGCTGACTGCCGGGCGCAACCTGGGCCTGCTCGGGCTCGACCTGTTGCCACCGGCAAAAAGCTGGTTCGCCCGTCAGGCCATGGGCCTGGGCACCCGTCCTGATCCGCGGGGCCGGGCATGAGCAACCCGCGTAAACTGGCGCGTCGGGCGCGCATGCTGCGCTGGCTGCTGAACCTCTACCCACCGTACCTGGGTGCCGGTATCCGTGTGCAGCACATCAGCCCGGACCTGCGTAGCGTCAAGGTGGCGATGAAGCTGACCCGCTGGAACCGCAATTACGTCGGCACCCAGTTCGGTGGCAGCCTGTATGCCATGGTCGACCCATTCTACATGCTGCTGCTGATCGAGCAGCTGGGGCGTGACTACATCGTCTGGGACAAGGCCGCCAGCATCGACTTCATCTCGCCGGGCAAAGGCCCGGTGTATGCCGAATTCCACGTCGATGATGCGCTGCTGCAGGAAATCCGCCAGCAGGCCGCCACCGGCAAGAAATGCCTGCCGCGTTTGCAGGTCGATATCCGCGATGGCGCCGGCGAGTTGGTGGCGCGGGTCGATAAAACCCTATACGTGCGGCTCAAGCCGCAAGCGAGGCTGGCGTAAGGCATGGAAATGCGCGCAGATCTGTTGATTGTCGGTGCCGGTATGGTCGGCAGCGCCCTGGCCCTGGCGTTGCGCCACAGTGGCCTGCAAATCCTGTTGCTCGATGGTGGCCCGCTGACGGTCGGACCCTTCGATGCCCAGGCCCCGTTCGAGCCGCGTGTCAGCGCGCTGTCGGCGGCCAGCCAGCGCATCCTCGAGCGCCTTGGCGCTTGGGACGGCATTGCCCAGCGGCGCGCCACGCCGTACTCCGACATGCATGTGTGGGATGGCAGCGGCACCGGTCAGATTCACTTCTCGGCGGCCAGTGTGCATGCTCAGGTGCTTGGCCATATCGTCGAGAACCGCGTGGTGCAGGACGGCCTGCTGGAGCGCCTGCATGACAGCGACATCGGCCTGCTGGCCAATGCGCGGCTGGAGCAGTTACGCCGCTCTGGCGATGAGTGGCTACTGACCCTGGCGGATGGCCGGCAACTGCGTGCGCCATTGGTGATCGCTGCCGACGGTGCCAATTCGGCGGTGCGGCGTCTGGCCGGCTGCGAAACCCGCGAATGGGATTACCTGCACCATGCCATTGTCACCAGCGTGCGTTGCAGCGCCGGGCACCAGGCCACGGCCTGGCAGCGTTTCACTGACGAAGGTCCGCTGGCTTTCCTGCCGTTGACCCGCGATGGCCAGCAGGACTGGTGCTCGATCGTCTGGTCGACCACCCCGGAGCATGCCGAGCAACTGATGGCGCTGGATGAAGCTGCCTTCCTGCAGGCTCTGGAACGTGCCTTCGAGGGCCGCCTGGGCCAAGTGTTGCAGGCCGACCCAAGGGTATGCGTGCCGCTACGCCAGCGCCACGCCAAGCGCTATGTGGGTGAAGGCCTGGCGTTGATCGGCGATGCCGCGCACACCATCCACCCGCTGGCCGGGCAGGGTGTGAACCTCGGCTTCCTCGACGCTGCGGTGCTGGCCGAGGTACTGGTCAATGCTTGCGAGCGTGGTGAGCGGTTGGCGGATGTGAAGGTGCTGAGCCGTTACGAGCGGCGGCGTATGCCGCACAACCTGGCGCTAATGGCGGCAATGGAAGGGTTTGAACGGTTGTTCCAGGCTGATCCGCTGCCGTTGCGCTGGTTGCGTAACAGCGGGTTGAAACTGGTAGAGCAGATGCCGGAGGCCAAGGCGATGTTTGTGCGCCAGGCGTTGGGTTTAAGTGGTGACCTGCCGGATCTGGCCAAGGCTTGAGAGCGGCGGGGCTGCGTAGCAGTCCTTTGCAACATCCGGTAACGCCTAGGTAGGTGAGCCAGAAAATGGGATTCACTACCATTCGCACCTCTCATACGATCGAGGAGTGCTTAAAATGTTGCCACGCAAGCCCCTACTGGCCGCCTTGGCCCTGACCCTGTTCGGCGGCACTGCCCAGGCAGCGGACGAAGTGGTGGTGTACTCCTCGCGCATCGACGAGCTGATCAAGCCGGTGTTCGATGCCTATACCGCCAAGACCGGCGTCAAGATCAAGTTCATTACCGACAAGGAAGCCCCGCTGATGCAGCGCATCAAGGCTGAGGGCGACAACGGCGTGGCCGACCTGCTGCTGACCGTCGATGCAGGCAACCTGTGGCAGGCCGAGCAGATGGGCATCCTGCAGCCGATCGAGTCCGACGTCATCGACCAGAACATCCCGTCGCAGTACCGCGCCTCGTCGCACGACTGGACCGGCCTGAGCCTGCGCGCCCGCACCATCATCTACTCCACCGAGCGGGTCAAACCCGAAGAATTGAGCACCTACGAAGCCCTGGCTGACAAACAGTGGGAAGGCCGTCTGTGCCTGCGCACGGCAAAGAAGGTGTACAACCAGTCGCTGACCGCCACCCTGATTGAAACCCACGGTGAGGCCAAGACCGAGCAAATCGTCAAAGGTTGGGTCAACAACCTGTCCACCGATGTGTTCTCCGACGACAACGCGGTGATCCAGGCCATCGAGGCCGGGCAGTGTGATGTGGGCGTGGTCAACACCTACTATTACGGCCGTCTGCACAAGCAGAACCCGAACCTGCCGGTGAAGATCTTCTGGCCCAACCAGGGTGACCGTGGCGTTCACGTGAACCTCTCGGGTATCGGCCTGACCAAGCACGCGCCACACCCGGAAGCCGCGAAGAAACTGGTTGAATGGATGACCGGCGAAGAAGCTCAGAAGCTGTTTGCTGACATCAACCAGGAATTCCCGGCCAACCCGAAGGTGAAACCATCGGAGGAAGTGGCGGCGTGGGGCAGCTTCAAGGCCGACAGCATTCCGGTGGAAATTGCCGGCAAGCGCCAGGCTGAAGCCATCCGCTTGATGGATCGTGCTGGCTACAACTAAGCGCCAGGCTTTATCCTCTTTGGGCCCCTTAGGGCCCTTTCGCGGGTAAACCCGCTCCTACAGGATCTGCACTGCCTTGCGCGGTCCCCGTAGGAGCGGGTTTACCCGCGAACGACCGCGCAGCGGTCGCCATCGCACTCGAGATTTCAGCCTTGCCCCACACCCCCCAACGCCGCTGGTACCTCCCGGTCTCCCTGATCGCCGCCTTGGTGCTGCTGCCCCTGAGCGTGCTGCTGCTGTCCTGGCAATCCATCGACCTGCAGATCTGGTCCCACCTGCTCGACACCCAGATGGGCCGCCTGCTCGGCAATACCCTGACCCTGGTGGTGGGTGTGGGCATTGGTGTCACCGTACTGGGCGTCAGCCTGGCCTGGCTCACCAGCCTCTGCGACTTCCCTGGTCGACGCTGGCTGGACTGGGCGCTGATGTTACCGTTCGCCATCCCGGCCTACGTGCTGGCGTTTGTCTTCGTCGGCCTGCTGGACTTTGCCGGCCCGGTGCAAAGCGCCCTGCGCGAGGTGTTCGGGCCAATGCGCCTGCCCCGGGTGCGTTCCACCGGAGGGGTAATCACCGTTCTGGTGCTGGTGTTCTACCCCTATGTCTACTTGTTGGCACGCACGGCCTTCCTGGCTCAGGGCAAGGGGCTGATGGAGGCGGCGCGGGTACTTGGGTTGTCACCCCTGCAGGCGTTCTGGCGGGTGGCCCTGCCCATGGCGCGGCCGGCGATCGGTGCCGGTATCGCCCTGGCGCTGATGGAAACCCTGGCCGACTTCGGTGCAGTGGCCGTATTCAACTTCGACACCTTCACCACGGCTATCTACAAGACCTGGTACGGCTTCTTCAGCTTGTCCAGTGCGGCCCAGCTGGCCAGCTTGCTGCTGCTGGCGGTGATGCTGGTGCTGTACGGCGAGCGCCGCGCCCGTGGTGCCAGCCGCAGTGGCAACGAGCGACCACGCGTGCAGGCGCTTTATCAACTGCGTGGTCTCAAGGCGCTGCTGGCCAGTGGCTGGTGCCTGCTGGTGTTCGCCTGCGCTTTCGTCATCCCGCTGCTGCAGTTGCTGGCGTGGTTCTGGCAACGCGGCCGGCATGACCTGGATGAGCGTTATGTCGGCCTGGTGCTGCACACCCTGTACCTGGGCAGCATGGCGGCGCTGGTCACGGTATGCGTGGCGTTGCTGCTGGCCTTTGCCCGGCGCCAGGCACCGACGGGCGGTATCCGCGCCGGGGTTGGCCTGGCCAATCTGGGGTATGCCCTGCCCGGTTCGGTGTTGGCGGTGTCGATCATGCTGGCCTTCAGTTACCTCGACAACCACCTGGTCATTCCGCTGTCCAGCTGGCTGGGCGGCGCCGGCAAGCCGCTGCTGCTAGGCAGCCTCTCGGCGTTGCTGCTGGCCTACCTGGTGCGCTTCATCGCGGTGGCCTACGGGCCGCTGGAGAGCAGCCTGGAGCGTATCCGCCCGTCACTCCCCGAAGCCTCGCGCAGCCTGGGCGTTGGCGGCGCAAGATTGTTTTTCAAGGTATATCTGCCGCTGCTGGTGCCCGGTGCCCTTAGTGCCGCGCTGCTGGTGTTCGTCGACGTGCTCAAGGAAATGCCCGCCACCTTGCTGATGCGGCCGTTCGGCTGGGACACCCTCGCCGTGCGGGTGTTCGAGATGACCAGCGAGGGCGAGTGGGCCCGAGCCTCGCTGCCGGCACTGACCTTGGTATTGGTGGGGCTGCTACCGGTCATCGGCCTGATTCGCCGTTCGGCACGTCGACCCGGTCACAGTCACTGAGGATGTCAGCTAGCGACCTTGCGGCTACAATGCGCGGCATTCGCGCGGCGGGTGTGAGTAACAAGAAAAGCTGACGACCCAACGTCATCGACCGCCGCCGCTTCGCCACGCCCGGAAGGAGAAACCCATGGGACAGCGCACGCTTTTGTATGACCTGCACCTGGCGCTAGGCGCCAAGACGGTCGATTTCGGTGGCTGGGACATGCCCCTGCACTATGGCTCGCAGGTCGAGGAGCACCATCAGGTGCGCAGCGATTGCGGCGTCTTCGATGTTTCTCATATGACGGTGATCGATGTCGACGGCACTGATGCCACTGTTTGGCTGCAGCGTCTGCTGGCCAACGACGTGGCCCGCCTCGACGACACCGGCAAGGCGCTGTATAGCCCGCTGCTGAACGAACAGGGCGGGGTGATCGATGATCTGATTGTCTACCGCACGGAAACCGGCTATCGCCTGGTCACCAATGCCGCCACCCGTGCCAAGGTGCTCGATTGGCTGCAATTGCAACGTGCCGGTTTTTCCGTGGACTTCCAGGTCCGCCCTGATCTGGCCATCCTTGCCATCCAGGGGCCGCGTGCCCGCGAAAAGGTCGCGGCCTTGCTCAGCCCCGCGCGCGCTGCACTCATCCGCGAACTGCGCCCGTTCGAGGGCGTTGCCGACGGCGACTGGTTCATTGCCCGCACCGGCTATACCGGTGAGGACGGCCTGGAGATCATCTTCCCGGGCGATCAGGCGGTGGCCTTCTTCAACGACCTGGTCGGCGCCGGTATCGCCCCAAGCGGCCTGGGCGCCCGCGATACCCTGCGCCTGGAAGCCGGCATGAATCTGTACGGCCAGGACATCGACGAAAACCACACCCCGCTCACCTCCAATCTGGGCTGGAGCATCGCCTGGGAACCGGCCGAGCGCGACTTCATCGGCCGTGCCGGCCTGCTTGCGGAAATCGAGCACGGCGTGCAAGAAAAACTGGTGGGTCTGGTGCTGGAAGAGCGCGGTGTACTGCGTGCCCATCAGGTAGTACGTGTCGCCGGTATTGGCGAAGGGGAGATCACCAGTGGTAGTTTCTCGCCTACGCTGAGCAAGTCCATTGCGTTGGCGCGCGTGCCTATGGCTACCGGTGATCGGGCCGAGGTGGAAATTCGCGGCAAGTGGTACCCGGTGCGGGTGGTCAAACCGACCTTCGTGCGCCACGGCAAGATCCTGATCTGAACAATTTATAACCGGCGGGCGTACCGCTGAGCCAATCGAGGAATTCAAGACATGAGCAATATCCCCGCCGACCTGCGTTTTGCCGAAAGCCATGAGTGGGCTCGCCTGGAAGCCGACGGTAGTGTGACCGTGGGTATCAGCGATCACGCCCAGCAAGCCTTGGGTGATGTGGTGTTCGTCGAACTGGCCGAAGTCGGCAAAGTGTTTGGCGCTGGCGACCCTGCGGGTGTGGTGGAGTCGGTCAAGGCCGCTTCGGACATCTACGCCCCGGTCGGTGGCGAAGTGATTGCGGTCAACGAAGAGCTGGCTGAGAGCCCGGAACTGCTCAACGAAGAGCCTTACGATTCGTGGATCTTCAAATTGAAGCCAAGCAACCCGGCCGAGCTGGACAAGTTGCTGGATGCTGCTGGCTACAAGGCCCTGATTGGCGAGTAAGACCGCGTCGCCTGCTTCGCGGCTAAAGCCTCCTACACGGGTACAGCACTGCATTCGAGGCGGGTGCAGCCCCTGTAGGAGCGGCTTTAGCCGCGAAGAGGCCGGGCCTGCAGACAAGTTTCCCCGCACAATCGGCAATCCCTTCCTAGACTTGTAAGTCTCCATGAGACCTGGTCTAGGAAGAGAGCGTCGTCATGTCCCAGTCGCCATCCCTGCATCAACTGCAAGAGCTCAACCCATTTTTGCGCCGCCACCTGGGCCCCGATGCCGCAGAGCAGCAGGCCATGCTCAACGCGCTGGGTATCAACAGCCGCAACGAACTGATCGAGCAAACCGTTCCGCCAGACATCCGCCTCAATCGCCCCCTCAACCTGCCTGCGGCACTGGACGAGCAAGCCGCCCTGGCCAAGCTCGCCGGCTACGCCGAACAGAACCAGGTCTGGACCAGCCTCATCGGCATGGGCTACCACGGCACCATCACCCCCACAGTCATCCTGCGCAACGTGCTGGAGAACCCTGGCTGGTACACCGCCTACACGCCATACCAACCCGAAATTGCCCAAGGCCGGCTGGAGGCGCTGCTGAACTTCCAGCAAATGGTCATCGACCTCACTGGCCTGGCTCTGGCCAATGCCTCGCTGCTCGATGAAGCCACCGCTGCCGCCGAAGCCATGGCCCTGGCCAAGCGGGTGGCACGCAACAAGAGCAACGCCTTCTTCGCCGACGAGCACTGCCATCCGCAGACCCTTTCGGTACTCAAGACCCGCGCCGAGGGCTTCGGCTTCGAGCTGATCGTCGACTCTGTGGATAACCTTGCCAAACACTCGGTGTTCGGTGCTTTGCTGCAGTACCCCGACACCCACGGTAAAGTGCGCGACTTGCGCCCGCTGATCGACCAGGTGCACAGCCAGCAGGCCTTGGCCTGCGTGGCCGCGGACTTGCTCAGCCTGGTAGTGTTGGCGCCGCCCGGAGAACTGGGCGCCGATGTAGTGCTGGGCTCGACCCAGCGCTTTGGTGTGCCGATGGGTTACGGCGGGCCTCACGCGGCCTACTTCGCCTGTCGCGACGACTACAAGCGGGCTATGCCGGGACGCATCATCGGCGTGTCACGCGATGCCCGTGGCAACACCGCACTACGGATGGCCCTGCAGACCCGCGAGCAGCATATTCGCCGCGAAAAGGCCAATTCCAACATCTGCACGGCCCAGGTGCTGCTGGCCAACATTGCTGGCTTCTACGCGGTTTACCATGGCCCGGAAGGCCTGCAGCGCATCGCTCAGCGTGTGCACCGGCTGACCTTCATCCTGGCTGCCGGCCTCGAGGCCAAAGGCATCAAACGCCTCAATCAGCACTTCTTCGACACCCTTACCCTGGATGTTGGCGGTGCCCAGGCGGCCATCATTGAAAGCGCCGAGGCCGCGCACATCAATTTGCGTATTCTCGGTCGCGGGCACCTGGGGGTGAGCCTGGACGAAACCTGCAACGAACAGACGGTGCTGCGCCTGCTCGACATCTTCCTGGGGGTGGATCATGGCCTGGAAATCAACGCCCTCGACCAGTTGGCCCTGCCTGAAGGTATCCCTGCCAGCCTGGTGCGACGCACACCATTTCTCGTCCACCCCGTGTTCAACCTGCATCACAGCGAAACAGAGATGCTGCGCTATCTCAAGCAGCTAGAGAACAAGGACCTGGCGCTTAACCAGTCGATGATCCCGTTGGGCTCGTGCACCATGAAACTCAACGCCACCAGTGAGATGATCCCCATCACCTGGCCCGGCTTTGCTCAACTGCATCCGTTCGCCCCGGCGGCCCAGGCAGCAGGCTACAAGGCGATGATCGACGAACTGGAAAGCTGGCTGTGCGCGATCACCGGCTTCGATGCGATCTGCATGCAGCCCAACTCCGGTGCTCAGGGTGAATACGCCGGCCTGATGGCCATCACGCGCTATCACCGCAGCCGCCATCAGCCGATGCGCACGTTGTGCCTGATCCCGTCGTCGGCCCACGGCACCAACCCGGCGTCGGCACAGATGGCCGGCATGGAAGTGGTAATCGTCGATTGCGACAACGATGGCAACGTCGACCTGGCTGACCTCAAAGCCAAGGCACACGCAGCCGGGGAGCGTCTGTCGTGCCTGATGATCACCTACCCCTCGACCCACGGTGTGTACGAGGAGGGGATACGCGAAATCTGCGATGTGGTGCACCAGCACGGCGGCCAGGTTTACATGGACGGTGCCAACCTCAATGCCCAGGTGGGCCTGGCGCGCCCCGCAGACATTGGGGCCGATGTTTCACACATGAACCTGCACAAGACGTTCTGCATTCCCCACGGTGGCGGCGGCCCAGGCATGGGGCCGATCGGTATCCGCGCGCACCTCAAGCCGTTCGTCGCCAGCCACCCGGTAGTGCCGGTGCCTGGGTTGGACCCGAACAATAGCGCGGTCAGCGCCGCCCCTTGGGGCAGTGCAAGCATCTTGCCGATAAGCTGGATGTACATCGCCATGATGGGCCCGCAGCTGGCCGACGCCAGCGAGGTGGCTATCCTCTCGGCCAACTATCTCGCCAGCCAGTTGGGCGCGGCGTTCCCGGTGCTCTACCGCGGACGCAACCAGCGTGTGGCGCATGAGTGCATCCTCGACCTACGGCCGTTGAAGGCACTGACAGGCATCAGCGAAGAGGACGTGGCCAAGCGCCTGATGGACTATGGCTTCCACGCACCGACCATGTCCTTCCCGGTGCCAGGCACGCTGATGGTGGAGCCGACCGAGAGTGAATCGAAGGCCGAGCTGGACCGGTTCGTCGAGGCGATGCTGGCGATTCGAGCGGAAATTGACGAGGTACAGCAGGGCAACTGGCCAGCGGAGAACAACCCGCTGAAGCATGCACCGCATACCTTGGCTGATGTGCTGGGGGTGTGGGACAGGCCGTATAGCCTGGAGCAGGCGGTGGCCCCCAGTGCTCACGTGCGCCAGCACAAGTACTGGCCGGCGGTGAACCGGGTAGACAACGTATATGGGGACAGGAACCTGTTCTGTGCGTGTGTGCCGGTGGAGGCTTATCGCTGAGGTTGGTGTTGGATGCTTCGCGGGTACCTGTAGGAGCGGGTTTACCCGCGAAGCAGGCGACGCAGTTACTCGGCTACCGCATTCTTGGCCAGGATGGCATTGGCCAGCTCCATGTCGGAAGCCTGCATCCCTGGGTTCTCTGCCCGTGCCTCGCGCATGGCCGCTTCCAGGAACGGCCCGCGGATCGCGCCTTCGCTGGCGACGAAACTGCTGGCGTCATCCTGCGCGGCCACTACCCGCTTGTGATCCCGCGAGGTCAGGTAGCTTGACGCCGTGGTAGCGCCGGAAGTCATCACGTTACGCCAGAAGGTATCGGCCATGGCCGAGCCAAGAGGCAGCGAAAGCAAGGTAGCCGCGGCAATGGCGGTTTTGAGACGCATTTTGAAACACCTCGAAGGGTGATGATTGAAGATGCGCGCTTGGATCTTTACAGGCAAGGCAAGTTCCTTGAATACAAAGGACTTTTCGTCAGTTGCAGACGCGCAGCACTTCCTCGGTACGGGTCTGCCCAGCGGCCACTTTGGCCTCGCCGCAACGGCGCAGGTCAACCAGGCCATCGGCCAGCGCCTGGCGCCGCAAACGGGTCAGGTCGGCATCAGGGCCGATCAATGCGCGCAAGGTGTCGCTGGGCTCGAGCAGTTCGAATAATCCCGTGCGCCCCTGAAAGCCGGTGCCGCGGCAGGCTCGGCAGGTAGCTGATGAGCCTGCCTGGCAGTCGGTGCAGACGGTTCGCACCAGGCGCTGGGCCATCACCCCGATAAGCGTCGCCTTGATCAGGTAGTCGGCCACACCCAGCTCTTGCAAGCGGGTGATGGCTGCGCAGGCGTCGTTGGTATGCAGGGTCGACAGTACCAGGTGCCCGGTCAGCGCTGCCTGCACCGCCACCAGGGCGGTTTCGCGGTCGCGGATTTCGCCGATCATGATGATGTCGGGGTCTTGGCGCAGCATGGCCCTGACCGCGTTGGCAAACCCCAGGTCCAGCGCGGGCTGCACCTGCAGCTGGTTGAAGGCTGGTTCCAGACGCTCGATCGGGTCTTCGATGGTGCACAGGTTGACCTGTGGTGTGGCCAGCAGTTTGAGGCTGGTGTACAGCGTGCTGGTCTTGCCGGAGCCGGTGGGGCCGGTGACCAGGATGATGCCTTGGCGTTGACGTAGCAGGCTCTGCCATTGGGCCAGTTGCTGGCCGTGCAGGCCAAGGCGGTCGAAGCCTTCTTGCAACTGTTGCGGGTCGAACAGGCGCAGCACCAGTTTCTCGCCAAACGGCGTGGGCAGCGTCGAAAGCCGCAGCTCCACTTCGCCACCACCGGGCAGGCGGCTTTGCAGCCGGCCGTCCTGCGGCCGGCGCTTCTCTGCAACGTCCATGCGGCCCAGGTGTTTCAGGCGGCTGACGAGGGCCAGGGTGACCCCAGCGGGGAAGGCATAGACGGTGTGCAGCAGGCCGTCGATGCGGTAGCGCAATTGGCCCTGTTCGCGGCGTGGTTCCAGGTGGATATCGCTGGCGCGTTGCTCAATGGCGTACTGCAACAGCCAGTCGACGATATGCACGATGTGTGCGTCGTCTGCGCTGGCCTCGGCCTGGCGTTTGCCCAGCTCAAGCAATTGCTCAAGCTCCCCCAGGCTGGCCGACTGCTGGTACTGCGCGCCTTTTACCGACTGGGCCAGGCGGTGGAACGACTGCGCTGACTGACGAATCTGCTGCGGGCTGGCCAGTACGCGACGGATCGACCGGCCGAGGCTGCGGGCCAGGTCGGCCTGCCAGTCATCCTGGAAAGGCTGGGCGCTGGCGACGGTGACGCTGGAGGCATCGGCCGCGACGATGAGGATGCCGTGGCGCTGGGCGAAGGCTGGGGAGATCAGGCCGGTGACCTGGGGCAGGTCGAGTTGCATGGGGTCGATGCGCAGGTAGGGTTGTCCGACCTTGTCGGCCAGCCACTGGCAAAGGTGCTCCAGGTCCAGGGGCTGGCCGGGACGCTGGCGGCTTTCCAGGCTGCAGGCGGCGATGTGTTCCAGCGGGTGGCTAGCGGGGTGGGCGGCGGCGTGTTCGAGTACTTGCAGGGTATCGCTGGCGTGCAGGTGCTGGTCAGCGAGCAGGGCCTGAAGCACGCGCTTGAGGTCGAGTGCAGGGTTGTCGGGGGTGTGCATGGTTGGCGTCCGTGCCTGATCGGGTAGTGCTGATCAAGGCTAGCCGGGCGGCGGGAGGCTATCGGAGGTGAAAGGTTTCGGAATTTTGCTGCGCCTGTATCGGACGCTTCGCGGGTGGACCCGTTCCTAAAGGGATCGCACGGGCCTTTAGTGCTATGCGGTACAGGCCCGGCAGAGAGGGTGGGTCAGACCACTGCCAACGCCACTCGCTGCAAGTTGGTCAGACTCACCTCACCCACACACACCAGGTTACGCAGCTTCTGTGCAATGACCTCGGCCCGGTGCCAGCTCAACCCACCAATGCCGATTTCGATATTCAGCCAGTCATCCAGCTGGCTGACCTGCACGCTATGCGGGGTCAGGAACTGCAAGGCGAACAGGTTGAGCACCCGGCACAGGCTATCGGGCTCGGCCTCGGCCTGCAGGCGATAGTGCACGGTGCTGTGGGCGTTGGTGGCGGCCCAGGCGTCGGTACGGGGCTGTGCGTTCATGCTGGTCTCCGCAAATGAGGGAGAAATTCTTGCACGTTGGTGGCGGTATTTTTTCGCTATGATTGGGTGATTTCGCCTTATTAGTGAATTCTTTTATTCAAAAAAATCTGATGTGGAGAATAAAAAATGCACAGCGAGCTGGACGCCTACGACCGTCGCATCCTCGAACTGCTGCAGGAGGATGCTTCGCTGTCCAGTGCACAGATCGCCGAGCGCGTCGGGCTGTCGCAATCGCCGTGCTGGCGGCGCATTCAGCGCTTGAAGGAAGAGGGGGTGATTCGTGGGCAGGTGACCTTGCTGGACCGCAAGAAGGTCGGCCTGAACACGCAGATTTTCGCCGAGGTGAAACTGAACGCCCATGGGCGCTCCAACTTCACCGAGTTCACCGAGGCGATCCGCGGGTTCCCTGAGGTGATGGAGTGTTATGTGCTGATGGGGGCTGTGGACTTTCTGCTGCGTATCGTCACGTCGGACATCGAGGCCTACGAGCGGTTCTTCTTCGAAAAACTGTCGAACGTGCCGGGGATTCAGGAGGTGAACTCGATTGTGGCGCTTTCCGAGATCAAGTCCACCACTAGCCTGCCGCTACCGCGGTGAAGCCATTCGCGGGTAAACCCGCTCCTACACCGGTGAAGCTATTCGCGGGTAAACCTGCTCCTACACCGTTGTGGCCATTCGCGGGTAAACCCGCGCCTACACCGGCCCCACGCCTGGCGCGGATCCTACGTAGGAGCGGGTTTACCCGCGAAGCAGGCGACGCGGTGTCACGCCTTGAGCAGGTGCTTCCAGCCGCGGCTCTGGTCCACCGCCCGAGCCTGGTCGATACGCGCTTCCAGCACTTCATCGCTGATGGGCTGCTCGGCCAGTTCGTGCAGCTTTTTCAGGTCGCCGTACAAGCGGTCCATTTGCGGCGCTTCCAGCACCTGGCGGGCGTGGTGCAGCCAGGCCAGAAGTTGCTCGATACGTGGCAGCTGCTCGGCCAGGTCTTCCGGGCGCTGGGTGTACAGCGGCAGCTTCAACGCGCGGCCTTCCTCGCCCAGCAGATGCCCCAGCCAGCTGGCCAGTTGCGCTTTGCCCTGGCGTTCGCCGCGGCCCTTGCGCTCTGCGGTCCAGGTACGGGCCGTCAGCCAGCGTGAGGTTTCCAGCGAGAACTGGCCCCAGCGTACGTCTTCCAGTTCTTCGGCAAACTGCTCGGGTGCGGCGCGACGGATGTCTTCGTCATCGTTGCCGGCCTGCACCAGCGGGCGCCAGTCTTCAAGCAAGGCATCAAGGCTGGCGCGCAGGTCGCGGGTGGTAGCGCGCGGTGCTGCCTGGCCCAGGCTGGCGGTGAGTGCGCGCAGCTCGCTCAGGCACTCGACCCAGTCCTGCAACAGGCGCCAGTGGCCGTTGTGGCGGTACTGCTCGGCCAGGCGCTGGCTGCTGGCCAGCAGCTGCCAGGCGAGGGCGGCATAGGCGTCGTCCAAGGCCATTTCGGCTTCCAGCGCGGTGTGAGGAAGGTCCAGCTCGTAGCTGTCCGGTTCCAGCAGGCGGTAACCGCGCTCAGCCTTGCTGATGTCGCACGGCATCAGTGGCAGGCTGGCGGCCAGTTCTGCGGCCAGTTCCAGCAGGGCTTGCGGCTCACCTTCGCGCAGTTCCAGCTCCAGCTCGCAGATCTCTTCCTTGCGCTTGCCGGCGATCACGAAGCCTTGGTCCAGCGCAGCCTCGATCACCACCTTGCTTTTGCCACGGCCCCAGGCGATTTCAGCGTATTCACGGCTGAAGTCGGTGGTGAACAGTGGCTTGATGGTTTTCTTGTCCAGGTTGGCCAGTTGCTCGGGCCAGCAGGTGGCGTCCAGCTTCTTCAGGTCGAGCTTGACCTTGTCCAGGTTCCATTCGTACTCGTTGCGCTCGGACAGGCCGGCCACGCTCTGGCCGCGGCACTTGAGGGTTTGAATGATCGTGTCGCCATCGCGGCGCAGGCGCAGGGCGACACGGGCGGCGGACAGCTCACGCTCGGGGGTGTCGAAGTACTGGTTGAGCAGTTCACGGGTCTGCCAGCCGGACTTGTTGCGCTTTTTCAGCAGAGGGTGCTCGCGCAGGGCGGCAAGGGTCTCGCGGCTGGCGCGGAGCTTCAGTTCGGTTTCTTTGTGCATCACAGACTCGAAAGAGGGGGCGTGGTTGGCGGAGAGTCTACAGCAGTCAGCCATCAACGGTTTATTCCAGACAGCGGATAGTCCTATGATGGGTAACGTTTCCGAGGAGTACGCGCATGCCGTTGCCGACGCTGAAAGACCAGTTTGCCGCCTTGATCGCCGCGCCTTCGGTCAGCTGTACCCAACCTGCGCTGGACCAGTCCAACCGCCAGGTTATCGACCTGCTGGCCGGTTGGCTGGGCGACCTGGGTTTCAAGTGCGATATCCAGCAGGTCAGCCCCGGCAAGTTCAACCTGCTGGCCAGCCGTGGCACCGGCCCGGGAGGGCTGGTGCTGGCCGGGCACAGCGATACCGTGCCCTATGACGAACAGCTGTGGGCCAGCGACCCGTTGAAGCTTACCGAGGCCGATGGCCGCTGGGTCGGTCTGGGCAGTTGCGACATGAAGGGCTTCTTCGCCCTGGTCATCGAAGCGGTCATCCCGCTGCTGGAGCACGACTTCAAGGAGCCGCTGCTGATCCTTGCCACCTGCGACGAAGAAAGCTCCATGTCCGGCGCTCGTGCCCTGGCCGAGGCCGGCCAGCCACTGGGCCGTGCAGCGATAATCGGTGAGCCTACCGGGCTGCGGCCTATCCGCATGCACAAGGGCATCCTCATGGACCGCATCGACATCCTCGGTCGCAGCGGCCATTCGTCGGACCCAAGCCTGGGCCGCAGCGCCATGGAGGCCATGCATGCGGTCATGGGCGAGCTGATGGGCCTGCGCCAGCAGTGGCAACAAACCTATAGCAACCCGCAATTCACCGTGCCGACCCCTACCATGAACTTCGGCTGCATCCACGGCGGCGACAACCCCAACCGTATCTGCGGCCAGTGCGCCCTGGAGTTCGACCTGCGGCCACTGCCTGGCATGGACGTGGAGCAACTGCGCGCGGCCATTCGCGAAAAATTGCTGCCGGTTGCAGAGCGCCATGAGGTGCGCATCGACTATGCGCCGCTGTTCCCGGAGGTGCCGCCGTTCGAGCAGGCTGCCGATGTCGAACTGGTACAGGTCGCGGAGCGCCTGACCGGCCATCGCGCTGAAGCGGTGGCGTTCGGCACCGAAGCACCTTATCTTCAGCAACTGGGCTGCCAGACCATTGTGCTGGGCCCTGGCGACATTGCCTGTGCCCACCAGCCCGGCGAATACCTTGAAATGTCACGAATCGAGCCTACCGTGCGTCTATTGCGTGACCTGATCCGGCACTATTGCCTGCACTAAACGTCAATCGAACTGATTCGTTCCTGCCTAGAGGAGACCGCGCGTGACCGCAAGCCTGTTCCGACGATGATCCTGAACGCCCCCTGCATCGCCGTTCTCCGTCCACTTATCCACAGGCTCTGTCATGCCCGATTACGTCAACTGGCTGCGTCATGCATCCCCCTATATCAATGCCCATCGCGACTGCACCTTCGTGGTCATGCTCCCTGGCGATGGGGTGGAACACCCTAATTTCGGCAACATCGTCCACGACCTGGTGCTGCTGCACAGCCTCGGCGTGCGGCTGGTGCTGGTGCATGGTTCGCGCCCGCAGATCGAAAGCCGGCTGGCTGATCGCGGGCTGACCCCGCACTACCACCGGGGCATGCGTATTACTGATGCAGCCACCCTGGACTGCGTGATCGATGCCGTCGGCGCCCTGCGCCTGGCCATTGAAGCGCGGCTGTCGATGGACATTGCCGCTTCGCCCATGCAGGGCTCGCGCCTGCGCGTGGCCTCCGGCAACCTGGTCACTGCGCGGCCGATCGGCGTGCTCGAAGGTGTGGACTACCACCACACTGGCGAAGTGCGCCGGGTCGACCGCAAGGGCATCAGCCGCCTGCTCGACGAGCGCTCCATCGTGCTGTTGTCGCCCTTGGGCTACTCGCCTACCGGGGAAATCTTCAACCTGGCCTGTGAAGACGTGGCTACTCGCGCGGCCATCGAACTGGGCGCCGACAAACTGCTGTTGTTCGGCGCCGAGCCGGGCTTGTTGGACGCTGACGGTAGGCTGGTGCGCGAACTGCGCCCGCAGCAGGTTGCCCCGCATCTGCAGCGTCTTGGCAGCGACTACCAGGGCGAACTGCTGGATGCCGCGGCCGAGGCCTGCAAAGGCGGCGTGGCGCGCAGCCATATCGTCAGCTATGCCGAGGACGGCGCGCTGCTCACCGAGCTGTTTACCCGTGGCGGTGGCGGTACGCTGGTGTCGCAGGAACAGTTCGAAGTGGTGCGCGAGGCGACTATCGAGGATGTGGGTGGCTTGCTGGAGTTGATCAGCCCGCTGGAAGAGCAGGGCATCCTGGTGCGCCGTTCGCGCGAAGTGCTGGAGCGAGAGATCGAGCAGTTCAGCGTGGTCGAGCGCGAGGGCATGATTATCGCCTGTGCGGCGCTGTACCCGATTGCCGATTCCGAGGCCGGGGAGCTGGCTTGCCTGGCGGTGAACCCGGAGTACCGCCATGGCGGGCGTGGGGACGAGCTGCTGGAACGGATCGAGAGCCGGGCACGGCAGATGGGCTTGAGTACTTTGTTCGTGCTGACTACGCGCACGGCGCACTGGTTCCGCGAGCGCGGCTTTGCGCCGAGTGGCGTGGAGCGGTTGCCGGCGGCGCGGGCTTCGCTGTACAACTACCAGCGCAATTCGAAGATTTTCGAGAAGCCCCTGTAAGCTTGGGCCGCCCTCTTCGCGGGCTCGCCCGCTCCCACAGGGTAATTTCGAGGGCTGAAGCCTGTGGCTTACCTGTGGGAGCGGGCGTGCCCGCGACGCAGGCGACACCGGTCTCAAACAAAAAACGCCGCCCTTGAGGGGCGGCGTTTTTGTTTACACGGTATGCAGATACCAGTTGTACTCGAGGTCGGAGATCGAGTGCTCGAACTCTTCCAGCTCGCTTTCCTTGCACGCGACAAAGATGTCGATGTACTTCGGATCGATGTACTTGTTCAGGATCTCGCTGTCGTCCAGCTCGCGCAGGGCATCGCGCAGGTTGTTCGGCAGGCTCTGCTCCAGCTGCTCGTACGAGTTGCCTTCGATCGGCTCGCCCGGCTCGACCTTGTTGGTCAGGCCATGGTGCACGCCCGCCAGCACCGCAGCCATCATCAGGTACGGGTTGGCGTCGGCACCGGCCACGCGGTGCTCGATGCGCACGGCGTCCGCAGAACCCGTTGGCACGCGCAGCGCCACGGTGCGGTTGTCCAGGCCCCAACTTGGCGCGTTCGGCACGTAGAACTGCGCGCCAAAGCGGCGGTACGAGTTGACGTTCGGGCAAAGGAATGCCATGGACGCGGGCAGGGTCTCGAGCACACCGCCGACAGCGTGACGTAGCGCGGCGTTCTGCTCGGGATCCTCGCTGGTGAAGATGTTGTTGCCATCTTTGTCCAGCACGGAAATGTGCACGTGCAGGCCGTTGCCTGCCTGGCCCGGGTAGGGCTTGGCCATGAAGGTGGTGTCCATTTCATGGTCGTAGGCGATGTTCTTGATCAACCGCTTGAGCAGTACCGCGTAGTCGCAGGCCTTGAGCGGGTCGGCCACGTGGTGCAGGTTGACTTCGAACTGCGCCGGGGCGCTTTCCTTGACGATGGCGTCGGCCGGGATGCCTTGTTCTTTCGCGCCTTCGAGGATGTCCTGCAGGCAGTCGGCATATTCGTCGAGGTCGTCGATCAGGTACACCTGGGTCGACTGCGGGCGCTTGCCCGAAATTGGCGAGCGTGGTGGCTGCGGGCGGCCGTTCACGTTCTCCTGGTCGATCAGGTAGAACTCCAGTTCGAATGCGGCGCAGATAGTCAGGCCCAGTTCGTCGAACTTGGTCACCACCTGACGCAGCACTTCGCGCGGGTCGGCGAAGAACGGCTCGCCTTCCAGTTCGTGCATGGTCATCAGCAGCTGGGCAGTGGGGCGTTTTTGCCACGGCTCGTTACAGAGCGTGTCGGGGATTGGATAGCAGATGCGATCAGCATCGCCGATGTCCAGGCCCAGCCCGGTGCTTTCGACGGTGGAACCGTTGATGTCCAGGGCGAAGAGGGAGGCCGGCAGGTTGATGCCTTTCTCGTAAACCTTGTGGAGGCTGGTGCGCTCAATGCGCTTGCCACGCACCACACCATTCATATCTGCAATCAGAAGGTCAACGTAGAGAACCTCAGGATGTTCCTTAAGGAACGCGTTCGCTTCGTTAAGCTGAACGGCACGCGGGGGTACCGACATGATGCAACACCTTTGTTGTTAAAAATATCAATCAAGGGGGGCTTGCAAGACCAGTCAATCGAAAAGCCATACTGATGTCAAGCCAACCCCATGATGCCCTGAAATGGCACATCTACGGCAGATTTGCTGCATATCGGGGCAAACCATTATCCGCTATTTCCTGCGTAAAGGGCTATCTCCGGTACGCCGTGTTTTATTTTTTACGGAGGTGTTGTGTAAAAAAATGAACAAGGCTAAGCTCGGTCTCAACCCAGAACACAATAATACGAGGGTCACATGGTCCGCTTGCCGCGACCTGAAAGCACTGCCTGCGCAGTGCCATCGGGTACTTCCGTCGTTTTTGCAGGCTTCGTCAATGGCGTGGTCGCCCTGGCCGCAATAATTGACGTTTCGCGTTCCCGGACCGGTCCTCGCAGCGGCTTGCCGCCCTTCGCTTCGTCTTCCTGCCTTTTGAACTCATTACGGACACAGCTGATTTCAGTGTATCCACTGTGGCTCTGCGCGTGGGTTTTTGCTTTAGCAATCTACTCCATCCAGAATCAAGTCGTGGACCACCTTACCTCCTGAGGTATTTATGAGTAACAACCTCGACCAGCTCACCGATTGGTTGAAAGAGCACAAGATCACCGAAGTCGAATGCATGATCAGCGACCTGACCGGCATCACGCGCGGCAAGATTTCGCCAACCAACAAATTCATCGCCGAGAAAGGCATGCGGCTGCCCGAGAGCGTACTGCTGCAGACCGTGACCGGTGACTACGTCGACGACGACATCTATTACGAACTGCTCGACCCGGCAGACATCGACATGATCTGCCGCCCTGACGAGAACGCCGTGTTCCTCGTGCCGTGGGCCATCGAGCCGACCGCGCAGGTCATTCACGACACCTACGACAAGAAGGGCAACCCGGTCGAACTGTCGCCGCGCAACGTGCTGAAAAAAGTGCTCAAGCTTTACGCCGACAAGGGCTGGCAGCCGATCGTCGCCCCCGAGATGGAGTTCTATCTGACCAAGCGCAGCGAGGACCCGGACTTTCCGCTGCAGCCCCCGGTTGGCCGTTCCGGTCGCCCGGAAACCGGCCGTCAGTCGTTCTCGATCGAAGCGGCCAACGAATTCGACCCGCTGTTCGAAGACGTCTACGACTGGTGCGAGCTGCAGCAACTGGACCTCGACACGCTGATCCACGAAGACGGCACGGCGCAGATGGAAATCAACTTCCGTCACGGCGACGCCTTGCACCTGGCCGACCAGATCCTGGTGTTCAAGCGCACCATGCGCGAAGCGGCGCTCAAGCACAACGTGGCCGCCACTTTCATGGCCAAACCGATGACCGGCGAGCCAGGCAGTGCCATGCACCTTCACCAGAGCGTGGTCGACGTGGCGACCGGCAAGAACATCTTCAGCAATGAAGACGGCAGCATGAGCGAGCTGTTCCTCAACCACATTGGCGGCCTGCAGAAGTTCATCCCCGAGGCGCTGCCGCTGTTCGCGCCCAACGTCAACTCGTTCCGCCGCTTCCTGCCCGACACCTCGGCGCCGGTGAACGTGGAGTGGGGCGAAGAAAACCGCACCGTCGGCCTGCGCGTACCGGATGCCGGCCCGCAAAGCCGGCGCGTCGAAAACCGCCTGCCGGGCGCCGACGCCAACCCTTACCTGGCCATCGCCGCCAGCCTGCTGTGTGGCTACATCGGCATGGTCGAAGGTATCGAGGCCAGCGCGCCAGTGCAGGGCCGTGGTTACGAACGCCGCAACCTGCGCCTGCCCCTGACCATCGAAGACGCCCTGGAACGCATGGAAAACAGCCGTGCGCTGGTGCAGTACCTGGGCAAGAAATTCATTACCGGATATGTCGCCACCAAGCGCGCCGAGCACGAAAACTTCAAGCGCGTCATCAGTTCCTGGGAGCGTGAGTTCCTGCTGTTCGCTGTCTGATCAACCCTGGTGCCGCAGGAGCGCGGCGGTCCAATAACGGAGAAGCACATGAGCGTCAACAACCCGCAAACCCGTGAATGGCAAACCCTGAGCGGGGAGCATCACCTCGCACCCTTCAGTGACTACAAGCAACTGAAGGAGAAGGGGCCGCGCATCATCACCAAGGCCCAGGGTGTGCATTTGTGGGATAGCGAGGGGCACAAGATCCTCGACGGCATGGCCGGTCTATGGTGCGTGGCGGTCGGCTACGGCCGTGAAGAGCTGGTGCAGGCGGCAGAAAAACAGATGCGCGAGCTGCCGTACTACAACCTGTTCTTCCAGACCGCTCACCCACCTGCGCTCGAGCTGGCCAAGGCGATCACCGATGTGGCGCCGAAAGGTATGACCCATGTGTTCTTCACCGGCTCCGGCTCCGAAGGCAACGACACAGTGCTGCGCATGGTGCGTCACTACTGGGCGCTGAAGGGCAAACCGCACAAGCAGACCATCATCGGTCGTATCAACGGTTACCACGGCTCCACCTTCGCCGGTGCTTGCCTGGGTGGCATGAGCGGCATGCACGAGCAGGGTGGCTTGCCGATCCCGGGCATCGTACACATCCCTCAGCCATACTGGTTCGGCGAGGGCGGCGACATGACCCCTGACGAATTCGGTGTATGGGCCGCCGAGCAGTTGGAGAAGAAGATCCTCGAAGTCGGCGAAGACAACGTCGCTGCCTTCATCGCCGAGCCGATCCAGGGCGCAGGTGGCGTGATCATACCGCCGGAAACCTACTGGCCGAAGGTGAAGGAGATCCTCGCCAAGTACGACATCCTGTTCGTCGCCGACGAGGTGATCTGCGGCTTCGGCCGTACCGGCGAGTGGTTCGGCTCTGACTACTACGACCTCAAGCCCGACCTGATGACCATCGCGAAAGGCCTGACCTCTGGTTACATCCCCATGGGCGGTGTGATCGTGCGTGACACCGTGGCCAAGGTGATCAGCGAAGGCGGCGACTTCAACCACGGTTTCACCTACTCCGGCCACCCGGTGGCGGCCGCGGTGGGCCTGGAAAACCTGCGCATCCTGCGTGACGAGAAAATTGTCGAGAAGGCGCGCACGGATGCGGCACCGTATTTGCAAAAGCGTTTGCGCGAGCTGCAGGACCATCCTCTGGTGGGTGAAGTGCGCGGCCTCGGCATGCTGGGTGCGATCGAGCTGGTCAAGGACAAGGCCACCCGCAGCCGTTACGAAGGCAAAGGCGTGGGCATGATCTGTCGCACCTTCTGCTTCGAGAACGGCCTGATCATGCGTGCGGTGGGTGACACCATGATCATCGCGCCGCCGCTGGTAATCAGCCATGCGGAGATCGACGAACTGGTGGAAAAGGCACGCAAGTGCCTGGATCTTACCCTTGAGGCGATTCGATAAGCGTTTGCTAGGCTAGCGTTGTGACATTAAGCCGTTACATGGCCCTGCTTTCCTTGATACAGGGCCTTGTAACTTGCCAGACTAGCGGCTGTTTCAGTCGCCGCGCGCTCTGCACCGTGGGTTCTGGCTGCTGGACAGTTGCTAAATAAAAATTCTGGAGCATTACGCATGAATAAAATGGGCAAAACGTTGCTGGCCGCCGCCCTGATGGGCGCCATGGCCTCCGCTGTTCAGGCTGAAGACAAAGTGTTGAACGTCTATAACTGGTCGGACTACATCGCTCCGGACACCATCGCCAAGTTCGAGAAGCAGACGGGTATCAAGGTCAAGTACGACGTCTTCGACAGCAACGAAACCCTGGAAGCCAAGCTGCTGGCAGGCAAGTCGGGCTATGACATCGTCGTGCCGTCGAACAACTTCCTGGCCAAGCAGATCAAGGCGGGTGTGTACGAGGAACTGGACCGTTCGAAACTGCCGAACTGGAAAAATCTCGACCCCGACCTGCTCAAGGCCGTTGGCGATGCCAGCGACAAGGGCAACAAGCATGCCTTCCCTTATATGTGGGGCTCGATCGGCATCGGCTACAACCCGGAGAAGGTCAAGGCTGCGCTGGGCGTGGACAAGATCGATTCGTGGGACGTGGTGTTCAAGCCTGAGAACATCGCCAAGCTCAAGAGCTGCGGCGTGAGCTTCCTTGACGCCCCGACCGAAATGCTCCCGGCTGCGCTGCACTACCTCGGCAAGCCGACCGACAGCACCAAGAAAGAAGACCTGAAGGCCGCCGAAGACCTGTTCCTCAAGATCCGTCCTTCGATCACCTACTTCCACTCGTCCAAGTACATTGGCGACATGGCCAACGGCAACATCTGTGTAGCCGTCGGTTACTCGGGTGACCTGGAGCAGTCCAAGGCCCGTGCCCATGAAGCGGGCGACAAGGTCAAAGTGGACTACGTCATTCCGAAGGAAGGTGCCGGTACCTTCTACGACATGGTCGCCATCCCGAAAGATGCCGAGCATAAAGACGCTGCCTACCAGTTCATGAACTTCCTGATGCAGCCGGAAATCATGGCTGAAATCACCAACGCCGTGCGCTTCCCGAACGGTAACGCTGCTGCTACCCAGTTCGTGGACAAAGACATCACCAGCGACCCGAGCATCTACCCGCCTGCCGAAGTGAAGAAGCAGCTGTACGCGATCGCTGCGCCTGACGCTTCTGTGCAGCGAGTGATCACCCGCAGCTGGACGAAGATCAAGTCGGGCAAGTAAGCCTGATGCGACAGCTCTGGGCCGGGTTTCCCGGCCCAGAGCCATAGAAAGGTAAATGATGATTGCGGCATCGAAGCTGCGAAGTTAAGTTGCGCGCCGGTTTTGCGTGTGCGGCAGCATTGTCGCTACCCAGGCACTGATTGTGAGGACCCCCACTTGTCTATTTCTGTATTCCGCAAGGCCTTGATGGCCGGCGCGGGCCTGACGCTGGCATGCAGCGTCCAAGCGGCGCCGACGGTGCACTTCTATAACTGGTCCGACTACATCGGCCCTAACACACTCGCGGACTTCGAGAGCGCCACGGGCATCAAGCCTGTGCAAGACGTGTTCGACTCCAATGAAACCCTGGAAGGCAAGCTGCTGGCCGGTAACACCGGTTATGACGTGGTGGTGCCGTCCAACCATTTCCTCGGCAAGCAGATCAAGGCGGGCGCGTTCCAGAAGCTCGACAAGAACCTGCTGCCCAATTATTCCAACCTCGACCCGGCATTGATGAAGCGCCTGGAAAAGAACGACCCGGGTAACCAGTACGCGGTGCCTTATCTGTGGGGCACCAACGGCATCGGTTACAACGTCGACAAGGTCAAGGCTGCGCTGGGCGTGGATACCATCGACTCCTGGGCCGTGCTGTTCGAGCCCGAAAACATGAAGAAGCTCTCCAAGTGCGGTGTGGCCTTCCTCGACTCGGCGGACGAAATGCTGCCAGCGGTGCTCAACTACATGGGCCTCAATCCGAACAGCACCGACCCCAAGGATTACGCCAAGGCCGAGCAGAAGCTGCTGGCGGTGCGCCCGTACGTGACCTACTTCCACTCGTCCAAGTACATCACCGACCTGGCCAACGGCGACATCTGCGTCGCGGCAGGTTTCTCGGGCGATGTGTTCCAGGCCAAGGCCCGCGCTGAAGAAGCGAAGAAGGGCGTGAACCTGGCCTACGCCATTCCCAAGGAAGGCGGCAACCTCTGGTTCGACGTGCTGGCGATCCCCAAGGACGCCAAGAACGTCAAAGAGGCGCATGTCTTCATCAACTATTTGCTGAAACCTGAGGTTATCGCCCAGGTCAGTGATTACGTCGGTTACGCCAACCCGAACCCTAAGGCTGGCGACCTGATGGACCAGGCCGTGAGGACTGACGCTGCGGTTTACCCACCGCAGGAAGTGCTGAACAAGATGTTCGTGAACTCAGAGTTGCCACCCAAGGTGCAACGGCTGATGACCCGTAGCTGGACCAAGGTCAAGTCGGGCAAGTAAAAAATCCAGACCCGCGGCGGCCTTTGCAGGTCTGGCCGCGCGGGCACAAAAATCTTGTTGGGAGTTTCACTCATGGCAGTTGCCTCCGGTGCCTATAAAAAAGCCCTCGAGGGTGACCAGCAACCCAAGCAGGTGCTGGTCAAGATCGACCGGGTCACGAAAAAGTTCGACGAAACGGTAGCCGTGGACGATGTGTCCCTGGAAATTCGCAAGGGTGAGATCTTCGCCTTGCTGGGTGGCTCCGGTTCCGGCAAGTCTACCTTGCTGCGCATGCTGGCCGGCTTCGAGCGCCCATCCGAAGGGCGGATCTTCCTCGATGGCGTCGACATCACCGACATGCCGCCCTACGAGCGGCCGATCAACATGATGTTCCAGTCCTACGCGCTGTTCCCGCACATGACCGTGGCACAGAACATCGCCTTCGGCCTGCAGCAGGACAAGCTGCCCAAGGCCGAGATCGATGCGCGCGTGGCCGAGATGCTCAAGCTGGTGCACATGACCCAGTACGCCAAGCGCAAGCCGCACCAGTTGTCGGGCGGCCAGCGTCAGCGTGTGGCGTTGGCCCGCTCGCTGGCCAAGCGCCCCAAGCTGCTGCTGCTCGACGAGCCGATGGGGGCACTGGACAAGAAACTGCGTTCGCAGATGCAGCTGGAGCTGGTCGAGATCATCGAGCGCGTGGGTGTGACCTGCGTGATGGTGACCCACGACCAGGAAGAGGCCATGACCATGGCCCAGCGCATCGCCATCATGCACCTGGGCTGGATCGCCCAGATCGGCTCGCCAGTGGACATCTACGAGACACCTACCAGCCGCCTGGTGTGCGAGTTCATCGGTAACGTCAACCTGTTCGAAGGTGACGTGGTCGATGACGCCGAAGGCTACGCGATCATTGCCAGCCCGGAGCTGGAGCGCAAGATCTACGTGGGCCACGGCATCACCACTTCGGTTGAAGACAAGCACATCACCTACGCCCTGCGCCCGGAGAAACTGCTGGTAACCACCAAGCAGCCCGAGTTCGAGCACAACTGGTCGCGCGGCAAGGTGCACGATATCGCTTACCTGGGTGGCCACTCGGTGTTCTATGTGGAGCTGCCGAGCGGCAAGGTTGTCCAGTCGTTCGTCGCCAACGCCGAGCGCCAGGGTGCCCGTCCTACCTGGGGCGATGAAGTGTACGTATGGTGGGAAGACGACAGCGGCGTGGTACTGCGGTCATGAAACTGCGCAAGCTCAAGCGAGCCTTCCAGCGTCTGGTCCCGGAGGGGCGGCATCTGGTGATCGGCGTGCCGTTCATCTGGCTGTTCCTGTTCTTCATGCTGCCGTTCTTCATCGTCCTGAAGATCAGTTTTGCCGAAGCTGATGTGGCAATTCCGCCGTATACCGAGATCTACACCTACGTCGAAGACAAGGTCCAACTGGTCCTCAACCTGGCCAACTACGGGCTGTTGACCGAGGATGATCTGTACCTTGCGGCCTACCTGGGTTCGTTGAAGATGGCCTTCTTCAGCACCCTGCTGTGCCTGCTGATCGGCTTCCCGATGGCCTACTCCATTGCCAATGCCAAGAAGGAGACCCAGACGGTCCTGCTGTTGCTGATCATGATGCCCACCTGGACCGCGATCCTGATCCGCGTCTATGCCTGGATGGGTATCCTCAGCAACAACGGCCTGCTCAACGGTTTCCTGCTGTGGACTGGGTTGATCGACCAGCCGTTGCAGATCCTCAACACCAATCTGGCGGTATACATCGGCGTGGTCTATTCGTACCTGCCGTTCATGATCCTGCCGCTGTTCGCCAACCTTGTGAAGCATGATCCGAGCCTGCTCGAAGCTGCATCTGACCTGGGTTCGAGCACCTTCAACAGCTTCTGGAAGATCACGGTACCGCTGTCGAAAAACGGCATCATCGCCGGCTGCATGCTGGTGTTCATTCCGGTGGTGGGCGAGTTCGTGATCCCGGAACTGCTGGGCGGCCCGGAAACCCTGATGATCGGTAAAGTGTTGTGGCAGGAGTTCTTCAACAACCGTGACTGGCCGGTAGCATCCGCCCTGGCGGTGGTAATGCTGGCGATCCTGATCGTGCCGATCCTGCTGTTCAACCGTAGCCAGGCCAAAGAGATGGAGGGCCGCGCATGAAACGCTTCAGTTTCTCCAAGCTGATGCTGGTGCTCGGCTTGCTGTTCATCTACCTGCCGATGCTGATCCTGGTGATCTACTCGTTCAACGCCTCCAAGCTGGTGACGGTGTGGGGGGGCTGGTCGATCAAGTGGTACGTCGGCCTGCTCGACAACACCCAGCTGATGGGTTCGGTGATGCGCTCGCTGGAAATCGCCTGCTACACGGCGGTGGCAGCGGTGGCACTAGGTACCCTGGCAGCCTTCGTACTGACCCGTGTCACCCGCTTCAAGGGCCGCACGCTGTTCGGTGGCCTGGTCACTGCGCCGCTGGTAATGCCCGAAGTGATCACCGGTCTGTCTCTGTTGCTGCTGTTCGTGGCCATGGCGCAGTCGATCGGCTGGCCCCAGGAGCGTGGGGTCGTCACCATCTGGATTGCCCACACCACGTTCTGTGCGGCGTATGTGGCGGTGGTGGTGTCGGCTCGCCTGCGTGAGCTGGACCTGTCGATCGAGGAAGCGGCGATGGACCTGGGTGCCAAGCCGTGGAAGGTGTTCTTCCTGATCACCATTCCGATGATCGCGCCGTCGCTGGCGGCGGGCGGCATGATGTCGTTCGCCCTGTCGCTGGACGACCTGGTACTGGCCAGCTTCGTCTCCGGGCCTGGCTCGACCACCTTGCCGATGGAAGTATTCTCGGCGGTGCGCCTGGGCGTGAAACCGGAGATCAACGCCGTGGCCAGCCTGATTTTGCTGTCGGTTTCGCTGGTGACCTTCTTCGTCTGGTACTTCAGCCGCCAGGCCGAAGAGCGTCGTCGCAAGGCGATTCAGCAGGCGATCGAAGAGGGTGCTGCGGCCAACGCTTCGCAGCCGCAGGTCAAGCGCTCGGCGCAGGTGGCTGCGTCGGCCTGACCCGGCCCTTTCGCGGGCACGCCCGCTCCCACAGGGACCTCACAGCCTTCAGGGTTGTGCTGACCCCTGTGGGGTAGGGGTATCAGAGTCTTCAAGGTTGTGGTGAGCCCTGTGGGAGCGGGCATGCCCGCGAAGGCTCCAGCACTGATTCAAAGCCATATCGCATCCCAATGTGGATAGTCCCTGATACTTCTCACCAATCCAGCCCTCAAGGGATTGGCAACAATGTACCGGGCTACATGAACCACACGCTCCTCCCGCCGCAGCGCATGGTCCTGGTAACCCGGTTGCCATATCGGCTTGTGCCCGACACCGGCCTTGCGCAAGGCAATCGCTGTGCGTGATTTGAACTTGCGCATCAGCGTTCCTAATGTCACTCCTTTCAGCTCAATCAGCCAATGAAGATGGTCCGGCATCACTACCCAGGCCAACGATTGGCAGTCCTGAATGTCATTGGAGACCCGAAGGTGTTTGACCACTAGACGGGCGTGGTGGAAGTCCTTGAACAGTGGTTTGCGTTGATGCGTGATGGTGGTCAGCATGTAGAGCCTGCCAGGCTCGGAGAAGCGCCCACGGCGCAGTCGGTGGGACTCGGCTAACGGCATTTCGATCTTCCTTGAAGTTGAACCTCCCTGTGAAAGGTAGCGGTTGGAGCGGGGATGGCAGATGACTGATGGTTTCTGGATATGGCAGACACTGATACATGGCTGTGGGGGCCTCTTCGCGGGCGAGCCCGCGAAGAGGCCCCCACAGCCACCAGAAATGCCAGCATGGCCACCGCCAGTGATGTTTATCGAACCCTGAACTACGCTCACAGTCGCATCCCACAAATCATTTGTGCGCAAGCAAGGAGCCAGCATGGCGTTGATGCGTCCGCTGTCGGTCGTCTGTCTGGGGTTGTTGTACATGCTCACCGGCTGTAGCAAGGAAGAGGTCCCCGAGACACTGCCTCGGGTGGGTGTGCAGCAGGTACAACCCACCGATTTCGCTGCCAGGGTCACCCTGACCGGCGACATACAGGCGCGGGTGCAGACAGATTTGTCATTCCGCGTTGGCGGCAAGATCATTTCGCGTAGCGTCGACGTGGGCGATCACGTGAAGGCCAACCAGGTGCTGGCACGGCTGGACCCGAAAGACTTGCAGAACAATGTCGACTCGGCCAAGGCCGAGGTCTTCGCCGCGCAGGCGCGGGTCACCCAGACCAGTGCGGCCTTCGTGCGCCAGCAGAAACTGCTGCCCAAGGGCTACACCAGCCAGAGCGAATACGAAGCTGCTGAAGCCGCGCTGCGCAGCAACCAGAGCGCACTCAAGGCCGCCCAGGCGCAACTGGCCAATGCCAATGAGCAACTCAGCTACACCGCACTGGTCTCCGAGGCCGCCGGGGTAATCACCGAGCGCCAGGCCGAGGTTGGCCAAGTGGTGCAGGCGACCATGCCGATCTTCAGCCTGGCCGTCGATGGCGACCGCGATGCAGTGTTCAACGTCTACGAGTCGCTGCTGGTGGCGCCGCCAAGTGATGCCGGGGTAGTCGTGAGCCTGCTGGACGATCCCAAGGTCCAGGCCCGTGGCTTCGTGCGCGAAATCACCCCCACCGTGTCCGCGCAAAGCGGCACCGTGCAGGTCAAGGTGGGGCTCAAGGGCGTACCGCCCGAGATGCAGTTGGGGGCACCGGTTACTGCCACTACCAATGCCCAGGGCCGGCCCAGCGTCGAGTTGCCATGGTCGGCGCTGACCAAGGCCGTGCATGAGCCTGCCGTGTGGGTGGTGGGCGAGGGCGACAAGGTGGAACTGCGCAAAGTCGAAATCCGCCGCTACCTCACCGGCAAGATCGTGGTCGCCAGCGGCCTGAAAGGCGGCGAGACCGTAGTGGTCAACGGCGGCCAGTTGCTGCACCCCGGCATGCAGGTACAGAAGGTCGACGCCAAGAGCCCAGGGGGTGAGCTATGAAGCGTCTGTTGCTGATGCTCTCGGCCGGTGTGCTGCTGGCGGGTTGTAGTAGTGAAGAAGAGGCACCAGAGCCGATTCGGCCAGTGCTGTCGGTCAAGGTCGAACCTCAGGTGCAGTCGCAGCTGGGCCGTTTCGCCGGCAGTATCCAGGCGCGCTTCGAAAGCACCTTGGGCTTCCGGGTTTCCGGGCGCATTGCCCGGCGCTGGCTGGACGTTGGGGCCCAGGTGAAACCGGGCGACACCTTGGCCACCCTGGACCCGACCGACCAGCAGAACCAGTTGCGCGCTGCCGAAGGCGATCTGGCCAAGGTGCAGGCACAGTGGATCAACGCCCAGGCCGATGCCCGTCGCCAGCAGCAGTTGTATGACCGTGGGGTTGGCGCCCAGGCACAGCTGGATATCGCCCAGACCAACCTGAAAACCACCAGCGCAGCGTTGGAGCAGGCCCGCTCCGCCGTCAGCCAGGCCCGTGATCAGCTCGACTACAGCACCCTGCGTTCCGACCACGCTGCCGTGATTACCGCGTGGCAGGCCGAAGCCGGGCAAACTGTAACCGCTGGTCAAGCCGTGGTGACCCTGGCCCGGCCGGACGTGAAGGAAGCGGTCATCGACCTGCCGATCAATCTGGCCGAGCAGTTGAGCAAAGACCTGACCTTCACTGTTGCCTCGCAACTGGATCCGACCATCAACACCACAGCGAGCCTGCGCGAACTGGAGCCTCAGGCTGATGCCACCACCCGTACCCGCCGTGCTCGCCTGACCCTGGCCAGCACACCGGCGGCCTTCCACCTCGGCACCTCCATCAGTGTGACCCTTAGCTCGGAAGTGTCCCCGCGCAGCGAACTGCCCCTGAGTGCCTTGCTTGAGCGTGACGGCAAGACCCAGGTGTGGGTGATCGATACGCAGCACAAGACCGTGGCCACCCGTGACGTGGCGCTGATCGACCGCACCGCTGATAGCATCGTACTGAGCTCCGGCGTGCAGCCCGGTGAACGCGTGGTCACAGCCGGCGTCAACAGCCTCAAGCCTGGCCAGAAGGTCACCTTCGACGAGGATGCGCAATGAAAGGAAGCTTCAACCTGTCCGACTGGGCACTCAAGCATCAATCGTTCGTCTGGTACCTGATGTTCGTTAGCCTGTTGATGGGGATTTTTTCCTACTTCAACCTGGGCCGCGAGGAAGACCCGTCGTTCACCATCAAGACCATGGTCATCCAGACCCGCTGGCCCGGTGCGACCCAGGACGAAACCCTGTACCAGGTTACTGACCGCATCGAGAAGAAGCTCGAGGAACTCGATTCGCTCGACTACACCAAAAGCTACACCCGCCCCGGCGAGTCCACGGTCTACGTGTACCTTCGCGACACCACCAAGGCCAAGGACATCCCCGAAATCTGGTACCAGGTGCGCAAGAAGATCCAGGACATTCGTGGCGAATTTCCCGCCGGTATTCAGGGCCCGGGCTTCAACGACGAGTTCGGTGATGTGTTCGGCTCGATCTATGCCTTTACCGCTGACGGCCTGACCCTGCGCCAACTGCGGGACTACGTGGAACAGGCACGGGCCGAGGTCCGCGATGTACCCAACATCGGCAAGATCGAGCTGGTCGGTACCCAGGACGAAGTGCTGTACCTGAACTTCTCCACCCGCAAGCTGGCAGCCCTGGGCATTGATCAGCGCCAGGTGATGCAGGCACTTCAAGCGCAGAATGCGGTGACGCCGGCCGGCATGATCGAGGCCGGCCCGGAGCGCATCTCGGTGCGTACGTCCGGGCAGTTTGCCTCGGAGAAAGACCTGCAAACCGTCAATTTGAGGATCAACGACCGCTTCTTCCGCCTGGCCGATATCGCCGACATCGAGCGCGGCTACGTCGACCCGCCTTCGCCAATGTTCCGTTACAACGGCCAGACAGCCATTGGCCTCGCCATCGGCATGAAGGCCGGCGGCAACATTCAGGTGTTCGGTGAGGCGTTGAAAAAGCGCATGGACCAGGTGGTCCAGGACCTGCCGGTGGGTGTCGGGGTACACACCGTTTCTGACCAGGCCGTGGTGGTCAAGCAGGCGGTCGGCGGTTTCACCAGCGCGCTATTCGAGGCGGTGGTGATCGTGCTGGCTGTGAGCTTTGTCAGTCTTGGCGTGCGCGCCGGGCTGGTGGTGGCCTGCTCGATCCCGCTGGTGCTGGCCATGGTGTTCGTGTTCATGGAATACAGCGGCATCACCATGCAGCGTATTTCGCTGGGGGCGCTGATCATTGCGCTTGGCCTGTTGGTGGACGATGCGATGATTACCGTGGAGGTGATGGTCACGCGGCTGGAAATGGGCGAAAGCAAGGAGCAGGCGGCGACGTTCGCCTACACCTCCACAGCCTTCCCCATGCTTACCGGCACCTTGGTGACCGTGGCCGGGTTCGTGCCTATCGGCCTCAACGCCAGCTCTGCGGGTGAATACACGTTCACCCTGTTCGCGGTGATCGCCGTTGCCCTGATCGTGTCGTGGGTGGTGGCGGTTTTCTTCGCGCCGGTGCTTGGGGTGCATATTCTCAAAAGCGACAAGATCAAGGCCCACGAAGCTGAGCCTGGCCGGGTCGGGCGGGCATTTGAAGGCGGGTTGCTATGGTGCATGCGCAACCGCTGGTTGACCATCATCGGCACCGTGGTGCTGTTCGCCCTGTCGATCTTCTGCATGCGTTTTGTGCAGAACCAGTTTTTCCCGTCCTCGGACCGCCCGGAAATTCTCGTCGACCTCAACCTGCCGCAGAACGCTTCGATCGAGGAGACGCGCAAGGTGGTCGACCGCTTCGAGGCGCGGATCAAGGACGACCCGGACCTGGTGCACTGGAGTACCTACATTGGCCAAGGCGCGATCCGCTTCTATCTGCCCCTCGACCAGCAGTTGCAGAACCCGTACTACGCGCAGCTGGTGATTGTCAGCAAGGGCTTCGAAGAGCGTCAGGCCTTGATGGACCGCCTGCAGAAGATCCTGCATGAAGAATTCGTCGGCGTCGGCACCAACGTGCAATCGCTGGAGATGGGCCCGCCAGTGGGCCGGCCGATCCAGTACCGGGTCAGCGGTGCCGACATCGACCAGGTACGCAAACACGCCATCGAGCTGGCCACCTTGCTCGACCAGAACGAGCACATCGGCGAGATGATCTACGACTGGAACGAGCCGGGTAAGGTGCTGCGCGTGGAAATTGCCCAGGACAAGGCACGCCAGCTGGGCCTGTCGTCCGAAGATGTTGCCAATGTGATGAACAGCATCGTCAGTGGCGTGCAGATCACCCAGGTCAACGACAACATCTACCTGGTCGATGTGGTCGCCCGCGCCGAAGACAGCGAGCGTGGCTCGCCTGATACTCTGCAGAACCTGCAAATTCTTACCCCTAACGGCACCTCGATCCCACTGCTGTCGTTCGCCACCGTGCGCTACGAGCTGGAGCAGCCACTGGTATGGCGACGCGACCGCAAGCCAACCATCACCATCAAGGCCTCGGTCAACGGCGACATCCAGCCCACCGACCTGGTGGCCCAGCTGAAGCCGAAAATTGACGAGTTCGCCAGCAAGCTGCCGGTCGGTTACGAAGTGGCCACGGGTGGTACGGTTGAAGAAAGCAGCAAGGCCCAAGGGCCGATCGCCAAGGTCATCCCACTGATGCTGTTCCTGATGGCGACCTTCCTGATGATCCAGTTGCACAGCGTGCAGAAGCTGTTCCTGGTGGTCAGCGTGGCGCCGCTGGGCCTGATTGGTGTAGTGCTGGCGTTGGTGCCCACGGGGACGCCGATGGGCTTCGTGGCGATCCTCGGCATCCTTGCGCTGGCGGGCATCATCATTCGTAACTCGGTGATTCTGGTGACCCAGATAGACGAGTTTGAAGCCCACGGCCTGTCGCCGTGGGATGCGGTGGTGGAGGCCACCAACCACCGGCGCCGGCCGATCCTGCTGACGGCGGCGGCGGCGAGCCTGGGCATGATCCCGATTGCCCGCGAGGTGTTCTGGGGCCCCATGGCCTACGCCATGATTGGCGGGATCATCGTGGCGACCTTGCTGACGCTGCTGTTCCTGCCGGCGCTGTACGTGGCCTGGTACAAGATCCGCGAGCCGCAGAAACAACCCTGAAGGCCAGTATGGCCCCTTGTAGGAGCGGGTTTACCCGCGAATGCGATGGTGCATCCACCACCATATTCGCGGGTAAACCCGCTCCTACAAGGGGACGTGTGCTTTTAAAAGGTTATATAAAAATTCTTAAATAGTATTTTTAAGAATAACTGCGCCTCACTACTATTGCCCTCAAGCCAGGCGCAACCCCCCTTCAAACCTCTGCCCGGCGCCCTCACTCCAAGGAGAACGAGCATGAGTGCATCTCTGCGCAGCATCGACGGCCAGGACGAAGCCACCCTCTTGCGTGAAATCCAGAGCGCTTTGCGCGACCTGCGTTTCGGTGCGGTGGAGATCACCGTGCACAACGCTCAGGTCGTGCAGATCGAGCGCAAGGAGAAGTTCCGCCTGCAACAGCCCGGCAACAAGCCCGGCTGATCTGCGGCGCAACATCCAAAACTGGAAAAATGCCATTCGGGAGCTTCACCATGTCCATCCGCCGTTATGCGCTCGCCGCCCTGGCCAGTGCTGTTTTTGCCGGTTCCGCCATCGCCAAGGACTACGAACTGCTCAACGTGTCCTACGATCCGACCCGTGAGCTTTACCAGCAGTACAACGCCGAGTTCATCAAGCACTGGCAACAGGCCCACCCGGGTGACAAGGTGAAAATCCAGCAATCCCATGGGGGGTCGGGCAAGCAGGCCCGTGCGGTGATCGACGGCCTGCGCGCCGACGTGGTGACCCTGGCCCTGGCCGGTGACATCGACGAAGTGGCCAAGCTTGGCAAGACCCTGCCCGAGAACTGGCAGACCCGCCTGCCTGACGCCAGCACCCCGTACACCTCGACCATCGTGTTCCTGGTGCGCAAGGGCAACCCGAAAGGCATCAAGGACTGGGGCGACCTGATCAAGAAGGACGTCTCGGTCATCACCCCAAACCCGAAAACCTCTGGCGGTGCGCGCTGGAACTTCCTCGCGGCGTGGGCCTACGGCCTGAAGGCCGGCGGTAGCGAAGAGAAGGCCAAGGCGTATGTGCAGGAGCTGTTCAAGCATGTACCGGTGCTGGATACCGGCGCCCGTGGTTCGACCATCACCTTCGTCAACAACGGTCAGGGCGACGTATTGCTGGCCTGGGAGAACGAAGCCTTCCTGGCCCTGAAGGAAGACGGGGGTGCCGACAAGTTCGACATCGTCGTGCCGTCGCTGTCGATCCTGGCCGAGCCGCCAGTGGCCGTGGTCGACAAGAACGCCGAGCGGAAGGGCAATACCGAGATTGCCACCGAATACCTCAAGCACCTGTACAGCCCGGCCGGGCAGAAGATTGCCGCCGAGAACTTCTACCGCCCGCGTGACGAGAAAGTCGCTGCGGAGTTCGGCAAGCAGTTCCCGAAACTGGACCTGGTGACCATCGACAAGGACTTTGGTGGGTGGAAGGCTGCACAACCGAAATTCTTCAATGATGGCGGTGTGTTCGACCAGATCTATCAGGCACAGTAAGGGCCCCAAGATTCAGAAGCCTGCACTGGCCCGGAAACTCTCCGGGCCAAGTGCGTTCAACCAGGGATATTTATGTCACGTCGCATCTCCCCCGTCATACCCGGCTTCGGGCTGACGCTGGGCTACACCTTGGTGTACCTCAGCCTGATCGTGCTGATACCGCTGGCGGCCATGTTCATCCATGCCTCGCAGCTGACCTTCGAGCAGTTCTGGAACATCATCAGTGCGCCGCGGGTGATCGCTGCGCTCAAGCTGAGTTTCGGCACCGCCCTGTTCGCCGCCATCATCAACGGTGTGATCGGTACCCTGCTGGCCTGGGTGCTGGTGCGCTACACCTTCCCCGGGCGCAAGGTCATCGATGCCATGATCGACCTGCCGTTCGCCTTGCCCACCGCGGTTGCCGGTATCGCCCTGACGGCCCTGTACGCGCCGCAGGGCTGGGTCGGCCAGTTCGCCACCGACCTGGGCTTCAAGATCGCCTACACCCCGCTGGGCATCACCCTGGCACTGACCTTCGTGACCCTGCCGTTCGTGGTGCGCACGGTGCAGCCGGTACTGGCCGACATCCCGCGTGAAGTGGAAGAGGCTGCAGCCTGCCTGGGGGCCAAGCCATTGCAGGTGTTCCGCCACATCCTGGCGCCGGCCCTGCTGCCGGCATGGCTCACCGGCTTCGCCCTGGCCTTTGCCCGTGGCGTAGGCGAGTATGGTTCGGTGATCTTCATTGCCGGCAACATGCCGATGAAGACCGAGATCCTGCCGCTGTTGATCATGGTCAAACTCGACCAGTACGACTATACCGGCGCGACCGCCATCGGCGTGTTGATGCTGGTGGTTTCCTTCATCCTGCTGCTGCTGATCAACCTGCTGCAGCGCCGCATCGAAACCCCTTGAAGGAGGCCGGCATGTCCAGTTCATCCCTGAGTGCAAGTGCCGCAGCCAACGCCGCCCGCCGTGGCAGTGCCACAGCGCGGCGTATCCTGATCGGCCTTGGCTGGCTGGTGTTCACCCTATTCCTGCTGCTGCCGCTGGTGATCGTGGTATCCCAGGCGCTGAAAAACGGTTTTGGCACCTTCTTCGAGGCGATTTTCGAACCCGATGCGTTGTCGGCGCTGAAGTTGACCCTGCTCGCCGTGGCTATCTCGGTGCCGCTGAACCTGGTATTTGGCGTAAGCGCTGCATGGTGCGTGAGCAAGTACACCTTCCGTGGCAAGAGCATCCTGGTCACCCTGATCGACCTGCCGTTCTCGGTGTCGCCCGTGATCGCCGGCTTGGTCTACGTGCTGATGTTCGGCGCGCAAGGCCTGTTCGGTCCGTGGCTGCAGGACCACGATATCCAGATCGTGTTCGCCCTGCCTGGCATTGTCCTGGCGACCATTTTCGTTACCGTACCGTTCGTGGCCCGTGAGCTGATCCCGCTGATGCAGGAGCAGGGCACGCAAGAGGAGGAGGCTGCACGGCTGCTCGGTGCCAACGGCTGGCAGATGTTCTGGCACGTCACCCTGCCGAATATCAAATGGGGCCTGATTTACGGCGTGGTGCTGTGTACCGCGAGGGCCATGGGTGAGTTCGGCGCGGTGTCGGTGGTGTCGGGCCATATCCGTGGCGTGACCAACACCTTGCCGCTGCATGTGGAGATTCTCTACAACGAGTACAACCACGTCGCGGCCTTCAGCGTGGCCAGCCTGTTGCTGATCCTGGCGCTCTTCATCCTGCTGCTCAAGCAGTGGAGCGAGAACCGTATTAACCGCCTGCGCCACAGCGCCGCGGAGGAATGATTCATGTCGATCGAAGTTCGTAACGTCAGCAAGCGCTTCAACAGCTTCCAGGCCCTGAACACTATCAACCTGGACATCAACAGCGGCGAGCTGGTGGCCTTGCTCGGCCCGTCGGGCTGCGGCAAGACCACCCTGCTGCGCATCATTGCCGGCCTGGAAACCCCGGACCAGGGCAACATCGTGTTCCATGGCGAGGACGTTTCCGGCCATGACGTGCGTGACCGTAACGTCGGGTTCGTGTTCCAGCACTATGCGCTGTTCCGCCACATGAGCGTGTTCGACAACGTTGCCTTCGGCCTGCGCATGAAGCCCAAGGGCGAGCGCCCGAGCGAGAGCAAGATTGCCGAGAAGGTGCATGAGTTGCTGAACATGGTGCAACTGGACTGGCTGTCCGACCGCTACCCTGAGCAGCTTTCCGGTGGCCAGCGTCAGCGTATCGCCCTGGCCCGCGCCCTGGCGGTGGAGCCGAAGGTGCTGCTGCTGGACGAGCCATTCGGTGCGCTGGATGCCAAGGTGCGCAAGGAGTTGCGTCGCTGGCTGGCGCGGCTGCACGAGGATATCAACCTGACGTCGGTGTTCGTTACCCACGACCAGGAAGAAGCCATGGAAGTGGCCGACCGCATCGTGGTGATGAACAAGGGCGTGATCGAGCAGATCGGCTCGCCGGGCGAGGTGTACGATCAGCCGGCCAACGATTTCGTCTACCACTTCCTGGGGGACTCCAACCGCCTTGCCCTGAGCGAGGGCCACCACGTGTTGTTCCGCCCGCACGAGGTGTCGCTGTCGCGGCATGAGACCGAAGGGCACCATGCGGCCGAGGTGCGCGACATTCGGCCGTTGGGCGCGACCACGCGGGTAACCCTGAAGGTGGAAGGGCAGAGCGAGCTGATCGAGGCCGAGGTGGTGAAAGACCATGACAGCCTGACCGGGTTGGCGCGGGGGGAAACGTTGTTCTTCCGGCCGAAGGTGTGGCAGAAGGTGGCGGATATCTGAGTCGCACAAGGTTAAGAGAACCCGGGCATGGTCCCGGGTTTTTCTTACCTGAAAGGTGGACGGGGCTGTTATGCAGCCCTTTACGAGAGAGCGACTGCAGTATGTTGTTTATGCTATTAGTGAATTAACAAATATCTTCTTATTCCTTTACGAATATATCGCCCACCCTATACTTGTCTCCAAGCACGCAAATTTACTGGAGGCGTCCCCATGCGCAATGACTCGATTCGCTACCTGATTGTGCCGGGCTGGCAAGGGTCGCCAGACAACCATTGGCAAAGTCACTGGCAGCGCACCTTGCCCAACAGTGCCCGGGTCGAACAGGACGACTGGCTCACCCCGCAGCGGCAGGACTGGGTGCACGCGCTGGAACAGGCGATTGCCGCCGATCGCTCGCCGGTGATCCTGATTGCCCACAGCCTCGGTTGCATCACTGTCGCCCATTGGGCTGCGCAGGCAAGCCCGGCCTTGCTACGGCAGGTGCGTGGTGCACTGCTGGTGGCGCCGGCAGATGTCGAACGGCCCACTTGCGCGCCAGTGCTGCGCAACTTTGCGCCGATCCCTACCGAGGTGCTGCCGTTCCCCAGCCAGGTCGTCAGCTCGGACAACGACCCGGCCGTGAGCGTGCCGAGGGCGCTGTACCTGGCCCAGGCATGGAACGCCGAAGCAGGGTTGCTGAGCAACGCCGGGCACATCAACGTCAAGTCCGGTCATGAGCGCTGGGAACAAGGCTTCGCCTACCTGTATCGCTTGCAGAGCCGGATCGAGCAGCACGCACTGCGCCGCGCCTGATCGACCTTACTGTTCACCCTTTGCCTGACGCCTGGCCATCACGGGCCTGGGGCGGGAGTTCGTCATGACGTTTCAAAACCCGTTCGGCCAGCCGCTGCTGACCTTCCCCGAGCTGGACAAGAGCCCGCTGAGCATTCGTGCCAAGGCGCTGGTGTTCATCGACCCGCGCTCGCAGCAGTTGCGCGAGGACCTTGAGCGCCTGGCGCCACAACCTTTGCCGGTGCTGATCCGTGGCGAGACCGGCACCGGCAAGGAGCTGCTGGCTCGGCAGATCCACCGTACCAGCGACCGTGGAGGGTTGTTCGTGTCGGTCAACTGCGCGGCCATCAGCCCCGCCTATGCCGATGCCGAGCTGTTTGGCTATAGCGCCGGCAGCCATGGCGGTACGGCCAGCAGCCGCGCCGGCTGGTTCGGTTCGGCCAGCGGCGGCACCTTGTACCTGGACGAGATTGCCGACTTGCCGCTGACCATCCAGGGCAAGCTGCTGGCGGCCCTGGAAAACCGCGAGGTCACTCGGGTGGGTGCGCAGCAGCCACAGCCGGTTGACGTGCGTCTGGTCGCCGCCACCAGCATCGACCTGGCCCGTGTGGTACGTGCAGGGCGCTTCAACGAGCGCCTGTACCAGTATCTGCGCGAGGGCGCGCTGGAACTGCCGCCGCTGCGCGAGCGGCCGGGCGATATCCTGCCGCTGGCCGAGTACTTCGTGGGCATCTACAGCGTGCGCCTGCAACGGCCTGTGCCCTTGGTGAGTGAGGCGGCGCAGCGGGTTCTGGAGGCACATATCTGGCCGGGCAATACCCGCGAACTGGAGAACGTCATCCACTTTGCCTTGCTGGTCAATGACGGCGAAGAGATCCTGCCAGAGGATCTCGAACTGCCTGACCCCGCGCGTTAGACATCGCTCATGGGTAAAGAGGCTGATGGCATTGTGTTTTTGGAATAAGCAGCTAAGTAAAAGATATTGTTGCGGAATAAAAAATTTGGGTATCGTCCGCCTCAAGCCCACTGGTGAACCGGTTGGGCACCCGATTTGCCATCGTCGATGGCCCAGATTCAGAACAAGGACCACCATGAAGAAGACCCTGCTGACCACTGCCCTGGCTGCTGCCCTGTCGTTCTCCGGCCTGGCCGCTGCTGCCGAGAAACTGGTGGTTGCCGCTACCCCGGTACCGCACGCCGAAATTCTTGAACTGATCAAGCCGACCCTGGCAAAAGAAGGCGTGGACCTTCAGATCAAGGTCTTCACCGATTACGTACAGCCGAACGTGCAGGTGGACCAGAAGCGTCTGGATGCCAACTACTTCCAGACCCTGCCGTACCTGCAGAACTTCAACGAAGGCAAGGGCACCCACCTGGAAACCGTGGTGGGTGTACACGTAGAGCCCTTCGGTGGCTACTCGAAGAAGGTCAAGGCCCTGAGCGAGCTGAAAGAAGGCGCAACCGTTGCCATCCCTAACGAGGGCAGCAACAGCGGCCGCGCCTTGCTGCTGCTGCAGAAGGCCGGCCTGATTACCCTGAAAGACCCGAAGAATGCCCTGGCCACCCCCAAGGACATCGCCGAGAACCCGAAGAAGCTGAAGTTCCGCGAGCTTGAGTCGGCGATGCTGCCCCGTGTGCTGGACCAGGTCGACCTGGACATGATCAACACCAACTACGCCCTGGAAGCTGGCCTGAACCCGGCTAAAGATGCACTGGTGATCGAAGGTTCCGATTCGCCCTACGTGAACTTCCTGGTGGCCCGCCCGGACAACAAGGACAGTGAGGCCATCCAGAAACTGGCGAAGGCCCTGACCAGCCCGGAAGTCAAGGCATTCATTGCCAAGAAGTACCAAGGTGCCGTACTGCCGGCGTTCTGATTTCGCTAGCAACGCCCGGTATGTGCCAACGCCGACACCTTTGTGTCGGCGTTTTTTTTCAGCCCTGCCCGCACAGCACCATAGAAGCCCTTTTGCTACGAACCGGCTGCAACGCAGCCCCTTATCTCGGGGGTACCAGCCGTAAGGTACTCTGCGCCGGAATCACCCCCATCTGCGCCCGCTGATACTGCCCCTGCACATACCCCTCAGCCTGGTCCGCGTAATGCCGGTCGAACGGCACGCCACTCTGCCCGACCGGGTTGATGGTCAGTGCCTGCCCGGCATCGGCAAGGTCGACCAGCCGCCGCGTCGACGGCCCATAGGTCACCGGCCATGGCGCAGAGCTGATCTTCGCCGAGAGGTTGTTCGGCACTTCATGGGTACCGGGTGCGGCGAATGGCCCAACGTTGAACAGCAGGTTCAGCGGTTTTTTCACCCCAAGCGGATGGTTGTGGGTCAGGGTATGGGCCTTGCCCCATTGCCAGCTGGCCGGATCGCGGCCCAGTGTGTCACGCAGATGCTTCAGGCTTTTCTGCCAGGCCATGCGCACGACGGCGGTACGGTCGGTACGCTGGCTGCCGCCACGGGTGTTCCACCAGGGTGAATCGGCTTGCGCTGCCAGGCGTGGCAAGGCGGCGTCGATCACGCGGGTGCTGATCAGCACCGGGAACCAGGTATCGCCCAGCTCGTCATGCAGGGCCGCGAATGCCAGTTCATAGAGGAACTGGTTGAACAGCGTGGCGCTGGTCGAATCGAGCGGGTAGTCCCCAGCCCAAGCTGCCAGTTGCTCGACCAGCTCTTTCTCTTCGTCACCTTCGGCCACTGCACGCAGGGTTGCCAGGAGCGGGGCAAGGGTGCGCGGGCCATAGTCACTGGCGGTGTCCAGCTGCAGTGCCTGGCTGTTTTGTGTGTCCCATTTCACCTCTGGGTTGGCCAGGTGACGATCTAGCTGGCGGCCACGGTCGGGAAGGTTGTAGTAACCCGGTATCGGCACCGCCGCCGGTGGCTGGTAGTTGGCCGAGACGATATAGCCGCGGGCCGGGTTCTCCTGCTGCGGGTTGACGCTGAAGGGGTAGAAACCGAGCTTGTCGGCCTGCGCGCTGGCCCCGTCGAGGATGAACGCCGGGTCGACGCCGTCGGGGCGGATTGGCAGCTTTGCCGCCGCCCACCAGCCGATGTCGCCACGGGCATTGGCCCAGACAAAATTGAGCCCGGGCGCGTGAACCTTGGCGGCGGCCTCGCGCATCTTGCCCAGGGTGTCGGCGCGGTTGAGCTGGTAGAAGCCGTCGAGGATCGGGTTTTCGGTTTCCAGGAATGCCCACCACATGGCGATTGGCGTGGTGCCGGAGGTATTACCCAGCACGTTGTTGACGATCGGGCCGTGGGGCGAGCGGCGCAGGCTGATGGAGACCGGCTGCTCGCCTTTGACGGCAATCTTCTGTTCGGTCGTTTCCAGTGTGTGCCACTGGCCATCGACCATCACCTGATCGGCGTTGGCGGGGTTGGTCTTTTCGGCGACCAGGTCAACGTCATCGTTCTGGAACATGGTCAGGCTCCAGCCAAAGTCACGGTTGTGGCCGAGCAGGGCGAACGGGTTGAGTGCCTGGAAATAGCCGTAGAGGTTGAAGCCGGGCGCTGACAGCTCGGCCTCGTACCACACTGCAGGTACGGAAAAGCTGATGTGCGGGTCGCCAGCCAGCAACGGCTTGCCACTGCGGGTGCGGCTACCCGCGACCGCCCAGGCGTTGCTGCCTTCGAACTGCGGGATGCCGGCGTCGCCCAGCGCCTCATGGCTTAAGCGCGCAAGTGCTTCCAGGCTTTGCCAGTCGGCGGCGGCCAGTGGCGTGCCCAGCGCGCCCTCGGGTTGCCAGCCAAGGTCGAATATTTTCAGGTAGTCAGGCCCAAGCTGGTCGCGGATGTAGGTCAGAGCAGGCTCGGTGCGGAACGCGGCGGCAAAACTGTAGGCCAGGTAGCCGGCGATGCTCAGCGTGTCCTCGGCGGTGAACGGGCGCGGGGGGATGCCGAGCAGGTCGAATTCCGTGGGTTTGGGGTGGCTGGCCTGCCAACTGTTGACCCCATCGAGGTAGGCTTGCAGGGCCTGCCATGCCGGCGCCTGCGGATCCTGCCGCTTGGCCATCAGCGCGGCTTGCTCGCGTATGCGCAGGCTGCGGAACAGGGTATCGGTGGGCAGCAGCTTTTCGCCGAGCACTTCAGCCAGTTCGCCCCGGGCCAGGCGGCGCAGGATCTCCATCTGGAACAGCCGGTCCTGGGCATGCACGTAGCCCAGTGCGCGGTAAAGGTCCGGCTCGCTCTGTGCCTGCAGGTGTGGCACGCCGCGGGCGTCGTAGCGCACGCTGACCGGGGCTTGCAGGCCAGCAACGGCGACCTCGCCCTCGCGCTGCGGCAGCTTGCCCTGCACGTACCAGTAACCGGCGCCCGCGGCCACGGTGAGTACTACCCCCAGCAGGGTCAGGCTGCGCTTCATTCAGACTCCTTGTGCGTTCAAACGGAAAATGTGGTCCGATCATCGGCGGATTCGCGAACAGAGCATAGCCCCAGGAAGGAGTTTCCATGTCCCTCAGCGAAAAACACAAAATGCTCACCGGTCAGCTCTACCACGCTGGCTGCCCTGAACTGCAGGCCGAGCAGATCGCCAACAAGCACTGGATGCATCGCTACAACAACAGTGTCGAACTGCTCAACGACGCACGCCACGGGCTGCTTGTGGAACACTTTGGCCAGGTTGGCGAAGGCGCGGTGATTCGCCCACCGTTCTATTGCGACTATGGCTACAACATCAGTGTTGGCCGCAATACCTTCATGAACTTCAATTGCGTGATCCTTGACGTGGTGCCGGTGCGTATCGGCGACGACTGCCAGATTGGCCCCAACGTGCAAATCTACACCGCCGACCATCCGCTTGACCCTGAAGTGCGGCGCAGCGGGCTGGAGAGCGGGCGGCCGGTGACCATCGGCGACAACGTGTGGATTGGCGGTGCGGCAATCATCCTGCCGGGGGTGAGCATCGGTGATAACGCCATCGTCGGCGCCGGCAGTGTGGTGACCCGGGATGTGCCCGCGGGCGCGACGGTGGTGGGCAACCCGGCGCGGGTCCGTCAGCCCGACCAAGGGCAGTAGCAGCCTACCGCCAGGGTATTGGAGGCGTTGACCTGGCGGCCGTCGAGCAAAGCCTTGAGGATTGGCTCGATGAAGCTGTTGCTGGCGTTGCACACGGCGCCTTCGCTGTACGGGCCAAAGTAAGCCAGGCGGCCTTGTCGGTCCCAGATGGCCACGGCCGGGGAGGCAGGCAGGTGCTCGCTGCCGGGCAGGTGGGTGATGGGTTGCAAGCTGCCGATATTGGCCGGTAGCTGGCCGTGGCTGCCGGGCTTTTGCAGCACATGGAAGGTAACGTCGTGGCCTGCGAACTGGCTGATAAGGTCGCCCAGGTGCTGCTGGTTGCCGACGTTGCATGGGCAGGCCGGGTCCCAGAAATGCACCACTCGGATCGGACCAGCACCAGCCAGCTCGGCAGGTAGCTGTAACTGGCTGCCGTCGAACAGCGTGGCCTGGTTGTCGAACGGGCGCAGGTAGCGAGCCTGAAAGGCGCTGTAGGCCTGCCAGAGGATTACGGCGCCGAGCAACAAGGCGGTTGCCGTGCACAGCGGTTTGATGATTCGGCTATTCATGAAGAGTCGGTGGCCCTTTCGCGACACAAGGCCGCTCCCGCAATTGGATCGATGCTGGTTGTTCGAGGTGAGCAAGCTTGCCATGGCGCCGGCCAGAGCTGAAGATTCCAGATCAATACTTGCTCGATGTGGATGTACCCCGATGCCCCCTGCCTTTCACCCTGACCGCCTGCGCTCCAGCCTGGCGCCGTTGACTGCTCGCCAGCCGCTGTCGGCACAAGCGCAGGACTACCAGCGCTTCTATGGCCTGGACCTGCCGGCACACAGCTGGCTGGGCGGCTTCCAGGCGGCGGGGTTCGACCTGGTCGGGCAGGCCTGGCTACCCGAGCAGCCAAGCGCGACGCTGTTCCTGCTGCACGGCTATTACGACCACATGGGGCTGTACCAGCATGTGATTGCGTGGGCACTCAAGCAAGGTTTTGCGGTGATCAGTTGCGACCTGCCCGGCCACGGCCTGTCCAGCGGCGAGCGGGCCAGCATCACTGACTTCGCGGTGTACCAGCAGGTGCTGGAGGCCTTGTTCGAGCAGGCGCACACGTTGCAACTGCCGCACCCGTGGCACCTTTGTGGGCAGAGTACGGGGGGGGCGATTGCCGTGGACCATCTGCTGCACCAGGGCGCGCGCAGCCCCGTCGATGGCCAGGTCATCCTGCTGGCCCCGCTGGTGCGGCCATGTTCCTGGCGCTGGTCGAAGTTCAGTTATTGCGTGCTGCGCCACTTCGTCAATGGCATCGAACGGCGCTTCAGTGAGAACACCAACGACCCGGCCTTCCTGCCGTTCCTGGAGGCCGACCCGCTGCAACCGCGTCGCCTGCCAACGGCCTGGGTGGGCGCACTGATCGCCTGGGTCAAACGCATCGAGGCTGCGCCACGCAGTGTGCGGCGACCATTGATCGTGCAGGGGGAGGCGGATGGTACGGTGGACTGGCCCTACAACCTTGAAGTGCTCAAGGCCAAGTTTGCCGAGCCGCAGATCCTGATGCTGCCCGAGGCCCGTCACCACCTGGCCAACGAGTTGCCGGGCATCCGCCAGCGCTACTTCGACTTCATCGACCAGCGTCTGGGCTGATCACTTCAGGTCGTCGGCGCTCTGGCCAACCGCCAGGCCGGCGCGCACAGCGGCCAGGGCCGCCTGGTAGTAAGCCTTGCCCTCGGGCGACTCGGCAAAGGTGGCGAACGCTTCCAGCTCGGCATCGGACAGGTTACGGTAGACGTACAGCAGGGTGTTGTTCAGGTCTTCGCCAATCTGCCCCATCAGTCGCTGGCGCTGGCCATCCAGCAGGCTCTGGGCCTGGCCGCCGCCGAACAGGCCGGGGATCATCGAGCTGAGGCTGTCGGCTGCGACACCGGCGATGGCAAGGCTGACTTCGGCGCCTGCTTCACGCGCAGGCAGGGCTTGGGCCAAGTGGCCGATGACCAGCAGGCGATCGTCGCTGGCCTGGATCTTGGGCAGGCCTTTGGCGTTCTTGGCCAGTTCGTCCTTGCGGGTGGCCTTGAGCTCGGCCGCCACCACTTTGCGCCCCAACGGCGACTGGAAGAAGGCCAGGGCCGGTGCCGGGTTGGCCAGGGTGGCGCGCAGCTTGGCCTGGGCGCGACGGTCCACCGCCTGGGCCTGGAAGCGCTGGTTGCTGTTGTTGACCAGCGCCTGGTACACGGCGGGTGGCAAACTGTTGCGGTAGCGCTCCTGGGCGGCGGTCAGGGCATCGTTGAAGTGGGCGCGCTGGTCGGGCCAGCCGGCAGCCTTGTACAGTTGATCCAGGTTGTCTGCCCAGACAGGCATGGTGCAGATCATCAGCAGAATCAGGGAAAACAGACGGCGCATTCAGGACTCCTGTCGGCAGGGGCCTATTGTCCTTGGCCCGGCGCCGGTTTGTCGAGATATCCGCGTGTTTCTCGGCCAAGTGGCGCTGTGCGGCGACAGGGCGAATGGATATGATGCGCGCCATGCACATCTCCCCTGAATACCCGATGCTTGCGGCCGTCGTCGACGATCTGGCCACCCATGGCTGGTCCCAGCAGGCGCACTTTCTGCCTGCCGACCTGGTACGCGCGCTGGCAGCCGAGTGCCGGCGCCGTGATGCCGAAGGCGAACTCAACCCCGCAGGGGTTGGGCGGGGTGCTACCCAGGAGGTGCGCGAAGCCATTCGCGGTGACCAGATTCAGTGGATCGACCCGGGGCAGGCCGAGGCCTGCGACCAGTACCTGGCGGCCATGGAACAGCTGCGCCTGGCGATCAACCAAGGTCTGTTCCTGGGCCTGGAAGACTTCGAATGCCACTTTGCCCTGTACCCACCGGGGGCGTTCTATCGCCGGCACCTGGACCGCTTTCGCGACGATGACCGGCGTATGGTCTCGGCGGTGCTTTACCTCAATGAAGGCTGGCAACCGCATGACGGTGGCCAGTTGCGCATGTTCCTGGCCAACGGTGTCGAGCACGATGTCGAGCCAGTGGCCGCTTGCCTGGTGGTATTCCTGTCGGGCGAAGTGCCTCACGAAGTATTGCCGGCCGGGCGCGAGCGGCTGTCGTTGACCGGCTGGTTCAGGCGGCGTGGCAATGACCCGTTCTGATATGCCCAAGGTGCTGGTGAGCGCCTGCCTGTTGGGGCAGCCAGTACGCTATGACGGCCGGGCCAGCGGCCATCCCGATTTGTTGCAGCAGTGGCAGGCCGAAGGGCGCGTGGTGCCGTTGTGCCCAGAGGTAGCCGGCGGCTTGCCGACACCGCGACCGCCAGCGGAGATCCCGGGAGGGCAGGGCCGCGCTGTGCTCGATGGCGACACGCAGGTGCTGACGGTGATGGGTGAAGATGTCACTGCCGAGTTTCTGGCCGGTGCGCAGTTGGCGCTGGCACTGGTGCGCCGGCATGGCATTCGCGTAGCGGTGCTGAAATCTGGCAGCCCTTCGTGTGGCAACCGGTTGACCTATGATGGCACCTTCAGTGGTGTGAAGGTGGCGGGGGAAGGGGTAACCACGGCGTTGCTGCGGCGGGCGGGGGTGCAGGTGTTCAGCGAGCTGGAGCTCGAGCAGGCGCAGCGGGCTTTGGCTGATATATCTGTTTGAACCTGTGCCGGCCCTTTCGCGGGTGAACCCGCTCCGACCACGGTGGTGGACATACATCGGTGGTTGGACACAGCCCGTCGTGTAGGAGCGGGTTCACCCGCGAAGAGGCCGGCCCTGCTGGCCAATTTCTACCTGCTGTCCACCGTTGCCGCCGCCACCGCATTCGCGGGTAAACCCGCTCCTACACAGATTGGTGGTGGACACACATCGGTGGTTGGACACAGCCCGTCGTGTAGGAGCGGGTTCACCCGCGAAGAGGCCGGCCCTGCTGGCCAATTTCTACCCGCTGTCCACCGTCGCCGCCGCCACCGCATTCGCGGGTAAACCCGCTCCTACACAGATTGGTGGTGGACACACATCGGTGGTTGGACAGAGCCCGTCGTGTAGGAGCGGGTTCACCCGCGAAGAGGCCGGCCCTGCTGGCCAATCTCCACCCGCCGTTCACCGTTGACGCCGCTACCGTATTCGCGGGTAAACCCGCTCCTACACAGATTGGTGGTGGGTACACATCGGTGGTTGGACACAGCCCGTTGTAGGAGCGGGTTCACCCGCGAAGAGGCCGGCCCTGGTGGCCAATCTCCACCCGTCGTTCACCGTTGCCGCCGCCACTGTATTAGCGGGTACAGGTTGCAAATAAGACCTTACTGCCCGCCTGCAGTCTCCTGCACACCCTTGAACCACTTCTGCTCAAGCTCGGCAGTCCGGCCACTGTCTTTCAAACGCTGCAACGCATTGTTTACGGCGCTTTCAAAAGCCGGGTTGTCCTTCTGGAACGGGATCACCAGCTTCTTTTCGCCAATCGGCCGGCTCACATCGAGTGGGCCGTCGCCTGTGAGCGATTCACTCGACGGGGTGAGTGCGATGTCGTACTTGCCACTCTCGACACCCGCCAGCACTTCGGCAGCCGGGGCTTCGACGAACTCGGCGCGCAAGTCCAGCTCCTTGGCAAGGTCCTGACCAAATTCGATGTCAAAACCCGTCAGGTGGTCGTCTTGTTTGAAAGCGTACGGCGAGTTGTCGGCCTGTACGGCAATGCGCAGTTCACCCCGGTCGGCGATTTCGTCGATCAGCTCCGCCTGAGCCAATGGACTGATCAGTACTGCCAGCAGTACCCCTATGGTCGAACGCATGTATGCCCCTTTTCTTTTAGCAGATTGAAAACGATCGCCACGGCTTTCTTCCTCGCCATGATCGAGCGCAGCCTATGACCTTCAAGCCTCGGCATTGTTTAACCCTGACTGAAATATTTCTGTCAGGCAATGTGAACACCTTGGCGATTATTTCAACTAAGGTGAACTACCGCCGCTTTTGGATTACAGGCTGCGGTCAATAAGTGAATCACAGGAGAAGTGAATGAACAGCCTATTTTCGCGTGCTGCCGTTGCCGGTCTGCTGATGGGAGCGTCGGTGTTCGCCAGTGCCGCAGACACCCTGAAGAGCCAGGAGCCGCCCAAGGAGGCGAAGGTCTTCATCGTTTCCCCCGCCGATGGTGCCACGGTCGACAAGACCTTCACCGTCAAGTTCGGTATCGAGGGTATGGGCCTCAAACCTGCGGGTGACCAAACCCCGCACACCGGGCACCACCATCTACTGGTGGATGTCGACAAGGAGCCCGTGGCTGACATGCCGCTGCCGACCAGTCTGATGCCAGAGGCCGGCGTCGCACTGCCGGCAGGGCCGCAAGTGCTGCACTTCGGCAAGGCACAGACCGAAACCAGCATTACCCTGACCCCGGGCAAGCACACCTTGCAACTGATTCTGGGTGACCAGTATCACGTGCCGTTCAAACCTAGCGTCGAGTCGAAGAAAATCACGGTTGAAGTGAAATAAAAAAGGGAGGCCTTCAGGGCCTCCCTTTTTCATGCTGCACCCAGACTTAGAACAGGACGCGGGAACGGATGGTGCCCTTGACCTGTTGCAGTTTCTCTTGCGCAAGGTCCGAGTACTCGGCGTCAACGTCGATTACCACGTAACCGACTTTCTCGTTGGTCTGCAGGAACTGACCGGAGATGTTGATACCGTTCTCGGCGAATACTTTGTTGATCTCGCTGAGCACGCCCGGGATGTTTTCGTGAATGTGCAGCAGACGGTGTTTGCCTGGGTGCGCTGGCAGGGCCACTTCCGGGAAGTTGACCGAGGACACCGAAGTACCGTTGTCGCTGTACTTGACCAGTTTCTCGGCCACTTCCAGGCCGATGTTGGCCTGGGCTTCGGCGGTGGAACCACCAATGTGCGGCGTCAGGATCACGTTGTCGAGGCCGCGCAGCGGGCTTTCGAACTCTTCGTCGTTGGAGCGCGGCTCGACCGGGAACACGTCGATGGCAGCGCCGATCAGGTGCTTGTCCTTGATGGCGGCGGCCAGGTGGTCCAGTTCGACCACGGTGCCACGGGCGGCGTTGATCAGGATTGCGCCCTTCTTCATTGCACGGATTTCCTTCTCGCCGATCATCCACTGGGTGGATGGCAGCTCAGGCACGTGCAGCGAGACGATGTCAGCCAGGCCCAGCAGCTCGTTCAGGCTGGTGACCTGCACGGCGTTGCCCAGTGGCAGCTTGGTCAGCGGGTCGAAGAAGTACACCTGCATGCCCATGTTCTCAGCCAGTACCGAAAGCTGGGTACCAATCGAGCCGTAGCCGACGATGCCCAGTTTCTTGCCGCGGATTTCGAACGAGTTGGCAGCACTTTTGATCCAGCCGCCACGGTGGCAGGAGGCGTTCTTCTCAGGGATGCCGCGCAGCAGCAGGATGGCTTCGGCCAGAACCAGCTCGGCGACCGAGCGGGTGTTGGAGTATGGCGCGTTGAACACGGCGATACCGCGCTCGCGGGCAGCTTCCAGGTCAACCTGGTTGGTACCGATGCAGAAGCAACCAACAGCGACCAGTTTCTTGGCGCAGTCGAAGATCTCTTCGGTGAGCTGGGTGCGCGAACGGATGCCGATGAAGTGGGCATCGGCGATCTTTTCCTTCAGCTCGGCTTCCGGCAACGAACCAGTGAGGTATTCGATGTTGGTGTAGCCGGCGGCCTTGAGGGTATCGACCGCGTTCTGGTGCACACCTTCAAGAAGAAGGAACCGGATCTTGCTCTTGTCGAGAGAAGTCTTGCTCATCTGCGTAAACCTGTATCCCGGAGATAAAATGGCGAGGGGTGATGCCAGGCGCGAGGGCAGCCTTAGCATGAACAGCGGGAGGGCTATGCTAGCATACGCGACACAATCTGAGCTTATCCCGACAGGTGAAGAGTGCTCAGGGTGACCATGAATAAGTCGAGAGTTCCAGCGATGACCCGCCCCGCTGTTATTGAAGAACTGATGACCCTTGTCGACCCGGGCAAGGTCCTGACTGACCCGGTTTCCCTCGAAGCGTATGGCAAGGACTGGACCAAGCATTACCCGCCAGCGCCCAGCGCCATCGTCTTTCCCAAAACGATAGAACAGGTGCAAGCCATTGTGCACTGGGCCAATGCGCACAAGGTGGCGCTGGTGCCCTCTGGCGGGCGTACAGGGCTTTCTGCTGGTGCGGTGGCGGCCAATGGCGAGGTTGTGGTCGCCTTCGACTACATGAACCAGATCCTTGGCTTCAATGCTTTCGACCGCACTGTGGTTTGCCAGCCAGGGGTCATCACCCGCCAGTTGCAAACCTTCGCCGAAGAGCAAGGCCTGTATTACCCGGTGGACTTCGCTTCCAGCGGCTCCAGCCAGATTGGCGGCAATATCGGCACCAATGCCGGCGGAATCAAGGTGATCCGCTACGGCATGACCCGCAACTGGGTGGCCGGGCTGAAAGTGGTCACCGGCAAGGGCGAGTTGCTGGAACTGAACAGGGACCTGATCAAGAACGCCACCGGTTACGACCTGCGGCAGCTGTTCATTGGTGCCGAGGGTACGCTGGGCTTCGTGGTCGAGGCCACCATGCGCCTGGACCGCGCACCGCGCAACCTCACCGCCATGGTGCTGGGCACACCGGACTTCGACTCGATCATGCCGGTGCTGCACGCCTTCCAGGGCAAGCTGGACCTGACCGCTTTCGAGTTCTTCTCCGACAAGGGGCTGGCCAAGATCCTTGCGCGCGGCGATGTACCTGCGCCGTTCGCGACTGATTGCCCGTTCTATGCGCTGCTGGAGTTCGAGGCCAGCACTGAAGACGTTGCCAACGAAGCATTGGCTACCTTCGAGCATTGCGTCGAGCAGGGTTGGGTGCTGGATGGGGTGATGAGCCAGAGCGAAACCCAGCTGAAAAACCTGTGGAAGCTGCGCGAGTACCTGTCGGAAACCATCTCGCACTGGACACCGTACAAGAACGACATTTCTGTCACCGTCTCGAAAGTGCCTGCGTTCCTGCGCGATATCGACGCCATCGTCTCAGAACATTATCCGGACTATGAAGTGGTGTGGTACGGCCATATTGGTGACGGCAACCTGCACCTGAACATCCTCAAGCCTGAGCATATGAGCAAGGACGACTTCTTCGCTTCGTGTGCCAAGGTCAACAAGTGGGTGTTCGAGATTGTCGAGCGTTACAACGGGTCGATTTCTGCCGAGCATGGCGTAGGCATGACCAAGCGTGACTACCTGAGCTACAGCCGCTCCCCCGAAGAAATCGCCTGCATGAAGGCAATAAAGGCCGTGTTCGACCCTAACGGCATCATGAATCCGGGTAAGATCTTTGCTCCTGAATAAAAAGCAGTATCCAGAGGAGTCGGCCATGAGTTACCAGCACCAGTACATAGACGGCACGCGCATTCACTTCCCCCTGGGCAAGGTGGTGTGCATCGGCCGTAACTATGCCGAGCACGCCAAGGAACTGGATAACCCGATCCCCACCGAGCCGCTGCTGTTCATCAAGCCGGGCAGTTGCGTGGTGCCGGTCGAAGGTGGCTTCAAGATCCCGGCCGAGCGTGGGTCGGTGCACTATGAGGTTGAAATTGCCGTACTGCTGGGCAAACCGCTGTCGACCCATCCGAGCGAGGAAGAGGTGCTGGACGCCATTTCCGGTTACGCGCCGGCGCTGGACCTGACCCTGCGCGACGTGCAGGCCAAGCTGAAGGAAAAGGGCCTGCCTTGGGAGCTGGCCAAGTGCTTTGACGGCGCTTGCGTGCTGCCACCGTTCGTCTCGGCCGCCAGCTTCGAGGATGTGACAGACATCCCGGTGCGCCTGACCGTGAATGGCGAAGTGCGCCAGGAGGGTAACAGCGCGATGATGCTTAACCCGATCGTGCCGATGATTCAGTACATGGCAGCGCATTTCTCGTTGCAGGCGGGGGATGTGATCCTCACCGGTACCCCGGCGGGCGTTGGGCCGTTCAACGTTGGTGACGAGCTGGTACTGGAGCTGCCGGGTGTGAGCCGCTTCGAAAGCCGGGTGCTTTAACTCGAAACCGCGTCGCCTTCTTCGCGGGTAAACCCGCTCCTACAGGGATTGCACAGGCCTTGAATACTGTGCAGCACCTTGGGCACGGGTTTACCGGCGAAGAGGCCGGCCCTGTTTACCGATTTTTCACACCCAATCCGGATAATGCGCGCACCTACGCCCATTTTCCCAGGATCACTGCATGCCATCCTCCTCCAGCGCCCCGGTAACCCCCAAGCGTCGCTTCTACCTGCGCTGGCCCTTCGGCCTGGCCGTGGCGGCGGTGATCGGCTATGGCGTGGCCGTGGCCATGCACTGGGATGACCGCGGTGCACTGTGGGTAAAAGAAAGCTTCGAAAGCACCGCCGAGCGTAGCGAGAGCGTGTGGTTGCCGGATTACCAGGTGGACATCGACGCCAAACCGCTGCCGGGCATGGACGATGATGAAGCCTCGGATGTGGCCTTCAACCCGCAAACCCGCACCCTGTTCGCGGTCATGGGTAAGAACCCGATCCTGGTCGAGCTGAGCCTGGAGGGCGATGTACTGCGCAAGATCCCGCTCAACGGCTGGAACAACCCCGAAGGCGTCGCGGTGCTGGAAGACGGCAACCTGGCCATCACTGACGAGCGCCTGCACGATCTGACCGTGGTCAAGGTGGACGCGCAGACCACGGCACTGAATCACGACGACTTCCAAAGCCACGACCTGGGCCCGTCGGTCAAAAGCAACAAGGGCTTCGAGGGCATCGCCTGGGACCCGCTGCGCCAGCGCCTGATCATTGGCGAGGAGCGCCCGCCCAAGCTGTACACCTGGGGTACCGATGGCCGCAGCCCGCTCCAGGGTGACAAACAGTCGTTGCCTAGCGATGAACTCGACTTGCGCAACCTGTCTGCGCTGAGTGTCGACCCGCGTACTGGTCACTTGCTGGTGCTTTCGGCCGACTCCAACATGCTGCTGGAGCTGGACGAGCAGGGCCAGCAAGTCAGCTTCATGACGCTGCTGGGTGGCTTCAACGGGCTTGAAGACACCATTCCGCGGGCTGAAGGGGTGGCCATGGACGACAAGGGCAACCTTTACATGGTCAGCGAGCCGGCGCTTTTCTATCGTTTCAAGAAGAACTGACAGCATCATCAGATTTGCCTGACGCTGGCATTAAGCTTTGCTTCAGCCATACATGATTAGATTCGCCACCCTGGTGTCGAGTCTGTCCTTATGCAACGTGTTGTTCGCCTGCTCCTTGTTCTGGCTGCCCTTGGTCTGCTCCTGCTTGGCTGGGCCGGGCAGGAATTTCGCCTGTTCGAGCGTGGCTGGTTCAATCTGAAGACCTGGTGGCAGCCTGTGGAGCGCAGCATTGGCCTGGATCGCTACCGGGTGGTGCTGGAGGCGCAACCGGTCGAAGGGCTGGATGATGACATTTCGGCGCTGACCTACGACCCCGACCGCAAAACCCTCGTCACGGTCACCAACGCCCGTTCGGAGCTGATCGAGCTGTCACTGGAGGGCCGTATCCTGCGGCGTGTGCCGCTGACTGGCTTTGGCGACCCGGAGGCTGTGGAGTACGTTGGGCCAAACAGCTATGTGATCACCGACGAGCGTCAGCAACGGCTGATTCGCGTGCGGCTGGACGACGACACGCTGTTTCTCGATGCCGGTGATGCCGAGCAGCTGACCTTGGGCATCGGTCTCAATGGCAACAAGGGCTTCGAGGGCCTGGCCTACGATTCGGCGGGCAAGCGCCTGTTCGTGGCGAAGGAGCGTGACCCGATGCTGATCTATGAGGTGCATGGCTTCCCGCATGACAACCCGGAAAAGCCCTACGCCGTGCATGTGGTGCAGGACCGCAAGCGCGATTCACGGCTATTTGTGAGGGACCTTTCGAGTTTGCAGTTCGATGAGCGCAGTGGGCATCTGCTGGCGTTGTCGGACGAGTCGCGGCTGGTGCTGGAGCTGGATGTCGAGGGTAGGCCGCTGAGTACCTTGTCTTTGCGCAAGGGCTTCCAGGGGTTGCAGGCGACGGTGCCGCAGGCGGAGGGCATTGCGATGGATGAAGCGGGGACCATTTACCTGGTCAGTGAGCCGAACCTGTTCTATGTGTTCAAGCAGCCGGCTGACTGATCGCCTGTCAGGGCCTATTCGCGGGTAAACCCGCTCCTACAGGGATCGCCACGGTTCCAGGCTTGTGGGGTACCTGTGGGAGCGGGCTTGCCCGCGAAGAACGTTACTCGGCCTTCAGGCTCTTCACGCCCTCAGCGGTGCCCAGCAACAGCAGATCCGCTGGTCGCGCCGCGAACAGACCATTGGTCACCACGCCGACGATGGCGTTGATCTGCGCTTCCAGCTCCACCGGGTTGGTGATCTGCAGGTTGTACACATCCAGGATCACGTTGCCGTTGTCGGTGACCACGCCTTCACGGTACACCGGGTCGCCACCCAGCTTCACCAGCTGACGTGCCACGTGGCTGCGGGCCATGGGGATCACTTCGACCGGCAGGGGGAATGCCCCCAGTACCGGCACCAGCTTGCTGCCGTCGGCGATGCAGATGAAGGTCTTGGCCACGGCCGCGACGATCTTTTCGCGGGTCAGGGCTGCGCCGCCGCCCTTGATCAGGTGCAGGTGTGCGTCGCTCTCGTCGGCGCCGTCCACGTAGAACTCAAGTTCGCTGACGCTGTTCAGTTCGTAGACCGGGATGCCATGGCCCTTCAGGCGCTGGGCAGTGGCTTCGGAGCTGGCGACTGCACCGTCGAAAGCGGTCTTGTGCTGAGCCAGGGCATCGATGAAGAAGTTGGCGGTCGAACCGGTACCGACGCCTACGACGCTCTTTTCATCCAGCTTGGGCAGAATGAAGTCGACAGCGGCCTGGGCGACGGCCTGTTTGAGTTGGTCCTGGGTCATGCGGGCTCCGGAAGGGGCAGGGCGGTTTCAAAGTCACCTAGTATAACGGCTCGCACGGCTTTGCTGTGGTCGCCCGACGTAGCGCTAGGGTAGACTCCCAGCCCTCGTCCCGCGGCCCAGTGATGCTTTCCCGATGCTCGAACAGTACGTCAAGAAGATCCTCACCTCGCGCGTCTATGACGTTGCCGTCGAAACCCCGTTGCAGAGCGCCGGGCAGCTGAGCAAGCGCCTGGGCAACCAGATTTTGCTCAAGCGCGAAGACCTGCAGCCAGTGTTCTCGTTCAAGATCCGCGGCGCGTATAACAAGCTGGCCCAGCTGAGCCCGGAAGAACTGGCCCGTGGCGTGGTGACCGCCTCTGCCGGCAACCACGCCCAAGGCCTGGCCCTGGCCGCGCGCGAAATGGGCATCAAGGCCACCATCGTGATGCCCAAGACCACCCCGGAAATCAAGGTCGAAGGCGTGCGCTCACGCGGTGGCAAGGTGGTGTTGCATGGCGACTCGTTCCCTGAGGCGCTGGCCTATTCGCTGAAACTGGTCGATGAAAAGGGTTTCGTCTACGTTCACCCTTACGACGATCCGCACACCATCGCCGGGCAGGGCACCGTCGCCATGGAAATCCTGCGCCAGCACCCTGGCCAGCTGGACGCGATCTTCGTCCCGGTGGGCGGTGGCGGCCTGATTGCCGGCATTGCCGCGTACGTGAAGTACCTGCGCCCGGAAATCAAGGTAATCGGCGTCGAGCCGGACGATTCCAACTGCCTGCAGGCAGCCATGGCCGCCGGTGAGCGCGTGGTGTTGCCGCAGGTCGGGCTGTTCGCCGACGGCGTGGCGGTGGCGCAGATTGGCCTGCACACCTTCGATATCTGCCGCCACCATGTGGACGAAGTCGTCACCGTCAGTACCGATGAAATCTGCGCGGCAATCAAGGATATCTACGACGATACCCGCTCGATCACCGAGCCTGCCGGCGCGCTGGGTGTGGCGGGCATCAAGAAGTACGTCGAGCTTTACGGCGTCACCGGCCAGACCCTGGTGGCCATCGACTCCGGTGCCAACGTCAATTTCGATCGCCTGCGCCATGTGGCCGAGCGTGCCGAGCTGGGTGAGAAGCGCGAGGCGATCATCGCCGTGACCATCCCTGAGCGCCCGGGTAGCTTCAAGGCCTTCTGCGAGGCTATCGGCAAGCGTCAGATCACCGAGTTCAACTACCGCAAGCACACCTCTGACGAAGCGCATATCTTCGTTGGGGTGCAGACCCACCCGGAAAACGACCCGCGCGCGGCGCTGGTGCAGCAACTGACCGAACAGGGTTTCCCGGTTACCGATCTGACCGAGAACGAACTGGCCAAGCTGCATATTCGTCATATGGTCGGCGGCCACTCAGCCGGTGCCAGTGACGAAATGGTGCTGCGCTTCGAATTCCCCGAGCGGCCAGGTGCGCTGTTCAACTTCCTCAACAAGCTGGGCGGGCGCTGGAACATCTCGATGTTCCACTACCGCAACCATGGCGCGGCTGACGGGCGCGTGGTGGCGGGGCTGCAGGTGCCGGAGGACGAACGTCACCTGGTGCCGGCAGCGCTGGCCAAGATCGGTTACCCGTATTGGGACGAGACCGAAAACCCGGCCTACAAACTGTTCCTGGGCTGAGCGGCTAAGCTAGGGCTGATGGCCCTTTCGCGGGCTTGCCCGCTCCCACAGGTACTGCGCAGGCCTCAAGGCCTGAGATACCTTGGCAGGAGCGGGTAAGCCCGCGAAGAAGCTACCGCAAAATGCCTTTTTAAGGACGACCGAGACATGGAACACCTGACCACGCTCAAGACCCTGCACATCATCGCCACCGCGCTGCTGCTTCTGGGCGCCCTGGGCCTGGCGATCTGGGCCTGGCGCGCCCGCCGCCAGGGCGATGCCGAAGCCTACGGCAAGCTGCTGCGCCGGCCGTTGGTGTTCGTCTGGCTAGTGATGGGCCTGTGCCTGTTAAGCATGCCGTTCACCGGCTGGTGGCTGGTACACCTGGTGGGCTGGCCACTGGGGCAGACCTGGGTGTTGGCATCCAGTGTCATCTATACCTTCGGTGCGTTTGCCCTGTGGTGGCTGCTGGTGCGGCTGAACCGGCTGCGCAAGGCCGAGGTGGTCGGGTTGCGGTTTACCCTGGCGCTGGCGGTGTTCAGTGGGGTTTGCTTCCTGTCCATTGCCGGGCTGATGGGGGCCAAGCCGGTCTGACAGCCTTGTGCTGTTTGTGCCGGCCTCTTCGCGGGTGAACCCGCTCCTACAGGTACAGCGCAGCCCTCAAGGCCCGTGGTGATTCCTGTGGGAGCGGGCGTGCCCGCGAAAAGGCCGGCACGCGAAACCTCAATCTCGCAGCGAGATCACCGGCCACCCGCGCTTATCCGCCTCGGCCCGCAGGTCCGGGGCCGGGTCCACTGCCACTGCATGGGTCACCCGCTGCAACAACGGCAGGTCATTCATCGAGTCGCTATAGAAGTAGCTGTCCTCAAGATCAAAGCCGTTCTCCAGCATCCAGCGCTCCAGCCGCGTCACTTTGCCTTCACGGAAACACGGTATATCGGTACTACGCCCGGTATAGCGGCCGTCGCGTATCTCGCACTCGGTTGCCAGCAACACCCGCACCCCCAGGCGCCGGGCGATCGGTGCGGTGACGAAGCGGTTGGTAGCAGTGATGATCACCAGTTGGTCGCCCGCCTCGCGGTGCTGCTGCAGCAAGGCCAGGGCCCTGGGCAGGATGATGGGCTCGATGCAGTCGCGCATGAAGTCGCGGTGCCATTCGTCGAGTTTGGCCATGGGTGTTGCCGCCAGGATCTCCATGGAAAAGGCCAGGTAGGCCTGCAGGTCCAGGGTGCCATTGAGGTAGTCCTGGTAGAAGCTGTCGTTGCGTTGCTTGTAGGCGACCGGGTCGAGAATGCCGCGCTCGCAAAGATAGTCACCCCAGGCATGGTCGCTGTCGCCACCGAGGAGGGTATTGTCCAGGTCGAATAAAGCCAGGCGCATCGCGGTCACTCGCATCAGCCACAGGGTAGGCCCGCAGAATACGGAGTTTTCACGCAGCTGCACATAAGCTTGGCGGGCGCGTTGCTGCGCTCGCAAGCTTTGTGGAACAATGCGTTGACATGCGTTTGCGAGGTTGCTGCCGTGATCGACCCGGATGGTTTTCGCCCCAATGTCGGGATCATTCTCACGAATGATGCCGGGCAGGTGCTATGGGCTCGACGGATCAACCAGGATGCCTGGCAATTCCCCCAGGGTGGTATCAACCCTGACGAGACGCCGGAAGATGCCCTGTACCGCGAGCTGAACGAAGAAGTTGGCCTTGAACGCGATGATGTAGAAATTCTTGCCTGCACCCGTGGCTGGTTGCGTTATCGTTTACCACAGCGGTTGGTACGTACCCACAGCCAGCCGCTGTGCATCGGCCAGAAGCAGAAGTGGTTCCTGCTGCGCCTGGTCAGCAACGAACAACGGGTGCGGATGGACCTGACCGGCAAGCCGGAGTTCGACGGCTGGCGCTGGGTGAGCTATTGGTATCCGCTGGGCCAGGTTGTGACATTCAAGCGCGAGGTGTACCGACGCGCCCTGAAAGAGCTAGCACCGCGTCTTTTGACGCGCGACTGACGACGGAGTTCGACCCCGAGCCATGCTCAATACGCTGCGCAAGATCGTCCAGGAAGTAAACTCCGCCAAAGATCTCAAGTCGGCGTTGGGGATCATTGTCTTGCGCGTCAAGGAAGCCATGGGCAGCCAGGTCTGCTCGGTCTACCTGCTCGACCCGGAAACCAACCGCTTCGTGCTGATGGCTACCGAAGGCCTGAACAAGCGCTCCATCGGTAAAGTCAGCATGGCCCCCAACGAGGGCCTGGTTGGCCTGGTCGGTACCCGGGAAGAGCCGCTGAACCTGGAAAACGCAGCCGACCACCCGCGTTACCGCTACTTTGCCGAAACCGGCGAAGAGAAATTCGCCTCCTTCCTGGGTGCGCCGATCATCCACCACCGCCGTGTGGTCGGTGTACTGGTCATCCAGCAAAAGGAGCGCCGCCAGTTCGACGAGGGCGAAGAAGCCTTCCTGGTCACCATGAGCGCCCAGCTTGCCGGGGTTATCGCCCACGCCGAGGCTACCGGCTCGATCCGTGGCCTGGGCCGTCAGGGCAAAGGTATCCAGGAGGCGCGCTTCGTGGGTGTGCCGGGGTCGCCTGGCGCCGCCGTGGGGCGTGCGGTGGTGATGTTGCCGCCGGCCGATCTGGAAGTGGTCCCGGACAAGACCGTCGATGATATCGACGCCGAACTCAGGCTGTTCCAGAACGCCCTGGAAGGTGTGCGCGACGACATGCGCAAGCTGTCGGCCAAGCTCGCCACCCAGCTGCGCCCGGAAGAGCGCGCGCTGTTCGATGTGTATCTGATGATGCTTGAAGACGCAGCCTTGGGCGGAGAGGTGACCGAGGTCATCAAGACCGGCCAATGGGCCCAGGGCGCCCTGCGCCAGGTGGTGGGTGAGCACGTCAACCGCTTCGAGCTGATGGACGATGACTACCTGCGTGAGCGTGCCTCCGACGTCAAGGACCTGGGGCGGCGCCTGCTGGCGTACCTGCAGGAAGCACGTTCGCAGTCGCTGGTGTATGCCGACAACACCATCCTGGTCAGTGAGGAACTGACACCGGCCATGCTCGGTGAAGTGCCGGAAGGCAAGCTGGTCGGCCTGGTCTCGGTACTCGGCTCGGGCAACTCCCACGTCGCCATCCTCGCGCGGGCCATGGGCATCCCCACGGTGATGGGCCTGGTCGACCTGCCGTACTCCAAAGTCGACGGTATTGAACTGATCGTCGACGGCTACAAGGGCGAAGTGTTCACCAACCCCAGCGAAGTGCTGCGCAAGCAGTACAGCGAAGTGGTCGAGGAGGAGCGCCAGCTTGCCCAAGGGCTGGATGCACTGCGCGAACTTCCGTGCATCACCCCCGACGGCCACCGCATGCCCCTGTGGGTCAACACTGGCCTGCTCGCTGACGTGGCCCGTGCCCAGCAGCGCGGCGCCGAAGGGGTAGGCCTGTACCGCACCGAAGTGCCGTTCATGATCAACCAGCGCTTCCCCAGTGAGAAAGAGCAGCTGGCCATCTACCGTGAGCAGCTGGCGGCCTTCCACCCGCTGCCGGTAACCATGCGTACCCTCGACATCGGTGGTGACAAGGCACTGTCGTATTTCCCGATCAAGGAAGAAAACCCGTTCCTCGGCTGGCGCGGCATCCGCGTCACCCTCGACCACCCGGAAATCTTCCTGGTACAGACCCGCGCCATGCTCAAGGCCAGCGAGGGCCTGAACAACCTGCGTATCCTGCTGCCGATGATTTCCGGCATTCACGAGCTGGAAGAGGCGCTGCACCTGATCCACCGCGCCTGGGGTGAAGTGCGTGATGAAGGTACCGATGTACCGATGCCGCCCGTGGGTGTAATGGTGGAAATTCCAGCGGCGGTGTACCAGACCAAGGAACTGGCGCGGCAGGTGGATTTCCTGTCGGTCGGCTCCAATGACCTGACCCAGTACCTGCTGGCGGTGGACCGCAACAACCCGCGGGTTGCCGACCTGTACGACTACCTGCACCCGGCGGTACTGCAGGCGCTGAACACGGTGGTGCGCGACGCCCATGGCGAAGGCAAGCCGGTGAGCATCTGCGGTGAGATGGCCGGTGACCCGGCAGCGTCAGTCCTGTTGATGGCCATGGGCTTTGACAGCCTGTCGATGAACGCCACCAACCTGCCGAAGGTCAAGTGGATGCTGCGCCAGATCAATATGGGCAAGGCCAAGGAACTGCTGGCCGAGGCCTTGAGCCATGACAACCCGCAGGTTATCCATAGCTCGCTGCAACTGGCCTTGAAGAACCTTGGGTTGGCCCGGATGATTGGGCCTGAGGCCAACAAGACCCTCTGACTGAGCGCCTGCCTGTTCGGGCCTCTTCGCGGGTAAACCCGCTCCTACGCGCGGAGCGGGGGGGCACACATCGGTGGCCCGGCACAGGCCGTTGTAGGAGCGGGTTCACCCGCGAAGAGGCCCGAACAAACAACATCAAATGCTCAGGCCAGCAACTCTATTTCCCCCAAATGCCCACCAAAAGGCCCGAAACTGCGCTCAACCAGCCTCCTTTTCCCCTTTTTATCCACAATCAGTACTGTACTCGCCCGGGTCCCGTAATTCTGGCTTGCGATGAATACGCTCGACAGCAACTTCTCGGTTGCCAACCCCACGCCTGTCTCGGGTAGATCACCATCAGCCGCGGGCTCGTTATCCGCAAGTAATGCCAGCAGCCTGTGCGGCTCCGGTGTGTCCAGCAGGCTCTGCAGCCCGTCACGTGCCTTCACCAGTTTCGGCCATGGTGTATCCAGCCCGGCGTTCGAAAGCCCGTAAACCCCAGCCATCAGCAGGCGCGGCGTGGCCTCACGGGCATGCAGATAACCCAGTCGCTGCCCATCACCCACCAGCAGGTTGAACCCCGAGTACTGCTCGCTACGGCTGGCCACCTGGTCCAGGTAAGCCTCGACCCCCAGCTCCCCTTGCAGAAACGCCGCCACCAGCTCACCCCGCGAGCGAGGCCCCGGCGCCTGGCCCGGGTCGCGGATGTTGGTCAGCGCGGCAAACCGCTGCTGTGGGCCTACGCCCAGCCAGGTACCGCCTGCCTCCAGGTCGCGCCCGGCATGCACCCCAGGTGCATCCTCCCAGGCCGCCAGGGGCTGAGTGGGGCGGGCATAGAATTCGTCGCGGTTGGCCGCCACGATCAGCGGCAGGGCGTGCCCTGGCCGCCAGGCAAATACGATCAGGCACATGGGTTGGGCCTCAGTGTTTTTTGTCACTGTACCCACAGGAGCGGTGCGGATCCATCCTGACACAGAGTTCACTAGAGCCACGAGCCCGGCTTCCGTTACCATGCCGGATTGATTTCTAGGAGAAGCCGAATGGAATTCGTGCTCTATCTGTTGTTGGGCGCCTGTGCCGGTGTGCTGGCCGGGCTGTTCGGCGTGGGCGGCGGCATCATCATCGTGCCGGTGCTGGTGTTCAGCTTTACCCTGCAGGGATTCGACGCTTCGGTACTGACCCACCTGGCCGTCGGCACGTCATTGGCCACCATCGTCTTCACCTCGATCAACGCCGTGCGGGAGCACCACCGCAAGCGGGCGGTGCAATGGCCGATCTTCGTCTGGATGACCTTTGGCATCCTCTTGGGGGCCGGTGTCGGTGCCAAGACCGCTTCTCTGATCCAGGGCCCACTGCTGCAAAAGATCATTGGCGTGTTCGCCCTGGTCATCGCCGCGCAGATGGCGCTGGACCTCAAACCCAAGGCCAGCCGTGGCGTCCCCGGCAAGCCCGCATTGATCGGCGCAGGCGGCGTAATCGGCTGGGCTTCGGCCATATTCGGCATTGGCGGTGGTTCGCTGACGGTGCCGTTCCTCACCTGGCGCAGCCTGCCCATGCAGCAGGCAGTGGCCACGTCCTCGGCCTGTGGCCTACCGATTGCTGTGGCTAGTGCCCTGAGCTTCATGCTGCTGGGGTGGCACGAGGAGCATCTGCCGCCTAACAGCCTGGGTTACGTGTACCTGCCGGCGCTGGTCGGCATTGCCGTGACCAGCATGTTTTTTGCCCGCTTCGGCGCGCGCCTGGCGCACAAGCTGTCGCCCCGTTTGTTGAAACGCCTGTTCGCAGCCCTGCTGTTCTGTGTCGGCCTCAGCTTTTTGATTTGAATCGAGAGGAAGTTCCATGCTGCCTTACCCGCAGATAGACCCCGTGGCCTTGGCCATCGGGCCGCTGAAAATCCATTGGTACGGCCTGATGTACCTGATCGGCATCGGCGGTGCCTGGCTGCTGGCCTCACGCCGGCTGAACCGCTTCGACCCCACCTGGAACCGCGAGAAGCTGTCCGACCTGGTGTTCTGGCTGTCGATGGGGGTGATTGTCGGCGGGCGCCTGGGCTATGTGCTGTTCTATGACCTGCACGCCTACCTGGCCAACCCGACGCTGATCTTCGAAGTGTGGAAGGGCGGTATGTCGTTCCACGGCGGCTTCATCGGCGTGATGCTGGCGGCCTTGTGGTTCGGCAAGCGCAACAACAAGTCGTTCTTCGAGCTGATGGACTTCGTGGCCCCGCTGGTGCCGATCGGCCTGGGCGCCGGGCGTATCGGCAACTTCATCAACGCCGAGCTGTGGGGCAAGCCTACCGATCTGCCATGGGCGATGATCTTCCCGCCGTTCAGTGACCCGGCGCAGCTGCCGCGTCACCCCTCGCAGCTGTACCAGTTCGCCCTCGAGGGCGTGGCGCTGTTCGTCATCCTGTGGCTGTTCTCGCGCAAGCCACGGCCGACCATGGCGGTGTCGGGAATGTTCTCGCTGTGCTACGGCATCTTCCGCTTTGCCGTGGAGTTTGTCCGGGTGCCGGATGCACAACTCGGTTACATCGCGTTCGGTTGGCTCACTCAAGGCCAGTTGCTGTGCATTCCGATGATAGTCGGTGGCCTCGTCTTGATCTGGTGGGCTTATAATCGCAAGCCCACGGCGAAACCCGCCTGATTAATCCCACGGCAGGGGCGATCCCCCTGCCGTTTTTGCTACAGGTAAGCCATGAAACAGTATCTGGACCTGGTCCGCGACGTCATCGACAACGGCACGTTGCAAGGAAACCGCACCGGCATCCGCACCATCAGCCTGCCGGGCGCGATGCTGCGTTTCGATCTGCAGAAGGGTTTTCCGGCCATTACCACGCGCAAGCTGGCGTTCAAGTCGGCGATCGGTGAAATGGTCGGTTTCCTGCGTGGCGTGAAGAACGCCGGTGAGTTCCGCGAGCTGGGCTGCAAGGTCTGGGACCAGAATGCCAACGAAAACGCCCAGTGGCTGGCCAACCCGTTCCGCCAAGGCCATGACGACCTGGGCGAGATCTATGGTGTGCAATGGCGCCAGTGGCCGGGCTACAAGCGCATCCCGCTGAGCAACCCGGCGGCCATCGAAATGGCCGAGCAAGCCGGTTTCCGCCGCATTGCCCAGGACGAAGAGGACGGCGTCGCGTTCGTCATCCTGTACAAGGCGATCGATCAGGTGCGCCAGTGCCTGGACACCATTGCCAACGACCCGGGTAGCCGCCGCATCCTGTTCCATGGCTGGAACTGCGCGCAACTGGACGAAATGGCACTGCCACCGTGTCACCTGCTGTACCAGTTCCACCCGAATGTCGAGACCAGGGAAATTTCCCTGACCCTCTACATCCGCTCCAACGACCTGGGGCTGGGCACACCGTTCAACCTCACCGAAGGTGCGGCGCTGCTGTCGTTGTTCGGCCGCCTGACCGGCTATACACCGCGCTGGTTCACCTACTTCATCGGCGATGCCCATGTGTATGAAAACCATCTGGACATGCTCAACGAGCAGCTCCAGCGCGAGCCGCTGGAGGCGCCGAAGCTGGTCATCAGCGACCGTGTGCCGGCATTTGCCGAAACTGGCAAGTATGAGCCGGAGTGGCTGGAGAAGATCGAGCCGAGTGATTTCTGGCTGGAAGGTTATGAGCACCACGCGCCGATGACAGCGCCGATGGCGGTCTGATAGATCTTCATTGTTTGAACTGGCCTCTTCGCGGGTGAACCCGCTCCACAGGTTACTGCACAGGCCTAAGTCGTGCGCGGCCCCTGTGGGAGCGGGTTCACCCGCGAAGCTTTTGGCTCAATGCCCGTGACTGCGCCCCACATGCGAATGTTCGGTATCCGGCACCGATACCGCCCCGTTCGTCTCCAGTTGCTGCAAGATCGCGCATTCACTCCCCTGCGCGTTGCAGCGTCGCCGCAGCTCCACCAGCTGCTCTTGCAATGCCACCAAGCCATCGATCCGCGCCTGAACATGCTTGATATGCTCGTCGATCAGCGCATTGACGCTGCCGCACGCGTCGTCGGGGCTGTCGCGCAGGCGTAGCAGGCTGCGAATTTCGTCCAGGGTCATGTCCAGCGTGCGGCAGTTGCGGATAAAGGTCAGCCGCTCCACATGGGCCTGGGTGTACAGCCGGTAGTTGCCGTCGCTGCGCGCTGGCTCCGGCAGCAGGTTTTCACGCTCGTAGTAGCGGATGGTTTCCACCGCGCAGTCGGTGGCTTTGGCCAGTTCTCCGATCTTCATCACGAAATCTCCAGCAAGTGGCTTGACCCTATAGTGGCTACAGGGTGTTCACTTGGCAACAGGCTCAATTTAAGGATGACCCCATGAACCAGCCTGTCAGCCACGAACACAAGCATCCGCATGATCACGCTCATGGCGATGACGACCACGGCCACAGCTGCTGCGGCGCCAAAGCCGTGCCGCCGCTGGTGCAACTGAGCGAAACGGCCAGCGCCCAGGCGCAACTCAGCCGTTTCCGCATTGATGCGATGGACTGCCCCACCGAGCAGACCCTGATCCAGGACAAGCTGAGCAAGCTGGCCGGTATCGAACAGCTGGAATTCAACCTGATCAACCGCGTGCTTGGCGTGCGCCACACCCTGGATGGCACCGTCGATATCGAGCGGGCTATCGACAGCCTGGGCATGAAGGCCGAGCCGATTGCCGCTCAGGACGATGGCAGCGCCAGCGTGCCACAACCGGCCAAGGCCCGCTGGTGGCCACTGGCATTGTCGGGCGTTGCCGCAATCGCCGCCGAAATCGTGCACTTTGCTGCACTCGCCCCGGAATGGGTGGTGGCGGGCCTGGCACTGGCAGCGATCCTCGGTTGCGGTCTGGGTACTTACAAGAAGGGCTGGATTGCCCTGAAAAACCGTAACCTCAACATCAATGCGCTGATGAGTATCGCCGTGACGGGGGCCGTATTGATTGGCCAGTGGCCGGAAGCGTCTATGGTGATGGTGCTGTTCACCGTTGCCGAACTGATCGAAGCGCGCTCGCTGGAGCGTGCGCGCAATGCCATCGGCGGCTTGATGCAACTGACCCCGGACATGGCTACGGTGCAGCAGGCCGATGGCCAGTGGCGCGAGGTGGAAGTGCGTGAGGTAGACATCGGCGCACTGGTGCGGGTGCGCCCGGGTGAGCGCATCGGCCTGGACGGTGAAGTGACCAGTGGACAATCCAGCGTCGATCAGGCGCCGATTACCGGCGAAAGCCTGCCTGTAGAGAAGGCTGTGGGCGACAAGCTGTTCGCTGGCACCATCAACCAGGCGGGGGCGCTGGAGTTTCGCGTCACCGCCGCTGCCGGGCAGTCGACCCTGGCGCGGATCATCAAGGCCGTGGAGGAAGCGCAAGGCGCGCGGGCGCCTACCCAGCGCTTTGTGGACCGATTCTCGCGCATCTACACCCCGGTGGTGTTCGCCATTGCCCTGGCCGTGGCGCTGATACCACCGCTGTTCATGGCTGGCGCCTGGTTCGACTGGGTCTACCGGGCCTTGGTGCTACTGGTTGTGGCCTGCCCGTGCGCGCTGGTGATCTCGACCCCGGTGACCATCGTCAGTGGCCTGGCCGCCGCCGCGCGCAAAGGCATCCTGATCAAGGGTGGCGTGTACCTGGAGGGTGGCCGCCACCTTGATTTCCTGGCCCTGGACAAGACCGGCACCATTACCCATGGCAAGCCGGTGCAGACCGACGCCAAGGTGCTGGTGCCGCTGTTCGAAGACCGTGCACAAGCCTTGGCGGCCAGCCTGGGCGAGCGCTCGGACCACCCGGTGTCCCGCGCCATTGCCGAGTTCGGCAAGCAGCAAGGCTTGGCTTTGAGCGAGGTCAGTGACTTCGCCGCCCTGGCCGGGCGTGGTGTGCGCGGCGTGATCGCCGGTGAGGTCTACCATTTGGGCAACCACCGCCTGGTCGAGGAACTGGGGCTGTGTTCGCCAGCGCTGGAGGCCCAACTGGATGCGCTGGAGCGCCAGGGCAAGACCGTGGTCCTGCTGATCGACCGCTCCGGGCCACTGGCACTGTTCGCCGTGGCCGACACGGTCAAGGACAGCAGCCGTGAGGCGATCGCCGAATTGCATCAACTGGGTATCAAGACTGTCATGCTGACCGGTGACAATCCCCATACTGCGCAGGCCATTGCCGCCGTGGTGGGGATCGACCGCGCCGAGGGCAACCTGTTGCCGGCCGACAAGCTGAAAACCATTGAGGCGTTGTACGCCCAAGGCCATCGGGTGGGCATGGTCGGTGACGGCATCAACGACGCCCCGGCGCTGGCCCGCGCCGAAATCGGCTTTGCCATGGCTGCTGCCGGCACCGACACCGCCATCGAGACGGCTGATGTGGCGCTGATGGACGATGACTTGCGGAAAATCCCGGCCTTCGTCAGGCTGTCGCGCCAAAGTGCGGCGATCCTTATGCAGAACATCGTTCTGGCGTTGGGCATCAAGGCGATATTTCTGGCGATTACCTTTGCCGGCATGGCCACGATGTGGATGGCGGTGTTCGCTGATATGGGCGTGAGCTTGCTGGTGGTGTTCAACGGCTTGCGCCTTTTGCGCAAATAGAGGACGTGCATGCTGAGTGCCGAGCTGAAGGCCTTCTACATGGTGGCCCGTCTGGGCAGTATCACCCAGGCGGCGAAGAAGCTTGGCCTTAGCCAGCCCACGGTGACCACCCAGATCCGCAGCCTGGAAGGCCAGTACGCTGTGGAGCTGTTCTACCGCGGCGGGCGGCGCCTGGTATTGAGCGAGGAGGGCCTACGCCTGCTGCCGATGGTCAAGGCGCTGCTGCAGCAGGAAGCCGACATCGAGTTCGAGCTGCGCAACAGTGGCCAGGCCCAGGGCAGCCTGCGCATCGCTGCCACTGCGCCTTACTACATTCTCGACCTGGTCAAGGTCTATCGCGAACGCCTGCCGCAGGTTGAGGTAGCGGTGGAGATCGGCAATTCGCAGCAGGTGCTGGAAATGCTCGAGGATTACCGGGTGGATATTGCCGCGTCGTCGCAATGGGTGGAGGACGCACGGTTGGTGCGGCGTATATTGGGCACTGACCCTTTGGTGGTGGCGGTGCACCGCAACCACCCGCTGGCCCATCGCCAGACGGTGTCGATCGAGGTGGTGTCGGGGCATTGCCTGCTGATGCGCGAGAAGGGCTCGACCACACGCAAGCTGACCGAGCAGATGATGCAGGAGGCTGGGGTCAAGGCCAGCGCCATGATGGAAATCGGCAGCCGCGAGTCGATCCGCGAAGCGGTGCTGCGCAATATCGGCATCAGCGTGATTGCCCGCCATGAGGTGCCGCACAACCCTGAGCTCCGGGTGCTGGCGCTGGAGAATGCGCCGGTGATGCACGAGTACCTGTATTGCCTGAAGGAACGGCGCCAGGCCCGGTTGCCGGCGGCATTCTTGGGGGTGGCGCAGGAAGTGGCCGGTTCGCAGTTCTAGATTTTTGCTGGCTTCTTCGCGGCTAAACGCACTCCTGCATTTCAGCGTACCCGCATGCCTGCATTTTCCGCGTACACGTATTCCGTTGTAGGAGCGGGTTTACCCGCGAAGAGGCCGGCACAGGCCACTACTAAATCTGCCTATACCACTATCACCGGCTTTTGCCTTAAAGCCACAGAACCTTCGCACAGCCTGCCTAGCATGGCCCCATCTCTTCGATGAGGCCCTGCCATGAACCACACCACCCCCGGCGCACAGATAAAAGTGTGCAATATCCACAAGCGCTTCGGAGCCTTCACGGCGCTCAACGATGTCTCGCTGGACATCGCCGCGGGCGAGCTGGTGTGCCTGCTCGGCCCATCCGGCTGTGGCAAGACCACGCTGCTGCGTTGCATTGCCGGCCTGGAACGCCAGGACCGCGGTACGCTGTACATCGGCGAACGTGATATTTCCGATCTGTCCCCCCAGGCGCGGGACTACGGCATCCTGTTCCAGTCCTACGCGCTGTTTCCCAACCTTACCGTCGAAGCCAATATCGCCTATGGCCTGACGGGCAGTGGTCGGGAGCAGGCCCGCCAGCGGGTGGCCGAAATGCTCGAACTGGTAGGCCTGACGGGCAGCGAGAAGAAGTACCCAGGCCAGCTCTCCGGTGGCCAGCAGCAGCGTGTGGCCCTGGCCCGCGCGCTGGCACCGTCGCCATCGCTGCTGCTGCTCGATGAGCCGATGTCGGCGCTGGATGCCCGGGTGCGTGAGCACTTGTGCACCGAACTGCGTCAGTTGCAGCGCCAACTGGGCATCACCACGTTGATGGTTACCCACAACCAGGACGAGGCCATGTTGATGGCCGACCGCATTGCGGTGATGAACAACGGTCAGGTCGAGCAGTACGCCACCCCGCAGGAAATCTACGACCATCCGGCCACGCCGTTCGTTGCCGAGTTCGTCGGCCAGGGCAACTGGCTGCCGTTCCAGCGCAGCAGCGACAGCCATGCCCAGGTCGGCGACATGAACATGCGCCTGGCGCCGGGTTCAGCCCAGGCCAGCAGTGGCCGGCTGTTCTGCCGCCCGGAAGCGATCACGGTCAACCCGGTGGTGCACGAAGAAAACCTGTTCCCGGCCATGGTCCGCGAAATCACCTTCCTCGGTAACCGCTGCCGCATGAGCTTTGAACTCAAGGCTCTGCCAGGCCATGCCCTGCTGGCCGAGCTGGCCCCCGAGGCCATGCCGCACTTGGGCTCGCAGGACATCTGGGTGGCGTTGCCGCCGCAGAGCCTGCAGGTGTTTGCCTGAGATGGCCGCGCCAATGTCCCTGCCGTTGAGCCAGGCCAAAGCCGCGCCGCGTGCTGGCATCGCCCTGGGTGACCGGTTGTTCGTCGTCGGCGGCAAGAGCCTGCTGCTGATTCTGTTGGTGCTGGCCGTGCTGATGCCTTTGCTGGCGATCTTCTGGCGTGGTTTCAGCGGGGAAGCGGGCCAGGGTGGTGGCTTGCTGGCGGCCCGTGAACTGTTCGCCAGCGCCAGCTTCCGCTGGTTGCTTGGCAACAGCCTGTCGGTGGCCTTCACTGTCGCGGCCATTGTGGTACCGCTGGCCTATTTGTTCGCCTTTGCCCTGCAACGCACGTTGATCCCGGCCAAGGGCCTGTGGCGGGGGATTTCGCTGCTGCCATTGCTGGCACCGTCGATGCTGCCGGCCATCGCCCTGGTCTATCTGTTTGGCAATCAGGGCCTGCTGCGCGGGTTACTCAGCGACAATATCTACGGCTTCTGGGGCATCGTGCTGGGCGAGGCCATCTATACCTTCCCGCATGCGCTGATGATTCTGCTGTCGGCACTGTCACTGGCCGATGCTCGCCTGTTCGATGCGGCCTCCAGTATGGGGGCAGGCTCGTGGCGGGCGTTCACCAGCATCACCTGGCCGGCCTCGCGTCAGGCGGTATTCGCGGCATTTTGCCTGGTATTCACGCTAACTATCACAGACTTCGGTGTACCGGTCGTGGTGGGGGGCGATTATCAAGTGCTGGCGCTGGAAGCCTACAAGGCGGTGGTGGGCCAGCAACAGTTCGGTCGTGGCGCGCTGATCGGCATGGTGCTGCTGTTGCCGGCCCTGTTCAGCTTTACCGTCGACGCCTGGCTGCGTAGGCGCCAGGGCGAGGCAATGGGCGGCCGTGCCCAGGTGTTCGAACCCAAGCCATCACGCGGCCGCGATGCCTGCTTCCTGACCATTGTGCTGCTGGTGTGCGCGGCGTTGCTGTTGGTGATCGGCATGGCGGTGTACTCCTCGCTGGTCACTTTCTGGCCCTACAACCTGTCGTTGTCGCTGCGCCACTACATGTTCGAAGACACTGCCGGTGGCGGCTGGCTGGCCTACCGCAATAGCGTGACCATGGCCATTGGCACCGCGCTGATTGGCAGCATCGTGATCTTCACCGGTGCCTACCTGATGGAGAAGACCCAGGGCCAACGCCTGCTCAACCATGCGCTGCGCCTGCTCAGCTTCATCCCCATGGCCGTGCCGGGCCTGGTGCTGGGCCTGGGCTACGTATTCTTCTTCAACCTGAACGGCAACCCGCTGCATGTGCTTTACGGCGGCATGGGGTTGCTGGTGGTGTGCACCATTGCCCATTACCTGACCACCGCGCAGATGACCGCGACCACCGCCCTGCGCCAGCTCGACGGCGAGTTCGAGGCCGCCGCGCTGTCGTTGAAAGCGCCGCTGTACAAGCACTTCCTGCGCGTGACTGTGCCGATCTGCTTGCCGGCACTGCTGGATATCATCCGCTACCTGTTCGTATCGGCGATGACCACCGTGTCGGCAGCGATTTTCCTGTACAGCCCCGACACCCTCCTGGCTGCCGTTGCCGTGCTGAACATGGACGACGCCGGCAACGTTGGCGGTGCCGCCGCCATGTCCACCCTGATCCTGCTGACCAGTGCCGGCGCCTCATTGTTGCTGGCTGCAGCCTCGCGCGGCCTGCTGCGCCGTTCCCAAGCCTGGCGCCAACGCGCCGCGACCGTCTGACTTCCAAGGAACCTACCCATGCACAAGCACCTTGCCCTTGCCGCTGCCGTTTCCGCCGTGTTCAGCCTGCAGGCGTCGGCCGCCGATACCCAGCTGACGGTCTACACCGCGTTGGAAGCCGAACAGCTGAAAACCTACAAGCAGGCCTTCGAGAAGGCCAACCCGGATATCGAGATCAAGTGGGTGCGTGATTCCACCGGTATCATCACCGCCAAGCTGCTGGCCGAGAAAGAGCGCCCGCAAGCCGATGCTGTGTGGGGGCTGGCGGCATCGAGCCTGGCCATCCTCGACCAGAACGGCATGCTCGAAGCCTATGCGCCGAAGGACCTGGGCAAGATCTCCGGCAATTATCGCGACGCCGCCAACCCGCCAGCCTGGGTCGGCATGGACGTGTGGGCCGCCACCATTTGCTTCAATACCATCGAGGCCGAGAAACAGGGCCTGAGCAAGCCGGTGAGCTGGCAGGACCTGACCAAGCCCGAGTACAAGGGCAAGATCGTCATGCCCAACCCGGCTTCGTCCGGTACCGGCTTCCTGGATGTCAGTGCCTGGTTGCAGACCTTTGGCGAGCCGCAGGGCTGGGCCTACATGGACGCGCTGCACCAGAACATTGGCCAGTACGTTCATTCCGGCTCAAAGCCGTGCAAGCTGGCGGCGGCGGGCGAGTTCCCGATCGGTATTTCGTTCGAATACCCGGCCGTGCAGCTCAAGCGCCAAGGCGCGCCGTTGGACATCGTGCTGCCAAAGGAGGGTTTGGGCTGGGAGATCGAGGCGACCGCGGTGATCAAAGGCTCGCCCAAGGCAGATGCGGCCAAGCGCCTGGCCGATTTCTCGGCCAGCCCGGCAGCCATGGAACTGTACAAGGAAAACTTCGCGGTACTGGCCGCGCCGGGCATCGCCAAGCCGCAGACCGAGCTGCCGGCGGATTATGAGCAGCGGTTGATCAAGAACGACTTTGCCTGGGCTTCGAAAAACCGTGACCAGATCCTGGCCGAATGGCGCAAGCGCTATGACGGCAAGTCGGAGAAGGTGGCCCAGCAGTAACGCTTCACTATTGCAGGGCCGGCCTCTTCGCGGGTAAACCGCGAAAGGGCCGGCCCTGCTGGCCAATTTCCGCCCGCCGTTCACTGTTGCTGCCGCTACCGTATTCGCGGGTAAACCCGCTCCTACACCGGATCGGTGGTGGGCGCACATCGGTGGTTGTACAGAGGCCGCCGTAGGTGCGGGTTTACCCGCGAAGAGGCCGACCCTGCTGGCTCAAATCTGCGAAACCAGCGCCTCCAACTGCTCCTGCCGCTCAGCCTGGTTCAGCTTCGCCCCAGGGTTGAGGGTGGACCACTGCGGGTGTGCCCGCGCTTTGACCAACGCTTCCGGCAACTTGCCCTCACGCCAGGCCTTTTCATCCAGCTCGCCCAGGCGAATGCTGTCCTGAGCCGCATGCCCGCGGTTATCGAGCGCCACCATCAACTGCTGCTGACGCAAGGCCAGCAGACGCAATACCGTGTCGTCCACGGTCAGCTCGCGCTTGCCTTTGAGCTTGCCCATCAACCGCGAACCATAGTTGCGCGCCGTCTGCAGCGCGCCACCGGCAATCGCCCCGGCCAGCGCCGCTGCGCCGAGGGTAAGGCCACCAACCAGCAAATCGACCCCGGCACCGGCCGCAGCCCCCGCCGCCACACCGCTTCCCAAGCGCACGCCCAACAGTTTCAAGGTCTCTGGATTGAACAAATCATCGCCCCAGCGGCCATCCAGCAACGGCAGGTCGCTGGCATGGGCATCCTCGCGGCGGAAGGCATACAGCTTGAGCAAGGCCTCGACGCAACGCTGTTCACGTTGGCGTATGTCCTGGCGCAGCGCCTCGATGGCCCGGGCTTCTGCCGCCGGTTCGGCCTCGACACTGCGCCGGCATGCAGCGCAATCGAGCAGCAGTTCGGCGATCAGGCGCTTGCCGCTGTGCCGGCGTGCCAAGCGCTGCGCCTGCTGGTCGTCGATCAGCCGTTGCAGCGCCGGGCGGGCGCTTTCCAGCAGCAGCGCCAGGCTTTCATACAAACGGCGTTCGCCATCCTCTGGCGGGGCCACGCTGTCGAACCGCACCAATGCGTGAAGCCCAAGCCGGGCAAGGGCTTCACGCCATTCCGGCTCGCGGTGCTGGCTGCTGGCGACGAAGTTGAGAACCGGCAGCAACGGCTTGCCGCAGTTGGCCAGTACTTCCAGTTCGTCTCGGTACTTGGCCAGCACCGGCTCGCGTGCATCGATCACATACAGGCCGGCATTGCTGGCCAGCAGTTGGCGCAATACCTTGGCCTCCTGCTCGAAACGTTGGCGCGCTTCGCTGCCCTGCAGAAAACGCTCCAGGCGGGCCGGGCCGTCCAGGCGCTCGCCCGGGCGTTCCAGGCGTTCAAGGTAGTCCAGCAGCGCGATGGCATCTTCCAGGCCGGGCGTGTCGTACAGCTCCAGCAAGGGTTCACCGTCCACCGACAGTCGCGCACCTTCCACATGGCGGGTGGTGCTGGGGCGGTGGGACACTTCGCCAAAACCGACGTCGCGGGTCAGGGTGCGCAGTAGCGAGGTTTTGCCAACATTGGTATGGCCGACCACGGCCAGTTTCAGTGGCTCAGTCATGGCCATGCTCCAGCCAGGTCAGCGGTGAAGTGTCGGCATGTTGCAGGCCAAGGCGGTCAAGGGCTTCGTGCCAATCGCCCAGGCGCTCGGCATCGAGGGGCTGCCCTTGTGCAGCCTGCAGCAGCCAGATACGGGTGGCGCCGGCATTGCGCGCCAGTTCGGCGAGCAGCGCCAAACTGCCTCGGTCGGGCGAGCGGCGTGGGTCGCAGGCGATGGCCAGGCGTGCCGGTGGGAAGCGGCTGAGCTGTTCCAGCAGCCGGTTGCGTGATTCGCGGCTGTCGAGCACGCCGGCATCGGTCACGCTTTTGGGCAGGGCCGGTGGCCAAGGGCGCTGGTCGTCCAGCTCCAGGCCCACCAGCAGGGCACCGCTGCTGCCGCTTTCCAGCTGCCCTGCGGCAAACTGTGGCAGGGCTTGCGGGGCAGCATCCTGCACGCCGATGCGCTCGCTGCGCGGCATCAGTGCCTCGCGCAGTTGCGCGTAGCCGGGCAGGCCCAGGTCCAGTGTCAGGCGTTCACGGCCTTGGTGCCAGCGCCACAGGCATAACCCGGCCAGCAGCAGGCGGGGCAGCAGGCCGTATACCAGCACCACGCCGAGCAGCCAGCTGGCCCAGGCCTGGCGTGCCATGTCCAGGGCCGGCAGGCTGTCGCCGCTGGCGCGGATCATGGCTTCGTCGGGCACGGCGAAGCCCAGCAACGAGGGCAGGGTGCCCAGCGCTTGGGTCAGATGAATGAACGGATCGGCGGCGAGCAAGGTGGTTTCCCAGACAAAGCCATAGCGCCGGGTCGCCAGCAAGGCCAGCAGCATGCCCAGTGCGGTAAGCATCGCCAACAGCCAAAGGCCATGTACCAACAGGCCGAGCAGCCACCGGTTGAGGCGTTGACGTTGCAGCAGCACCAGCAGCGCTGGCGCCAGGTGCGCGGCTTTGGCATCGCGGGCAAAGCGTTCGCTTAGCCACAGCCACAAGCGGCCCAGCCCTGCGCCATGCTCGCCGCTCAGGGCAAAACCCATGGCCCAGCCCAGCAGCATCAGCAGGTTCAGCCCGAGCAGGCTGCCCAGCGCCCAGAACACATTCACCGGGCGCTGCCCGTCACCGAGGGCGGCCAGCCCCAGGCCTGCGCCGCTGAGCACGGCCATCAGCAGCAAGGCCAGCAGCGCCAGGCGCGCTCCCTGCTTCCAATGGCGCAGGGCGCCGGTCATGCCATCGCGCTCGGCCAGGAACAGCGCACGTGTTTCGATGCGCGTGGCCAGGTCGCCACCTAGCTGGCGGGCGTGGCGGTTGGCTTCCTGGTCTTCCAGCGGGCCGGCATGTTCTTCGCGCAGGCGTACCGCTTCGGTGAGCCAGCGCTTGTCCAGTGGCGTGGGTGCAGTCACAAGGTCTTCCATTGCACAGGTCAAGGCAGAAGCATAACCCACACGCCCGGTGCTATCCTCGCTGGCATGAATACATCACTTCCCCTCAGCCTGATCGCGGCGTATGCCGAGAACCGCGTGATCGGCATCGACAACTCCATGCCCTGGCATTTGCCGGGGGACTTCAAATACTTCAAGGCCACCACCCTGGGCAAGCCGATCATCATGGGGCGCAAGACCTGGGATTCGCTAGGGCGGCCGTTGCCTGGGCGGCTGAACATCGTGGTCAGCCGCCAGCCGGAGCTTGAACTGGCGGGTGCCGAGGTGTTCGCCTCGCTTGAAGAGGCGTTGGTGCGGGCCGAGCAGTGGGCGCGCGAGCAGGGCGTCGGTGAGCTGATGCTGATTGGCGGGGCGCAGCTGTATGGGCAGGCGCTGGAGAAGGGGCTGGTCAACCGCATGTACCTGACGCGGGTTGAGTTGGCGCCAGAGGGGGATGCGTGGTTCCCGGCGTTTGATGAAGGGCAGTGGAGGCTGACTTCTAGCGAGGCACGGGCTGAGGAAGGTAAGCCGGTGTATCACTTCGAGGTTTGGGATAAGGGTTGAGATTGTTGGGGGCTGCTTTGCAGCCCTTCGCGGGTGAACCCGCTCCTACAACGGCCTGTGTCCAACCCCCGATGTGTATCCACCACCCTGTAGGAGCGGGTTTACCCGCGAATACGATAGCGGCGGCAACGGTGAACGGCTGGTGAAAATTGGCCAGCAGGCCTGGCCCTTTCGCGGGTAAACCCGCTCCTACGGGGGGCGCAAGGGGTTCAGATTTTGAGCAAGACACGCGCGCCCTTGTTGCGAAAGGGGCGCAGCGCGCCCCCGGCGATCTGTCAGGTGTGGCTCAGCTCGGCATGTTCATCACCGGCCAGCACTTCCTTGTCTGTCTCTTTCAGCAGCTGGCTGGTGACAACGCCCGCCGTCATCGAACCGTTCACGTTCAACGCCGTACGGCCCATGTCGATCAGCGGCTCCACCGAAATCAGCAGCGCCACCAACTCCACCGGCAAGCCCATGGCTGGCAGCACGATCAGCGCGGCGAAGGTGGCACCGCCGCCCACGCCGGCAACTCCTGCCGAGCTCAGCGTGACGATGGCCACCAGGGTGGCGATCCACAGCGGGTCGAAGGTATCGATGCCTACCGCTGGCGCGACCATCACCGCCAGCATGGCCGGATAGAGCCCGGCGCAGCCGTTCTGGCCAATGGTGGTGCCGAACGATGCGCTGAAGCTGGCGATCGATTGCGGCACCCCCAGACGGCGGGTTTGTGCCTCGATGTTCAGCGGAATGCTGGCGGCGCTGGAGCGGCTGGTGAAGGCGAAGGTCAGCACCGGCCACACCTTGCGGAAGAAGCGCAGCGGGCTCACGCCGGTGGCGGCGAGGATGATTCCGTGCACCACGAACATCAACCCCAGGCCCAGGTACGACACCACCACGAAGCTGCCCAGCTTGAGGATGTCCTCCGTGTTGGAGCTGGCCACGACTTTGGTCATCAACGCCAGCACGCCATAGGGGGTCAGCTTCATCACGACCCGCACCAGGCGCATCACCCAGGCCTGCAGGGTGTCGATGGCCGACAGGGCGCGCTCGCCCTTCTCTGCGTCGTCCTTGATCAACTGCAGCGCGGCCAGGCCGAGGAACACGGCAAAGATCACCACGCTGATGATCGAGGTCGGCTTGGCCCGCGCCAGGTCGCCTACCGGGTTGCTGGGGATGAACGACAGTAGCAGTTGCGGGATGTTGAGGTCGGCGACCTTGCCCGCGTAGTCACTGTGGATAACCTGCATGCGTGCGCTTTCCTGAGCGCCGGCCACCAGGCCCTCGGCGCTGAGGCCGAACAGGTTGGTCAACACAATGCCGATCAGGGCGGCAATGGCAGTGGTCAGCAGCAGGGTGCCGATGCTCAGCACGCTGATGCGGCCCAGTGAAGAGGCATTGTGCAAACGCGCCACGGCACTGAGGATCGAGGCGAAGATCAGCGGCATGACGATCATTTGTAACAGGCCGACATAGCCGTTGCCGACCAGATCGAGCCAGGCGATGGTTGCCTTGAGCACGGGGTTGCCTGCGCCATAGATCGTATGCAGCACAAGGCCGAAGACCACGCCCAGCACCAGGCCAAGCAGTACCTTCTTGGCCAGGCTCCAGTCGGTGCGGCGGGTTTGTGCCAGGCCCAGCAACAGGGCCAGGAACGCCAGCAGGTTGAGTGATAGCGGCAGGTTCATTGAAGCTCCAGCAGAAAAAAGCAGAAGTGGCATCGCCTCTGTGAGCGATTGCGAACGGAAATGCTAACAGCCTGAAAACAAACGAATTTATACCCAAATGGAATTTACATAGTCGTTTATGGAATAACGAGGTGTCGCAAATTGCAATGAACAAGGCGTTTACAGTTGCCTGGGGGTCGTTATCGAGGGTTTGCAGTGGGGATTGTTGCACTAGCGTTTCTGGGTCATTTCAGGAGATTCGTACATGAAAGTCGCTGTGAAAGCCGCCGCCATCGGCCTGTCCCTGCTGTTCAGTATCGAAACCTTCGCCACCGAGCTCAAACACTGGCCTGCCGACGCAGCCAAGCAGCTCGACAGCATGATCGCCGCCAATGCCAACAAGGGTAACTACGCGGTGTTCGACATGGACAACACCAGTTACCGCTATGACCTGGAAGAAGCCTTGCTTCCGTTCATGGAAAACAAGGGGCTGCTAAGCCGCGACAAGCTCGACCCTTCGCTGAAGCTGATGCCGTTCAAGGACACTGCCGAGCACAAGGAAAGCCTGTTCAGCTACTACTACCGGCTGTGTGAAATTGATGACATGGTCTGCTACCCGTGGGTAGCCCAGGTGTTCTCTGGCTTTACCCTCAAGCAGCTGAAGGCGCAGGTGGATGAGCTGATGGCTTCGACCAAGCCGATCCCCAGCACCTATTACGAAGGCGACCAGGTCAAGGCCATCGAGGTTCAGCCGCCCAAGGTCTTCAAGGGCCAGGCCGAGCTGTACAACAAGCTGATGGAGAATGGCATCGAGGTCTATGTGGTTTCGGCGGCCTCCGAAGAGCTGGTGCGCATGGTCGCCTCGGACCCCAAGTATGGTTACAACGTGAAACCCCAGAACGTGATTGGCGTGAGCCTGTTGCTCAAGGACCGCGCCAGCGGCCAGCTGACCACTGCGCGCAAGCAGATCAGCGCCGGGCACTACGATGCCAAGGCTAACGAGGGCCTGGAGCTGACCCCCTACCTGTGGACCCCAGCCACCTGGATGGCGGGCAAGCAGGCGGCGATCCTTACCTACATCGATGAATGGAAGAAACCGGTGCTGGTGGGAGGCGACACGCCGACCAGCGATGGCTACATGCAGTTCCACGGTGTGGATGTGGGCAAAGGCGGTATCCACCTGTGGATAAACCGCAAGGCCAAGTACATGGACCAGCTCAACGGGATGATTGCCAAAAATGCGGCAGCGCAGGCCAAGGAAGGGTTGCCGGTGACGGCGGACAAGAACTGGGTGATTGTCACGCCGGAGCAGATCCAGTAAATCTTGCCTTACCTGTGCGGGCCCTGTGGGAGCGGGCGTGCCCGCGAGGGGCCGGTGCAGGCATAAAAAAACCGGCGCCCAGGGCGCCGGTTCTTATTTCACGCTAAAAGCACCTCAGAGGCCTTCCAGCATCGCCTTGTTACGCACAGCGCCTTTGTCGGCACTGGTGGCCAGCAGGGCATAGGCCTTGAGCGCGGTGGTCACCTTGCGTGGACGGACCTCAGCTGGCTTCCAGCCCTTCTTGTCCTGCTCGACGCGGCGTTCCGCCAGCTCTTCATCGCTGACCAGCAGGTTGATCGAACGGTTAGGGATGTCGATCAGTACCTTGTCGCCGTCGCGCACCAGGCCGATGGCGCCGCCCGCCGCGGCCTCTGGCGAGGCGTGGCCGATCGACAGGCCCGAGGTACCGCCCGAGAAGCGACCGTCGGTGAGCAGGGCGCAGGCCTTGCCCAGGCCTTTGGACTTGAGGTACGAGGTCGGGTAGAGCATTTCTTGCATGCCCGGGCCGCCTTTCGGGCCTTCGTAGCGGATGATCACGATGTCGCCGGCTTTCACCTCGTCGGCGAGGATGCCGCGTACGGCGCTGTCCTGGCTTTCGAAGATCTTCGCGGTGCCCTCGAACACGTGGATCGATTCGTCGACACCGGCGGTTTTGACCACGCAGCCATCCAGCGCGATGTTGCCGTACAGCACGGCCAGGCCGCCCTCTTGCGAGTAGGCGTGTTCGAAGCTGCGGATACAGCCGTTTTCACGGTCGTCGTCGAGGGTTTCCCAACGGGTCGACTGGCTGAATGCGGTCTGGGTCGGGATACCGGCAGGGCCGGCCTTGAAGAAGGTGTGCACGGCTTCGTCATCGGTCTGGGTGATGTCCCATTTGGCGATGGCTTCTTCCATGCTGCGGCTGTGAACGGTCGGCAGGTCGGTGTGCAGCAGGCCGCCACGGGCCAGCGAACCGAGGATGCTGAAGATGCCGCCGGCGCGGTGGACGTCTTCCATGTGGTACTTCTGGATGTTCGGCGCCACTTTGCACAGCTGTGGCACTTTGCGTGACAGGCGGTCGATGTCGCGCAGGTCGAACGCCACTTCACCTTCCTGTGCTGCTGCCAGCAGGTGCAGGATGGTGTTGGTCGAACCGCCCATGGCGATGTCCAGCATCATGGCGTTTTCGAACGCTTTGAAGTTGGCGATGCTGCGTGGCAGGACCGACTCGTCATTCTCGCCGTAGTAGCGTTTGCACAGCTCGACGATGGTGCGGCCGGCCGTGAGGAACAGCTGCTCGCGGTCGGAGTGGGTGGCCAGGGTCGAACCGTTGCCCGGCAGGGCCAGGCCCAGGGCTTCGGTCAGGCAGTTCATCGAGTTGGCGGTGAACATGCCGGAGCACGAACCGCAGGTCGGACAGGCGCTGCGCTCGTATTCGGCGACTTTCTCGTCGGAGGCCGTGGAATCGGCCGCGATGACCATGGCATCGACCAAGTCCAGGCCGTGGCTGGCCAGCTTGGTCTTGCCGGCTTCCATCGGGCCGCCGGAAACGAAGATCACCGGGATGTTCAGGCGCAGGGCGGCCATCAGCATGCCGGGGGTGATCTTGTCGCAGTTGGAGATGCAGACGATGGCGTCAGCGCAGTGCGCATTGACCATGTACTCCACGGCGTCGGCAATGATTTCGCGGCTTGGCAGCGAGTACAGCATGCCGTCGTGGCCCATGGCGATGCCGTCATCGACCGCGATGGTGTTGAATTCCTTGGCCACGCCACCGGCGCGTTCGATTTCGCGAGCCACCAGTTGGCCCAGGTCCTTCAGGTGCACATGGCCCGGGACGAACTGGGTGAACGAGTTGGCGATGGCAATGATCGGTTTCTTGAAGTCTTCGTCCTTCATCCCGGTGGCGCGCCACAGGGCGCGGGCGCCGGCCATGTTGCGGCCTTGGGTGGAAGTCTTGGAACGATAATCAGGCATGAAACACTCCTGGCGGCTTAATCAGGTCACAAATAGGGGAGTGAGCTTCTCTTGTCCTTTGCGCCGCAGGCCGGTTGCCACTGGCACGGATGGGGCCAAGACGGCGCGGGATCGCCGCGTGCTTGACCAGAGCTCATAAACCCGCCGGGGATGACTGGCGATGAATAGGCCGATTCTACACCGCTGGCGCGGTGAGGGAATGCAGATGTGGATGGTTGGCGGGGGGATTGCGGCAGGAAAGGGCCGCTGGGCGGCCCTTTTTGGCAGATTTCAGCTGTTCGGCAGTAACCGGCAGGTGATGCTTTTGATGTAGCGGGTTTCGGCAATGGCCGGGTGTACCGGGTGATCCGGGCCTTGGCCGCCACGCTCGAGCAACTGCATGTTGCGGTCCAGGTGGCGGGCGCTGGTCAGCAGGATGTTGTTCAGGTCGTCCTCGGGCAGGTGCATCGAGCACGAGGCGCTGACGAGGATGCCGTCTTTGTTCAACATGCGCATGGCCTGTTCGTTCAGGCGGCGGTAGGCCGCTTCGCCGTTTTTCAGGTCTTTTTTGCGCTTGATGAAGGCAGGTGGGTCGGCAATGATCACGTCGAAGCGTTCTTCGGCCGCCTTGAGCTCGCGCAGGGCTTCGAACACGTCGCCTTCGATGCAGGTCAGCTTCTCGCTGATGCCGTTCAGTGCAGCGTTACGCTCCACGCCGTCCAGGGCAAAGCCCGAGGCATCGACACAGAACACTTCGCTGGCGCCAAAGGCACCGGCCTGCACGCCCCAGCCGCCGATGTAGCTGAACAGGTCGAGTACACGCTTGCCCTTCACGTATGGCGCCAGGCGGGCGCGGTTCATGCGGTGGTCGTAGAACCAGCCCGTCTTCTGGCCTTCGCGCACCGGGGCCTCGAACTTGACGCCGTTCTCTTCCAGCGGCACCCAGTCCGGCACTTCGCCGTAGACGGTTTCGACATAGCGCTGCAGGCCTTCGGCGTCGCGCGCGGCGGAATCGTTCTTGAACAGGATGCCGCTGGGCTTGAGCACCTGCACCAGCGCGGCGATCACGTCATCCTTTTGCGCTTCCATGGTGGCCGAGGCCAGCTGCACCACGAGGATATCGAAGAAGCGGTCGACCACCAGGCCTGGGAGCAGGTCGGAGTCACCGTAGACCAGGCGGTAGCACGGCTGGTCGAACAGGCGCTCGCGCAGCGACAGGGCGACGTTCAGGCGGTGTACCAGCAGCGACTTGTCCAGCGGCAGCTTGATGTCGCGTGACAGCAGGCGGGCGCAGATCAGGTTGTTCGGGCTCAGTGCGACGATGCCCAGCGGCTTGCCGTTGGCAGCCTCGAGAATGGCCTGCTGACCCGCCTGGAAGCCTTGCAAAGGGGTCGCGCTGACATCGACTTCGTTGCTGTAGACCCACAGGTGGCCGGCGCGCAGGCGGCGGTCGGCATTGGCTTTGAGGCGAAGGCTGGGCAGGGACATGACGTCGCTCCGGGAAAAAGAGCGGGATTATAGCGTGTCTGCGGTGCTTTCGCCTTTAGAGGAGTGGTAACCGGGGGCGCTTAGAGGGTTAAAATGCCGCGTCCTAAACGAGTGTGCACGTATGTCCCAAGAACTCAGCGCCGAACAGATCCAGCAAGCCTTGCAAGGCATCACCATCCCGCCTCAACCGCAGATCATGGTCGATCTGCAGTTCGAGCAGTACATGCCTGACCCGGACCTGGAAACCATCGCCAAGCTGATTTCCCAGGACCCGGGCCTCTCTGGCGCCTTGCTCAAGCTGGTCAACTCTCCGCACTTCGGCTTGTCCAACAAGATCGGTTCGATCCAGCGTGCGGTGAACCTGCTGGGTAGCCGTTCGATCATCAACCTGATCAACGCCCAGTCGATCAAGGGTGAGATGAGCGACGAGACTATCGTTACCCTCAACCGCTTCTGGGATACCGCCCAGGACGTGGCGATGACCTGCCTGACGCTGGCCAAGCGAACCGGCATTCAGGCGGCGGACGAGGCCTATACCCTTGGCCTCTTCCATGACTGTGGCGTGCCGTTGATGCTCAAGCGCTTCCCCACTTACATGGATGTGCTGGAAGAGGCATACGCCAAGGCCGACGAAGAAACACGCGTGGTCGATACCGAAAACCGAGCGTTCAACACCAACCATTCAGTGGTCGGCTACTTCACAGCCAAATCCTGGCGCTTGCCTGAGCACCTCACTGCGGCCATCGCCAACCACCACAATGCCTTGGCCGTGTTCCGCGACGATACTTCGCGCAATACCCAGAGCCAGCTGAAAAACCTGCTGGCGGTGCTGAAGATGGCCGAGCATATCTGTGCGTCCTACCGGGTGCTGGGCAACCAGTCGGTGGACCACGAATGGAATGCGGTCGGCCCTTTGGTGCTCGATTACATTGGCTTGTCGGAATACGATTTCGAAAACCTCAAGCAGAACATTCGCGAGTTGGGCGGACACTGACACATGCCGGAATTGCCAGAAGTAGAAACCACCCGGCGCGGTATTGCGCCACACCTGGAAGGCCAGCGCGTCAGCCGTGTGGTGGTACGCGACCGACGCCTGCGCTGGCCGATTCCGGAAGACCTCGATGTGCGTCTGTCAGGGCAGCGCATCGTCAGCGTGGAGCGACGCGCCAAGTACCTGTTGATCAATGCCGAAGTGGGGACGCTGATCAGCCACTTGGGCATGTCGGGCAACCTGCGGCTGGTCGAGCTGGGCTTGCCGGCGGCCAAGCATGAGCATGTCGACATCGAACTGGAGTCCGGGCTGATGCTGCGCTACACCGACCCTCGCCGCTTTGGTGCCATGCTGTGGAGCCTGGACCCTCTGAACCATGAGCTACTGCTGCGCCTGGGGCCTGAGCCGCTGACCGACCTGTTCGATGGTGAACGGCTGTTCCAGCTGTCCCGCGGGCGGTCGATGGCGGTCAAGCCGTTCATCATGGACAACGCGGTGGTGGTGGGAGTGGGCAACATCTACGCCACCGAGGCGCTGTTTGCTGCCGGTATCGACCCACGCCGGGAAGCGGGCGGGATTTCCCGGGCGCGCTACCTGAAGCTGGCGACCGAAATCAAGCGGGTGCTGGCGGCGGCGATCGAGCAGGGCGGTACCACCCTGCGTGACTTCATCGGTGGCGACGGGCAGCCGGGGTACTTCCAGCAGGAACTGTTTGTGTACGGGCGTGGCGGGCAGCCGTGCAAGGTATGCGGCACTGAGTTGCGCGAGGTGAAGCTGGGGCAGAGGGCGAGCGTGTACTGCCCGCGTTGCCAACGATGAAACGTTCGCTGCAAACCTGTTGAAGCAAAACCTGAACTGCTGGCATGCCCGCTCCCACAGGGACCGTGCAGAGAAGGGCAGTGATCAGCCCTTGCCAGTGATCCGGCGATACTTGGCCATCAGCTGTTCTTCGGTTTCCGGGTGCGCTTCATCCAGCGGGATGCAGTCGACCGGGCAGACCTGCTGGCACTGCGGCTCGTCGTAATGGCCTACGCACTGGGTGCACAGGTTAGGGTCGATCACGTAGATCTCTTCGCCTTGGGAGATAGCCTCGTTCGGGCACTCGGGTTCGCAGACGTCGCAATTGATGCAATCGTCGGTGATGATCAGGGACATGGGGGCTCCGGCCGGGGCTCACAGCCCGGGCATGTTCAACGCAATGGGCACAATTGTGCCGCATTCGCGCCCGCAGTGCACGCGGGCGCGACAATCAGGCGTCAGGCTTGCTTCTTGAAGCGTTCAGTCAGCGCGTCGGCCACCACCGGGTGGACGAACTTGCTGATATCACCGCCCAGCGCCGCAATCTCCCGGACCAACGTCGAGGAAATGAACGAATAACGCTCCGACGGCGTCAGGAACAGGCTCTCGACATCGGGGGCCAGTTGCCGGTTCATGTTCGCCAGCTGGAACTCGTACTCGAAGTCGGACACCGCACGCAGGCCACGCAGGAAGACGTTGGCGCCCTGTTCCTTGGCGAAATGCGCCAACAGGGAAGAGAAGCCGATGACTTCGACATTGGGCAGGTGCTTGGTGACCTCACGGGCGAGCTCAACCCGTTGTTCCAGTGGGAACAAGGGGTTTTTCTTGGGGCTGGCCGCCACCGCGATGATCACGTGGTCGAATAGCCGCGAAGCGCGCTCGACCAGATCGCCATGGCCTTTGGTAATGGGGTCGAAAGTACCCGGGTACAACACTCGGTTCATCGCGTCATCCTGGCTGGAGTGCGTTGGGGAGTCGGATGGTAGCGCAGCGACGGCGCCCCGGCCAAGTCATGCGGCCGACTGATGGCACTATAGACAGGGGCCATATTCGTTGTCATGCGCTGTGTGCCAGGCGGGTGACCAGTGCTTCGCTGAGCCTGGCGCTGATGGCATACACCGACAGTTGCGGGTTGGCGCCGATGCTGGTGGGGAACAGCGAGCCGTCGTGAATCGACAGGTTTTCCAGTTGGTGATGGCGGCCCAGGCTGTCGCACACCGCCTGGCGCGGGTCTTCGCCGAGTGCGCAGCCGCCCATCACATGGGCGCTGCCCAAGCGCGTGCGGAAGGGCTCCAGGCGCAGCCTGTCGATCATGGTCAGGGCCTGCTCCAGGCCTGATGCGGCGCTGGCGTCGCTGTGCACCGGGGTTACCTGGGTGGCGCCAGCGGCAAACTGGACTTGTGCCATGCTGCGGTAGGCGCGCCGCAAGCCGTCACGCAGGTAGTCGGTGACCGGGTAATCGAGCACGGGTGAACCATCGCTGCGCAGTTCCACGGTCCCACCCTGGCTTTCGGGGTGAAAACCATCGCGTAGCAGCGCCAGCATCACATGGGTATGGGGCAGCTCGGCCATGCGCTGGGCATTCTCGTGGCCGTGCCCGCCCAGCAGGGTGCTGGCCAAGGCCGGGTGCAGCGGCGGTACTTCCAGCTTGTAGCCAACCGGACCGTCTGCGCCCCCTTGCCACTGGAAATGGTCGCTGTAGATCGACTGCGGGGCGCCATAGTAGGGGTCGATACGCTCGCTGAAGCGTGCTGCACTGAAGTTGACCAGGTGTAGGAAGGTCCGCTTGCCCAGGCGGCCATGTGGGTCGGGCGCAGCAGAGCGCAGCAGCAGGGCCGGGCTGTTGATACCGCCACCGGCCAGGAGGTAATGGCGTGCCCGCACGCTGACCTGCCTGCCGGTTGGGTGTATGCCTTGGGCGTCCAGGGCCTGGCATGTCAGGCTCTGAATGCGTTCGCCGTTGTGGGTGAAGCGCTCGGCCCGCGCCAGGTACAGCAGCTCGCCGCCTTGCTCGAGGGTGGCAGGTATACGGGTCACCAGCATCGATTGTTTGGCATTCACCGGGCAACCCATGCCGCAGTAGCCCAGGTTCCAGCAGCCGCGCACGTTGCGCGGGATCACCCCCCAGCGGTAGCCCAGCTGTTCGCAGCCCCGACGCAGCACATCGTTGTTGGCATTCGGCGGCAAGGCCCAGGGGCTGATACCCAGTTCCTGCTCCATGCGTTCGAACCAGGGGCGTAGTTCATCTTCGCCCAAACCGTTCACGCCGTGGACCGAGGCCCAGTGCGCCAGGGTTTGCGGCGGGGTACGAAAGCTCGAGGTCCAGTTCACCAGCGTGGTGCCACCCACGGCACGGCCCTGCAGGATGGTAATGGCGCCATCCTTGCTCATGCGCCCCAGGCCTTCCTGGTAAAGGCTGGCGTAGGCTTCGTTTTCCAGCAGGTGAAAATCGCTGCTGGTCTTCAGTGGGCCTTCTTCGATCAGCAGTACCTTGAAACCGGCAGCGCTGAGCACCTGTGCGCTGGTGGCGCCGCCGGCACCACTGCCGATTACGGCGATGTCGGCCTCTAGAAACAGGTCGTGCTCCAGGCGCGAGGCGTCGTGGGTGATCCAGCCGCGTTCGAGGCCTTGGCGAAACGGGTCGGGGACAGGCATTGGCGATGCTCTTGTTGTTTTCAGATTTTTGGTGGGCCCGGGTAACCGCAGTCTGCCCAGGATTCGGGGCGTTCGTACCAGGCCATCTGCAGCAGTTGCAGCAACGAGGCGTGCCCCATGCGTAGCAGGTTCAGCGAGCTGTCCTGCCAACGCTGCAGGAACGCCGTGACCTGCGTGGCGCCAGCTTGGCTCCAGTTGCCCCAGACGCCGGTCAGCGGGCCGCGAGTCAGTGGCAGGCTGAGCACGTCGAACAATTGCCGGGTGAGCTTGAGCATTTCCGGCGACAACGCCGCCAGCTTGTTGTCGAGGCTGCGCATTACCGGCGTCTCGGTGGCCTGCGTGCCGGCCAGCACCACCGGGATCAGCGCTCGCAGCAGTGGCAGGTCGTCGTCGCGGAGTACCTGATAGCCGGTCGCGGCTGTTTGCGCGCTGCACCCCACCAGGCTGGCGCCCGCCAGAAAAGCACTGGCGCCGAGGCTGAAACGCAGCAGTTCGCGGCGGTGCATGGTGCGATCCTCAGCGGATGAACAATTTGTAGACCAGGCGCTGCAAGGCTTTGCCATAAGGCGGGTAGATCAGCCGCGCGGCATTGAAGCGTTGCTTGGCAAGTACCGCCTTGGCCTTGCTGAAAGTCAGGAAGCCGTCATGACCATGGTAGTGGCCCATGCCTGAAGGACCGATGCCGCCGAAGGGTAGATCGTCCTGGGCAACATGCAGCAAGGTGTCGTTCAGGCACACACCGCCGGAGTGGGTGTGACGCAGCACATGCTCTTGTGTGCGGCGGTCATAGCCAAAGAAGTACAGCGCCAGTGGGCGCGGGCGCTGGTTGATGTAGGCCAAGGCCTGGTCGATGCCGTCATAAGGCACTAGCGGTAGTAGCGGGCCGAAAATTTCGTCCTGCATCACCTGCATGCTGTCGTTCACGTCCAGCAGCAAGTGTGGCGGCATGCGCCGGCCTTGAGGAGCCTCGCCTGGGTACAAGTCGAGTACTTGCGCGCCTTTGGCCCGGGCATCGTCCAGCAGGTGCTGCAAGCGCTGCAACTGGCGCGGGTTGATGATGGCGGTGTAGTCGGGGTTGTCGGCGATGCGCGGGTACAGTCGGTGCACAGCGCGCTGGTAGGCGTCGCTGAAGGCGGGCAGCCGTTCGCGCGGCACCAGTACGTAGTCGGGGGCGACGCAGGTCTGGCCGGCGTTGAGGGTCTTGCCGAAGGCGATGCGCTCGGCGGCGCTGTCCAGCGGCACATCGGCAGAAACAATAGCGGGGGACTTGCCACCCAGCTCCAGGGTGACCGGGGTCAGGTTGTGTGCGGCAGCCTGCATCACCTGGCGGCCCACGCTGGTGGCACCGGTGAACAGCAGGTGGTCGAAGGGCAGGCGGGCGAAGGCCTGGCCCACCTCGACTTCACCGAGCACAACGCTGACCAGGTCAGTGGGGAACACGCGCTCGAGCGCTTGCTGTAGGGCCAGGCCAGTTGCCGGTGTGGCCTCGCTAAGCTTGAGCATGACCCGGTTGCCGGCGGCCAGGGCGCAGGTCAACGGGCCGATGGCGAGGAACAGTGGGTAGTTCCACGGCACGATGATGCCGACCACGCCCAAGGGTTGATAGCGCACCTGTGCGCTGGCTGGCTGGAACGCCAGGCCTACGCGGCGTCGGCTGCTGCGCATCCAGCGTTGCAAGTGCTTTTCGGCGTGGCGCAGGCCCTGTACTGACGGTAGCAGCTCGGCCAGCAAGGTCTCGTCGGCGCTGCGCCCGGCAAAATCCTGGCTGATGGCGTCGATCAGTTCTGCCTGGTTGCCCAGCAAGGCTTCACGCAGGCTTTTCAGCCACTGGCGCCGCTGCGCCGCTGGTGGCAACGGGTTACCGGCAAAGGCCAGGCGCTGGGCCGCGAACGTCGTCGCGAGGTCGAGGTCGAATTGCACAGAGGGCAAGGCACTGGGCGAGTTCATGGCGGTGTCGAGTCCGGGCAGGGGTTGCCTAGAGCCTATACTCTAATTTGTACCATGGTGCGAATTTTTACATGCCGTTCAACGGTGCATTCCACCTGCAATACGCCGTAAGATAAACCTTTGATGAAGGCCCGCAGACTGGGAGCTGAGCATGGCCCCGCGCATGAAGACCCGAGAGCGCATCGTGCAGAACAGCCTGGAGCTGTTCAACCAGCAGGGCGAACGCAGCGTCAGTACCAACCACATTGCCGCGCACATGGAAATCTCGCCCGGCAACCTGTATTACCACTTCCCCAACAAGCAAGCGATCATTGCCTTGTTGTTCAGCCAGTACGAAGAGCTGGTGGACAGCTTTCTGCGCCCGCCGCAGGGCCGCGCGGCAACCGTGGAAGACAAGCGCTTCTACCTCAAGGCCTTGCTGGCGGCGATGTGGAACTACCGCTTCCTGCACCGTGACCTGGAGCATCTGCTGGACAGCGATGCCGAACTGGCCGCCCGTTACCGGCGTTTTTCCGAGCGCTGCCTGCGCCAGGGCCAGGCGATCTACCGCGGCTTCGTCGAGGCGGGCATTCTGGCCATGGTGCCGGCGCAGATCGAATCGCTGACCATCAACGCCTGGATCGTGCTGACATCATGGGTACGTTTTCTCAGCACCACGCGTGAACATTCCGCGCATCTGGGTGAAGAAGCCTTCAAGCGCGGCGTCTATCAGGTGCTGGTGCTGGAACTCGGCTTCGTCACTGACAATGCCCGCACTGCCGTGGACGCGCTGTGCGAAGAATTCCATGTACCGTTCAACCAGGCCCTGGAGCACTAGCTCAGGGCCCTCGTGCCATTGATCAGGAGATTGTCATGCCCCTTGCGCAATTGATCACCCCGCAGCAGTTGGCCGAGCGACTGGACTCGCCCGGGTTGGTGATCCTCGACTGCCGTTTTGCCCTCGAGGATGTGGACTATGGCCAGCGCAGCTACGCCCAGGGGCATATTGCCGGGGCGCATTTTGCCGACCTGGACCGCGACCTCAGCGGGCCGGTGAGCAAGGGGCGCACCGGGCGCCACCCATTGCCCGATCCGCAGCGGCTGGTCGAGCGCCTGCGAGAGTGGGGGCTGAACAACGATAGCGAAGTGGTGCTGTACGACGATGGCCCCGGCGCCTTTGCCGCCCGGGTCTGGTGGCTGCTGGTCTGGCTGGGCAAGCGCAGCGGTGTGGCGATTCTCGACGGTGGCCTGAAGGCCTGGCACGCGGCGCACCTGCCGTTGAGCCTGGACCCGCCGCCCAAACGTGAGGGCACTTTCAGTGGTGAGCCGGACGCGAAGCTGCTGATTGATGCCGACCATCTGGGCAAGCGCCTTGGTAGCACAGACCTGACTTTGATCGATGCGCGTGCCTTGCCACGTTTTCGTGGTGAAGTAGAGCCGATCGACCCGGTGGCGGGGCATATTCCCGGTGCCCAGTGTGCGGCGTTTACCGACAACCTGGGGGCTGACGGGTGTTTTCTGCCGGCGGATCAGCTAAAGCAGCGTTTTGCCGAAAAACTGGGTGGACGGGCGCCGGAGCAGTTGGTGTCTTACTGCGGCTCTGGGGTAACCGCTTGCCATAACCTGTTTGCCATGGCGCTGGCGGGGTACCCGCTGGGCAAGTTGTATGCCGGGTCGTGGAGTGAATGGATCAACAACCCGCAGCATGCTGTGGCCACCGGCGAGTAAGCAGGTCGGGTTGAATCCCTGTAGGCGCGCGCAGCCTCTATCAGCTTGAGGCTAGCTACCGTCCACCAGCCACTGCGGAATCCGTCGCTCCAGGTAGTACCCCGGATTTCGCAGGCTGCCATCGACAAAGCCCACATGCCCACCGCGGCCATGCAGTTCGAAGCGGGTCTGTGGTGACAGTTCACGGGCCGTCGGCAGGCTGTGACTGGACACGAACGGGTCATCGCTGGAATGGATGATCAGCGTTGGCGTGCGGTTCTGGCCAAGGAAGAAGTGGCTGGATGAGCGGCGATAGTAGTCATGTGCATCGCGAAAGCCATTGAGCGGTGCAGTGACTTTTCCGTCGAAGTCCCAGAATGTGCGCAAGTTGGTGAGTTGGCCCAGGCGTTCCAGTGTCGCCAGCTGCTCATGCTGGCCCCGGGCGTGGAAGTGCCGCTGCTTGAGCTGAACATACGCCAGCATCTCGCGCATGAAATGCGCCTGATACACCTTGGAGAATCCCTGGCCGATGCGGTCGGCACAGTGGTCCAGGCGAAAGGGTACCGATACTGCAACTGCTGCCTCCAGTTGGCTGGCGACGCCGCTCTCACCCAGGTACTTCAACAGTACATTGCCACCCAGCGAATAACCCACTGCGTACAGCGGTGCCAGCGGGCGCTGGGCGCGAAGATGGCTGACAATTTCCGCCAGGTCTTCGCTGGCGCCGGAGTGGTAGCTGCGCGGCAACAGGTTGGGTTCGCCTGAACAACCACGCCAGTTCACTGCCACGCTGGCCCAGCCGCGGCCTTGCAGCGCTTGCTGCAAGCCTTTCACGTAAGGCGAGTGAGACGAGCCGGTCAGCCCATGCAGCACCAGGACCAGTGGTGCATGGGGTTGGTGCGGGCCGTGCCAGTCCAGGTCGATGAAGTCACCGTCGGCCAGCCACAGCCGCTCACGGTCACGCTGCAGCTCAGGTAGCTTGCGCCAGAGTGGCCCCCACAGGGTCTGCAGGTGGGGGTTGGACAGGCCGATGGCCGGACGGAATGTGGCGTTGTGGCTGGGCATGCTAGGCGACTCATGATGTGCCTTTCTAGCTTGCCACGAAACAACGCCCCAGTACCTGCGCTATTGGTGGAAGTTGAAGGTTCAGTTTCAACCATGACGCGGCGGGTAATCAGCCCCGCTGCCAGAGTGCGTAGTGCACCTGGCCGGTCTTCTTCTCGCGGTGCAGGCGCCAGTTGCCCGGCAACTGCAAGGTCGAGGGTGCCGCTTCGCTTTCGGTGTAGACCCATGCCTGCTCGCCCAGCCACTGATTCTGCTCCAGCAAGTTGCAGGTGTTGGCCAGCAGGTCCTGGTGGAACGGCGGGTCGAGGAACACGACATCGAACTGCTGCTTGGCCGGGCCTTGCAGGTAGCGCAGGGCGTCGGTCTGCAGAATTTGCCCGCGGGGACAGCGCAGGATTTCGAGGTTGTTCTTCAGGTTGGCGATGGCCGCAGGGTTGCTATCCAGCGCCACGGCGTCCTCGGCCCCACGGGACAGGGCTTCGAGCACCAGAGCGCCACTGCCGGTAAAGGCGTCCAGCACGCGGGCACCCTCGATGTAGGGGGCTAGCCAGTTGAATACGGTTTCCCGCACGCGATCAGGCGTTGGCCGCAGGCCTTCGCCTTCCGGCACCGCCAGGCGGCGGCTGCGCCACTCGCCGGCGATGATGCGCAGGTGGCCCTGGCCCTTGCTTTTGCCCGCTTGCGGGCGGGCGGGAGGGGTGGATCTTGGCATTAGTGCTCCGGTACCCCGAGCGGTTGCTCGGAGGGCTTGTCAGTGGGTGCTGGCAGCGGTTTTTGTGGCACTTTCGGGCCAACGGTGACGATCACCAGTTTATCGGCTGACAGGTGTTTGTTCATGGCTGCCTTGACCTGTTCGACGGTGAGGGCCTGGGACTGTTGCATGAAGTCCTCCAGCCAGGTCAGCGGCAAGTTGTAGAAGCCGATCGCGCCCAGTTGGCCGACGATGCTGGCATTACTGGCATTGGACAGCGGGAAGCTGCCGGCCAGCTCACGCTTGGCATCGTCCAGCTCCTGTTGGGTCGGGCCCGTCTTCAGGTAGTCGGCGAGAATGTCTTGCACCAGCTTGAGCGTGCCCTCGCTGAGCTCGGCACGGGTTTGCAGGTTGATCATGAATGGGCCGCGCACCTGCATCGGGCTGAATGCCGAGTAAACGCCGTAGGTCAGCCCGCGCTTCTCCCGCACCTCGCTCATCAGCCGGGTACCGAAGGCACCACCGCCAAGGATCTGGTTGCCCAGCGACAGGGCTGGCCAGTCCGGATCCTGGCGGTCGATCCCCAGTTCGGCCAGCATCAGGTGGGTCTGTTTGGACGGGAAGTCGATGTGGGTCAAGCCAGCCTTGGCGTCTTTGGGTTGGGCCGGTGCGGCCAGCGCCGGGCCCCTGGGCAGGCCGGCAGATACCTGGGCGGCGATGGCTTCGGCTTCTGCACGGCTGAGGTCGCCGACCAGGGCGATTACCGCATTGCCGCCGGTATAGGCCTTTGCGTGGAACGCGCGCAGTTGTGCCAGGCTTATGCCCGCGATGCTCTCTGCGGTGCCGTCGCTTGGGTGGGCGTAGGGGTGGTCGCCATAAAGGTTGCCGAAAAGGGCCTTGCCGGCGATCTTGCCCGGGTTCTGCTTCTCATATTCGAAGCCTGCCAGCATCTGGTTCTTGATGCGCTTGAGGGCATCTTCGGGGAATGTCGGCTTGCCCGCCACCTCTGTAAACAGCTTGAGGGCTGGTTCGCGCTTGTCCTTGGCACTGAGGCTGCGCAGTGATGCCACGGCCATATCGCGGTAGGAGCCGTTGCCAAAGTCTGCACCCAGGCCTTCGAAGCCCTCGGCGATGGCGGTGACGTCCTTGCCGGCCACGCCCTCGTTGAGCATGGCGTTGGTCAGAGCGGCCAGGCCTGGCGTGCCGCCATCCTGGCTGCTGCCGGCGGCGAAGGTGACACGCAGGTCGAACATGGGCAGTTCGCGGGCCTCGACGAACAGCACCCGGGCACCTTCGGCGGTGTTCCAGTGCTGGATGTTCAACTGACGCCGGCTGGGTGCCTTGCCGTTCAGTTCGGCCAGCGATTGCAAGGTGTTGGCCGGGCGGGCTGCGCTGCTGTCGGCCTTGGCAGCGTTATCGGCCATGGCCGGAGCGGCCAGCACAGCCGCCAGCGCCAGGGCACGAATGCCCGTGGCCAGCAGGGTTGGGCGTGGGGCGCGGCGATCACTCATGAGCGGACTCCTCAGGCAGTACATGGGCAACGCTCAGGCGTTCGCGGGTGAAGTAGGTGCGCGCGGCGTTCTGGATGTCCTGCGGGGTGACGCGTTTGAGCTCGTCCAGCTCGCTGTCGATCAGCTTCCAGGACAGGCCGACGGTTTCCAGCTGGCCGATGGTGGTGGCCTGGCTGCTGATGGAGTCGCGGTCGTAGACGAGGCCGGCGATGACCTGGGCGCGTACGCGCTCCAGCTCTTCTGCGCTGGGTGGCGTGCTCTTGAGTTCGTCAAGCAGCTGCCAGATGCCTTTCTCGACGTCGGCGAGGGTTTTCTGCTTCTGCACATTCGGCGTCGCCGAGATCAGGAATAGGCTGTCGCCGCGGGTGAAAGCGTTGTAGCTGGACGAAGCGCCGGCCACCAGTTCCTGGCCACGCTCCAGGCGTGCCGGCATGCGGGCGCTGTAGCCGCCGTCGAGCAGTGCCGAGATCAGGCGCAGTGCATGCACCGTACGTGGGTCCTTGGCGGTGGGCAGGCCGGGCACGTTGAAACCGTAGATCAGGCTTGGCAGCTGGGTTCGTACGTGCAGGGTCAACTGGCGCCAACCTGGTTCGGCCAGCTCCAAGGGCAGCTTGGCTGGGGGTACGGCGCGTTTGGGAATATTGCCGAAATACTTCTGCGCCAGGCCCTTGACCTCGTCGGCGGTGACATCACCGACCACCACCAGGGTGGCGTTGTTGGGGGCGTACCAGGACTCGTACCAATGGCGAAGCTCCTCGACCTTCATGCGCTCCAGGTCTGCCATCCAGCCAATGGTCGGCGTGTGGTAGCCGCTGGCCGGGTAGGCCATGGCGCGGAACAGCTCGAATGCCTTGGCATTGGGCTGGTCGTCGGTGCGCAGGCGGCGTTCTTCCTTGATGACCTCGATTTCGCGGCTGAACTCGTCGGCAGGCAGGCGCAGGCTGGCAAGGCGGTCGGCCTCCAGTTCCAGGGCTACCGGCAGGCGGTCGCGGGCCAGCACTTGGTAATAGGCGGTGTAGTCGTCGCTGGTGAAGGCGTTTTCATCGGCGCCGAGGTCACGCAGAATGCGCGAAGCCTCGCCGGGGCCGACCTTGGCGCTGCCCTTGAACATCATGTGTTCCAGTGCATGGGACAACCCGGTCTGGCCCGGGGTCTCGTAGCTCGAGCCGACCTTGTACCAGATCTGCGAGACCACCACCGGGGCGCGATGGTCTTCGCGGACCACAACCTTCAGGCCATTGTCGAGGATGAATTCGTGGGTGGGTTGCACATCGGCGGCAAATGCCGCGAGCGGCAGGCAGAGCGTGCCGAGCAACAGGCCAGCGGCGCGGCGGGCTAGAGCATTCATACGGTGTTTAACCTGTTCGGCGGCCCGCTGGGTTTAGCGTCGGCGGGCCAGGAGGTGCTAGGATACTGATCCGGTTGCCTGGCGACCATGCCTGTCGCCGTTCTGGCCCACAGGACACTAAGACAAAACGTTGCGCATGAACCAGCCGGCTTCAAGATAGTCTGTTCTGCGTAGAGAGAATTCCTGATTGGCCCTCGCTGGCCCATCGCTACCCTGAGATAGCCGTCTTCCATGTTTGGTTCCAACGACGACAAAAAAGCGCCGGCCGAGGCTGGTGAGAAGAAAGGCCTGTTCAGCTGGTTTCGCAAGAAGCCGCAGCCACCTGTGGGAGCGGGCGTGCCCGCGAATGAACCCCCCGCTGCCGAGCAGTCTGCAGCCGCGCCGGTCGAGGGCTCAACCGCCGAAGTGCCACAGGCCCCCGAACCCGTTCAGGCCCCTGCGGCTCCACAGCTGGCTGAGCCGCAGCCGGTCGCCGCACCCGCCCGGCCCCCGGTAGTCGAGGCCCCCGTCCCTGAACCGGTTGCGTCCCAGCCGTTGCAGGCCCCTGAGCCCGAGCCGGTCGCGTCCCGGCCGCTGGTGGCGCCTGCACCGCAGCCGGTCGCGTCCATGCCCTTGCAGGCGGCCCCTGTCGAGTCTGCCCCTGTCGAGGCCGCAGCGCCGGTCAGCAACCTGGTGCTGCCGGTTGCCGAAGAGCCCGTCGCCCTGGTGCCGGACCTGGAGCCGAAAGCGCCGCCCGCAATCCCGGAACGCGCGGTACCAGTTCCCGCGGCCCCTGTTGCGGCTCCCGCCGAACAGGCCAAGCCCGGCTTCTTCGCGCGCCTCAAGCAAGGCCTGTCCAAGACCAGTGCCAGCATCGGCGAGGGCATGGCCAGCCTGTTCCTCGGCAAGAAGGTCATCGACGACGACCTGCTCGACGAAATCGAAACGCGCCTGCTGACAGCCGACGTGGGTGTGGAGGCTACCTCGGCCATTGTCCAGAACCTGACCCAGAAGGTCGCGCGCAAGCAGTTGGCCGATGCCGATGCCCTGTACAAATCGTTGCAGGAAGAACTGGCTGCGCTGCTGCGCCCGGTCGAGCAGCCGCTGAACGTACAAGCCCAGAACAAACCCTATGTGATCCTTGTGGTTGGCGTGAACGGCGCCGGCAAGACCACCACCATCGGCAAGCTGGCGAAGAAGCTGCAACTGGAAGGCAAGAAGGTAATGCTGGCTGCCGGTGATACCTTCCGTGCAGCGGCGGTCGAGCAGTTGCAGGTGTGGGGCGAGCGCAACCAGATTCCGGTGATCGCCCAGCACACAGGTGCCGACTCTGCTTCGGTAATCTTCGATGCCGTGCAGGCCGCCAAGGCCCGTGGCGTTGATGTGCTGATCGCCGACACTGCCGGCCGCCTGCACACCAAAGACAACCTGATGGAAGAGCTGAAGAAGGTCCGCCGGGTCATCGGCAAGCTCGACGTTGAGGCGCCGCACGAGGTGCTGCTGGTGCTTGACGCCGGCACCGGCCAGAACGCCATCAGTCAGGCCAAGTACTTCAACCAGAGCGTCGAGCTGACCGGCCTGGCCCTGACCAAGCTGGACGGCACTGCCAAGGGCGGGGTGATCTTCGCCCTGGCCAAGCAGTTCAACATCCCGATCCGTTTCATCGGTGTCGGTGAAGGCATCGACGACCTGCGTACCTTCGAAGCCGAGCCGTTCGTCAAGGCTCTGTTCGCCGAGCGAGATTGACCATGATCCGATTCGAGCAGGTTGCCAAGCGCTATCCCAATGGTCATGTGGGTTTGCATGAGCTGAGTTTCCGGGCGCGCCGGGGCGAATTCCTGTTCGTCACCGGCCACTCGGGCGCTGGCAAGAGCACCCTGCTGCGCCTGTTGCTGGCCATGGAGCGCCCGACCAGCGGCAAGCTGATGCTGGCAGGGCAGGACCTGGGCCAGATCAGCAATGCGCAAATCCCGTTCCTGCGCCGGCAAATCGGCGTGGTGTTCCAGAACCACCAGCTGTTGTTCGACCGCACCGTGTTCAACAACATTGCCTTGCCGCTGCAGATTCTCGGCCTGTCCAAGGTCGAGATCGCCAAGCGCGTGGACTCGGCCCTGGAACGTGTGTCGCTGTCCGACAAAGGCGAGCTGTTCCCGGCCGACCTGTCCACCGGGCAGCAGCAGCGGGTCGGTATCGCCCGAGCCATCGTTCACCAGCCGGCTCTGCTGCTGGCCGACGAGCCCACCGGTAACCTCGACCCGCGCCTGGCTGCAGAGATCATGGGCGTGTTCGAGGACATCAACCGCCTGGGCACGACGGTATTGATCGCCAGCCACGACCTGGCACTGATCGCGCGCATGCGCCACCGCATGCTGACCTTGCAACGCGGCCGCTTGATCGGCGATGGGGAGGCCGGGCAATGAACACTACACGTACGCCGAAGGTTTCCGAGCGGGTCGCACCGAAACCGGCCGATCCGCAACCTGCGAAGAAAAAAAGCGGGGAAGACGATGATGGCCCGGACTTCCGCACCCTGCTGCATGCCTGGCTGGAAAGCCACCGTGCCAGCTTGGCCGACAGCCTGCGCCGCCTGGGCAAGCAACCGATCGGCAGTTTCTTCACCTGCCTGGTGATGGCAGTGGCGCTGAGCATGCCGATGGGCCTGTCCTTGTTGCTGAAGAACGTCGAGCAGCTTGGCGGTTCGTGGCAGCGCGCTGCGCAGATTTCGCTGTACCTCAAGCTTGATGCCGGCAGCCGCGATGGCGAAGCGCTGCGCGACGAGATCAAGGGCATGCCTGGGGTGGCGGACGCCCAGTATGTCAGCCGCGAGCAGGCGCTGGAGGAGTTTCAGCAGCAGTCCGGGCTGGGCGAGGCCCTGCGCGAACTGCCAGACAACCCACTGCCGGGGACGGTGGTGGTAACCCCGACCGAGGTTGACAAGCCGGCCCTGGAAGCCTTGCGTCAGCGCCTGTCGGAGTTGCCGCGGGTGGACGTGGCGCAACTGGACCTGGTCTGGGTCGAGCGCCTGGCAGCCATCCTCAAGTTGGGTGACCGCTTCGTCTTCGGCCTGGCCGTGATGCTGATTTCTGCCCTGCTGTTAGTAATCGGTAACACAATTCGTCTACACATTGAAAACCGTCGTATCGAGATCGAAGTGATCAAGCTGGTCGGCGGCACCGACGCCTACGTGCGCCGGCCTTTCCTGTACATGGGCGCCCTGTATGGCCTGGGCGCAGGCCTGCTGGCGTGGGGCATCCTGGCGTTTGGCCTGAACTGGCTGAACGAGGCGGTAGTAGGGCTTTCCGGGCTGTATGGCAGTGACTTCGCCCTGGGCGGCGTTCCGGCTTCCGATGGTCTGTCGCTCTTGATCGGAGCAGTGTTGTTGGGGTATATCGGTGCATGGATTGCAGTCGCCCGCCACTTGAACGAGCTGGCGCCGCGATAGTTTTTACGTGTCAGCATTGACATTTTCTTCACTGCGGAACTTGTACCGTCGTTCCAGGTCAATGTTGGCAGCGCCCACAAGGTGCGAGTTTTGTAAGTCGGAGGTTCTTGAATGACCACATCGTTGCAACCTGCCTATGCCTTGGTACCCGGTGCAAACCTGGAAGCCTATGTGCACACGGTCAACAGCATCCCGCTGCTGACGGTCGAGCAGGAGCGTGATCTGGGCGAGCGTCTCTATTATGAGCAGGATGTCGAGGCCGCTCGTCAGATGGTGATGGCCCACCTGCGTTTTGTCGTACATATCGCCCGTAGCTATGCCGGCTATGGGTTGGCTCAGGCTGACCTGATCCAGGAAGGCAACGTCGGCCTGATGAAAGCCGTCAAGCGCTTCAACCCGGAAATGGGCGTGCGTCTGGTGTCGTTCGCCGTGCACTGGATCAAGGCAGAGATCCACGAGTTCATTCTGCGCAACTGGCGCATCGTGAAGGTGGCTACCACCAAGGCTCAGCGCAAGCTGTTCTTCAACCTGCGTAGCCAGAAGAAGCGCCTGGCATGGCTGAACAACGACGAAGTGCATCGCGTGGCGGAAAGCCTTGGCGTCGAGCCGCGCGAAGTGCGCGAGATGGAAAGCCGCCTCAGTGGCCAGGACATGGCCTTTGACCCGGCAGCGGAAGCTGACGATGACAGCGCCTTCCAGTCGCCTGCGCATTACCTGGAAGACCACCGTTACGATCCGGCAGTGCAGCTGGAGGATGCCGACTGGAGTGACAATTCCACCAGCAACCTGCACGAAGCGCTGCAAGGTCTGGACGAGCGTAGCCGCGATATTCTCTACCAGCGTTGGCTGGCGGAAGAGAAGGCCACGCTGCATGAACTGGCAGACAAGTACAGCGTATCGGCTGAGCGTATTCGCCAGCTGGAGAAGAATGCGATGAACAAGGTCAAGGCCCTGATCGCTGCCTGATCGAGTCTTGGTTGTAGAGAGAAGCCGCTGGCCCTGATGGGGTGAGCGGCTTTTTTATTTGTGCTGGCTTTGCCGGCCTCTTCGCGGGTAAACCCGCTCCTACAGGGGATGCGGTTGCCCGTAGGCGCGCGGGCGCGCAGTTGCCCGTAGGAGCGGGTTTACCCGCGAAAGGGCCGGGCCTGCATTCAAAGCTTTCTGGATGAGTCCAGCTGCATCAAGTAGCTGGGCCCGCCCAACTGGCTCATCTGCCGGCGAATCCAGCTGGCCCGGCTGGCCACATACGCACTCGGCCGGCTGGCACTCCACTTGATCGGGCTAGGCAGCACCGCAGCCAGCTGCGCTGCCTGCTGACGGCTGAGCCGGCTGGCGTCGACACCAAAGTGATAACGCGCCGCCGCCTGGGCACCAAACACGCCCTTGCCCCACTCGGCGCTGTTCAAATAGACCTCGAGAATCCGTTCCTTCGACCAGAACAGCTCAATCAGCGCGGTGAACCAAGCCTCCAGCCCCTTGCGAAACCAGCTGCGGCCTGACCACAGAAACAGGTTCTTGGCCACTTGTTGGGTCAGGGTGCTGGCGCCGCGAATGTTGCCGCCGCGCTCGTTGTGGGCCAGCGCCGCCTGAATGGCCGGGATGTCGAAGCCCCAGTGGCTGGCGAACTTCTGGTCCTCGCCAGCAATGACTGCAACCTTGAGCTGATCGGAGATGTTCTCCCATGGCTCCCAGTCGCGCTGAAGGTCGATCGGTTCACCACTCACCCAAGACTGTACCTTGCGCTCGACCATCAGCGCCGTGCCGGGCGGTGGGACCCAGCGGAACACCAGCACCAGTACGATGCTGCCGGCAACGAACCAGAGCAGGGCACGGGAGAGGCGACGGATAAGCGTTGACAGCATGTCGATGGCTTGGCCCTAAGGGTGGAAGGGGCCATTATACAGACCCGATACAAGGAGTCGTCCCATGCTTCGCAGCTTCCTGATGCTTGCCGCCTTTTTTGGCTTTACCGGCGTCGCCCTGGGCGCCTTCGCCGCTCATGGCCTGAAAAACCGGCTGACGGCTGACTACCTGGCAATCTTCCATACCGGCGTGACTTACCAACTGGTCCATGCCTTGGCGATCTTCGGCGTTGCGGTGCTCTCGGCGCACCTGCCCGGGCGCCTGGTGGGGTGGGCTGGCGGCCTGTTTGCGTTGGGCATCGTGCTGTTCTCCGGCAGCCTGTACCTGCTGACCCTCAGCGGCATCGGCAAGCTTGGCATCATCACCCCGATTGGTGGCTTGTGCTTCCTCGGCGGCTGGTTGTGCCTGGGCCTGGCAGCCTGGCGGCTGGGCTGACCGAGTGGTCCACAATCACGACTAATGGCGCGCACCGCCCTTGGGTTGCAGGGCGGTTCGGCGCTAGAATGCTGGCCCCAAAGAACAATGGTGGCCGTGCGCATGCGCATTAAATTGAACGGTGAACCTTACGAACTGCCTGCCGGCGAAAGCGTTGCAGCCCTGCTGGCGCGCCTGGAACTGACCGGGCGCCGTGTTGCAGTGGAACTGAATCTGGATATCGTGCCGCGCAGCCAGCACGACAGCACGCTGCTGAATGACGGCGACCAGGTCGAAGTGGTCCACGCCATCGGTGGCGGCTGACAGCAGCCCGGCGGTTCACAAGCAAGCCCTGCAACCTTTTCCCGAGGAACAACGATGAGCAACGTTCGTAGCGACAAGCCCTTCACCCTGGCCGGGCGTACTTTCCAGTCGCGCCTGCTGGTCGGTACCGGCAAGTACCGTGACATGGAAGAAACCCGCCTGGCCACCGAGGCCTCGGGTGCCGAAATCGTCACTGTCGCTGTACGCCGCACCAACCTTGGCCAGAACGCGGGCGAGCCGAACCTGCTCGATGTACTGTCGCCCGACAAGTACACCATCCTGCCGAACACTGCAGGCTGCTTTGACGCGGTGGAAGCGGTACGCACTTGCCGTCTGGCCCGCGAACTGCTCGATGGGCGCAAATCGCACGAGTCCCGCACGCTGGTGAAGCTGGAAGTGCTGGCCGACCAGAAAACCCTGTTCCCTAACGTGATCGAAACCCTCAAGGCTGCCGAAGTGCTGGTCAAGGAAGGTTTCGATGTAATGGTCTACACCAGCGACGACCCGATCATCGCCCGTCAGCTGGCCGAAGTCGGCTGCATCGCGGTCATGCCGCTGGCTGGCCTGATTGGCACCGGCCTGGGTATTTGCAACCCCTACAACCTGCAGATCATCCTGGAAGAATCCAAGGTGCCGGTGCTGGTCGATGCCGGTGTGGGTACCGCATCCGACGCCACCATCGCCATGGAAATGGGCTGTGAGGCAGTGCTGATGAACTCGGCCATCGCCCATGCCCAGCAGCCGGTGCTGATGGCCGAGGCCATGAAACACGCCATTGTCGCGGGTCGCATGGCCTACCTGGCCGGTCGTATGCCGAAGAAACTCTATGCCAGCGCCTCTTCGCCGCTGGATGGTCTGATCAAGTAAGAGCAACTGATGACTGAATCGCACGATACGCCGATCACCCCCGACGGCGAAGCCCGCCCACACCGCCGCATCAAGAGCTTCGTGATGCGTGCCGGGCGCATGACCGAAGGCCAGCAGCGCGGCCTGGACCAAGGCGGCCCGCTGTACATCCTGCCACTGGCTGACAGCCCGGTGGACTACGACCAGGTGTTCGGCCGTTCGGCCCCGCGCACCTTGGAGATTGGCTTCGGCATGGGCCATTCCCTGCTGGAAATGGCCGCTGCCGCACCTGAGCAGGACTTCATCGGTGTGGAAGTGCACCGCCCGGGTGTTGGCGCGCTGCTCAATGGCGTGCTGACCCAGGGGCTGAAAAACCTGCGGGTGTATGACTGCGATGCCATCGAGGTGCTGAACCGCTGTGTGGCGGATAACAGCCTCGATCGGTTGATGCTGTTCTTCCCAGACCCTTGGCACAAGGCGCGTCACCACAAGCGCCGCATCGTCCAGCTGGAGTTCGCCGAGCTGGTACGTCGCAAGCTCAAGCCCGGTGGCGTGTTCCACATGGCCACCGACTGGGAGCCGTATGCCGAGTACATGCTGGAAGTGATGAGCGCTGCCCCGGGCTATCGCAACCGTGCGGCAGACGGCACCTATGTGCCGCGCCCCGAAGAGCGCCCGATCACCAAGTTCGAACGCCGCGGTGAGCGGCTGGGACACGGGGTGTGGGACTTGAAGTTCGAGAAGGTGGATTGAGCGGCTGATACGGCCTTTCGATGTGCTGATGCCTGCAGGAATGCAGGCGAAAATAACCGCCTTGAGAAGGGCGGTTTTTTTCGGTAATACACAACACCTCAGGGCATGCCCGCGAAGAAACCAACGCGGTGGATGGCACCGGCTTTGCCGGTGTTCGCGGGCGGCTGCGACGGTGAGCGGCGGGTGGAGATTGGCCAGCAGGGCCGGCCCATTCGCGGGTAAACCCGCTCCTACAGCGGTCTGTGTCCAACCCCGAGATGTGTCCACCACCAATCTGTGTAGGAGCGGGTTTACCCGCGAATACGGTGGCGGCGGCAACGGTGAACGGCGGGGAAATTGGCCAGCAGGGCCGGCCCATTCGCGGGTAAACCCGCTCCTACAGTGGGCTGTGTCCAACCACCGATGTGTGTCCACCACCCATCTGTGTAGGAGCGGGTTTACCCGCGAATACGGTGGCGGCAGCAACAGTGAATGGCGGGTGGAAATTGGCCAGCAGGGCCGGCCTCTTCGCGGGTAAACCCGCTCCTACAGGCGGCCGCGCAGGTCTTTCAAATGTTGAGCAAGACAGTTGACCCAGGGGCCATTGGCTCAGCCGCGGCGATCCGCCACCACGCCAATCAACACCAGCACCACCAGCAATACCGGCGCCAGCGCATAGTTGTTGAACTGGCTCAGCCCCTTCACCACCCACGGCGTGGCATAGATCAGCGCAGCACCGCTACCGATCATCACCATCAGCGCCATGAACGGCACGCGCAGGGCGCCGGCTAAGCCCCCCAGGCGTTGCTCTGCCCAGGCTTTGACATCGGTGCCGAACAGCACCAGCAAGCAGCCTACCAAGGCCAGTGAAATCTCCGACAGGTTGCTGCGGCTCCAGCGGGAAACCGTCGCGAGCAGATCAAGTACCAGATCCATGGGTCATCCTTAGGTCAAGAAATACTGCAGCAGGTCATTGAGGAACAACTGGCCCCTCGGCGTGGCTACCAGTCGATCCGGTTCGACCTGCAAAAGGCCCTTTTGTTCGGCGGCACGGCGTGCCTCATGCAGCTGTGCCAGTGGCAAGCCGGTGCGTTGGGTAAACAAGTCGGCTTCCACGCCATCGGTCAGGCGCAGGGCGTTCATCAGGAACTCGAACGGCAGTTCATCGACTGGCAGCAGCTTCTCGCCGGCCTTGAACGGCTTGGCCAGGTTCAGGTAATCCTTGGGCAGGCGGGTCTTCCAGGTACGCAGGATGCGCCCGTCGGCAAAGGTGAGCTTGCCGTGAGCGCCAGCGCCAATGCCGATGAAGTCGCCGAAGCGCCAGTAGTTGAGGTTGTGCCGGGCGGCGCGGTCTGCCTGGGCGTAGGCTGATACCTCGTACTGGCGGTAGCCGTGCGCGGCCATCAGCGCTTGGCCGGCTTCCTGAATATCCCAGAGGATATCGTCTTCGGGTAGCTCTGGCGGCTGGTTCCAGAACACCGTGTTCGGTTCCACGGTCAGCTGATACCACGACAGGTGTGTCGGGCCCAGGTCGATGGCCTGGCGCAGGTCAGCCAGTGCGTCGTCCTGCGACTGGTCGGGCAGGCCGTGCATCAGGTCCATGTTGAAATTGTCGAAACCGGCCGCGCGCGCCATGCCAGCGGCCCGAACCGCTTCGTCGCCATTGTGGATGCGTCCAAGTGCTTCCAGCTTGGCTGGCTGGAAGCTCTGCACACCGATCGACAGGCGGTTGATGCCGGTCTGCCGGTAGGCCTTGAACTTGTCCTGCTCGAAGGTGCCCGGGTTGGCTTCCAGGGTAATCTCGATGTCTGGCGCGAACGCAATACGTTGCTCTACGCCGCGCAGCAGGCGGCCGAGGGCGTTGGCACTGAACAGGCTTGGCGTACCGCCACCGAAGAAGATCGAGCTGAGCGGGCGGCCTTGTACGGCAGACAGTTCCTGGTCGAGGTCGTCGAGCAAGGCTGTGACATAGGCATCTTCCGGTAGCTCAGGCCCGGCAGCGTGGGAGTTGAAGTCGCAATAAGGGCATTTGCGTACGCACCACGGAATGTGGATGTACAGCGCCAGCGGCGGCAGGCTGGTAAAGCCCGCCGCGCCGGAGGGCGACAGCATTTCGATCATGCCAGGCCCAGACGTTGGCGCAGCAGGACCATGGCACGGGCGCGGTGGCTGAGCTGGTTCTTGTCTGCGGGGGCCAGATCGGCGCTGGAGCAGTTGCGCTCCGGTACCCAGAACAGCGGGTCGTAGCCAAAGCCCTGCTCACCGCTGGCCTCGAACAGGATGCGCCCTTGCCACAGGCCTTCGCACAGGATCGGCAACGGGTCGTCGGCGTGACGCACCAGTGCCAGAACGCAGACGAACTGTGCACTGCGCTCACCTTCAGGCACGTCTTTCAAGGCTTCGAGCAGCTTGGCGTTGTTTGCCGCGTCACCCTGGCCATCGGCATAACGTGCCGAGTAGATGCCCGGCGCGCCGCCGAGGAAATCCACCGCCAGACCGGAGTCATCGGCCAGGGCCGGCAGGCCGGAAATGCGGGCGGCGTTGCGCGCCTTGAGGATGGCGTTCTCGACGAACGACAGGCCGGTTTCTTCCGGCTCGACCTGGCTGAACTCACCAATCGAGCGCAGTTGCACGGATTGGCCGAGCATGGCCTGGAGTTCCTTGAGTTTGCCGGCGTTGTGGCTGGCCAATACGAGTTGCTGGAAATTCATCATTCGCCTGGGAACACTTCCTGGTTGAAGCGGAGAGAGTTGCTGATGCCGCCGGTTTCGATGTTCAAGTCGAAGGTGACGGTTTCTGGCTGGTCGATCTTGAACTGGGCGATGTAGTACACCGCACCCTGTTCGGTAATCTGCTTGAACGACAGCGGGCTGCTGCGCCCGGTCAGGTCCTTGATCGTGCCGCTGACCACCGCTGTGGCCGGTTTGCTGGCCTTGAGTACGGTAATGTTGAGCACGCCCTGGTTCTTGCTGCGAACCAGGCCGGTGGCCGCTGCCACCTCGGGCGTGAGCATGCTCGACGTGAATGCGCTGTAGTGCACCGTCACGTCGCCAAATACCTCCTTGCGCTCGGGGCGTGCGGCATCGGCAGCCAGTACTGGCAGGGCCAGGCACAGGCTGATCAGGAACAGGGCTAGGCGGCGCATGGGGCGATTCCTCCGGTGGGCGTCAGACCGCGAGCGGCTGCTCTTGCAGGCCCGGACTGCTGACGCGGTAGATGCCGATCTCACCTAGAAGATTAGGCCATAGCCGGCCACCCCACCCATTGCGGTGCAAGTGGTCGACCGCCAGGCGGTCGAGTACCTTGGCTCGGCGTTCGTGCACAAGTTCTTCGAAGTCGGCGAAGGTGCAGAAGTGGATGTTCGGCGTGTTGTACCAGGTATACGGCATGAAGTCCGATACCGGCATGCGGCCATTGGTCGCCAGGTACCAGCGGCAGCGCCAGTGGCCGAAGTTGGGGAAGGTGATGATGCACTGACGGCCCACGCGCAGCATTTCGTCGAGGATGCGGTCGGGGTACTCCACGGCCTGCAGGGCTTGGGTCATGATCACGACGTCGAAACTGTTGCTGGCGAAGTTGCCCAGGCCTTTGTCCAGGTCTTGTTCGATGACGTTGACGCCCTTGGCCACGCAGGCGGCGATATTGTCGGCGTCGATTTCCAGGCCATAGCCGGTGACCTGTTTGCGGTCACGCAGCGAGGCCAGCAGTTCGCCGCTACCGCAGCCCAGGTCGAGTACCCGGCTGCCGGCGGGGATCCAGTCGTGGATGATTTCCAGATCGGCTCTCATGCTGTCCTCAGATGGCAATGCGGTTCATGTAGTTCGAGAAACCCTGCATGTAGCGAGGTGTGGGGATCAGGAAGGCATCGTGCCCGTAGGGCGAATCGATCTCCAGATAACAGACGTTCTTGCGCGCAGCCATCAGCGCGTTGACGATCTCGCGCGAACGGGCCGGAGAGAAGCGCCAGTCGGTGGTGAACGACATGATGCAGTAGTCCGCTGTGACGTGGGCCAGGGTGGCTGCCAGGTCACCCCCCTGCTTGGCGGCCGGGTCGAAATAGTCCAGCGCCTTGGTCATCAGCAGGTAGGTGTTGGCGTCGAAACGGCCGGAAAACTCTTCGCCCTGATAGCGCAGGTAGCTTTCGACCTGAAACTCGACGCTGTGGAAATCGTAGTTGAGCTTGTCGCTTTTCAGCTCACGGCCGAATTTTTCACCCATCGAGTCGTCGGACAGGTAGGTAATGTGCCCGACCATGCGTGCCAGCATCAGGCCGCGCTTGGGGATCACGCCCTGGTCCTGGAACGAACCGCCATGGAACTCAGGGTCGGTGAGAATGGCTTGGCGCGCCACCTCGTTGAAGGCGATGTTCTGCGCTGACAGCTTGGGTGCCGAGGCAATGTCGACGCAATGGCGCACACGCTCGGGGTAGCTGATGGTCCATTGCAGTGCCTGCATGCCGCCAAGGCTGCCGCCCACGACAGCGGCCCACTGCTGGATGCCCAAGCGCTCGCCCAGGCGCACCTGGCTGTGTACCCAGTCCTCTACGGTCAGTACAGGGAAATCGGCGCCATACGGTTTGCCGGTGGCAGGGTTGACGCTGCTGGGGCCAGTGCTGCCGTTGCAGCCACCGAGGTTGTTCAGGCTGACTACGAAGAAGCGGTTGGTATCGATCGGCTTGCCGGGGCCGATGCAACTGTCCCACCAGCCCGGCTTGCGGTCGGTGGCGGCATGGTAGCCAGCGGCATGGTGGTGGCCGGACAGGGCATGGCAGATCAGCACGGCATTGCTCGCGCTGGCGTTCAGGGTGCCATAGGTCTCGTAGACCAGTTCGTAACTGGCCAGTGAACGGCCACAGGCCAGTGCCAGCGGTTCATCGAACCGGGCGGTTTGCGGTACTACCAGACCGACGGAATCTTCGGGAAAGACAGTTGACATCGACCCTGCTCACGCTTGACGGAGGCGTAAGTCTAAAGAGCGCTACCCCCAGCGGCAAGCAAAGGCTTGCGACTGGGGGCAAGCTGGGCTGGCGAGCCTCAGATCATTCGCCACAGCTCTTGAGGCATGCCGGCGTAGGCGGCCAGCGGGGGCATGACAAACGACTGGATTACCTGGATCGCCAGGAAGGCGAAGATCGGCGAAATGTCCATGCCGCCCAGATTTGGTACCAGACGGCGGAATGGCGCCAGCACTGGCTCGCTGATCTGGTAGGCCAGTTCGGCCGCCGGGTTGTGGCTGTTGGGTGCAACCCAGGAAACGATCACCATGACGATCATCGCCACCCAGAAAATCTTCAGGAACAGCGAGGTGATGCCGATGATTGCCCACATCAGCAGGTGCAGGACGTCGCCGAAGGTCCCGTAGGTGACCATCAGCACGAAGCCCATAAGCAGGGCCTGGATGACCACCGCCAGCAGTAGCGACGAGGTATCCAGCCCGCCAACGCTAGGGATGATCCGGCGGATCGGCTTGAGCAGCGGTTGGGTGGCACGAACTGCGAACTGGCACAGCGGGTTGTAGAAGTTGGCCTTGACCAACTGCAGTACGAAGCGCAGCAGGACGATTACCAGGTAAAGGCTTACCAGGGTTTGCACCACGAAAATCGCGGCGCCTGACAGTGCATTCATCTAAAGCTCCTTATTTGCCCAGTTGTTCGGCCAGCTCGGCGGAGCGCGTGGCTGCAGCCTGCAGCGCCTGCTCGACGATGGCTTCGAAGCCGCTGGCCTGGAACGACTTGATCGCCGCTTCCGTGGTGCCGGCGGGCGAGGTGACGCGGCGGCGCAGTTCGGCGGCATCGACATCGCTTGCAACCGCCATGCCCGCGGCGCCCAGGGCCGTCTGCAAGGTCAGTTGGGAGGCGGTTTCGCGTGGCAGGCCGAGTTTTTCGCCGGCCGCGGTCATGGCCTCGATCAGCAGGAAGAAGTACGCCGGGCCACTGCCAGACACAGCAGTCACGGCGTCCAGTTGCTGTTCCTGTTCCAGCCACAGGGCGGTGCCCACGGCCGACAGCAGTTGTTCGGCCTGCTGACGCTGTTCGCCGGACACTTCAGCGGTGGCGTACAGGCCGCTCACGCCTTGGCGCAGCAATGCCGGGGTGTTGGGCATGCAGCGCACTACCGGGCGAGCGCCCACCCAGCTTTGCAGGCTGGCGCATGTGATACCGGCGGCGATGGAAACGATCAGCTGGCCATCCTGCAGGTTGGGTTGCAACGCCTGACAGACGGTTTTCATGACTTGTGGCTTGACCGCCAGCACGATGACGTCGGCGCCATCAATGGCCTGGGCGTTGTCCTCGAAGGCTTCAATGCCGTGCTCGGCCTGGATGCGACTGCGGGTGTCGGCGCCGGGGTCGCTGGCGCGGATCTGCGAGGCGTCCAGGCCCTGGGCACGCAGACCACCGATCAGGCTGGCGGCCATGTTGCCGGCGCCGATAAAGGCAATACGTGTCTTGCTCATGTCAGGTCCTTGTGGAAAAGAGTGAGTGAAGCATGGAATCAGGTGTTGCCGTAGTCGCGGGCACCGAACAGGGCCGTGCCAATCCGTACCCACGTCGCACCCTGGGCGATGGCCGCTTCCAGGTCGTGGCTCATACCCATGGACAGGGTGTCCAGGCCAAGCCCCAGGCCTTCCTGCAACTTGCGCAGGCTGGCGAAGGCGGCTTCCTGGGTGGCGCGGTCTTCGGTGGGTTCGGGAATTGCCATCAGCCCGCGCAGGCGCAGGTTGGGCAGTGCGGCTACGGCTGCGGCCAGCGCGGGCAGGTCGGCCGGGGCGCAGCCGGATTTACTGTCTTCGCCGCTGACGTTTACCTGCAGGCAGATGTTCAGCGGCCCCAGCCCGGCAGGGCGCTGTTCCGACAGGCGTTGGGCAATTTTCAGGCGGTCCACGGAATGTACCCAGTCGAAGTGCTCGGCGATCGCTTTGGTCTTGTTCGACTGAATGGGGCCGATGAAGTGCCAGATCAAGGGCAAGTCGCTGAGCGCCTGCTGCTTTGTCAGTGCTTCCTGTAGGTAATTTTCCCCGAAGTCGCGCGCACCGGCGGCATGGATTTCGCGGATAGCGCTGGCGGGCTTGGTCTTGCTCACGGCCAGCAACTGGACGCTGGCCGGATCACGCCCGACTGCCTGGGCAGCACTGGCGATACGGGCGGAAATCGCGGAAAGGTTGTCTGCTAGGGTGGACATGGATCAATGCCGGCAGCTGTAGGGTCTGCGGCATTCTACCTGCTTGAAGGCCTTTGGGGAGTCTCATGGATGTGACCGACCTGTTGGCCCGAGCTGTGGATGCGGGGGCTTCGGACCTGCACCTGGCGACGGGCCAGATTCCAATGCTGCGCCTGGATGGCGAGTTGCAGCGTATGGGCTTGCCGCCCTTGAGCGCGGGTGCCTTGATCGAGGGCATGGCGAGCGTGCTGGATGACCACCAGTGCCAGCAGTGGGCCCAAGGCGATGAACTGGACCTTGCGCTGGAGTTGCCGGCGCTTGGGCGCTTTCGGCTGAACCTGTTTCGCCAGTTGAATGGCCCGGCGGTGACCTTTCGGCTGATTCCGGGGCGCATTGCCACCGTGAGCGAGCTGGACCTTGCGGATGTGTTTCAAGCTGTTGCGCAATGCAGTGATGGCTTGATCCTCGTCGGCGGGCCGACCGGCAGTGGCAAGACCTGCACCCTGGCAACGCTGCTCGACCAGCTGAACCGCGAGCGGGCACTGCACATCATTACCCTGGAAGACCCTGTTGAGGTCATCCATGGCAGCCAGCGCAGCCTGGTCAACCAGCGTGAGATGGGGCGCCATTGTCGCGGCTTTGCTCAGGGGCTACGCAGTGCGCTGCGCCAGGACCCGGACGTGATCATGATCGGCGAGTTGCGCGACCTGGAAACCATTCGTCTGGCCCTGCGCGCGGCCGAAACCGGGCACCTGGTGCTGGCAACCGTGCATGCGCGTTCGGCGACCAGCAGCATCGACAGGTTGGTGGAGGTTTTTGCTGCCGAGGAAAAGCCGTTGGTGCGGGCGATGCTGTCCGAGTCGCTGCGCCTGGTGGTCGCGCAGGTGCTGGTCAGGCGTGTGGAAGGTGGGCGGGTGGCTGCGCGGGAAGTGCTGGTGGCGACGCCGGCGGTGCGTAACCTGGTTCGGGAGGGGCGGTTGGCGCAGTTGTCTTCGGTGATGCAGGGTGGGGCAGCGGAGGGGATGCGGACGATGGAGGGGGCGATGCGGAGGCTGAGGGAGCGAGGGTTGATCAAAAGCTAGTAGTACCTGCAAAGGCCCTTTCGCGGGCGCGCCCGCTCCCACAGGTATGGCGCTGCCCGCGAGAGCGACGCGGTACCTGTGGGAGCGGGCGTGCCCGCGAAGGGGCCGGTACCGGATAGCGCCGATCAGATTAACGCTTGGCCAGACTCAGCTGCTGCTCTTTCGGCAGTACCCGCTTGGCCACCACGTAGTGCTTCTGCCAGTAAGGCTTGCTCAAGGTGTCGATACTCACCCGCTTGCCACGGCGTGGAGCGTGGATGAAGCGGTCGTTACCCAGGTAGATGGCTACGTGATTGACCCGACGGCTCTTTATGTTGAAGAAGATCAGGTCTCCAGGCTTCAGATCAGCCTTGGCTACCTTCACCCCGTGGCCCTGGGCCATGGCATTGGAGGTGCGCGGCAGGTTGACGTCAGCGACGTCGTTGAAGGCGTATTTGACCAGCCCGCTGCAGTCAAAGCCTTTTTTCGGGCTGCTGCCGCCCCAAACATAAGGGGTACCGAGCACATTGACCGCACGGCTGAGTACGTCGCTGCTTTGCTTGGGCGACATGGCGGCGACATTGGCACCGCGGCTGCTGACGGCGTTGCTTGGGCGGGCGCGCAGCGCGGTCTGTTTGGCGGGTGCGTGTTTCACCGACGCGTTGGTCGTGTAGCCGGTGAAACCATTGGGAAGACGTTGCTCACGATTGGTGGCGTGGGCGGCCAGGGGCAATAATAGGCAGAGGGTCAGCCATGTCTTGATCAAAGGCGGCATAGATGAAGCTCTTATGAATAGTTATGTGTTGGGCGCGCAACTTTATAACAGCTTTTTGATCAATCATTGATCCGTTGGTCGATTGTCCAGGTGCCGTATGTCGGCTTGCGGCGAGAAAGTCACATTTTTTCTTAGAAAATTTTCGGATAACCCACAGGGGCTATGAATGAACAGTTATCAACAGGGGGTGCCCTTTCACGACACCCACAGCAAAACCATTGGCTACCTGCTGTGGATTTTCGGCTTCACCGGGTCCCATCGCTTCTATTACGGCAAGCCGATTACCGGGACCATCTGGTTCTTCACCTTGGGCTTGCTGGGCATTGGTTGGTTGATCGACCTGTTCCTGATCCCGTCCATGGACCGTGAAGCCGACCTGAGGTTTCAGTCCGGGCGTATCGACTACAACATCGCCTGGATTCTGCTGACCTTCCTCGGGGTGTTTGGCCTGCACCGGCTGTATCAGGGCAAGTGGATCACCGCGATCATCTACTTCTTTACCGGTGGGTTGTTCCTGGTGGGGGTGCTGTATGACTTCTGGACGTTGAACACCCAGGTGTCCGAGAGGAATGCGGGGCGGGGCTGACGGTGCCGGGGCTGTTTTACAGCCCACTCACGGGTAATGCTGCCTATATAAAAAAGGCCTTGTCGCACCGCTGCGGCAAGGCCTTCTTTGTTACTGGCGGGTCTGCCGCTGTTGCAGCAACAGGTTGCTGAAACCGGCTCCAGCCAGCTGCTTCTGTGCCCCGGTCAATTGCTCGCGGTTGCTGAACGGCCCGACCAGCACGCGGTACCAGGTTTCCTCCTTGACCGTACCCGACTCCACCTTCACCGACTGGCCCAGCAGGATGATCTGTGCCCGTACCTTGTCGGCATCGGCCTGCTTGCGGAACGAGCCTGCCTGTAGGAAGTACTGTGTGGTCGCAGCCGGCTTGATCACGGGTGGTGGCGGCGGCGGGGTTTGGCCGAGCAGCGCTGCCTGGGCCCTCGCCGTGTCGATTTTCGCCGCTTCTGCTGGTGTTACCGGAGCTACCGGCTGGGCCGGCACTGGTGGCGTTTTCTCCGGTACGGCTTCCGGCGGCACGATCACCTCAGACTCCGGCAGCAGGGTGTAGAAGTCGTACTTCGGCTTCACCGGCTGTTGCGCAGTAGCTTGCGCTGGCTTGCCGGCTTCGGCCGTTTTCGCCGGCTTCTGCTGCTCGGGTTTGGTGCGTTTGATGTCGTCGCCACCGGGTTCGAGCTTCATCAGGAATACGATGAACGCGCCTACGGTCAGGCCGACCGCCAGCCATACCCAGCCGGGGATCGGCTGTTTGGCTGGTGCCGTCTGGCGGCTGGCGCCGCGTTTCGGGGCAGGTTTTTTCTTGGCAGCCAACTTACATGCGCTCCAGGGTTTCCAGGCCGAGCAGTTCCAGACCTTGTTTGAGGGTGCGGCCGGTCAGGGCGGCCAGGCGCAGCCGGCTCTGCTGCTGCGAAGGGGTTTCGGCAGCAAGGATCGGGCAGTTCTCGTAGAAGCTGGAGAACAGGCCGGCCAAGTCGTACAGGTAGCTGCACAGCACGTGCGGCGTGCCTTTTTCGGCGACGTTGTTGAGGATTTCGCCAAACTGCGCCAGGCGCGCGGCCAAATCTTGCTCGTGGGCAGCCTGCAGCACGATTTTGCCGTCGACTTCGTCAAACCCTTTGCCCAGCTTGCGGAACACGCCGGCTACGCGGGTGTAAGCGTACAGCAGGTAAGGCGCGGTGTTGCCTTCGAAGTTGAGCATCAGCTCGAAGTTGAAGCTGTAGTCGCTGGTGCGGTGCTTGGACAGGTCGGCGTATTTCACCGCGCCAATGCCCACCACCTCGCCGATGTGGCGCAGTTCGTCGTCGGCCAGGCTCGGGTTCTTTTCCTTGACCAGCGCGTAGGCGCGCTCCTTGGCCTCGGTGAGCAGGTCGATCAGCTTCACGGTGCCGCCGTCACGGGTCTTGAACGGGCGGCCGTCGGCGCCGTTCATGGTGCCGAAGCCCATGTGCTCCATTTGCATCGGGTGGCTGACGAAGCCTGCGCGGCGGGCTACTTCGAACACCTGGTTGAAGTGCAGGGCCTGGCGCTGGTCGACGAAGTACAGTGCGCGGTCAGCTTTCAACACGTTGCTGCGGTAACGCACGGCAGCCAGGTCGGTGGTCGCGTACAGGTAGCCGCCGTCGGCCTTCTGCACGATCACCGGCAGGGGGTCGCCTTCGCTGTTCTTGAACTCGTCGAGGAACACGCATTGGGCGCCTTGGTCTTCGACCAGCAGGCCCTTGGCCTTGAGATCGGCCACCACGTTGGCCAAGTCGTCGTTGTAGGCGCTTTCGCCCATCACGTCGGCCATGGTCAGCTTGACGTTGAGCAGCTCGTAGGTCTTCTGGCAGTGCGACAGCGAGATGTCCTTGAAGCGAGTCCACAGGGCCAGGCACTCGGGGTCACCAGCTTGCAGCTTGACCACCAGGCCGCGGGCGCGAGTGGCGAACTCTTCCGATTCATCGAAGCGTTTCTTCGCCGCACGGTAGAAGTTTTCCAGGTCCGACAGCTCGTCGCTGGTGATCGGGTTTTCCTGCAAGTAGGCCATCAGCATGCCGAACTGGGTACCCCAGTCGCCGACGTGGTTCTGGCGGATGACGTTGTCGCCCAGGAACTCCAGCACACGTGCAACGCTGTCACCGATGATGGTCGAGCGCAGGTGGCCGACGTGCATTTCCTTGGCCAGGTTGGGTGCCGACATGTCGATCACCACCTTTTGCGCCGGACCGGCTTTGCGCGCACCCAGGTGGGCGTCGGCCAGGGCGGCATCCAGGCGGCTGGCCAGGGCGTCGGTGTTCTGGAAGAAGTTGAGGAAGCCAGGGCCTGCAATCTCGACCTTGCTGATGTCGGCGCTGGCCGGCAGGGCGTTGATCAGTTTTTCGGCGAGGTCGCGCGGCTTCATGCCGGCCGGCTTGGCCAGCATCATTGCGATGTTGCTGGCGAAGTCGCCGTGGGTCTTGTCCCGGGCGTTTTCCACCTGGATCGCCGGCGACAGCCCTTCAGGCAGCACACCGTCGGTGACGAGTTGGGTGAGGGCTTGCTGGATCAGCTGGCGAATGGTGTCTTTCATGGGGATCTCTTTTCGACCGCAAGCGCGGTGAGCGCCTGGATGCGCAGGTGGAAAAACTGGGCATTATCCGTTGCCGGGAGCAGGTTGCCAACCTTTGGGCGGCAAGCTGGAGGCCACAAGCTGCAAGAAAAAGCGGCATCGCACCCGCACGGCGCTTGCTTGCGGCTGGTAACTCGCAGCTTGCAGTTCAATACAGGTCTACCGGGTCGACATCCAGCGACCAGCGCACCTGGCGCCCGCTTGGCATCTGTTCCAACACTAGCAACCAGGCGCTGATCAGTCGATGCAACGGCGCCCGGGTATTGGCCTGTATCAACAGTTGCGCGCGGAATCGTCCGGCACGGCGCTCCATGGGTGCTGGTACCGGGCCCAGCAGTTCGATGCCCGGCAGGTGTTGTTCGGCCACCAGGCGCTCGGCGGCGGCACAGGCTTCGTCGAGGAAACCTTCGGCCTGCCCCGGCTTGTGTGCTTCGGCACGCAGCAAGACCAGGTGTGAGTAGGGCGGCAGCCCGGCGGCCCGGCGTTCGTCCAGGGCCTGTTCGGCGAAAGCGAAGTAGCCTTGCTCGGTTAGCTGTACCAGCAGTGGGTGGTCTGCCAGGTGGGTCTGGATGATGACCTTGCCGGGCTCTTCGGCCCGCCCGGCTCGCCCGGCCACCTGTACGATAAGTTGTGCCATGCGCTCGCTGGCGCGGAAGTCGCCGGAAAACAGCCCGCCATCGGCATCGAGGATGGCCACCAGGGTCACCCGGGGGAAGTGGTGGCCCTTGGCGAGCATCTGGGTGCCGACGAGGATGCTTGGCTGGCCGCGCTGGATGGTGCTGAACAGGTTGTGCATGGCGTCCTTGCGCGCCGTGCTGTCGCGGTCCACGCGCAGGATCGGGTAATCCGGGAACAGCACCTTCAGGCGCTCTTCGGCGCGCTCGGTGCCGGCGCCGACCGGGCGCAGGTCGACATGGTTGCATTGCGGGCACTGGTGCGGCAGGCGTTCGTCATAGCCACAGTGATGGCAGCGCAGCACGCCGGAGCGCTGGTGCACGGTCATGCGCGCATCGCAGCGTGGGCATTCGGACAACCAGCCGCAGTCGTGGCACAGCAGGGTTGGGGCAAAGCCGCGGCGGTTGAGGAACACCAGCACTTGTTGGCCGGCTTCCAGTGTCTGTCGGATAGCCTGCTGCAGCGGGCCGCTGATGCCGCTGTCCAGCGGCAGGCTTTTCACATCCAGGCGCAGCATGCGCGGCGGGCGTGCACCTCCGGCGCGCTGGTTCATACGCAGCAGGCGGTAGCGGCCGGTCAGGGCGTTATGCAGGGTTTCCAGCGAAGGTGTGGCGGAGCCGAGAAGGATCGGGATGTTCTCCTGGTGAGCGCGTACCAGCGCCAGGTCGCGGGCGTGGTAACGCAGGCCTTCCTGCTGTTTATAGGAGCCGTCGTGCTCTTCGTCGATGATGATCAGGCCGGGGTTTTTCATCGGCGTGAACAAAGCCGAGCGGGTGCCGATGATGATATCGGCCTCGCCGTCCCGAGCCGCCAGCCAGGCATCCAGGCGTTCGCGGTCGTTCACCCCCGAGTGCAGCAGGGCAATGCGCGCGTTGAAGCGTTGCTCGAAGCGCGCCAGGGTTTGCGGGCCGAGGTTGATCTCCGGGATCAGCACCAGCGCCTGCTTGCCGGCTTCCAGGGTTTCGCGGATCAGTTGCAGGTAGACCTCGGTCTTGCCGCTGCCGGTGACGCCGGCCAGCAAGAATGCGCCGAAGCTGCCAAAGCCCTCGCACACGGCGTCGAAGGCATCGCGTTGCTCTTCGTTGAGGGGTAGTTCCGGCTGTGCCAGCCAGTGCTCATGGCGTTGTGCCGGCAAGTGGCGGCGCGTCTCGACCTGCACCAGATCCTTGGCCAGCAGCAGGTCGAGGCTGTCCTTGTTCAGGTTGAGTTTGGCCAGCAGGCTGTGGGCCACGCCGTGCGGGTGCTGGGCCAGGGTCTTGAGAGCGTCGCGCTGGCGCGGCGCGCGGGCAATGCGCGGGTCTTCCAGGCGGGCGCCAGGGGCTATGTGCCAGAAACGCTCCTGGCGCATTTCGGCAGCCTCGCCCTGGCGCAGCAGCGTGGGCAATGCCCAGCTCAGGGTATCGCCCAGGCTGTGCTGGTAGTACTGGGCGGTCCACAGGCACAGCTTGAACAGCGACGCGGGGATGGGGGACACCGGGTCGAGCAGGGCACTGGCAGGCTTCAGTTTGTCGGCGGGCACTTCGCTCTGCGTGCACACTTCTATCAGTACACCGATCATTTCGCGGCGGCCAAAGGGTACGCGGATGCGCATGCCAGGGGTCAAGGTCAGGCGCGCCATGCTCGCTGGTGCCTTGTAGTCGAACAGGCGCCGCAGCGGAGAGGGCAGGGCAAGGCGCAGGATGACGTCGGACACGCGGAAAGTCTCGGAGGGCGTTACAAGGACTGGCGAGCCTAGCAGACGACGGTCGGTGCAAGCGACATCTTGCGCTGACGGTGTGCTCTGGTATTATTCGCCGCCTAATTACGTGCGGTATTCAACAATTGGTGTTGGGTGGCGGCACGCAGCTCGAGGAAGTGACCATGAAAGAAGGTATCCACCCGAACTACGAAGTAGTTGCAGTCACCTGCAGCTGCGGTAACAAGTTCGAAACTCGTTCGACCCTGGGCAATGTCCTGTCGATCGACGTTTGCAACCTGTGCCACCCGTTCTACACCGGTAAGCAGAAAGTTCTGGACACCGGTGGTCGCGTACAGAAGTTCGCCGATCGCTTCGGCATGTTCGGTGCCAAGAAGTAATCATGCGCATGGCGAATCCTTCGGGTTTCGCATTGTTGCTGAAGAGGGCGCCCCTTGTGGGCGCCTTTTTTGTGGGCGTTATCTGGCACTTCCCGGTCCTGGCGTTCTGCCCGCAGCCGGATAAGCCCCAATGGGTAGCGGTACGACAGGTGGTCGATGGCGACACCTTGCGTCTGGTCGATGGCCGCAGTGTGCGGCTGATCGGCATCAATGCACCGGAAATCGGTCGCAAGGGGCGTACCAGTGAGCCTTATGCCGAAGCTGCCAGGCGGCGATTGCAGGCCTTGGTAAAGGCCAGTGACCATCGCGTCGGGCTGGTGCCTGGTGTTGAAGGCAAAGACAAGTACGGTCGCACACTGGCGCACATCTACAGCCGCAATGGCGACAATCTGGAAGCACAACTGCTTAGCGAGGGCTTGGGCTATCGCGTGGCAATTGCCCCTAATGTGCGTTTCAGCGGCTGCCAGCAGCTTGCCGAACAAGCGTCGCGCCAGGCTGGTGTTGGCCTGTGGCGGCGTTCACCCGTGGTGCCTGCAGGCGATGTCAGGCAGTCAGGTTTCGCTGTTGTACGTGGTCGTATCGGAGGCATTGAGCATAATCGTGGCGGGGTCTGGCTGACCCTGGGCAATACCATGGTGCTGCAGGTTCCCGCTCGTCTGCAGCGCAACTTCCCCGCCAGCTTCTTCGATAACCTCAAGGGACGCCAGGTCGAAGCGCGTGGCTGGGTGCAGGATCGCTCCCGCAGGGGTGGCCTCAAGCCTGGGCAGCGACGCTGGGTATTGCCATTGACCGATCCGAGCATGCTGGAGCGTATTTCAGGCTAAAAGATGTAGACATTTCTATGTTGGATTGTACACACTGTAGGTCGTATGCCCCCGTGGGTTGTAGCGTAAAGTCGTAGGCTAAAGGCCTTGACACAAGTGACCGGCCAGTCTTGTGGCTCCCCGGCTCTTTGCGTATCCTCGGCGGTCCGTCAGAACAGTAAATAGCGGAATGCCCACCATGTCAGACCTGAAAACCGCCGCTCTCGAATATCACGCTCAACCTCGTCCGGGGAAACTGAGCGTTGAACTCTCCAAGCCCACTGCCACCGCCCGTGATCTCGCCCTGGCCTACAGCCCAGGTGTTGCAGAGCCGGTGCGCGAAATTGGCCGTGATCCAGAGCTGGCTTACAAATACACCGGCAAAGGCAACCTGGTTGCGGTGATTTCCGATGGCACTGCCATCCTCGGTCTGGGTGATCTTGGCCCACTGGCTTCCAAGCCGGTCATGGAAGGCAAGGGTGTTCTGTTCAAGCGTTTCGCCGGTATCGATGTGTTCGACATCGAAGTCGAGTCGGAAAGCCCGCAAGCGTTCATCGACACCGTTCGCCGCATTTCGATCACCTTCGGTGGCATCAACCTTGAAGACATCAAGGCACCTGAGTGCTTTGAAATCGAACGTACCCTGATCGAACAGTGCGACATTCCGGTGTTCCACGATGACCAGCACGGTACTGCCATCGTGACTGCCGCTGGCATGATCAACGCCCTGGAAATCGCCGGCAAGAAACTGGAAGACGCCAAGATCGTCTGCCTGGGCGCCGGCGCTGCTGCCATCTCCTGCATGAAGCTGCTGGTAAGCATGGGTGCGAAGGTCGAGAACATCTTCATGATCGACCGTAGTGGCGTGATCCACGCTGGCCGTGACGACCTGAACCAATACAAGGCGCAGTTCGCCCACGCCACCGACAAGCGCACCCTGGCCGACGCCCTTGACGGTGCCGACGTGTTCGTAGGTCTGTCTGGCCCGAACCTGCTGAGCCCAGAAGGCCTGAAGTCGATGGCTGCCAACCCGATCGTGTTCGCCTGCTCGAACCCGGACCCGGAAATCTCCCCAGAGTTGGCGCATGCCACTCGCAACGACGTGATCATGGCGACCGGTCGTTCCGACTACCCGAACCAGGTCAACAATGTGCTGGGCTTCCCGTTCATCTTCCGTGGTGCTCTGGACGTTCGCGCCAAGCGTATCAACGAAGAAATGAAGATCGCTGCCGCTATCGCCCTGAAAGACCTGGCCAAGCTGCCAGTGCCGAAGGAAGTTTGCGAAGCCTATGGCGTTGAAGGCCTGGAGTTCGGCCGTGAGTACATCATTCCGAAGCCGCTGGATGCACGCTTGATCACTGTCGTTTCCGATGCTGTGGCCAAGGCCGCCATCGAATCTGGCGTGGCTACCCTGCCTTATCCGAAGCACTACCCGCTGACCAGCGTGGATGAAGTGTTCAACGGCTGATTGCCGCGACACTAAAAAGCCCCGGCTCGCATGAGCCGGGGCTTTTTATTGGGGCTTGGGAATGTGTCAGGGCTGCAGGGTGTTCGTCAGGGCACTTGTGGCGCCTATCAGGTCGAGCGCCGCCCGCGCAAAACCTGAGTCAGGCGCCCTGTTTTAGAACAGATCCATCGGCGTCGCTTCATCGGCTGGCAGCGGGCTGCCCGGTGCCACACCATTGCCCAGTTCGTCCACCGACGGCGGTGAATCTTCGGCTTTGAACAGCTCGAAGTAGGCATTCGGTGTGCTCGGCGATGCTGCTCGACCGCTGACCGGGTCGACGCGCAAGCTGAGAATGCCTTCCGGCTCTGCCGGGGCATGCGCAGGCTTGTCCTTGAGCGCCGCGCCCATGAAACTCATCCAGATCGGCAGTGCCGCAGTCCCGCCATATTCGCGGCGGCCGAGGGTTTCCGGCTGGTCGAAGCCGACCCAAACGGTAGTCACGTAGTCGGCGTTGTAACCGGAGAACCAGGCGTCCTTGGATTCGTTTGTGGTCCCCGTCTTGCCCGCCAGGTCGGTACGGCCCAAGGCCAGGGCCCGGCGGCCGGTGCCGCGCTTGATCACATCCTGCAGCATGCTGGTGAGGATGTAGGTGGTACGCCCGTCGATGATCTGTTCGGCCACTGCTGGCGTTTGCGGTGCCGCGGCCACCTGGCTGAGGGCAGCAGGTGCCTCGCCTGGCATGGCCGCAGTGCTGATTGGCTGCTCGGGGGCGGCCAGGCCCGCCTGGTCCTCGGCACCTTGCGGTACGCGGGCCGGGTTGGCGGTGAACAGTGTCTCGCCGCTGCGGCTTTCGATGCGGTCGATCAGGTACGGGGTGATCTTGTAGCCACCGTTGGCAAAGGTGCTCCAGCCGGTGGCGATCTCCATCGGGGTCAGGGTGGCGGTACCCAGGGCCAGCGACAGGTTGCGCGGCAGATCCTGTTTGTTGAAGCCGAACTTGGCGATGTAGTCGATGGTGCGGTCCACGCCCATGGCTTGCAGCAGGCGGATCGACACCAGGTTACGCGACTTGTACAGCGCCTCACGCATGCGGATAGGGCCGAGGAAGGTGTTGTTGTCGTTCTTTGGTCGCCACACTTTATCCACCGACTCGTCAACGAACACGATCGGCGCATCGTTGACCAGGCTGGAAGCGGTGTAGCCGCTGTCCAGCGCGGCGCTGTAGACGAATGGCTTGAAGCTTGAGCCCGGTTGGCGCTTGGCCTGCACGGCGCGGTTGTAGTTGCTCTGCTCGAACGAGAAACCGCCAACCAGGGCGCGGATGGCGCCGCTGTTCGGGTCGAGGGTGACCAGGGCGCTTTGCGCAGCGGGCACCTGGCTGAACTTCAACATGCCATCTTCAAGGCGTTGCAGACGCACCAGGTCACCGACCTGGGCCACATCGGCCGGCGATTGCGGTGCGCGGCCCTGGGCGTTGTTGTTGATGAACGGACGCGCCCATTTCATGGTCTCCCAGGCAACCTGCGCCTCTTGGCCGTCACGGGTCAGCACCTTGAGGCCGGTTTGTTCCACCTGGGTGACAATGGCTGGCTCCAGGCCGCCAAGGGTGCGTTGCTTGCCCAACTCCTTCAGCCAGGCTGCCTGGGTGCGGCCCGGGAAACGTGCTTCAGGGCCACGGTAGCCGTGGCGCTCATCGTAGTCGGAGAGCCCTTTGAGAACGGCCTTGTTGGCCATTTCCTGCATGTCGCTAGGCACGGTGGTCGTGACGCGGAAGCCTTCGGTGTAGGCGTCGCTGCCGTAGCGGCCGACCATTTCCGCGCGGGCCATTTCGGCGATGTACGGGGCATTCACCTCAGGCGTCGGCACGTGGTAGCTGGCGTTGAGCGGCTCGGCCAGGGCGGCTTGGTAGCTGGCCTCGTCGATCTTGCCCAGCTTGTACATGCGTCCGAGGATCCAGTCGCGGCGCTCTTTGGCACGCACCGGGTTGGCCAGCGGGTTGAAGCGTGACGGTGCCTTGGGCAGGCCGGCGATCATCGCCATCTGCGCCAGGCTCACGTCACGGATGGACTTGCCGTAGTACACCTGTGCAGCTGCATCGATACCGTAGGCGCGGTTGCCCAGGTAGATCTTGTTCACGTACAGCTCAAGGATTTCGTCCTTGGTCAGCTCACGCTCGATCTGCAGGGCCAGCAGGATTTCGTTGGTCTTGCGTGAGAAGCTGCGCTCGCTGGTGAGGAAGAAGTTCTTCGCCACCTGCATGGTGATGGTGCTGCCGCCGGTCTGGATATGACCGGTTTTCACCAGCTGGGTCGCGGCGCGCATCAGGCTGCTGGGGTCGACACCGTAATGGTTGAGGAAATTGTCGTCCTCGGCTGACAGCAGCGCCTGAATGAATTGTGGGGGAATATCCGCGAAGCGGATCGGCGAGCGGCGCATTTCGCCGAATTCGGCAATCAGTTTGCCATCGCTGCTGTACACCCTGAGGGGGATCTGCAACTGGATGCTTCTGAGGGACTCGACCGAGGGCAGGCTGGGGCTAAGATACAGAAACGCACCGCTCACACCGAGTACGAGCGCGCAGATGACTGCGACGGAAGACCACCAGAAGAACTTCAGCAGACGTATCAAGGCTTTTCGGTGTCCAGGTTGGGAGTGGATTGCACGCAGGTCCGGTGGACCAAAAAACGCTGGGCATTATAAGCATTTTTCGCCTCTCCGGGTGACCGGCCAGGCTACCCGTCGACTTGATGAGTAGCCCCGGCCCAGTGTTGCCGCGGGGTTGCGACAGGCAGTTGCGCTTGGCAGCTGCACCAAACAGCAAAGGAGTCGCGATGCTTGGACGCTTCGGCAAGGATGCCGGTTCACTCGTGGGGGTGGAAATTACCCCCGACGCAGTTCGGATAATGCAACTGCAACAGCGCAATCGGCGCTGCCGTGTGATGGGGTCGGCACAAGAGCTGTTTCAGGCGCCGCTGGCCGCTGACTGGGCTGCGGAGCCTGAAGTGGTGGTGGCTGCGCTGCAGCGAGCTTACCGGCGCAGCGGCCTCAGGCAACGCCGGGTAGCGCTGGCGCTGCCAGCCAGTCAGGTTATTTGCAAGTTGTGCCATCTGCCTGTGCAGCAGGGCGGGGCACAGTTGGAGGCGCAGTTGCTTGCCGATGCAGAGCGGCTGTTTCCGTTTCCGCTGGAAGACCTGGCCCTGGATTTTCAGGTCATGGGCGCTTCCCATGCCCAGCCAGGTTGCTCCGAGGTGATGGTTGCCGCCTGTCGGCAGAGTGCGCTGGCGTCACTCGAAGCCGTCGTTGAGGAGGCGGGCTTGCAGTTGGAAGCCGTTGAGGTCGACAACATTGCCTTGTGCCGCATGTTGCCACAGGGCGGCCTTGAGGGAGCAGCACTGCTGCGTGTCGAAGCCCGCAGCGTAACCCTTCATGACTGGCAGCCCGGCAGGGCCTACCAGCGCTGTGAGCTGCAAACGGCTGGCCCGGACATGCACGGGCAATGGCCAGAGCGCCTGCAGGCTTGGCTTGCCGGGCAGCGCCTGCCCGCGCGGTTGTGGGTTGTCAGCAGCTCATCGATCAATCCGGGCTGGCTGCAGGGCCTTGGCAGCCGGCTGAATGTGCCGTGCACGTACCTGCCTGGGTTGGCAGGGCTTGAACATGTCGATGGGTCGATGCTCCTGGCCTGCGCCTTGGCCTTGGGAGGGGTGCGTCCATGATGCGGCTGAACCTTCTGCCCTGGCGCGAACGGCAGCGTCAGGCGGCGCTGCGGCGCTTTCGAGGTCAGCTGGTTGCTGGCGCACTGTTGGCTTTGTGCGCTGTGATGCTGGTCGATCAGCTGGCCCGCCAGCGCGGGCAGCAGCAGGTGTTGGCCAATGCCCAGCGCCAAGCGACCCTTGATGTACTGGGTGAGCAGTTGCAGCCGCTGGCCGAGGTACGTGCTCAGCATGAAGCGTTACTTGCCCGTGCGGTGGCTTTGGAAGGACTGCGCGCCCATCAGGATGTATTGGCCGGTGTGTTCGCCGACCTTGAAGGGGCGCTGCCTGAAGGTGTGCAGCTACTAGACCTGAGCCTTGATAGTGGCCGCTTGCAGATGACAGGGGTGGCTGCGTCTGGTGCTGTGGTTGCGCAGTTCATGCGCGACTTGAACCGCTCGAACGTTTTGCTCGATCTGGAACTCAAGCACATCAAGAGCCTGCCGGACGGCGATGAGTTTTTGCTGGCCGCTCGCGTTGCGGCGTTTTGGTCGTGAGTGCAGCACAGATGTTCGCTTGGCTGTCGGTGGTCGAGCGCTCAGGCCGCTTCCGACGGCTGGCGCCAGTGCTTGTAGCTGTTGTGCTGTTCGGCCTCGGCTGCGCGATACGCCTGCCCCCACTGTTACAGCAGCAGGCGCGGGAGGATGCCAGGCATGTCGAGCTGAGCCAGCTGCAGGCAGCCAGTGCATCGCAGTTGGCAGAACTGGAGCGGCTGAAGGCTTTAGTGGCGCTTGCCGAGCAGCGGTTGCAGGAGGCGCACTGGTATCTGGCAGCCGGGGAAAGCATGAGCGACCTGCTTGAGCGCCTGGCAGTGTCGGGGCATGCGCATGGCTTGCTTGTCGAGCGCCTCGATGTAAGTGAGGGCGAGCAACAGGCCGGATTCAGCAAGGTACCGCTGGAGGTGCAAGTGGTGGGGCGTTACCCGGCGTTGCGGCTGTGGCTGGACGACTGGTTAGGGCAGGCGCGGATTCTGCGCAGCGGTGACATGAACCTGGCAACCGTTGATCGCCAGCCCGGGCTGTTGCGCCTGCGCTTGCGGGTTGATGCCTATCATGCGGCTACGCCCATGAAGGCACCCGCAATGCTGGCGCACCTGCCGGCAAGAACCGCAATGGCTGCGCCTGAAGTGGACCCGTTTGCCCCTGCTATGGCGCGAGTGGCCAGTGCTGGCCTGGTCGGCGTGCCGTTGGCGCAGCTGGAAATGGTCGGCAGCCTGGCGCGCGGAACGGCACGCGAGGCGCTGCTGATGGCGGCTGGCAAGCTCTATCGCGTGCGCCCGGGGGACCGGGTAGGGCGCGATCAGGGGGTAGTGAAGCATATAGACCAACGTCAAGTCGAAGTGCGTGAGCGGCTTTTCATGGCAGGGGTATGGCACGAGCGCACGGCGTTCATCACCCTCGCCAAGCGCCTGGGCAAGGAGGCCTCGGACCCGAATGAAAACGTGGATGAAATACCTGCTGGCAACCCTGCTGTCGATCCCGCTGGCTTCGGCGACGCCTTACCAGGGTGAACCCCTGTCGCTGAACTTCCAGGATGTAGAGGTGCGTGCAGTGCTGCAGGTGTTGGCTGACTACGCCGGCGTCAACCTGGTCGCCAGTGATGCAGTACAAGGCAGTGTCACTTTGCGTTTGCAGGACGTGCCGTGGGATCAGGCGCTTGACCTGGTGCTGCGCAGCAAGGGCCTGTCCCGGCGCCAGGAGGGCAATGTGCTGTTGGTGGCACCTGCAGCCGAGTTTGCCGCGCAATCAGCAGATGCCCGGGTGAGTCAGGTGCTGGATGCGCACCTGCAGCCATTGCGTCGGGAGCTGCTGCCCATTCACCACGCCAAGGCCGCCGATTTGGCGCAGTTGCTGCAGGCAAGTCTGGAGGGTGACGGCATCCCCACGGGTAGTCTGAGTGTCGATGAGCGCACCAATACGCTGGTGGTGTATTTGCCTGCTGAACGCCTGGCCGAGTTGCGCCAGCTGGTGGCGCAGTTGGATGTGCCGGTGCGCCAGGTAGCGATCGAGGCGCGTATCGTCGAGGCCAACGTCGATTATGAGAAAAGCCTGGGGGTGCGCTGGGGTGGGCCGCTATACGGCGAGAAGCTGCGGCCCGGCAAGGAACTGTTCGTCGACCTCGGCCTGGAGCGTGCCGGCAGCAGTATCGGTCTTGGTTTGTTGCGCGGTGACGTGTTGCTGGACCTGGAACTCAGTGCCATGGAGAAAAGCGGCAACGGCGAGATCATTTCGCAGCCCAAGGTGGTCACGGCTGACAAGGAAACGGCGAGGATCCTCAAGGGTACCGAGGTGCCTTACCAGGAAACGAGCCAAAGCGGCGCTACCTCGGTATCGTTTCGCGAAGCCTCGCTGTCGCTGGAAGTAACGCCACAGATCACCCCGGACAACAAGGTGATCATGACCGTCAGGGTGACCAAGGACGAGCCGGATTACGTCAATGCCTTGAACAATGTACCGCCGATCCGCAAGAACGAGGTCAATGCCAAGGTGCGTGTGGCGGACGGCGAAACGATCGTGATCGGTGGCGTCTACTCGACTTCTCAAAACAATGTGGTCGACAAGGTGCCATTTTTCGGCGATCTGCCGTATGTTGGGCGGCTGTTTCGACGCGATGCATTACAAGAGAAAAAATCCGAGCTGCTGGTCTTCCTGACTCCGCGTATCATGAGTGACCAGGCGATTGCTGTGAGTCGTTGATTCTGTGCGAAATTTGATACTTGTGGGACCCATGGGCGCTGGTAAAAGCACCATCGGGCGCCTGTTGGCCAAAGAGCTGCGCCTGCTGTTCAAGGATTCCGACAAGGAAATCGAACTGCGATGCGGCGCAAACATCCCGTGGATATTCGACAAGGAAGGCGAGCCGGGTTTCCGTGATCGCGAGCAAGCGATGATCGCCGAGCTGTGCGCGCTCGACGGTGTGGTCCTGGCCACCGGCGGTGGCGCGGTAATGCGCGAAGCCAACCGCCAGACGCTGCATCAGGGTGGCCGGGTGATCTACCTGCATGCTTCGGTCGAACAGCAAGTCGGCCGCACCGCGCGCGACCGCAACCGCCCGCTGCTGCGCACGGCCAACCCCGAGGCGACCTTGCGCACCTTGCTGGAAACCCGCGACCCGCTCTACCGCGAGATCGCCGACCTGGTGGTTGAAACCGACGAGCGGCCACCACGCATGGTGGTGATCGATATTCTCGAGCGCTTGCAGCAGTTGCCGCCCCGTTAACCCGGGACTATTCTCGGCCACCAGCGCCGAGGCGAGGCTCAACGTTACCGCGCAGGTCGCCGGATGGCGCCGCGCCCAAGTACATTGTGGGGATACATGCAGACACTAAAGGTCGACCTGGGCGAGCGTAGCTACCCGATCTACATTGGCGAAGGCCTGCTGGACCAGCCCGAGCTGCTGGCACCGCACATCGCGGGTCGGCAGGTTGCCATCGTTTCCAACGAGACCGTCGCGCCGCTGTATCTCGAACGCCTGAGCAAGGCCCTCGGTGCCTACTCGGTACTGCCAGTGGTGTTGCCCGATGGTGAAGCCCACAAGAACTGGGAAACATTGCAGCTGATCTTCGATGGCCTGCTGACAGCCCGCCATGATCGTCGTACTACGGTGGTCGCTCTGGGCGGTGGCGTGATTGGTGACATGGCTGGCTTCGCTGCCGCCTGCTACCAGCGCGGCGTCGACTTTATCCAGGTACCAACGACCCTGTTGTCCCAGGTCGACTCTTCCGTGGGTGGCAAGACCGGCATCAATCATCCGCTGGGCAAGAACATGGTCGGTGCCTTCTATCAGCCCAATGCGGTGCTGATCGATACCACCAGCCTCAAGACCCTGCCAGCGCGCGAGCTGTCTGCAGGCCTGGCCGAAGTGATCAAGTACGGCCTGATTTGCGACAAGCCGTTCCTCGCCTGGCTCGAAGACAATATGCAGGCACTGCGTGCCCTCGATTCGGCAGCCCTGACCGAGGCCATCCGCCGCTCTTGCGCGGCCAAGGCCGCGGTGGTGGGCGCCGACGAGCGCGAGTCTGGCGTACGGGCCACGCTGAACCTGGGGCATACCTTCGGGCATGCTATCGAAACCCACATGGGCTATGGCGTGTGGCTGCACGGCGAAGCCGTGGCGGCGGGCACCGTGATGGCCCTGGAAATGTCCATGCGCCTTGGCTGGATCGACCAGGCTGAGCGCGATCGTGGGATCCGCCTGTTGCAGGACGCAGGTTTGCCGGTGGTGCCACCACAGGAAATGACCCCGGCGCATTTCATGGAGCACATGGCGGTCGACAAGAAGGTGCTCGACGGTCGTTTGCGTCTGGTGCTACTGCGCCAGATGGGCGAGGCCGTGGTGACCGACGACTATTCGAAAGAGATTCTCCAGGCCACGCTGTCGGCGGATTACCGCGCGATCGTGGCCCAGCTTTGAGGTTGTGACAGCGCAATGACAAGTTTGCATGCCGATGAGGCCTTTCTCGACCATTACCAGTTGAGCCATGATCCATTCGCGCCCCGCGTACCTGGCTTCAAGTTCTTCCCGGCCCAGCGCAAGCCCGTGCTTGGTCAGCTGCACCACCTGGCGCGCTATAGCCAGTTGATGCTGGTGGTCAGTGGCCCATTGGGCAGCGGCAAGTCGCTGCTGCGCCAGGCCCTGGTGGCCAGCACCAACAAGCAGGCTGTGCAAAGTGTGGTGGTGTCGGCCCGTAGCGCCAGCGATGCCTCCAGTATGCTCGCGCAGGTCGCGCAGGAGCTGGGTGTGGCCCAGCCCGAGGTACAGGCGATCCTGTCGAAGGTGGTGCAGCTGGCACTGACCGGGCAGGAAGTGTATTTGCTGGTGGACGATGCGGAACAACTCGACGAGTCGGCACTCCAAGCGTTGCTGGAGTTGGCGGCGGGGGTACCTGAAGGGCGTCCGCACGTGTTTCTGTTCGGTGAGCCATCGCTGATTGCCGGGCTGGACGAACTCAATGTCGAGGAAGAACGTTTCCACATCATCGAGCTTGCGCCCTACAGTGAAGAAGAAACCCGCGAGTACCTGGAGCAGCGCCTGGAAGGGGCTGGCCGGGGCATCGAGGTGTTCAGTCGTGAACAGATCGCCGATATCCATGAAAACTCCGACGGCTGGCCTGGCAACATCAACCAGGTCGCCCGTGACACTTTGATCGAAGCCATGATCGCCAGCCGCTCGACGGCCAAGCGACCAACCATGGGGTTCAAGATGCCTAAAAAACATGTGCTCGCGCTGTCCGCTGTGGTCGTAGTTGCCGTTGCGGCCGCGGTATTGATGCCCAAGAAAGGCGACAAGGCCCCCGCCGAAGCGCCGGCCGCCCAAGCTCAGTTGCCGCTGGGTGACGGTAAGCAGGGCGCTGCCATCGAGTTCTCCGGCTCCTCCCAGCCAATGCCGCTGCCACTGGTTGGCCAGTCGCAGCCGGTGATGCGCGAACCGCTGGCCCAAGCCGCAGGCATGGGCGACGGTGAAGAGGGAAGCCCGGCTGGCGACACCGCGCTGCAGCCTGGCAACCCGCCACCGACCGTAACCACCATTGCCCCGCCACAAGGTGTGCCGGCTGGCCCGGCGCCTGCGCCTGCCCAGCCAGTACAGTCGGTTGCACCTGCGCCGAAGCCTGTCGCAACCCAGTCCGCCAAGCCGGTTGCGCCTGCCAAGCCAGCGCCGACCCAGGTCGCCGTGGCCAAGCCGGCCGCCAAAGCCGCCGAGAAACCAGCAGCCGCTAGCGCTGGCAACGGTGGCTGGTATGCTGGACAGAAACCGGGCAATTACGTGGTGCAGATCCTCGGAACCAGCTCCGAAGCGTCGGCCCAGGCTTACGTCAAGGCCCAGGGTGGCGACTATCGCTACTTCAAGAAAAACCTGCAGGGCAAGCCCCTGTACGTCGTGACTTACGGCAGTTTCGCCAACCGCGACGCAGCGGTTGCGGCAATCAAGAACTTGCCAGCGAAGGTCCAGGCTGGTAAACCTTGGCCACGTACCGTCGCCAGCGTCCAACAAGAGCTGGCCGCGGCCCGCTGATACCTTCCGGGCGGCATCACCCCGCCGCCCAGTAGCTAAGCGAATTCTAGCTTTCGACTAGCCTGCTGCGCCCGAGCGCGGCAGGCTTTTCTGTCCCGGACTGCCGGCCACAAGCCCCTAGTTGCAGTCATGGCTGAAACGCTTCAGACTCGAGTCAAGCCGCTATCACGGCGCATGGCGCAAAAACATTCAAAATTGCGACATAAATTTTCAATGCCGAGACATGAAAATTTGTGGGCATCGCTGTCGCTGTGCAACAATGGTTTTCCATGACCACCGCAAAAAAGCTGGCGTTTGATCGGCGTGGATGGTAAGTGGTTGTTAAAAAAGAGATTTACCTCCGTTGAGAGGTGAACCTGGTGAGAATGTGTCTATGAAAACAGGTCTGTACCATCCCGAAGAATTCAAGGACAACTGTGGTTTTGGCCTGATCGCCCATATGACGGGCGTGCCGAGCCACCACCTTCTGCAAACTGCCATGCAGGCGTTGACGTGCATGACCCACCGCGGCGGCATCAATGCCGACGGCAAGACCGGTGACGGTTGCGGTCTGCTCATGCAGAAGCCCGATCAGTTCCTGCGAGCCGTGGCCCAGGAGCACTTCGCTGTCGAGCTGCCCAAGCAGTACGCCGTCGGCATGGTGTTCTTCAACCAGGACCCGGTCAAAGCCGAAGCTGCCCGCGCCAACATGGACCGCGAGATCCTCGCCGCCGGCCTGAAACTGGTCGGCTGGCGCAAGGTGCCGATCGACACCAGCGTACTCGGCCGCCTGGCCCTGGAGCGCCTGCCGCAGATCGAGCAGGTGTTCATTGGCGGTGAAGGCCTGAGCGACCAGGAATTCGCCATCAAGCTGTTCAGCGCCCGTCGTCGTTCGTCGGTGGCCAACGCCCATGACGCCGACCACTACATCTGCAGCTTCTCGCACAAGACCATCATCTACAAAGGCCTGATGATGCCGCGCGATCTCGCGGCGTTTTACCCAGACCTGGGTGACGAGCGCCTGCAAACCGCGATCTGCGTGTTCCACCAGCGCTTCTCCACCAACACCCTGCCGAAATGGCCGCTGGCGCAGCCGTTCCGCTTCCTCGCCCACAACGGCGAGATCAACACCATCACCGGCAACCGCAACTGGGCCGTGGCTCGTCGCACCAAGTTCGCCAACGACCAGATCCCCGACCTCGAAGAGCTCGGCCCGCTGGTCAACCGCGTCGGTTCCGACTCGTCGAGCATGGACAACATGCTGGAGCTGATGGTCACCGGTGGCATCGACCTGTTCCGTGGCGTGCGCATGCTGGTACCGCCGGCATGGCAGAACGTCGAGACCATGGACGCCGACCTGCGCGCCTTCTACGAATACAACTCCATGCACATGGAGCCGTGGGATGGCCCGGCCGGTATCGTCATGACCGAAGGCCGCCACGCGGTGTGCCTGCTCGACCGTAATGGTCTGCGCCCGGCGCGCTGGGTGACCACCACCAATGGTTACATCACCATCGCCTCGGAAATCGGCGTATGGGGCTATCAGCCTGAGGAAGTGCTGGCCAAGGGCCGTGTCGGCCCGGGCCAGATCCTTGCCGTGGACACCGAAACCGGCCAGATTCTCGACACCGACGCCATCGACAACCGCCTGAAGTCGCGGCACCCATACAAGCGCTGGTTGCGTCAGCACGCTACGCGTATCCAGGCGACACTGACCGACGACCAGGGCGTGGCCAGCTACGACGCTGACCAGCTCAAGCAATACATGAAGATGTTCCAGGTTACCTTCGAAGAGCGTGACCAGGTGCTGCGCCCGTTGGGTGAGCAGGGCCAGGAAGCCGTTGGTTCGATGGGTGACGACACGCCGATGGCCGTGCTGTCGCAGCGCGTGCGTTCGCCGTACGACTTCTTCCGCCAGCAGTTCGCTCAGGTGACCAACCCGCCGATCGACCCGCTGCGCGAAGCGATCGTGATGTCGCTGGAAATCTGCCTGGGTGCCGAGCGCAACATCTTCCAGGAGTCCCCGGAGCACGCTTCGCGGGTAATCCTAAGCTCGCCGGTCATCTCGCCTGCCAAGTGGCGTTCGCTGATGAACCTGGAGCGCGAAGGCTTCGACCGCGAGCTGATCGACCTCAACTATGAGCAAAGCGTCGGCCTGGAAGCGGCCATCCGCAACATTGCCGACCAGGCCGAAGAAGCTGTGCGTGGGGGCAAGACCCAGCTGGTGCTGAGCGACCGTTATATCGCCCCGGGCAAGCTGCCGGTGCACGCTTCGCTGGCCGTGGGTGCCGTGCACCACCGCCTGACCGAAAAGGGTCTGCGTTGCGACAGCAACATCCTGGTGGAAACCGCTACCGCCCGTGATCCGCATCACTTCGCCGTGCTGCTGGGCTTCGGTGCCTCGGCCGTTTACCCGTACCTGGCGTATGAAGTACTGGCTGACCTGATTCGTACCGGCGAAGTGCTGGGCGACCTGGATGAAGTGTTCAAGTACTACCGCAAGGGTATCTCCAAGGGCCTGCTGAAGATCCTGTCGAAGATGGGGATCTCCACCATCGCTTCGTACCGCGGTGCACAGCTGTTCGAGGCCATCGGCCTGGCCGAGGAAGTGGTAGGCCTGAGCTTCAAGGGCGTGTCCAGCCGCATCAAGGGTGCGCGCTTCGAAGACCTGGAAAACGACCAGAAGCTGCTGGCGGCCGAAGCCTGGAGCGCGCGCAAGCCGATCCAGCAAGGCGGCCTGCTGAAGTTCGTCCACGGTGGCGAATACCACGCCTACAACCCGGACGTGGTCAACACCCTGCAAGCCGCCGTGCAGCAGGGCGACTACGCCAAGTTCAAGGAATACACCACGCTGGTGGACCAGCGCCCGGTGTCGATGATCCGTGACTTGCTCAAAGTGAAGGTGGCCGACCAGCCGCTGGCGCTGGAGCAGATCGAGCCGCTGGAGGCGATTCTCAAGCGCTTCGACTCGGCGGGTATCTCGCTGGGTGCACTGTCGCCGGAAGCTCACGAAGCGCTGGCTGAGGCCATGAACCGCCTGGGCGCGCGCTCCAACTCTGGTGAAGGCGGCGAAGACCCGTCGCGCTATGGCACCATCAAGAGCTCGAAGATCAAGCAGGTGGCCACCGGCCGTTTTGGTGTGACCCCGGAGTACCTGGTCAACGCCGAAGTTTTGCAGATCAAGGTTGCCCAGGGCGCCAAGCCCGGTGAGGGCGGCCAGTTGCCGGGCGGAAAGGTCAACGGCCTGATCGCCAAGCTGCGTTATGCGGTGCCGGGCGTGACCCTGATCTCGCCACCGCCACACCACGACATCTACTCGATCGAAGATCTGGCGCAACTGATCTACGACCTCAAACAGGTCAACCCGCAGGCGCTGGTATCGGTCAAGCTGGTAGCCGAAGCGGGCGTGGGCACCATCGCCGCTGGTGTGGCCAAGGCCTATGCCGACCTGATCACCATCTCCGGTTACGACGGTGGTACCGGTGCTTCGCCGCTGACCTCGATCAAATACGCCGGCGCCCCTTGGGAGCTGGGCCTGGCGGAAACTCACCAGACCCTGCGCGGCAACGACCTGCGCGGCAAGGTGCGGGTGCAGACCGACGGTGGCCTGAAAACCGGCCTGGACGTGATCAAGGCGGCCATCCTCGGTGCCGAAAGCTTCGGCTTTGGTACCGCGCCAATGATTGCCCTGGGCTGCAAGTACCTGCGCATCTGCCACCTGAACAACTGCGCCACCGGCGTGGCCACCCAGAACGACAAGCTGCGCAAGGACCACTACATCGGCACCGTCGACATGGTGATCAACTTCTTCACCTTCGTCGCCGAAGAAACCCGCGAGTGGTTGGCCAAGCTGGGCGTGCGCAGTCTTGGTGAACTGATCGGCCGTACCGACCTGCTCGATGTGCTGCCAGGTGACACCGAACGCCAGCAGTACCTCGACCTGTCGCCGCTGCTGGGCAGCTCGCACATTCCGGCGGACAAACCGCAGTTCTGCGAAGTCGACAAGAACCCGCCGTTCGACCTGGGCGAGTTGGCCGAGAAGATGGTTGATATGGCCATGCCGGCCATCCGCGACCAGGCGGGTGGCGAGTTCAGCCTCGACATCTGCAACTGCGACCGCTCCATCGGTGCGCGTGTGTCGGGCGAAATCGCCCGCCTGCACGGCAACCAGGGCATGGCTGCGGCGCCGATCACCTTCCGCTTCAAGGGGACTGCGGGCCAGAGCTTTGGCGTGTGGAACGCCGGTGGCCTGAACCTGCACCTGGAAGGCGACGCCAACGATTACGTCGGCAAAGGCATGACCGGTGGCAAGGTCACCATCGTGCCGCCAGCCGGCAGCCCGTTCGAAACCCAGCACAGCGCCATCGTTGGCAACACCTGCCTGTACGGTGCCACTGGCGGCAAGCTGTTTGCCGCAGGTACTGCGGGCGAGCGCTTCGCTGTACGTAACTCCGGCGCCCATGCTGTTGTCGAGGGCACTGGCGATCACTGCTGTGAATACATGACCGGCGGCTTTGTCTGCGTTCTGGGCAAGACCGGTTACAACTTCGGTTCTGGCATGACTGGCGGCTTTGCCTACGTGCTCGACATGGACAATAGCTTCGTCGACAAGCTCAACCACGAGCTGGTGGAAATCCAGCGTATCAGTGGCGAAGCGATGGAGGCCTACCGCAGCCACCTGGCGCGCGTCCTTGCCGAGTATGTGGATGAGACCGGCAGCGCGTGGGGGCGTGAGCTCTCGGAGAACCTGGACGACTACGTGCGGCGCTTCTGGCTGGTCAAGCCGAAGGCAGCCAACCTGAAGCAGCTGTTGTCCAGCACCCGTGCCAACCCGCAGTAAAAACAGCTGCAAGTGGCAAGCCTCAAGCTGCAAGTAATGGCAGTGCGAGGTTTGCCCGGCTTAAGTGATCGTCTTGCGGCTTGCAGCTTGTAGCTTGCAGCTGCTGTAAAGAGGTTTTGAAAAATGGCTGAACGTCTGAACAACGACTTCCAGTTCATCGAAGTGGGCCGAAAGGACCCGAAAAAAAAGCTGCTGCGCCAGCGCAAGAAGGAGTTCGTGGAAATCTACGAACCGTTCAAGCCGCAGCAGTCCGTAGAGCAGGCGCACCGCTGCCTGGGCTGCGGTAACCCGTATTGCGAGTGGAAGTGCCCGGTACACAACTTCATCCCCAACTGGTTGAAGCTGGTCTCCGAAGGCAACATCCTGGCCGCGGCGGAACTGTCGCACCAGACCAATACCCTGCCCGAAGTATGCGGCCGTGTTTGCCCGCAAGACCGCCTGTGCGAGGGTGCCTGCACCTTGAACGACGGCTTTGGCGCGGTGACCATCGGCTCGGTGGAGAAGTACATCACCGACACTGCCTTCGCCATGGGCTGGCGTCCGGACATGTCCAAGGTCAAGCCAACCGGCAAGCGCGTCGCCATCATCGGCGCCGGCCCGGCGGGCCTGGGCTGCGCCGACGTCCTGGTGCGCGCTGGGGTAACCCCGGTGGTGTTCGACAAGAATCCGGAAATCGGCGGCCTGCTGACCTTTGGCATCCCCGAGTTCAAGCTGGAAAAGACCGTGCTCAGCAACCGCCGCGAAGTCTTCACCGGCATGGGTATCGAGTTCCGCCTGAACACCGAGGTGGGCAAGGACGTGACCATGGAACAGCTGCTCGCCGAGTACGATGCAGTGTTCATGGGCATGGGTACCTACACCTACATGAAGGGCGGCTTCCCGGGCGAGGACCTGCCGGGCGTGCATGACGCACTGGACTTCCTGATCGCCAACGTCAACCGCAACCTGGGCTTCGAGAAGTCGCCGGAAGACTTCGTCGACATGCAGGGCAAGAAAGTGGTGGTGCTGGGCGGTGGTGACACCGCGATGGACTGCAACCGTACCTCGATCCGTCAGGGCGCCAAGGCGGTGACCTGTGCTTATCGTCGTGACGAAGCCAACATGCCGGGTTCGCGCAAAGAGGTGAAGAACGCCAAGGAAGAGGGCGTGAAGTTCCTCTACAACCGCCAGCCCATTGCCATTGTGGGGGAGGACAAGGTCGAAGGCGTCAAAGTGGTCGAGACCCGCCTGGGCGAGCCTGATGCCCGTGGCCGCCGCAGCCCTGAGCCCATCCCGGGCTCCGAAGAGATCCTGCCGGCAGATGCCGTGGTGATCGCCTTCGGCTTCCGCCCGAGCCCGGCGCCGTGGTTTGAGCAGCATGGCATTCAGCTGGACAGCCAGGGCCGTGTGGTTGCCCCGGAAAAGGGCAAGTTCAAGCACCAGACCAGCAACCCGAAGGTGTTCGCCGGTGGCGACATGGTGCGTGGTTCTGACCTGGTGGTGACTGCGATCTTCGAAGGGCGTACGGCTGCCGAGGGTATCCTGGACTACCTCGAAGTCTGACGTTCGACCTATTCGCGGGCATGCCCGCTCCCGCAGGGTTAAACGCAGAACCCATGGGAGCGGGCATGCCCGCGATGCTTTTGTATACAAAATTGCTTGATCTATGGCATCCAATAGACAAAACACATGGCCATGGCCGTGCCTTTTGCGCTGGTGTCTGAGAAAATGCCCGCACTATTTTTCCGGATGCCGACATGACTGCCCTGAAGAACGATCGTTTCCTGCGTGCACTGCTCAAGCAACCTGTAGACGTCACCCCGGTGTGGATGATGCGCCAGGCCGGCCGCTACCTGCCGGAGTACCGCGCCAGCCGCGCCAAGGCCGGTGACTTCATGAGCCTGTGCATGAACCCGCAGTTCGCCTGCGAGGTCACCCTGCAGCCGCTGGACCGCTACCCGCTGGACGCAGCGATCCTGTTCTCGGACATCCTCACCATTCCCGATGCCATGGGCCTGGGCCTGTACTTCGAAACCGGCGAAGGCCCGCGTTTCAAGAAGGTCATCAGCACCCCGGCCGACATCGAAGCGCTGCCAGTCCCGGACCCACAGAAAGACCTTGGTTACGTGATGGACGCGGTCAGCACCATTCGCCGTGAGCTCAATGGCCGTGTGCCGCTGATCGGCTTCTCCGGCAGCCCGTGGACGCTGGCCACCTACATGGTCGAAGGCGGCTCGTCGAAAGACTTCCGCAAGACCAAGGCCATGGCCTACGACAACCCGCAAGCCCTGCACCTGCTGCTGGACAAGCTGGCCCAGTCGGTCACCAGCTACCTTAACGGCCAGATTCTGGCCGGCGCCCAGGCCGTGCAGATCTTCGACACCTGGGGCGGCAACCTGTCAGCGGCGGCCTACCAGGAGTTCTCACTGGCCTACATGCGCAAGATCGTCAGCGGCCTGATCCGCGAGCACGAAGGGCGTAAGGTGCCGGTGATCCTGTTCACCAAGAACGGCGGCTTGTGGCTGGAAAGCATTGCCGAAGCCGGTGCCGACGCGCTGGGCCTGGACTGGACCTGCGAGATCGGCGACGCCCGTCGCCGTGTGGGTGACAAGGTGGCGCTGCAAGGCAACATGGACCCGACCGTGCTGTACGCCAAGCCTGAAGCCATTCGCAAGGAAGTGGCGCGCATCCTGGCCAGCTATGGCCACGGCACTGGCCATGTGTTCAACCTTGGTCATGGCATTACCCCGGAAGTCGATCCGGAGCATGCCGGTGTGTTCATCAATGCTGTGCACGAGCTGTCGGCGCAGTACCACCAGTGACTTGACGCACTGCACAGTAAACCCGGCTTCGATGCCGGGTTTTTTGTGCATTAAGTTTTAATTCAGCGATCGTCGTTAATCTGGTCCCATCGAAACCGAAACAGGACCCGATCCTCATGAAAATCCATTATCTCGCACTGATCCTCGCCCCGCTGTTCAGTACCGCTGCACTTGCTGGCAGCTATACGGGCCCTGGTGCCCAGCCAGTTTCCACAGTAGCTGCTGCCAACGATGCCGCCGATGATACTCCGGTGGTGCTGCAGGGGTTCGTGACCCAAAAGATCAATAACGACGACAAGTACGAGTTCAAGGATGACACGGGCACCATTACCGTCGAAATTGACGATGAAGATCTCCCGCAGACACCGTTCAACGAAAAAACCAAGGTCAAACTGACTGGTGAGGTGGAGAAGCACCTGATGAGCAGGGAGGTCGATGTAGATGTTGTCGAACTCCTCACCCCAGTTGGGCAATAGCAGCACGTGCGACGAGCTAATTCCTACATATTGATCCCTGGCGCGTAAATAGACTGGGCCACTCAGTCGGACTTGCTGGTGCAAGTCCATTACGCCGGGGGGCATCATGAGTACAACAAAGAATGTGCGAAGGCTGTTGGCTACCAGTGTGTGGGTAGCAATGGCCGGTGCGGGTATACAGGGACAATTGGCCTATGCCCATGGTTATACCAGCGAGCCGCCTTCGCGCGCCTACGCCTGTCGCTTGGGGCAGAATACCGAGTGCGGGGCAGCGACGTACGAGCCCCAGTCCGTCGGAGAAACCGTTAAAGGATTCCCTGCAAGTGGCCCTGCCGACGGCAAACTCGCCAGTGGCGGAGAACGAAATGACTTTGCTCCGCTCGACGAGCAGTCTGCCAATCGTTGGCACCTGACCACTATCAAGCAGCGCGACATTACCTTCGAGTGGTATTACACAGAAGGGCACAAGACAACCGGTTGGGAATACTTCATCACCAAGACCGGTTGGAATCCCAACGCACCCTTGGCACGCGATGCGTTCGAGTTGGCGCCTTTCTGCAAGGTAGATGGGTACGGCAAGCCGGCACGCGGCGAAGGTCAACCCACCGTCGGGCCATCTCCGGTCAAGCATCAGTGCACCTTGCCGGCAGACAGGTCGGGGCACCATGTCATCATGGGTGTCTGGACTGTCGATGATACGGCCGCCGCGTTTTACAACGTGATGGATGTGGATATCCAAACTGATGGCGGCCCTGTTCCGCAATGGCCACAAGTAGGCGCCATCAACCCACATCGGGACTTGCAGATTGGCGACAAGGTGAAGGCCCGTGCGTTCGTGGCGGGCTCAGAGAGCGCACCTTACAGCGTGAGTATTGCCATCGAGAACGCTGAAGAAGGCCTTGCACCTAACTGGTCGTACAAGCTCGCCACGCGTATCAATGAAAGCCAGTCGCTGGTACAGGCAGGTCAACCCGATCAAGAAGGCAATATCACGCCGGTTCAGGGCGCCAACAATATCTATGCAAAGCCTGAAACAGGTATCAGCAGCTATCAGTTGGACTTCGAAGGTGTGCCTTCGGATGACAGCTATCTGCACCTGCATGATCTCAAGTCGGAATATACCCTGACTGATGGAAAGGCGGCGCTGGACTTCACGGTGATGACCAACCGTAACTTGCAGGTGAGTGCGCGGCTGTACGATTCAGCCAACCAGCAGGTCGGCTTCGTCCGTCAGCAAGTGGATGCCACCACCAGCCCGATTTCTCTGCCGGTAGCCAGTGTCGAAGGCGAGCACCTGCTCAAGGTTGTCGGTGTCAATAAAACCGGGCGCATATTGCTTCAGGAAGAGCGCAAGGTTCAGTTGAAGACGGCCGGGGGTGAAGGCTACGACTTCGAATTCCCGCAATCGCTTGCCAGTTACAAGGCAGGAACTCGCGTCCTGCAACCGAAAACTGGCGAGGTGTTCGAGTGCAAGCCATTCCCGTATGAAGGCTGGTGCAAGATCTATTCGGAAAGTGCCAGTCAGTATGAGCCAGGTGTGGGCAGCAACTGGCAAGACGCCTGGATCAAACGCTGAGGAGATCTGGCCTGGCAGCCTGAGTTGGGCTGCCGGGCCAGGCTCGGGAATTTTCGATGTCGCAAGATAAATATGCTTGGCAACAGATTGTGTTGCACTGGATCTCTGCCCTGATTATCGGTTGGGCGCTGGCGAGTGGTTTCTATGTTTCCCTGGTCGAGGTCCAACCCTCCAGCGCTGACTTCATCGGCTTCGTGAATGTTGGGCTGACCACGCTTTTTATCCCGGTTTTTCTCATGCGTTGGCTGCTTCGCGTGTGCATGGCCAGGCCAGGCGCGGTACACCAGAGTGTCGTCGGGCGCCGGGTAGCTCATTTCGTCCATGAAGGGCTGTACTGGCTCACGGCATTGGTTCTGCTGTCTGGTGTGCTGATGATGGACCGACCGATCGAGGTGTTCGGCTGGTTTGCCATCGCGCCCTTGCTGGTTGACCCTTCATGGCTGGATGCCTGGCGCAAGTTGCACGTTGCAGCAAGTACGTTGCTTGCTGGCGCCATGTTGCTGCATGTCGTAGCGGTGGTAATGCACGAACTTTCGGGTCGACGCATCATTCGGCGGATGTTGCCTTGAGTCGATGAAACGGTTGGGGCATTGGGCCTGGGCGGCGATACCTGTGATGACGATGGTGGCGCTGGGCATCCGCGAAACGGTACGGCCATGGTCGTTTGAAGCTGAAGTGCCCGAAGGTTTCGCCCACAGCGCACCTTTGGAAAAGCCGCTCTCCACGGCATCACTGATCCTGGCCTTCGGTCTCAGCTCGCCTGACGGGCAACCTGCTGGCCGAGCTGATCTGGTGCTCAAGGCATGCTTCATTCCCAGCCGTGGCGAAGCGCGTGCGCTTGTGGGCAGCCGGGACGGTGACGCCCTCTATCGGGTCGGCGACCGGTTGCCGGACGGCAGTGTTGTGCGCCGTATCGAGGTGCGCAGCATCACGCTCTGGGACGGCAGCGTCGAACAAAGCGTGGCGATGTCCGGCAGCCGCCCCAGTGTCTTCCTTACCTCTGGTAGCGCGGCTGTGGCTGGCCCTGCTCCAGCAGATCCACCCCGCTTGCTGCGGGAGGTGCAATGACATTTCAACGTTTTTTGCAGGTTGCCTTGGTCGGCACTTGCCTGTCTGTGGCCGGCACGTTGGCATTGGCAGATACTGCAACCTGGCAGTTGGCGATGAGCGATGCCGATGTGCGCGATGTCGTACGGGAAGTCGGGGCGATTCTGGATCAGACGATCGTGCTCGACCCTCGCGTGCAGGGGCGTATCACCGTGCTATCGAATGAGCCGCACGATCGCGAGGGCGTTCGTCGGCTGTTTTATTCAGTCTTGAATGCGCAGGGTTTTGCAGCGGTGAACGATGGCGACCGCTTGCTGGTGCTTCCAGCCAGCGAAGCCAAGGTATGGGCGAACCAGCAAGCCGACGCGATCCCAGCTGCCTTCACCACGCGGGTGTTCAGCCTGTCGGACAGCATTGCCGCCGATCTGGCGGGCTTGCTGCGGCCGTTGGTATCGAGCAATGGCTACATTGGCCCGTCCAGTTCTGCCAATGCCTTGGTGGTTACCGACTCGGCTGCGAACCTGGACCGCTTGCAAGCCTTGGTGGCACAACTGGACAGCGGTCAGCGACATGACTATGAGCTGGTGACGTTGCGTACGGCACAGGCTGCTGAAGTATTGCCTGTCGTCGAAGCATCGGCCGGTGGCCCCGATAGCGGTGTACGGGTGCTTGCAGATGTGCGCGGTAATCGCCTGCTTGTTCTCGGTCCGGAAAAGTCCCGGCAACGTATGGCGCAGCTGGCTCGTGACCTGGATGTGGCGGCACCGACCTCTTCGCAAAACTGGCGGGTGGTGCGCCTTCAGCATGGCAATGCCGAGCAGTTGGCCGAGGTACTGAACGATGTAGGCAAGCAACTGGATGGCAAGGCCTATAGCGAGAGCCCGGTCCCGGCGTTGGCGGCTGGGGTAATGGTCAAGGCCGATGCCAGTCAGAATGCGCTGCTGCTGTTGGGGGAGCCACGCATGCTCGACAATGTGGCGCAAATGATCGAGCAGTTGGACCAGCCCCGCGCGCAGGTGCTGATACATGCAGCCATTGTCGAAGTCAGCGGGGATATCAGCGAAGCCCTGGGCCTGCAGTGGGGAGTCGATACCGGCAGCCTGAAAGGCGGCGTGACCTTCCCCGACAGCGGGGCTGCTTTCGCTGATCTGTTCGACGCGGACAAACTGTTGCCCAGCGGCGCAGCGCTGGCCATCGGGTCGGACAGGTTTGGCCTGCTGGTGTCGGCTCTGGCCAGCAACAGCCGAAGCAACCTGCTTTCCACGCCCAGCCTGCTTACGCTGGACAACCAGGAAGCGCAGATTCTGGTGGGCCAGAATGTACCGTTCAAGACCGGCTCCTACACCACTTCCGGCAGCGGCGCGGACAACCCGTTTACAACCGTGGAACGCAAGGATATCGGTATCAGCCTCAAGGTTCGCCCGCATATCAATGAGGGCCGGAGCCTACGCCTGGAGGTTGAGCAGGAAAGCTCCGAACTTGCCCCCAGCACCGTCGAAGGCGACCTGATCACCAGCAAGCGAACGCTCAAGAGCACCATCCTTGCCGCCGATGGCGAGATCATCGTGATCGGTGGGTTGATCAAGGACAGCGTGCGTACCGAGCAGCGAGGGGTGCCACTGTTGAGCCGCATACCGCTGATAGGCGGGCTTTTCCGCTGGAGCCGGGACATTCAGGAGAAGACCAACCTGATGGTCTTCCTGCGGCCTACCCTTTTACGTACCCAGGCTGAGCTGATCGATTCGGGGCGCCGCGCTTACCGTGATGTGCACTCAGCCGATCCGCAGCGTATGCCTCGGGAGGCCCGCGAGCTGTTCGAAACCCGGCCTGTCCCTACCCGGGAGCCTGGCTCTTGAACCCTGAGCTCTCATTCGGCTTTGCCCGGCGCCACGGCATTCTGCTGGACCGGCAGGCGGCAGAACCGGCCGTTTTGATGCGCGACAGCGCCTCGCTGCAGGTGCTTTCTGAGGTGTTGCGCGTGACAGGCAGTCACTGGCCGCTGCGTCTGGTCGATGAAGGGCATTTTGCCGAGCGCCTTGCCGCTTGCTATGGCGGTACTCAGGACGCTGCCCATACCGTCATCCAGGGGCTGGATGAGCAGATTGACTTGCCACGCCTGGCGCAAGCCTTGCCGCAGTCATGCGACCTGCTCGACCAGCAAGGGGACGCGCCGATTATCCGCTTGCTCAATGCCTTGCTCAGCGAGGCAGTCAGGTCGCGCGCCTCGGATATCCACTTGGAAACCTTCGAACAACAGTTGCGGGTACGCATGCGTATCGACGGCGTCATGCGTGAGGTCCTGTCGCCGCCACGGGCGCTGGCGGCGCTGTTGGTGTCGCGTATCAAGGTCATGGCGCGACTGGATATCGCCGAAAAGCGTGTGCCCCAGGATGGCCGCATCAGCTTGCGCCTGGCAGGCCATGAGGTGGATGTGCGGGTGTCGACGTTGCCCGCCGCTCACGGCGAGCGCGTTGTGCTGCGGTTGCTGGACAAGCAGGCAGTGCGCCTGGATATCCAGCACATGCAAATGGAGGCTTCGGTGAGCAAGGCCTTCCTCGCCATGCTGGACAGGCCAAATGGCATCTTCCTGGTGACAGGACCAACCGGGTCCGGCAAGACCACAACGCTTTATACGGCGCTTTCGGTGCTTAACCGGGAGTCCCGCAACATTCTTACTGTCGAGGATCCGATCGAATATCACCTGCCCGGCATAGGCCAGACCCAGGTCAACACCAAGGTGGACATGACCTTCGCCCGAGGTCTTCGGGCGATACTTCGCCAAGATCCGGACGTTGTGATGGTGGGCGAAATTCGTGACCGTGAAACTGCCGATATTGCCGTGCAGGCATCCCTGACCGGGCATCTGGTGCTCTCGACCTTGCATACCAACAGCGCTTTGGGGGCCATCACGCGGCTGGCGGACATGGGCGTCGATACCTGCCTGCTGGCTACTTCCCTTGCCGGCGTCATGGCTCAGCGGCTGGTGCGGGTGCTGTGCCCGCACTGCAAGGCTGCTTGTGTGGTCGATGATGCCATGGCCAGTGCCCTGGGCTACCCCAAGGAGCTGCCGGCGCATGTCTACCAGGCGGTGGGGTGTGAACAGTGTCAGCAGGGCTACAGCGGCCGCCTGGCGTTACACGAGATGGTGGTCGTCGATGAACAGTTGGCCCAGGCGATTCACGCCCGGGCGTCACAAGCGACCATGCGCGAAATAGTCCGTGGCGACTCAGCCAGCCTGTTTCAGCATGGCGTGCAAAGGGTCTGTATGGGACAGACCAGCGCCGCAGAACTTTTGCGCGTGACTGGCCAGGACTGAGCATGGCGGTTTTCAGCTTCATCGCACGGAACAATAGCGGCGTTCGTCAGCGCGGCTGCATAGAGGCCAGTAGTGCGCAACAGGCCCGGCAGCAGCTGCGTGATCAGGGCCTGTTCGTGCTCAAGGTCAAAGCGGCCAGGCAGTCTTCATTTTCCATCGTGCCCGTGCGCAGGCGATTGACGCTTGCCCGGCGGTGCCTGTTGACGCGTCAACTGTCGACCCTTTTGCAGGCGGGCGTGCCGCTGACCGAGGCGCTACAGGCGGTGGCTGCCCAGAACGGTCAACGGCAGGTCCGGCAGGTGTTGCTCGGGGTCGCTGAGCGGGTAGTGGAAGGCAATACGTTTGCAGATGCACTGGCGCACTACCCATTGGCATTCCCGGTTGTCTACCGCGCAACCATAGCTGCCGCAGAGCGCTCCGGGTACCTGGCTGCCGTGCTTGAACGGTTGGCCGAGCATGGCGAACATCAGCAGGCGTTACGCCAGAGGGTACAGCTGGCGATGGCCTATCCCGCGATCCTGATGGTGGTATCGCTGTTGGTGGTGGGTTTTCTGCTCGGTTATGTAGTACCGGACGTTGTTCAGGCATTCAGTCGTGACCACGCCCAACTTCCGCTGGCGACACGGGTATTGATCGCGCTCAGTGACGCGGCCGGGCGCTATGGGGTGATCGCAGTGCTGGTGCTGGCTGCGCTGATCGCATCGATTGCCCTGGCATTTCACCACCCCGCACGCAAACGGCAATGGCATGCCCTGGCGTTGCAGTTGCCCGGCTATGCCGAATTCGTTCGCACCCGTGAAGCCGCCCGCTTCGTCAGTACCCTGGCAATTCTTGGCCGTAGTGGCGTCGTGCTCGTGGAAGCAATGAGCATTGGCGCCGGGGTTGTCGGCAATCTGGTGCTACGGGAACGCTTGCTGACTGCCGTGCGCGAAGTGGCCGAAGGTGCAACGCTGGCCAGCAGTCTGGCGCGCAGTAAAACCCTGCCTGCGCTCATGTTGCACATGATTGCCAGTGGTGAGCGAGCAGGGGAACTGGACAGCATGCTCGAGCGCGCTGCCGACCTTCAGGAAAAGCACCTGGCAGGTCGTATCTCGTTACTGGTCAGCCTGTGCGAGCCCCTGATGCTGCTGGTGATGGGGGGCATCGTGCTGTTCATCGTCCTGGCCATTCTGCTGCCTATTCTCAACCTCAACCAACTGGTCAACTGACATGCTCAATGGCTCTGCACGTCACTCGCAACGTGGCTTCACCCTTATCGAAATCATGGTCGTAGTCATCATCCTCGGTGTACTCGGAGCGTTGGTGCTGCCCAATGTCATGAGCCGCCCAGACCATGCCAAGGTCACGGCGGCGCGCACCGATATTCAGTCCATTTCCACTGCACTGGAGATCTACCGGCTGGATAACGGGCGTTATCCGACCACGGCTCAAGGCCTCGAAGCGCTGGTTCGGCGCCCAAGCGTGGCGCCTCTGCCGCGTCAGTGGAACGCCCAGGGCTATCTCAAGCGCGCTGCGTCAGACCCTTGGGGGGCGCCTTACCGGTACGCAAGCCCCGGAGTGCGCTCGGGCCAGGGCTATGACCTGTACTCGTTAGGTGCCGATGGCCAAGCGGGTGGTGAAGGCTTGGATACAGACATCGGTAACTGGGACGAATGATCCGGCGCCGCTCCCAGGGTTTTACCCTCCTTGAATTGCTGTTGGTACTGGTACTGGCAGGTATCGTCATGGGCATGAGCGGGTTGATGGTCGGGCACGATCCGCAACGGACCGCACGCCAGGAGGCCGGGCTGTTCCTGCAGGTGGTTCAACAGGCCAGGCAGCGAGCAGTGCTCGAGGGGCAGACCCTGGGTATTCGCATCGACACTGACGGCTACCAGTTGATGTTGCGTACGGGGCAAACCTGGATGCCGACGGGGCAGCGCCGTAGTTTGAGCCTGAGCCTGCGGCTGGAGATCGACGGGTTGCCGGCAGGGCTTTCGAGGCACGGCGAAACAGCACAACTCACGTTTGCCAGCAACGATGAGTACACCCCGTTCCTGTTGTATTTCCTTGAGGCAGGTGTGCGGCTTGCCCATGTATCGAGCGATGGCCTGAATGACCCCCAGCTTCACCTCTGAACGCGGATTCACGTTGCTGGAAGTGCTGGTGGCGTTGGCGATCTTTGCCGTACTGGCTGCGGCCGTGACTGCCGCCAGCCAGCACGTGTTGGTGCAAACGCAGGGTGCCCATGACCGGTTGTTCGCAAGTTGGATCGCTGATAACCGTTTGACCGAGCTTGGCCTTAACCCACTGCCCGTTGCAGGGCAGCGCGCCGAGACAGTCGTTTTTGGCCAGCGCACCTGGTTCGTGCGGGAGTCGATGCATCACTTGGCCGATGTGGGGTTGATCGAAGTATCCATCACTGTGGGGCTGGCTGCAGATCGCACGGTGCTCCACCAGGCCACGGGCTGGCTGGAGGGTGGCAATGCTCTGCCATGAAAGCAAAACGGCGGGCCGCCAGCGGGGCTTCACCCTGCTGGAGCTGTTGCTGGCCATTGCCGTATTTGCCCTGCTGGCTCAAGGGACGAGCCAGTTGGTGGCAGCAGTGTTACAGACGGATACGGTGCGTCAGCCCCAGGCAGCTGAATTGCGAGCCCTTGGCCGGGCGATGAGCGTAATGCAGCGAGATGCCTTGCAGGGTTATTGGCATGCGGGCAAGGCAAAGGGCAGCGGTCATGGCGTGACGCTGGAAAAGCATCGGGTGAGCTGGGTACTGGGAGCGGAGCGTGACAGCCAGCCGCTACCACGCAGCGATCTGAGGGTCGTGGAGTATTGGTTGGCGGAAGGTGTGCTGTGGCGCCAACGCCGCGGGCTGGAAAATGGCCAGGGCCAGCCTCAGCGCCTGTTGGAGGGGGTTGTCGAGTTGCGTTGGCGCATGCATGCAGCCGATGTGGGCTGGCAGCCCGAGTGGCCATCGGTCCACACCCGGCAACCACCGCAGGCGCTTGAGGTGATGTTGTCGACCAAACGATTGCAGGCGATACGCCGCGTGCTGCCGCTGGCCGGGGGCACTCTGTGAAAAGCGCGCAGCAGCGTGGCCTGGCGCTGGTTACCGTGCTACTGGCGATGGCGCTGTTGTCGTTCCTGGTGGCCGGGATGTTGCGCAGCCATCAGGGAATGCTGGGCAGTGTGGGCCAGCAGATTGACGCATCGCAGTTGCTGAAACTGGCGCTGGCCGGGGAGCGTCATGCGCTGGGGCATTTGAAGCAGCAGGTTGTCACTGTGCTTCAGGTGACCCATCTCGGCCAGCCCTGGGCGCGCCGCCGTCAGCTGAGTCTTGGTGAAGGCCAGCTCCGCTATCGCCTGGAAGACCTTTCAGGCCGGTTCAACCTCGCTGCCCTGACGGTGAACGGGACACCCAATCCAGTCTTGCTCAAGCGCTGGAAACGCCTTTGCCGGTCATTGAAGATCGAACCTCCAGCGCTCGATCCGCTGCTCGGGCAGCCCATGCTCGACCCTTCCCAACTGCGTGCGCTACCAGGCATGGATGCTCAAGCCGTGGCGCGGTTGCAGCCTTGGGTGACAGCCCTGCCGCGCACAGCAGGGCTGAACATCAATACGGCTTCGGCACGGCTGCTGGCGGCCCTTGAAGGTGTGGAGCTGTCTGTTGCGCGGCAGTTGGTAGGCGAGCGCCCCGAGCATGGCATTCCCACCGTGCAACGTTTTCTGGCACTCCCCTCGTTGGACGGCCTGGGCGTCGACAGTCATGGTTTATCCGTGACGAGCCGATGGTACCGCCTGGAGGTTCAGGCAGAACTGGCAGGCAGGCGGATGTACCTCTACAGCGACCTGGAAATCGATTTGGACACGCATCAGGTGCGCGTCATGCGACGTTCATATTCTGCACAACCGGAGCAAAGGCCAGATGAGTAGGCATTACCTGTTTTTACTGGCCCAAGGCATGCCTGCCGCGGGCCGGCAGTGGCCGGTGCTGCTGTACACGGCGCAAGGCGAACAATGCCGAACCACTCTCGGGGCGCTACCTACTTGGTTGGCGGGTACTGCCGTGGTACTGGTGTTGCCGATGGAGATGGCCGGATGCTGCAAGCTGGACCCGGTGCCGGGCAGGCGGCCGACGCGCGAGTCGCTGGCCTACGCTGTCGAGGAGCAGCTTGCTGAGGCACTGGAAACCTTGCATTTGGCATTCGGTCCCCCAGACGCAGGTGGTTACCGGCAAGTTGTGACAGTCGCGCTGGAGGAGTATCGACACCTCATGTCGATGTTGCAGGCACAGGGCATCGACCCGGTTGCGGTGCATGTAGACGCCGACCTGTTGGGCACTGAGGAGGCTTGCGCGCTATGGTTCGAGGGTCGCTGGCTGTTGGGTGGGGCGGACGGTACGCGCCTGGCTGTCAGTGAACAGCACGCTCATGTGTTGTCGCGCCGCTTGGCTCCCCGGCTCTGGCTGGCCGAGCCGGGTTCGCCTGGCGAGGCTTTGAGCGACAAGCATGTCGCCAGTGCTGTTGGCAGGCTGGTGGACGGGGGTGGCACTGCGGTGGACCTGCGCCAGGGCCCGATGCGTCGACAGCGTAGCAGCCCGCCTTGGCAAGCCTTGGGCGGTGGCATGCTGGCAGCGCTGCTGCTGGTGTGTCTGGCTGATTACCTGCGTGCTGACTGGCTGCAGCAGCAAGCCTCACTGCAACATGCCGAAAATGTGCAGATGTTCGCGCGCTGGGCTCCCGGGCAGGTGCCCGGCGCTGACCTGGCCGCTCAGGTCCAGGCTCTGGAGCAACGGCCTGGACCACCGACGGCTGTCGAGCGGTTGGCGATGTTTGCAGACCCGTTGGCAGGTGTTGGCAACGTTACGATCGAGCACGCCGAGGCCAAGACCTCAGAGGGTTGGACCATCGACGTCGTCGCCCAAGGTTTCGATGATCTGGAACGCCTTCGCCAGCGTGCCCCAGGGGTGCGGATGGGGCACGCACGGCAGGTCGGCGAAGGTGTACGGGCAACCATCTCCTGGCTGGAGGCTGAATGAAACGCTTGAACAAAAAGGCGCTGGCGCAGCAGTGGCAGCAGATACCGGCTGCCAGGCGAACGATTTTGACGCTGGCACTTTGGGCTGTGGGCCTGTTGATTGTCTGGCAGCTGGCCTGGTTACCGAGCCAGACCCGTTTGCGTAATGCTGAGGCTCACCTTGTGCAAGAACAAGCGTTGGCTGCGCTGTTGAAGCGTGTTACCCAACGCCAACCTCAGTCGGCTGGCACTTCCGAACCGCTCACGCCTGCCAGTTTGAGCGAGCGTGCACGGCTTGCCGGCCTGCATGTTGCGGGCCTGGAGGCCAGGGAGGGGCAACTGGATGTCAGCCTGCAAGGCCCGCCAGCTGCTGTGTTGAGCTGGTTGCATGCCCTGGAACGGGGCGGTGGACAGGTTCAGCGCCTGCAGTTGCAGGCTGTGGATGAACAGTTGCAGGTGCAGTTGGCTATGGCGCTGGCTGAAGGCTGAAGTCCGTATCGCGTGTGCGTTCAGGTTGCTTTGGCTGGCAGGCGGCTCAGGTGCAACGCCACCACTAATGCCACCGCCAGCAAGCTGCCAATGAACAGCCCGATTCCGTTCCAGCCCCACTGGTGCCAGAACACCCCGCCCGCGGTACCGGCCACACTGGAGCCGGCGTAGTAGCAGAACAGGTACAGCGACGACGCCTGCCCCTTGGCCTTCAACGCACGGCGGCCGATCCAGCTGCTGGCCACCGAGTGCGCACCAAAGAAGCCGAAGGTGAACACCAGCATGCCCACGATCACCATCACCAGTGGACTGGCCAGTGTCATCAGTAAGCCAACCGCCATTACCACGATGCTGGCCCAGAATACTTTGCGCCGACCCAGCTTGTCCGCCAGGGCGCCGACCTGTGCCGAACTATAGATGCCCGACAGATAAACCACCGACAGCAAGCCGACCAGCGCCTGGTTCATGTGGTAGGGCTCGGCCAGCAGGCGGTAGCCGATGTAGTTGAACAAGGTGACGAAGGCGCCCATCAGCAGGAAGGCTTCAAGGAACAGCCAGGGCAGGCCGGCATCCTTGAAGTGCATGACAAAGCCGTCCAGCAGGCTGCGCGGGTTCATCGTCTGTGCGCGGAAATTGCGTGACTCCGGTAGCACCTTCCAGAACACCAGCGCGGCCACCAGGGCCAGGCCGCCAATGGTCAGCATCGCCGTGTGCCAGCTGACGAAGTCGATCAGTACGCCAGTGATGAGCCGCCCGCTCATGCCGCCAATCGCGTTGCCGCCGATGTACAGGCCCATGGCCAGGCCAATGTGTTGCGGGTGGATCTCTTCGCTCAGGTAGGTCATCGCCACTGCCGCCAGGCCGCTCAGCGACAGGCCGACCAAGGCGCGGGTGGCCAGTACCAGCTCCCAGCTGGGCATCACTGCGCTGGCCAAGGTGGACAGGGCGGCGCAGACCAGCGCGAACACCATCACTGGCTTGCGTCCGATGCGGTCAGAAATGGGGCCGGTGATCAGCAGGCCGAACGCCAGCATGGCGGTGGACACCGACAGCACCAAGCTGCTCTGCGCCGCGTTGATGGCAAACTCCCTGGATAGCAGAGGCATCATCGGCTGTACGCAGTACAGCAAGGCGAAGGTGGCGAACCCGCCGCTGAACAAGGCCAGCACGGTTTTCATGAAGGCGGGAGTGCCTTTTTCGATCCACATTTCGCTCAGGATGGCAGGCTTTGGCTCAAGGAGGAGGGGGGCTACTGCAGTTTTCACGGACGGGTACCTCTGGCGCAATGAAAAAAGCATATAGCTGGCTAACGATTAGATCCAATATATTGTTCGACCTATTTGAGATGTTTGGCGACTTGTTTGGAGCGGATCATGGAACTGCGTCATCTGCGTTACTTCATTGCTGTGGCCGAAGAGCTGCACTTCGGCCGCGCCGCCCAGCAGCTGGGTATTTCCCAGCCGCCCTTGAGTCAGCAGATCCAGGCCCTGGAGCAGGAGTTGGGGGCCCGGTTGTTCGACCGGACCAATCGTCGTGTCGAACTGAGCGAGGCCGGTCGATTGTTCCTCGAGGAAGCGCGCCAGGTATTGGCGCAGGTGGAGAAGGCTGCGGATGTAGCCCGGCGTGCGCAGTTGGGCGAGCTGGGCGAGATGAAAATCGGTTTCACCTCCTCGGCCCCGTTCACCTCCAAAATCCCCAAGGCCATTCATGCCTTTCGTCAGCGCTTTCCGGCGGTGCACCTGAACCTCAAGGAAATGAGCAGCCGTGACGTTGCCGAAGGGGTGTTCGACGAGTCCATCGAGGTGGGGTTGATGCGGCCGATGCCGCTGCCGGAGGGGTTGGTGGCCACCGAGTTGTTCCGAGAACCGTTGGTGGCAGTGATCAATGCCTCGCATCCGCTGGCCGAGGGCACTGAACAAGGCGTCTACATGGCGGCGTTGGCCCCTGAGCCTTTCGTGTTCTTCCCGCGCAGTTATGGCAGCGGATTACATGCACAATTGCTGAGCCTGGCGCGGCATGCGGGTTTCAGCCCCCATTTTGCGCAAGAGGCAGGTGAAGCGATGACCATCATCGGCCTGGTCTCGGCGGGGCTGGGGGTGTCGGTGCTGCCGGCGTCGTTCCAGCGCATGCGCATAGAAGGGGTGGTGTACCGTACCTTGCTCGATGAAGAGGCGATGACGGCGGTGTGGCTGGTGCAGCGCGAGCGCGGTCATTCGGTGATGGCCAAGGCATTCGCCGAGTTGTTGACGGGGCAGGTGGTCGGTCAGGCGTGATGCCGGTCAAATGGCGCTGGTCATTGCCCCTCTGCCGCCACATACTCGGGCATTCGTTGATACACGGAGGTCAATCATGCGGCGCGTGGTGTTCAATCAGAAAGGTGGCGTGGGCAAGTCGAGCATTGCCTGCAACTTGGCGGCGGTCAGTGCCAATGAAGGCTACCGGACCTTGTTGATCGACCTGGATGCCCAGGCGAACTCGACCCAATACCTCACCGGCCTGACCGGTGAGGACATCCCCATGGGCATCGCCGACTTCTTCAAGCAAAGCCTCTCCAGTGGGCCGTTCAGCAAGAAGAACAAGGTCGATATCTATGAAACCCCGTTCGACAACCTGCATGTGGTCACCGCCACTGCCGAGCTGGCCGACCTGCAACCAAAGCTGGAGGCAAAACACAAGATCAACAAGCTGCGCAAGTTGCTCGACGAGCTGGACGAGGATTACGAGCGTATCTACATCGATACCCCGCCGGCGCTGAACTTCTACGCAGTTTCTGCGCTGATCGCTGCCAATCGCGTGCTGATCCCCTTCGACTGCGACAGCTTCTCGCGCCAGGCCTTGTATGGCCTGTTGGCCGAGATCGAAGACCTCAAGGAAGACCACAACGAAGACCTGATGGTCGAAGGTATCGTGGTCAACCAGTTCCAGTCACGTGCCAGCCTGCCACAGCAGATGCTCGACGAACTGCTGGCCGAAGGGTTGCCGGTGCTGCCGGTGTACTTGGGCAGTTCGGTGAAAATGCGCGAATCGCACCACGCCAGCCTGCCGCTGATTCACCTGGAACCGCGGCACAAGCTGACTCAGCAGTTTGTCGAGTTGCATTCGCTGCTTGAAGAGAACGCTTAAACCCCTTGGCTACGCAGCCACTCCAGCAGTGACTGGAGTGGAAACGCTCCGGCTTGGCGGCTAATTTCGCGGCCGTTCTTGAACAGCAGCAGGCTGGGGATCGAGCGTATGCCCAGTTGCCCTGCGAGGTTACGGTTGGCTTCGCTGTCGAGCTTGGCCAAGCGGCAGCGGCCAGCAAGTTGCCGGGCGGCCTCTTCAAAGGTTGGGGCGAATGACTTGCACGGGCCGCACCAGTCGGCCCAGATGTCGACCAGCAGCGGCAGGTCACCTTTGATCTGGCTGGCGTAGCTGGCTTCAGTCAGTTCGAAGGGGGTGCTCAGCAGCACGTCGTTTTTGCAGCGACCGCATTTCGGCGCGTCGCCCAGGCGCTCGGCGGGCAGGCGGTTGAGGCCGTTGCAGTGGGGGCAGGGGATTACCAGTGGGTCGGTCATTTCATCTCCAGTAGGTCTATCGCAGTTCCCTGTAGGAGCGGGTTTACCCGCGAAGAATGCGACGCGGTGCATGCCACCGGCTTCGCCGGTAAAACCGCTCAGGGTGCGGTGCTAATCAGGAAGAGCAGCTGATTTCCAGGTGTTTGCCCCACTCCGGCGGTCGCTCGGCGTAGGCTTGCATCCCGGGCTGTTCCTCGAAAGGCCTGGTCAGTGCTTGGTGCAGCCGTCGAACTTCACTGTAGTCCCCCGCCTCGGCCGCTTCGATGGCGTTCTGCGCCAGGTAGTTGCGCAGCACGTACAGCGGATTCACCGCATGCATCCGCTCACGGCGGCCTTCGGCATTACCGGGTTCACGCCCACAGCGGGCCAGGTAGTCTGCGCCCCAGGCATCGAAACCGGCCAGGTCGATAAAGTCATCGCGCACTACCTGCAGTGCCTCAGCCACCGGCTGCTCACCCAGTTTGCGGAAGAACAGGTTGTAGTCCACGCCACCGCGTTGCATACACTGCAGCAGGCGCTCGACCAGCCCCATGTCGTCATCTTCGGCCGTGGTCAGCCCCAGGCGCCGGCGCATCAGGTCCAGGTAATGGGCCTGGTACAGCGGCAGGAACAGGCCCAACGCTTCCTTCAGTGGCTCAACTTCGATCACGGTGGTCAGTGCCTGGGCCAGCGCGCTGAGGTTCCAGTGGGCGATGGGCACCTGGTTGGCGTAGCTGTAGCGGCCACGGTCGTCGGAGTGGTTGCAGATGAAGTTGGCGTCGAAGTCATCCAGGAACGCGTAGGGGCCGAAATCGAAGGTGATGCCGAGGATCGACATGTTGTCGGTGTTCATCACGCCGTGGCAGAAGCCATACGCCTGCCAGCGGGCGATCAGTTCGGCATTGCGCTCGACGATGGTGCGGAACATGGCCAGGTAGGGCTGCTCGGCGTCACGGCATTCGGGATAGTGCTGTTCCAGCACATGGTCGATCAACACGCGCTGCTGCTCGGGCTGCTTGGTGTAGTAGAAGTACTCGAAATGGCCGAAACGCACATGGCTCTGCGCCAGACGCGTCAGCATGGCCGCGCTTTCACGGGTTTCGCGCCACACCGGGGTGCTGGAGCCGATTACGCACAGCGCCCGGCTGGTGGCGATGCCCAGGGCGTGCAGGGCTTCGGAGGCGAGGAACTCGCGGATCGACGAGCGCAGCACAGCGCGGCCATCACCCATACGGGAGTAGGGGGTCTGGCCGGCGCCCTTGAGGTGCAGGTCCCAGTGTTCGCCAGCGTCGTTGAGCACTTCGGCCAGCAGCAGGCCACGGCCGTCGCCCAGACGTGGGTTGTACGAGCCGAACTGGTGGCCGGAATAAACCATCGCCCGAGGGTCGGCTTCTTCCCACAGCTTGTGGCCGCTGAACAGCTCGGCGAACTCCGGCAGTTCGGCCTGGGCGGGGGCGAGGTCAAGCAAAGCCATGGCCGACTCGCTTGCTACCACCAGGAGTGGGTCTGCAATGGGCTCGGGCAGCACCTGGGTGGAGAACGCATCGCCCAAGCGGGCGAAGCGGTTGTCGAAGGTGAGTTGGTCGAGGGCTTTCACGGGGCTGCTCCTTGGAGTCGGTGCCAATGGGGCCGCTTGGCGGCCCTTCGCGGGTGAACCCGCTCCTACAAAGAATATGCAGAGCTGAAAGCAGTGCGATCGCTGTGTAGGAGCGGGTTCACCCGCGAACGAGGGTGAAGCCCTCGCAGCAATTTTGCACACAATAAAGTATTCGAGCCCATTCAGGCCGAAGCAGTGCCATCCGATTTCGGCTGTTCCATCGGAATCAATTGCTGCTTGCTGCCCTTCGCGTCCATCAAGAATACCTCTACTTGGCGCACCGAGATCTTGATGTTGTGGGCTTTGAACTCGCGGTTGATGTACCGGTTGATCTCGTCCAGCGTCGGGTTGCGGTCGCCCAGGTCACGGACGTGCATGCGCAGTTCGTGGTCCAGCGAGCTTTCGCCGAAGTTGAGGAAGTACACGATCGGTTCCGGATCTTTGAGCACGCGGGGGTTCTCATGCGCGCCCTTGAGCAGCAGGTCGCGCACCAGCTCGAGGTCTGAGCCATAGTCGATGCCCAGCTTCAGCGTCACCCGGGTGACCGTATCGGTCAGCGACCAATTGATCAGTTGGCCGGTGATGAAGGTCTTGTTGGGGACGATGATGTCCTTGCGGTCGAAGTCGGTGATGGTGGTGGCACGGATGCGGATCTTGCTTACTGTACCCGACAGGTTGCCGATGGTGATGGTGTCGCCAATCCGTACCGGGCGCTCGAACAGGATCATGATGCCGGAGATGAAGTTGGCGAAGATTTCCTGCATGCCGAAGCCCAGCCCTACTGAGAGCGCGGCCACCAGCCATTGCAGTTTGTCCCAGCTCACCCCCAGGGTCGACAGGGTACTGACGATGCCGATACCAACGATGGTGTACGACAGCAACGTAGTAGTGGCGTAGGCACTGCCTTGGGCGAGGTTCAGGCGTGACAGCACCAGTACTTCCAGCAGGCCTGGCAAGTTGCCGGCCAGGGCGAAGGTGATGCCGACGATCACCAGTGCGCCGAGCAGGTCGCCGAGGCTGATCGGTACCATGCTGGCGGCGGCGCCGGTGCCGCTGGTGTATTCGTAGAGGACGAAATTGTTGAGGTAGGCGAACACCGAAATCAGGTCGGCCCATACCCAGTACAGGCCGGCGATGAAGCCGCCGAGCAGGGCCAGGCGGATCAGGCGCAGCGACTGCTGGTTGACCTGTTCGATATCCAGCGTTGGCTCTTCGGTGATGACTTCGCCATCCAGCCCTTCCTTGGCCGCCGCACGCTTGCTCAACGCACGCTGGTAGGCCAGGCGTCGTGCAGCTACCGACAGGCCGCGCACGAAGGCGGCCTCGATCACCAGCCAGAACAGCAGCAGGTACAGGGTATAGATCAGACGGTCGGTGAGCTTCAGTGCGGTGTAGTAGTAGCCGAAGCACACGGCGACGAACAGGGCGACGGGCAGGGCGGTGAATGCTACGCCCACGGCCCTGCGGAACAGCGAGGTGTCACGGTGTGCCGGGCTGCTGAGCAGCAGGCGGCTGAGCAGCCAGGCCATCAGCGCATAGCAGGTTAGCACCACGCCGATGCCCAATACGTCGTCTGCCAGTGCCGAAGGCTGGTGCTCGGCCACCGCTACGACGCCGACCAGTGCCAACACCACGGTGCCCAGGCGGCGAACCCAGCCGCGCAGGAACTCCACCTGCGGTTTGTGCCAGCGAAAGTGGACTTCCGCCACGCCACCGGGAGCGAGAATACGATAGGCGGTGTAGAACACCAACCAGGCCTGGGCCAGCTGCCAGAGTGCGGCGCCCAGGTTGGCATTCTGCCCGCGGGCGTCGATCTGCAGGGCGTAGCTGCACAGCGCCAGGCCAAGGCTGACCGGCATCGCCAGCAGAATGTTGATGAGAATTGCCTGGGGCGTGTGCCATTGGCTGTCACGGCGGAAGTGGCCGATATCCTGGTGCACTTTGCCTAACCGTTGGTAAAGGTATTTGCGCCGCCACAACAGCGCGCCGATCACCAGTAGCAGCGGCAGGAACAGCAACGGGCGCTGGCTCAGGCCATCGGCCAGCTCTTTCAGGCTGGAGCCCCACGGCAGGTTGGCGACCTGGTCGGCCAGGCGCGCTGGCACGTATTGCAGCCAGTCCCAGTCCAGCGGCTTGTTGCTGGGGATCCAGAACATTTGCTCGTCGAGGGTGGTACGCAGGCTCTGCGCGGTGCCCAACAGTTGCTTCTGGTTGAGTTGCAGGGTGATCGATTCGTTGAGCAGCGCCGACAGCTCGCGGTTCAGCCGCTCCAACAGGTCGCTGCGGGTGATGGCTACATCCAGCAGGGCTTTGCGCAGCTGCGGGGTCACATCTTCCTGGGGTTGCGCCGCCAGCAGCTTGTCGACATAGGTGACCGGGCTGCTCATCTGCTCGCGTTGCTGGTTGACTTCGAACTGGTACAGGCGGGTGTCCGCGATCTGGTCGGCCAGGTCGCGGTCGACCTTCAGGTGCGGCAAGGTCTGTTTCTGCTTATAGAGGATCTTCGACAGCAGCAGGCTTCCCTTGAGCACGTTGATCTGCTCGTCGAGCGCCTGGTCGGCCTGGGTCAGGCTGTCGAGTTGCTGCTTGGTGCGCAGGTTCTGCTGGGTCAATTCGTTAAGGCGATCGGTGCTCCTGAGCAGGTAGTCGGAAAGCTTGAGGTTGACCGCGCTTTCAGTGGCCAGCAGGCTGCTGCCGCCGGCCTTCTGAGCCTCGATCGACTGCTGGGTGACGGCTTCCTGGGACTGGGCCAGGCGTTTGTCGTTGATCAGCGTCTGCAGGTCCTGGATTTCCTGCTCCAGGCGCGCAGCACGCTCGACCAGCAAGTCGTGACGCGCATTGCCGAGGTCTTGCAGCACGCTGTTGCCGGCCAGTTCCTGGCGGCGCAGCAGGGTCAACGCGTTGAGCGAGGCCAGCTCGGCGTTGAGCTGGTTGCGTTGGTCGGCATTGATGGATTTGCCGCCGTCCTTGCCGGTTTTGAGGATGTTGTTGATCTGCTGGGTGCGAGTCTGGCTGCTACTGATCTCGGCCTGGGCGCGTTCGGGGCGAGTTTGCGAGTTGATGATCAGGCTGTTGGCTTCAGACAGCGCCTTTTGCAGTTCGCCCTGCTGCGTGTTGCGTTCGCTGAGCATCTGTTCAAGCTGTGGCACGGTGAGGTTGGCGTAGCGCTGGGCCACCGGTTGTGCCTTGGTTTCCTTGAGCCTGGCCAACTCTTTCTGGCTGTCACTGGTCTCTTTGGGGGCACTGCTCAACTGCTGCTTCAGTGCAGCAAGCTTCTTCTCGCTATCTTCCTTGGCAGCAAGCAGGCCCAACGTTTGTTCGAGCACCTGCTGCAGCGCCTTCTGGTCCGCCTCGGGCAGCTTGCGCTCGGCGATCTTGTCGAGGCTGTTCTGGATGCTGGCGGTGGTCGGGGCTTCTGCCGCAGTAGCCGCAAAAGAAAGGGACAGGCACAACCCGAGCAGGGCTGTGCGAAGGTACACGCGCAGGGACATAGGCAGGCTACTTGTGGATCCGGCTGAAACGAAGTTTAGAGGAACAATCCTGGTCCGGGTCGCGTTCCTTCGGGGAATCTGACGCCTACTTTCTGGATCTTGTTCCCGTCCATGGTTGCCACGGTCCAGATCGTGCCATGCCATTCGACTTGGTCCCCTACTACTGGAGCGCCTCCGACCTTCTGTCGGATGAACTGCGCCAGCGGCATTTTCGCGTCGAGGCCATCGAGTTTCAGGCCGTACAAGGCCGCCACGGCACCCAGTTCGGCATCGCCTTCGAGCACGAAGTCACCGAAGAAACGCAGGTCCAGGCCACGTTGCGGCGCCTGGCTGAACAGTTTGCCCAAGGCAGGCAGGTTGTGCTCGTGGCCGATCACGCAGAGCATGTCGCCAACCTCCAGCACGGTGCTGCCCGACGGGTGCAGCAGTTGCTCGCCACGGAACAGCGCGGCAATCCGCGTGCCTTCGGGCATTTTCAGTTCGCGCAGGGCAGCACCGATGCACCATTTTTCTGCGCCCAGACGGTAGACGAACATTTCCCACTCGCTGGTGATGTGCACCTCAAGGGCGGAACGGGAGATCGGCGCCGGGTCTGGCGGTACCGTCACTTTCAACAGCTTGGCCATCCACGGCAGGCTGGTGCCTTGCACCAGCAGCGATACCAGCACGATGAAGAAGGCCAGGTTGAAGAACAGTTGGGCGTCTGGCAGGCCCGCCATCAGCGGGAACACTGCCAGAATGATCGGTACCGCACCGCGCAGGCCGACCCACGAAATGAAGCCCTTTTCACGGCCGTGGAAAGCCTTGAACGGCAGCAGGGCAGCAACCACCGATAGTGGCCGTGCCACCAGGATCATCCACAGCGCCAGGCCCAGTGCTGGCAGGGCGATGGGCAGCAGGTCGTGCGGCGTGACCAGCAACCCCAGCACCAGGAACATGCCGATCTGGGCCAGCCAGGCCATGCCGTCGAGCATATGCAGGATGCCATGGCGGCTACGGATCGGCCTGTTGCCCAGCACCAGGCCGCACAGGTATACGGCGAGGAAGCCGCTACCATGCAGGGCGTTGGTCAGCGAAAACACCACGAGGCCGCCGGCCACTACCAGAATGGGGTACAGGCCGCCGGCCAGATTGATGCGATTGACCAGTTGCAGCATCAGCCAGCCGCCGCCCAGGCCCACCAGCGCGCCGATACCGAACTCACGCAGCACGTGGCCCAGCAGGCTCCAATGCAGGCCGGTCTCGCCGCTGGCGATCATGTCGATCAAGGTGACCGTGAGAAACACCGCCATTGGGTCGTTGCTGCCCGACTCGATCTCGAGGGTAGCAGAAACCCGCTCGTTCAGGCCTTTGCCGCCGAGCAGCGAGAACACTGCAGCGGCGTCGGTGGAGCCGACGATGGCGCCGATCAGTAGGCCCTGGATCAGGCTGAGCTGGAACAACCAGGCGGCGACCAGGCCGGTGAGGGCGGTGGTGATCATTACCCCGACCGTGGCCAGCGACAGCGCCGGCCAAAGCGCTACGCGAAAGCTTGCTACCCGCGTGCGCAGGCCACCATCAAGCAGGATGACGGCCAGTGCCAGGTTGCCCACCAGGTAAGCAGTTGGGTAATTGTTGAAGATGATACCGCCACCATCGACACCGGCGAGCATGCCGACGGCGAGGATGATGACCAGAATAGGGATACCCAGGCGCGACGACAGCGAGCTGACCAGGATACTTGCACCCACCAGTAATGCGCCGATCAGGAACAGGCTATTGATGGTGCTTGCATCCAAAGGCAGGTACTCCGAGACAGCGAGGGGGAGGGACTTGGTAGCGCATTTATCAGCAAAAGCTAGCAGGTCGCGTGCCAATCGATTCTAACCTGAGGCCGACGCAGGCTGTAAAGCGATACCGCATCGTCGTTGCAGCTTGTGGCTGCAATGGTTCGCCCACTGTCAGGCAGCCGAGTAACATGAATGGCAGGAAAACCATTTACCTCGCCTAGATGGCTCAGTGCCTGCTCGGGAAATTTCCTGATTTGCACTATTTGTTGGCGCACCAGGCGGCGGGCCATGTGCTTCGCTACCAGGCCACCGCGACAGCGGGGCGAGAGCGGCTGGTCAGGCAGATCAGTGGCAGGAATGCTTTCTCACGCTGCCCGCCTGAGCAAACGTGAAAGGGGCCGCTGTGCGGCCCCTGATCAAGGTCTCAGCCCTGCTTCACTTCACGCATCGGCTTGCCTTTCACTGGTGCATCCCCTGCCACGTAGTACTTGGCGGTGCTGCGCGGCAGTGGCTTGCGACCACGGATCTTGTCCGAAATCTTCTCGGCAATCATGATCGTGGTGGCATTGAGGTTACCGGTGATGATCAGCGGCATGATCGACGCATCGACCACGCGCAGGCCCTGCATGCCATGCACGCGGCCTTCACCATCGACCACGGCCATGTCGTCGGTGCCCATCTTGCACGAGCAGGATGGGTGGAAGGCGGTTTCGGCGTGCTCGCGGATGAACTTGTCCAGCTGCTCGTCGGTTTGCACGTCGGCGCCCGGGCTGATTTCGCGGCCACGGTACGGGTCCAGGGCCGGCTGGGCCATGATTTCACGGGTCAGGCGGATGCCGTCACGGAATTCCTGCCAGTCCTGCTCGGTGGACATGTAGTTGAACAGGATGCTCGGGTGTTGGCGTGGGTCTTTCGACTTGGCCTGGATGCGGCCGCGAGCAGGTGAGCGCATGGAACCCATGTGCGCCTGGAAGCCATGTTCCTTCACGCCATTGGAGCCGTTGTAGTTAATCGCAACCGGCAGGAAGTGGTACTGGATGTTCGGCCACTTGAATTCAGGGCGGGTACGAATGAAACCACCGGCCTCGAACTGGTTGCTGGCGCCGATGCCGGTGCCATTGAACAGCCACTCGGCACCGATGGCCGGCTGGTTCCACCACAGCAGCGATGGGTACAGCGATACCGGTTGGGTGCAGGCGTACTGCAGGTACAGTTCCAGGTGGTCCTGAAGGTTTTCACCAACGCCCGGCAGGTCGTGCACAACCGGGATGTCGAGGCTTTCCAGCAGGGCGCGCGGGCCGACGCCGGAGCGCTGCAGCAGCTGCGGCGAAGCGATGGCGCCAGAGCTGACGATCACTTCCTTGCGGGCGCGGGCTTCAACGCGCTCTTCGCTGTCGCCGACCAGGTAGGTCACGCCTACGGCGCGCTTGCCGTCGAACAGCACGCGGTCGCTCAGGGCGTGGGTGACGATGGTCAGGTTCGGGCGTTTCTTGGCCTGGTCCAGGTAGCCACGGGCGGTGCTGGAGCGGCGGCCATTCTTGGTCACCGAACGGTCCATCGGGCCGAAGCCTTCCTGCTGGTAGCCGTTGAGGTCTTCGGTGCGCGGGTAACCGGCTTGCACGCCAGCTTCAACCATGGCGTGGAACAGCGGGTTGTTGCCGGCCTTTGGCGTAGCAACGCTGACCGGGCCGTCACCGCCGTGGTAGTCGTTAGGGCCGATGTCACGGGTTTCGGCTTTGCGGAAGTACGGAAGGCAGTCGAGGTAGGTCCAGTCTTCCAGGCCTGGCAGTTCTGCCCAGCCGTCGAAGTCCATGGCGTTGCCGCGGATGTAGCACATGCCGTTGATCAGCGACGAGCCACCCAGGCCCTTGCCACGGCCACATTCCATGCGGCGGCCGTCCATGTGCGGCTCTGGGTCGGTCTCGTAAGCCCAGTTGTAGCGGCGGCCTTGCAGCGGGAAGGCCAGGGCGGCTGGCATCTGGGTGCGGAAGTCGAAGCGGTAGTCGGGGCCACCGGCTTCCAGCAGCAAGACGGTGACGCCGGCGTCTTCGGTCAGGCGGGTCGCCAGGGTGTTACCGGCCGAGCCGGCACCGACGATGATGTAATCGAATTCTTGGGACATGAAAGTACCCTCGTGTTGGCGGTGATCGGGGAGCGGGTACGCCCGTGCGCGGTGGCACGGGCGTGGCTAGACAGGGTTCAGAAAACCGAGGTGTAGCCGCCCAGCTCGACCTGGACCGACTTGATGCGAGTGTATTGAGCCAGCGAGCTGACGCCGTTTTCACGGCCGACGCCCGACTGCTTGTAGCCACCTACCGGCATTTCGGCCGGCGATTCACCCCAGGCGTTGATCCAGCAGATACCGGCTTCGAGCTTGTGGATGATGCGGTGGGCGCGGGTGATGTCGTTGGTGCAGACGCCGGCGGCCAGGCCGTAGTCGGTGTCGTTGGCACGGCGGATCACTTCTTCTTCGGTTTCGTAGGTGAGAATGCTCATCACCGGGCCGAAGATCTCTTCCTTGACGATGGTCATGTCGTCGGTGCAGTCGGTGAACACGGTCGGGGCAACGAAGGCACCTTTGGCGAAGTCACCGGCAGTCAGACGCTCGCCGCCGCACAGGACGCGGGCACCTTCTTCCTTGCCTTTGGCGATGTAGCCCAGCACGCTTTCCATGTGCTGGAAGCTGACCAGCGGGCCGAAGTTGGTGTTTTCGTCTTCCGGGTTGCCAACGCGGATGCGGGCAACGCGCTCGGCGATCTTGGCTTCGAAGGCCGCCTTCATTTCAGCTGGGATGAATACGCGGGTACCGTTGGTGCACACCTGGCCCGAGCTGTAGAAGTTGGCCATCATGGCGATGTCAGCGGCCTTGTCCAGATCGGCGTCGGCACAGATGATCAGTGGCGATTTGCCGCCCAGTTCCATGGTCACTTCCTTCAGCGAAGAGCTGGAGGCGCTGGCCATGACTTTCTTGCCGGTGGTGGTGCCGCCGGTGAACGACACTTTTTCGATGCGCGGGTGCTCGGTCAGCCAGGTGCCGACTTCGCGGCCGCTACCGGTCAGAACGTTGAACACGCCGTTTGGCAGGCCGGCTTCGGTGTAGATCTCAGCCAGTTTCAGAGTGGTCAGCGAGGTGACTTCCGACGGTTTGAAGATCATCGCGTTGCCGGCGGCCAGGGCCGGGGCAGATTTCCACAGGGCGATCTGGATTGGGTAGTTCCAGGCACCGATACCTACGGTCACGCCCAGCGGCTCGCGGCGGGTGTAGACGAAGGACGACTCACGCAGCGGGATCTGCTCGCCCTCGATGGCCGGTACCAGGCCTGCGTAGTATTCCAGCACGTCGGCGCCGGTGACGATGTCGACGTAGCGGGTTTCGGAGTACGACTTGCCGGTGTCCAGGGTTTCCAGCATAGCCAGCTCGTCGTTGCGCTCGCGCAGGATGTCGACGGCGCGGCGCAGGATGCGCGAACGCTGCATGGCGGTCATCGCGGCCCAGATCTTCTGGCCACGTTCGGCGCTTTCAACGGCCTTCTCGACGTCTGCCTCGGTAGCACGCTGTACGTGGGCGAGGACTTCGCCAGTGGCCGGGTTGATGGCTTCGAAAGTGGCATCGCTGCCAGCGTCGACGTAAGCGCCATCAATGTAGAGTTTTTGCGTTCCGAAACGGGCCATAGTGTCCTCGCAAGTGCAGTGTGTGGTTTGGCTTGCGCGTCATGCTCCTGCCGGGTTGGCAAGGGCCCTGCGCGCATGGTCAGCAGCCTGGTCGATTGTGCCCAGGGTGTGCTGCTTGGCCAGTTGTAGTTCCATGTATTCGTAAGCAATCCGTACCGCCTGGTCGGTGTCGAATGCATCACCCGACAGGGCGCCACGCAGCCACAAACCGTCGATCAGGGCTGCCAGACCGCGGGCTGCCTTGCGCGCATGGTAGAGCGGCAGGACGCGGCGGAACTGGCAGCACAGGTTGGAATACAAGCGGTGGTCGTTGATCCGCTGCAACCTGTGCAAATCGGGCTGGTGCATGCTGGAAGCCCAGAAGGCCAACCAGGTTTTCATTGCCGGGCCGTTTACCTGGCTGGCATCGAAGTTGCCTTCGATGATCACTTTCAGGTGAGCGCGCGGGCTGTCGTCTTTCAGGGCCTGGCGACGTGCTCTGACGCCTTCGTTGAGCATGCTCATGATGTAACCCATCGTCGCTGCGATCAGGCCGTTCTTGTCCCGAAAGTAGTGACTGATGATGCCGTTCGACACACCGGCCAAACGGGCAATCAGCGCAATGCTGGCGTCCCCCAGTCCGACCTGATCGACCGCCTGCAAGGTGGCTTCGATCAACTGCTGGCGCCGGATGGGTTGCATACCGACCTTGGGCATCTTGCTATCTCCTCAGGCCTGCGAGCAGACGACAGGCGGCTGACTCGGCGAAGGCCAGTCTATTTTGTTTTGATTGAACGTTCAATCAATAAAGAATAAGCTCTGCGACAATTTGTGCCATTGACAGTTTTTCAGGCGGTCGAGAAGGCACGGATTGACACCCCAGGAAATCGTGTAGCCCCCGGAATACAAGGCGTTGACGGGCGTGAGCGATGCGAAATGCAGATTCTGCCGTACGGCCACTGGTCCTGCGACAGGCCCTTGGAGCGGGCGGGGTGACCTGTGACGAATGCGCGCACCTGCGTTGAGGCGTGGCATTTTCAGCAGGCCACCTGTCTGTTTTTGGCAACGTATCGATTCGGGATCACGGTTTCCAGGGTTCATTTATAACACCTGATGCAGTGGGGATATTCCACCAATTGCTCGGGAAAGACTGATTAGCCTCCACAGCCGCACTGCCCGGAGCATTCGTGCAATGAGTTCTGCCTCACTTATCAAGCCCCCCGCCGAGAGGGTACGGGTCAACCGCGTGGTGTTCTTCACCTCTGCGCTGATGATCCTTGTTCTGACTGCCTTGCTGATCGCTGCACCCGAAACCGCCGGCCAGGTGCTGGGCGTGGCCCAGAAGTGGCTGACGCGCACCTTCGGCTGGTACTACATGCTGGTCATTTGCGGATACCTGCTGTTCGTCGTCTACCTGGCTTTCTCCGACTACGGCAGCCTCAAGCTGGGTGGCAAGGACGACCAGCCGGACTTCAGCTATGGCGCCTGGGCCGGCATGCTGTTCTCGTCCGGTATCGGTATTTCGCTGCTGTACTTCGGCGCCTCCGAGCCGCTGGACCACTATTTCAACCCACCGGAAGGCACACCGGCCAGCCTTGAGGCCGCGCGCCAGGGCTTGCAGCTGACCTTCCTGCACTGGGGCCTGCACGGCTGGGCGATCTATGCCCTGGTCGGCCTGGCCGTGGGTTACTTCGCTTACCGCCACAACCAGCCGCTGGCACTGCGCTCGGCGCTGTACCCGCTGGTGGGCGAGCGTTGGGTCAAGGGTGCTGCCGGCAATGCCGTCGACATCTTCGGCATGTTCGTCACCCTGCTTGGCCTGGTGACCAACCTGGGTATCGGCTCGATGCAGGTATCCTCGGGCCTGGAATACCTGTTCGGCATGGACCACAGCAAGACCAACCTGCTGGTGGTGATTCTGGTCATGGCCGGTGTGGCCACCGTGGCTGCGGTCTCGGGTGTGGAAAACGGCATTCGTCGCCTGTCCAACCTGAACATCGTGCTGTTCAGCGGGCTGCTGATTTTCGTATTGCTGGGCGGCGAAACCCTGCACCTGCTCAATGGTCTCGTGCAGAACGTCGGCGACTACCTCAACGGCATCGTGCTGAAAACCTTCGACCTGTATGTGTATGAAGGCGAAGCCGGCAAGTCCGAGCGCTGGTTGGGCCTGTGGACCGTGTTCTACTGGGCCTGGTGGATCTCCTGGGGCCCGTTCGTCGGCATGTTCATTGCGCGTATCTCCAAGGGTCGTACCGTGCGCCAGTTGGTCATGGGGGTGCTGCTGATTCCGCTGGGCTTCACCCTGGCCTGGCTGTCAATCTTCGGCAATACCGCACTGGACCTGGTGATCAACCAGGGCGCTGTGGAGCTGGGCAAGACTGCGCTGGAACAGCCGTCGATGTCGATCTACCAGCTGCTGGAATACTTCCCGGCAGCCAAGATCGTCATTGGTGTGGCAGTGTTCGTCGGTTTCGTGCTGTTCCTCACCCCGGCCGACTCCGGCGCGGTGATGATGGCCAACCTGTCGTGCAAAGGCGGCAAGGTCGACGAAGACGCCCCGCACTGGATGGTGGTGTTCTGGTCCGTGGTTATCACCCTGGTGACCATCGGCCTGCTGTTCGCCGGTAACTTCGAGGCCATGCAGACCATGGTCGTGCTGGCGGGCCTGCCGTTCTCGGTGGTGCTGGTGCTGTTCATGTTCGGCCTGTACAAGGCCATGAAGCAGGACGTGGTGATCGAGCAGGAGCGCGCCGAACTGGCCGCCCGTGGCCGTCGCGGCTTTAGCGAGCGCCTGACCCAGCTGGAACTGCAGCCCACCCAGGCTGTGGTGCAGCGCTTCATGGACAAGCAGGTCAGCCCGGCGTTGAAAGAAGCCGCAGCGCAGCTGCAGACTTTGGGCTTCGAGGTGGAAACCCGTGTTGGCCAGTCGCGCAACCTGATGGGCTTGCGGGTGATGATGGAAGAAGGCAACCCGTTCGTCTACGAAGTGAGCCTTGATGGCTATATGGCCGCGCCGAGCGAGGCGCCGGTCGAGGGTGAGCCTGAACTGCGCCAGCGCTTCTACCGTGCCGAGGTCTACCTGCATGACGGCAGTCAGGAATACGACCTGATGGGCTTTGTCCCAGACCAGATCGTGCGTGATGTGCTCGACCAGTTCGAGAGCCATCGCCAGGTGCTTGGCCGCGTCTATAGCTGACTGCCCGGCAGGTCGCCGCACCGCCAGGTGCCGCGGCCTGCCAGCAGTAATATGTAGCACCTCTTTCGATAACATCTCCAGGACGCTTTGTGGTTCATTCCATAACGAGTCCTGGTCATGCCCGCCACTCACGCGCACAACCTCAATCACGCAGTCGCCACCCAGTTCGCCAGCCGTCCCACGCTCCGCCAGGTTGTAGGCGAACAGGTCATGAAGGTGATCCTGGAGCACTATCCTCTGGTTGGCGTGCATCGCCCTGAAATGGCCTCGGCTGCACCGCTGTACCTGATGTCCCTGCAGCCGGATGGTGTCTGGCACCCTCAGCCGCTGGTGGATGTGGTGCTGCAGGCCCTGCTTGAGGCTAAACCACTGGACCTCACCTCAGCGGGTGACTACCGCCTTAGCCTGAACCCGCCCCGGCGCTTTTTCGCCATCGAGTCGAGCCTTGAAACTGCCGAGGGCGATTTGATCGAGCCCGCGCGCCTGACCGATGGCCTCAACGCGTTGCTGCCGATGCTGCTTTGGCACTTCCAGCAAGCGCAGATCGACTATTGGAACGGCGACGCCACGATCGACCGCGACCTGTGGTTGCAGCAGTTGTTGCGCGCCAACCTGCTCGATGGCCTGAAAGACGAAGCGCTGGACGACGAACAACGCAAGCTGCTGCGTGACCTGATGATGGGTAACCGTACCGGGCTCGATGTGCAGCTGGTGCGGGTTGCGTTACGTGAGGGCGAAGACACTTTCCATGAGCTGTTGCCCGGTTTGCTGATTACCGCCTCCAGTGAAGTTCGCGAACTGACACTCTGGTGTTCTCCCGAAGGCCTGGTCCGCAGTTACGACGCCCAGGCTGCGTTCGGCACGGCGTTGCAAATGCAGATGGCTGGACGTTACCGGTTTGATGAGTTGAGCTGGCAAGGCCTGACTGTGGAGGGCGACGCTTTCGCCCTGTACAGCGCCTTGTTGCTGGAAATCTTGCTCGAGCGCGTGGCCCGCCTGCGCTGGAGCGCGATCGACAGCGTCGACCAACTGGAGCATTACTGCCATGTGGCCTGCGACCCCGCGTCCTTTTTTGCCGAGTTCAGTGACTATGGCTCCGGTGGGTTGGGCCTGGCGCTTCCCAAGGGCCTGTCGCGAGCCGATACGGATAGTCAGACCGCCTATCTGCAAGCCATGCTCGACTTGTCGCTACTGCAACAGCACAGCCCAGCCCAGGGCATTCAGGACGGTCTGCCGGACTTGCACACCTATGCGGCGACGCGCCTGCGCGAGGAGATGCTGCATGACCACCCGGTAGACGCCAATTACTTCCCTGACGACCTTATCCTCACTGTCGAGACCTTTGTCAGTGACGGTCACGGGCTGGGCTTCGGCCAGAAGACCGGTGAAAAGAAGCTGACCTTGACGCAACTGGCGATCGGCCGCCTGGATGCCACCGCAGGAGGGGTGGTGACACATATCGCGCACCGGGAAAACCAGCTGATCATGAAGTGGATGACCATTGATTACGTCCGTGAGCTGGTGCAGCGAGTCGACATCGGCGGCAGTTATCCACGTCATGTACAGTCGATGCTCGATCGCTCGGCGAGCCGGGCCGAACACATCTCGGCATTTGCCATACGCTGGCGTATCACCCTGATGTTCGATGCTGCGCGGGCGCGGGCAGTCAAGCGGCTCGACAAGTTCGCCTACGGCGCCCTGGCAGAATTTTGCCGTAGTGGCCAGGAAGGTGCAGCGGCTGTGCGGATTGCACCGCTTGCGTTCAAACGCTCGCCGACATCAGAGAGGGTCGACGTGGCGCATGGTTTCTACGTGATCGAACTCATCGAGCTGGGTGCTCATCTGTTGTATTGCCCGCTGTACACCGACAAGGCGCTGATTCAGTTCGACAGCGCTCAGGCGCTGTTGGATGCGATCAGCCGCCCGGGGGCGTTGCAGGACAGCGTGCTGCTGTGGATCGAGCAAGCTCAGCGCGGGGTCTACGACAACGGCGGCTTCCGGGAGCCGCACCTGCCCCAATGGCTGCTCGACTCTTACACCCTCCCGGCGAAACCGCAGCCTGTTCAGCTGGCGCTGCAGTTCTGGGCGCAGGACGTGGATCGGCAGATGTTCGAAGCCAAGGGCCGGATGTTGCTGGAGCTGGCGGATCGCAGCGCCATGAGCAACAGCGAGGTGCGCTGGCGGCTGGTCACGGCATTTTCCTGGGAGCTGCTGAATGTTGTGTTTCCGGTGTTACCGGGGCCTCTCACCTCGGTTGCCTGGCTTTACATCGGCATGCGCAGCCTGATCAACGATGTGCAGGGGCTGGCCAGCCCGCATCTCGACGAGCGAATCCAGGCGATGGTCGATGTGCTGAACAACACCTTGCTGGCGCTGATACACCTGCAGACGCCGAAACTGGCAGCGCCGGCCGTTTCTGGTGACCTGCCGCCATCGCTGCTCCAGGGGCCACCTCCAGGCAACGGGATCGAGTTGGCGAACCTTTCCACAGCAACGCGGGAGCCCAGTACCTCGGTCGACAGGCTGCAGGCGATGGCCAACACCCACCTGGACTTTTCCTGGCGTGGGGCTGGGGGGCTCAACGGCCTGTCGAGTGCCCAGCGCGGTCAAATGCGGGCGTTGGCGACCAGCGTTTCGCTGGCTGGGCGTGAACCGCAGACTCAGGGCGTGGCTGCTGGCCTGGTGCGGATTGGGGATGATTTCTATGTGTCTCTGGACGGTGATGTCTACCGAGTCAGCCTTGATAACGCAGCGTTTCGCATCATCGGTCCGGACGGCACGGTTGGGCCATACCTGATGCGCGACGGCAATGTCTGGCGCCTCAATAATTCGCGATTGCACGGTGGCAATGATCGCTCCGGCGAGTTGGCCCGCGAGCGACTGCGCAAGAAACTAAGCGGGCCGATCGCCAAGGCTCAGGCCGAGATAGAGCGGCTTCTCTTGGCCGCGGAGGCTGCCACGAAGGATTTCAACGCGTTGAGCGAGCAGGTTGTCGGTTTGCGTGATCCGGTAAAAAAAGTCGAGGATCGGTTGCAAAAGGCGCCACCAACCGACCCGGGCGAACGTGCGCAATTCGAGCAGGCTACCGAGTTGTTCAAGCGCAAACTCCAGCAGTTGCACGAGCAGACGAATGCGCTGCGCACCCGGCGCCTGGCGTTGAACGACAGTCTATTCCAGGGGTATCTCGAGGCTGAACGCAACATTATCTACGTGCTCGACAAGACGAGCGTCTCGACGCAGGGCGGCAGCGTGAGAGATCAACGGATACTCTTGGGCCAGGTCCGCAAGAACCTGATCAGCTTTGGCATGTTCTTCATTGATGAGCTCCTGGCCTTGGGTGGGTTCAGGGAATACGACCAACTCACCAATGCGCTCAATGAGGCACCGCCAGAGAAACAGGCCGAGTTGTATGCCAGGTTCCGGACGATGTTGGAGAAGTTGCTTGAAGAGCAGCCCAGGATCATCAATGTCTCCAGCCAGCTGGATCGCCTGTTGGCCATCACCGATATCGACATGCAAGTGCCTTACGTCAATACCACGCTGACCGTTTCGAGCATTATCGAGAGCCGCAAGACGACCACGATCAACATCCGGTTTTTCCAGGCCATGGGCCTGGTCGAGCTCGCCCTGCAGTGGCACAAAGGCACGCCTACCCAGCACTACATGATCTTCCGCCATGCGCTCGCCAGTCAGCGTCTGCGGGTGGCCGCACAAACGCATCATCTGCTGATGTTCTGTGACTTGCCTGTCGCCGAACGAATCGAGGTGCTGCAAAGTGCGTGGGACGAATACCTCGCGGCGATTCTCAACGCCGAACGGATCAAGACACTCGGCAGCAAGCTCATCGATGTCCAGCGCCTTGAGGCCTACAAGCAACAGATGGTGGAACTGAAAACCATAGCCGGTGAGGCGTTGGTCGAGGCCATGCGCGAGCAGGCGGACGGGCAGGTTCGTGGCACACGTCGTGCGGTCTATTCACGAAAGAGCCTGCAGGTGGCCCATACGCGGGCTGGTCAGATAGTCATTGGCAGCGAATCGGTGGTCGACGGGCAGGCTGTGCTTCAAGTTGTAGCGGCTTTCAACAAGAGCGCGCTGCATCGCTTCCAGAAGCAGGGAAACACCTGGGTTGAAGAGGTAGCCGCGGGCGAACCGGAACAGCAGTCGAGGAATTCTACGCCGGACTCCGAAAGGAACAACCGGGAACTGGCCGAGGCCATGCTGGCACAGAACGAAAATGTCATCGCTCAAGCCAGAGCCCTGGTTGCCAAGGATGCTGACGACATGGGCCTGATGTCGATGCTGGACGGCCAGATCAACGAAGTGGCCGAGCTGCGGGAACAGCTCAGCGATGCCGACGCAGAGCACGCGCTGCTGGCAGGCATGGACGATGCGTTGATTCAGTTGCGCCAGGCCCGCCGCGACTGTTTGGTAGCGCTTTACAGCAAGACGCGCTACCCAGGTTCCAGAGGGCTGAATTTTCTCCATCAGCAGGGGTTGCTCGCCGTGGAATATGTCGGGCCTCGGCAGGTGGTCTCCGATGGCTATCTGGACGAATACCGGATCAGCCTGTTGCCTGCTCCCGGCGAGGCCAAGGGTAGACCCTTGTGGGCCGCGCATTTCCACTTTGCCGACTCGCAGGCAGCGCCGACGGCGTTTGGCAAAGGCCATCTGAAACTGTGGAGCCAGCGCAAGATGGGGTATCGCGAACAAATGAAGGCCGCGAGCGAGGGGCAGGTACTGAGCATCTATCGAGGTAACCTGACCTATGCGCAGGCCAAGGATGTGATCCCGTTCAACCTCTGAACAGTTGCACTTTCAGCCCAGTGGTAACCCGCGATCGGCAACGCTAGCGATTGCTGTAACGGCCATGCTTACCGTGTGCAGGCATGGCCTGGTTGCCCCGTGTGGCGATCATCTGTTGTAGCGTGATCAGTTCGATACCCAATTGCTTGAGCCGTGGAATTTGCCTTTCCAGCACCGCTAGCGTTTGCGGGTAGGGGTGGCCGATCAACACAGCCGAGCCTTGCTTGCGGGCCAGTGCAACACCCTGTTGCAGCTGAGCGTCGATGGCTTCCGGTGTGCGCACGTCATCCAGAAATACATCCCGCGACACATGCGCCACATCGTGCGCTTGAGCCTCGGCCGCGGCGACCGTGGCGGCACTGGTGCGGCTGTCGACGAAGAACAGTTGGCGCCGCTGTAGCTCGCCCATCAACCACGCCATGGGTTCACGCTGTGCGGTCATGCGGCTGCCCATGTGGTTGTTGATGCCGGCGGCGTAGGGCACCTTGACCAATGCTGCGTCCAGGCGCCGCGCCAGCTCTTCGATGGCGATGCCCGGGTGCCAGGCATAGGGCCCGGTGGCTGGGTCCATGGGCATGTGCAGGATCACCGTCTTGCCGGCCTTGTGCGCCTGGCGGGCGAAGTCAGTGGCATGCGGGGTGTCGGGCATGATCGCCATGGTCACCGGCCCTGGCAGCGCGAGGGTACGGCTGTCACGCTCGGGGCTCTGGCCCAGGTCGTCGATGATGATGCTCATGTAGGCGTTGTTGGCCGGCGCCGCTTGCGCGATTCCGGCCATCAGGCAAAACAACAGACACAGCAGATAACGCATAGGGTAGATCAGTCGCCCTTGGTGATGTTCAGGCCTTTGAGCAGGCTCACGGCCTGGCTCAACTGGAAGTCGTCATCCTGCGGGCGTTCCTTGCGCTTGCTGCTGCCGGTCGGGCGGTCGGCGCCGCCGTTGCCGTTGCCCAGGTGGCCCTGCAGGTCGGCCTCCTTGAAGCTTTCGGTGTCGGCCTCGGCGGTGAGCTTGGCCTGGCGCACTTCGATGTCCGGGACGATGCCCTGGGCCTGGATCGAACGGCCGTTGGGGGTGTAGTACAGCGCAGTGGTGAGCTTCAGGGCGCGGTCGTTGGCCAGTGGCAGCACGGTCTGCACCGAGCCTTTGCCGAAACTGTCGGTGCCCATCAGCACGGCGCGCTTCTGGTCCTGCAGGGCGCCGGCGACAATCTCCGATGCCGATGCACTGCCACCGTTGATCAGTACCACCAGCGGCACGCCTTCGCTGGCATCGGCCGGGTCGGCCGAGAATCGCAGCTCGGAGTTGGCGATGCGGCCCTTGGTGTAGACGATCAGGCCTTTGGTCAGGAAGTGGTCGGCTACTTCCACCGCCGACTGCAGCACGCCGCCCGGGTTGTTGCGCAGGTCCAGCACTACCCCGCGCAGCTTCTTGCCGTTGTCCTTGCGCAGCTTGGCCAGGGCCTTGCCCACTTCGTCACCGGTCTTGACCTGGAACTGGGTGATACGGATGTAGCCGTAATCGTTCTCCAGTAGCTGGCTCTTCACGCTCTTGACCTGAATGACCGCGCGGCTCAGGGTCACGTCAAACGGGGTGCCGCCGTCGCGCACCAAGGTCAGGGTGATTTTCTCGCCGACCTTGCCGCGCATCTTGTCGACTGCTTCGGTCATGGTCTGGCCGCGGGTCGGGGCGCCATTGATCTTGACGATCAGGTCACCAGCTTGCACGCCGGCCCGCGAGGCTGGGGTGTCGTCGATTGGCGAGACCACCTTGATGAAGCCGTCTTCCTGGCCTACTTCAATGCCCAGCCCGCCGAACTCGCCGCTGGTGCTTTCCTGCAGCTCCTGGAAGTCCTCGGGGCCAAGGTAGGCCGAGTGCGGGTCAAGATTGCTTAGCATGCCCTTGATGGCGTTCTCCAGCAGGGTCTTGTCGTCTACCGGTTCGACGTAGGCGGCCTTGATACGGTCCAGGACCTCGGCGAAGGTGCGCAGTTCTTCCAGCGGCAGTGGCGCCTTGGCGGTCACCTCGGTGGCTGGCACTGCGGCGACCTTGGCCGGCTCTGCGGCGGTGGCCAGGGGCGCGCCGACCGCCAGGGCGATGGACAGGGCCAGCTGGGTGAGACGAGGCGAGTGCAGCATGTCGAACGAACTCCTGATCCTGTAGGTGCTCCTTGAGGAGCATCGGTGCAGCACTCAAGCTGCGCCGTAGAAATTTAACTAGCCTCGGCACCACTGCGAAGGGTCGGTAGGGCGGCCCTGCTGGCGGATAGCGAAGTACAAGCCTGCCGCTTCCTGGCCACCGCTGTTGCCAACGGTGGAAATGGCCTCACCGGCCTTGACGATATCACCGGCATTCTTGAGCAGGCTCTGGTTGTGGCCGTACAGGCTCAGGTAACCGTTGCCATGGTCGAGAATGACCAGAAGCCCGGCGCCGCGCAACCAGTCCGCGAATACCACACGCCCGCCGTGCACGGCACGTACCTGAGTGCCCGGTGTGGCGCTGATCATCACCCCGTCCCACTTGGCGCGGGCGTCGCTGCCGCGGGCATCACCGAAGCGTGCCAGCAGTCGACCATTGACTGGCCATGGAAGTTTGCCCCGCGCAGCAGAAAATGCGCCGCCGTAGTTCGCGCCATCGCTGGAAACCATCGGCCCGAGGGTGGTGCGGGCCTTTTTCGGCGGCTCCGCTGGCTCACGGGCCTGGTCGCGGGCAGCCGCAGCGGCCAGCGCTTCCTGCTTGCGGCGCTTTTCCGCTTCCTGCTGCGCCAGCAGGGCCTTCTTGCGCGCTTCTTCAGCTTCACGGGCCTGGCGGGCAAGGGTTTCCTCGATGGTCTTCAGGACCTTGGCCAGGTCGGCCTGGTCCTGTTCACGCGCTTGCAACTTTTGGCCGCGGTCCTTTACATCGCTGTTGAGCTTGGCCAGAACCTGCTGGCGCTTGGCGCGCTCGGTTTCCAGCTCTTGACGGCGGCTGTCGAGGTCGGCGCGCTGGGCCAGCAGCTGTTGCTGCTGGCTGGAAATTTCCTGTTCGACGTTGGCCAGTTGGCGCAAGGTCTCGTTGAAGGTGCGCAATTGCTCCAGGCGCGCCTTGCTCAGGTAGTCGTAATAGGTGAGGGTGCGGGCGAATTTCTCGGGGTTCTGCTGGTTGAGCAGCAGCTTGAGGTATTCCTCGCGACCGTTGTTCTGGTAGGCCGAACGGGCCTGGATGGCGATCAGTCGTTGTTGTTCAACGCGGGCGCTCTGGAGTTTTTTTTTCTCGGTATCAAGGCGCTCCAGCTCGCCTTCAGTCTTTTTTAGTTCTTGCTGCAGGGCCTCCACCTGCTTTTCGAGGTTACCGATGTCGGTTTCGGTGGTTTTGAGGTCCTTTTGCACACCGGCCTTTTCTTCCTGGAGCTTGCTCAGCGTTTTCTTGAGCTCGGCAATGTCCTGGCGGGTGGCATCCAGTTGCTGCTGGGTCTGCGCGCGCTCATCGGCGAAGGCCGGGCTGAGCAGGCAAGACAGGGCTAGGAGGATCAGGGCGCGAAGCATGGGGTTTGGCGTACCAAGGATGGAGACTGGCCTAGTATGCCCGCGTGGGCAGGCAAAAAAAACGCCTCGCTGCGGATGCAGGGGGGCGTTTGTCTGGAATTCATGTGCAATTGGGGCTGCAAAGCAGCCCCTTGTCGCCGATCAGGCGTCGACCAGAATCGAGGTACCGGTCATTTCCACCGGCTTTTCCAGCCCCAGCAGCTTCAGCATGGTTGGCGCCACGTCGGCCAGCACGCCGCCCGCACGCACTTTCACGTTGCGCTTGCCCACATAGATGAACGGTACCGGCTCGGTAGTGTGCGCGGTGTGCGCCTGGCCGGTGCACTCGTCTTCCATCTGCTCGACGTTGCCGTGGTCGGCGGTGATCAGCGCCTCGCCGCCGACCTTGTCCAGCGCTTCGACAATGCGGCCTACGCAGGTATCCAGCGCTTCGACGGCCTTGACTGCCGCCTCGAACACGCCGGTGTGGCCAACCATGTCGCCGTTGGCGTAGTTGACCACGATGACGTCGAAGCGCTGCTGTTCGATGGCTTCGACGATGCGATCGGTCACCTCTGGTGCGCTCATTTCCGGTTGCAGGTCATAGGTGGCAACCTTCGGCGACGGGATCAGGATGCGTTCTTCGCCTTCGAACGGCTCTTCGCGGCCACCAGAGAAGAAGAAGGTGACGTGGGCGTATTTCTCGGTTTCGGCGATGCGCAGTTGGGTCTTGCCGTTTTTTGCCAGGTATTCGCCCAGCACGTTGTTCAGGCTGGACGGCGCAAAGGCCGCGGGTGCCGGAATCTTTGCCGAATATTGGGTCAGGCCGATGTACGCCGCCATCTTCGGCAGGCGCGCACGGGCGAATTCCGTGAAGTCTGGCTCTACAAATGCACGCGACAGTTCGCGCGCACGGTCGGCGCGGAAGTTCATGAAGATCACGGCATCGCCATCTTCGACCTTGACTGCTTCGCCAATGCGCGTGGCTTTGACGAATTCGTCGCTCTCGTCACGGGCGTAAGCTGCTTCCAGGCCTGCCAGGGCCGTGTCAGCGGTGTACTCGGCAGCGCTGTCGACGATCAGGTTGTAGGCGGCGCTGACGCGGTCCCAGCGGTTGTCGCGGTCCATGGCGTAGTAGCGGCCGATCAGGCTGGCGATGCGGCCCTTGCCCAGCTTGGCGAAGGTGGCATCGAGCAGTTCGATGGGCGACTGCGCGCTGCGTGGCGGGGTGTCACGGCCATCGAGGAAGGCATGCAGGTAGATCTTTTCGGCACCACGCTGCGCGGCCAGTTCGGCCATGGCCACCAAGTGGTCCTGGTGGCTGTGTACGCCACCATCGGACAGCAGGCCGAGGATGTGTACGGCCTTGCCAGCACTGGCTGCCTTGTCCACAGCACCGGTCAGCACCGGGTTTTCGAAGAACTCGCCGTCGCGGATGGCCTTGGTCACCCGGGTGAAGTCCTGATAGACGACACGACCTGCGCCGAGGTTCATATGACCGACTTCGGAGTTGCCCATCTGCCCGTCCGGCAGGCCGACATCCATGCCCGAGCCGGAAATAAGGCCATGCGGCTGGGTGGCGCACAGGCGGTCATAGACCGGTTTATTGGCGGCAAAGATGGCATTGTGTTCGGGGATATCGCTATGGCCGAAGCCATCCAGGATAATCAGGACCAGGGGTTTGGGCGTGCTCGTCATCAATCAAACTCACGGTTGTTCAAAGATGATAAAGACACGCATTTTAGGGCAAATACGCCACCCGCGGCGAATATTCGTCCCATTCCACCGACCGGCGCACCTGTGCTAGCAACATGAAGGTGGTTTTGTGGCCGGCCCGTCGGGCTTTGGTGGCACCAAGGGGCTGTGTATACTGGCCGGCATTTTCAATCGCCTGGAACACCGCTGATGGTTGCTCACCTGATTCAATTCGCGACAGATCACTACATCCTGGTTGCGATCTTCCTCATTTTGCTGGTCCTGCTGCTCATCAATGAAATCCGTCGTGGTGGCCAGAGCCTGACTAATGGCCAACTGACAGCCATGGTCAATGCCGAGAAGGCCCTGGTGATCGACATTCGCCCGGCCAAGGAATACTCCGCTGGTCATATCGTCGGTGCGGTGAACATCCCGCAGGACAAACTGGCCAACCGCATGACCGAGTTGGGCAAACATAAAGAGAAGACCCTGATTGTCGTCGACGCGATGGGCCAGCAGTCCGGCACCATTTGCCGCGAGCTGCTCAAAGCTGGTTACAACGCCGCCAAACTGAGCGGTGGCGTTTCCAGCTGGAAAGCCGATAACCTGCCCCTGGTGAAGTGATATGAAGCCTGTCATCGTCTATTCCAGCGACTACTGCCCCTACTGCATGCGCGCCAAGTACCTGCTCGAGAGCAAGGGCGTGGCCTTCGAGGAAATCAAGGTCGACGGCAAGCCGCAGGTTCGCGCCGAGATGAGTCAGAAAGCCGGCCGTACGTCTGTGCCGCAGATCTGGATCGGCAGCACCCATGTCGGTGGATGCGATGACCTCTATGCCCTGGAGCGCGTAGGCAAGCTCGACGCGCTGCTGGCGGCCTGATTTGCACTGCATTCAAAAACATTAGGATAAGGATCTGACATGACTGACCAACAGACCAACGGCGCTGCTGCAGAAGACAACAGCCCTCAGTTCTCTCTGCAACGCATCTATGTGCGCGACCTGTCGTTCGAGGCCCCGAAAAGCCCGCAGATCTTCCGTCAGACCTGGGAGCCAAGCGTTGCCCTGGACCTGAACACCAAGCAGAAATCCCTGGAAGGCGACTTCCACGAGGTCGTGCTGACCCTGTCGGTTACCGTCAAGAACGGTGACGAAGTGGCCTTCATTGCTGAAGTGCAGCAGGCCGGTATCTTCCTGATCGCCAACCTCGATGCGCCTTCGATGAGCCACACCCTGGGTGCGTTCTGCCCTAACATCCTGTTCCCTTATGCCCGTGAGGCCTTGGATAGCCTGGTGACTCGCGGTTCGTTCCCGGCGCTGATGCTGTCGCCTGTCAACTTCGACGCCCTGTACGCGCAAGAAATGCAGCGTATGCAGGAAGCGGGTGAAGCGCCTACTGTGCAGTAATAACTGCCGGTATCAAGAAAGCGCCTTTCGGGGCGCTTTTTTTTGCCTGTGCGGGCCTCTTCGCGGGTAAACCCGCTCCTACAGGCGATCGCGCCGTTCCCTTGACCTGTGTAGGAGCGGGTTTACCCGCGAAGAGGCCGGCACAGGCGACACATCAGCTCCCGGCAAACCCGTTCTGCCGCCACGCCTCATACACCGTCACCGCCACGGTATTGGACAGGTTCAGGCTACGGCACCCCGGCCGCATCGGCAGGCGCAGGCGGTGCTCGGCCGGCAGGCTGTCCAGCACCTCGGCCGGCAGCCCGCGGCTCTCCGGCCCGAACAGGAAGGCGTCGCCCGGCTGGAAGGCCACTTCGTGGAACGGGTGCGAGCCCTTGGTGGTAAAGGCGAACAACCTTGGGTTGCCAAGGCTTTCCAGGCATCCGGCCAAGCTCTCGTGACGCTTGAGCGTGGCATACTCGTGGTAGTCCAGCCCTGCGCGGCGCAGGCGCTTGTCATCCAGTTCGAAGCTGATGGGTTCGATCAGGTGCAGCGCGCAGCCGCTGTTGGCGCATAGACGAATGATGTTGCCGGTATTCGGCGGAATTTCTGGTTGAAAAAGGATGACGTGAAACATGCACGGCTCCAAGCGTGAAGATGACGGGCATTCTACCCCTGAACCGGATGTGCGTTCGAAGGCCTTCCCACGGGTGATGCTGTCGTTGGCGATTGTCGGCTTGATGGTGGGGCTGATGATCGGTCGCCTGACTACGCCCGACGAGCGTGAGTTGCAGCAGGTGCAGGTGATGCAGGATGGCCTGGAGCTTTGGTTCAACGAAGAGCCCAAGCTGCATGGCGAGAACGTGGAAGGGACAGTGGCATTGCTGTTCCAGGCCCAGGGCAAGGCTCAGCAAGGGCAGCTTAGCCTGCAAGGCAAGCCGGTGAGCTGGCGGATACAGCACAGCAAGGAAGGTTTGTTGCTGACGGTGGTGGCCGCGCGCGCCCTGCACGGCGAATGGGCCGGTGCAGAGGACGCTGGGCGCTGGCGGGTGCAAGTGAAACTGCACGAATAAAAGAGGGGATATCCCGGCCTGCCTGTACCAGGGTCCCCAAAAGGGGTACTGCGTATAAAGGGGGGATGTCCCGGCCTGCCTGTACCGAGGTCCCCAAAACGGGCGGTGCTGCGTATAAAAGAGGGGTTCACCCGGCCTGCCTGTACCAGGGCCCCCGAAACTGGAGATGTATTGCTTATTGCAGGGGGCGTGCCAGTTTTGCAAAACCCGTGAATACTGGGCTTTGAGGACGAATTGGCCGGCTTTTGAGGGGATTTGTGCCTTCGTGAGGTGCACCGGGCACAGGATCGGTGCATCGGGGGGCTGAAATGACTGGGGCCGCAAAGCGGCCCCAGAGGTCTACGGATTAATCCGGAACTCAGTGATCATCACCTTCCTCATCATCCCCTCCCGCCACATTCATCCCCAATTCCTTGATCTTGCGCGTCAGGGTGTTACGCCCCCAGCCCAGCAACAGCGCGGCATCCCGCCGGCGTCCGGCGGTGTGCTTGAGTGCCGTCTCGATCATGATCCGTTCAAAGCTCGGCACTGCGCTGTCCAGCAGGCTGGTCTGCCCGCGCGTCAACGCCTGGTCGGCCCACTGGCGCAGGGCCTGCTCCCAGTTGGTTACCGGCGCGGCGTCTTGTGGCAGGTTCAGCAGTTCTGGCGGCAGGTCACCGATCAGCACTTCGCGGCTGGAGGCCATCACGGTAATCCAGCGGCAAGTGTTCTCCATCTGCCGCACGTTGCCCGGCCATGGCAGGTTGCGGATGAACTCTTCAGTCTCCGGCTTGAGGATCTTCGGCTCGACTGCCAACTCCTGGGCGGCCCGGGCAAGGAAGTGGCGGGCGAGGGCGGGGATATCTTCGCGGCGGTCGGCCAGGCGCGGAATGTGGATACGGATGACATTAAGACGGTGGAACAAGTCTTCACGGAACTTGCCGGCCTGCACCAGTGATTCCAGGTTCTGGTGGGTGGCGGCGATGATGCGCACGTCGACCTTGACCGGCACGTGGCCGCCCACGCGGTAGAACTCGCCGTCGGCCAGCACGCGCAGCAGGCGGGTCTGGGTGTCGGCGGGCATGTCCCCGATTTCGTCGAGGAACAGCGTGCCGCCATCGGCCTGCTCGAAACGGCCCCGACGCAAGTTGGCAGCACCTGTGAAGGCGCCTTTCTCATGGCCGAACAGCTCCGACTCCATCAGATCCTTGGGGATGGCGGCCATGTTCAGGGCAATGAACGGCGATGCTGCGCGCGGGCTGTGCCGGTGCAGGGCGTGGGCCACCAGTTCTTTGCCGGTGCCGGACTCGCCGTTGATCAGCACGGTGATGTTGGAGTGGCTGAGGCGGCCGATGGCACGGAACACCTCCTGCATCGCCGGGGCTTCGCCAATGATTTCCGGGGTGCGCGCCAGGTTCTGTGGCACATCCAGGCCTTGCTGCTCCTGGGCGTGCTGGTTGGCGCGCTTGACCAGCGATACCGCTTCGTCGACGTCGAATGGCTTGGGCAGGTACTCGAAGGCACCGCCCTGGTACGAGGCCACGGCGCTGTCCAGGTCGGAGTGGGCGGTCATGATGATGACCGGCAGGCGCGGGTGCTGTTCACGGATCTGCGCCAGCAGGTCGAGGCCGCTGGTGCCAGGCATGCGAATGTCGGAAATGATCACGTCGGGTTGCTGTCGTGCCAGGCGCCCCATGACACCGTCTGCGCTGTCGAAGCTCTGGGTGGTCATGCCTTCCTGTTGCAGGGCTTTTTCCAGGACCCAGCGGATGGAGCGATCATCGTCGACGATCCATACGGTTTCACTTCGGCTCATGAGGCGGTGGCTCCTTGTTCCAGAGGCAGGTAAATCGAGAAGGCGGTGTGGCCTGCGTGGCTTTCACACTCGATCAGGCCCTGGTGCTGGCTGATGATGTTCTGGGTAATGGCCAGGCCCAGCCCGGTACCGTCCGGGCGGCCACTGACCATGGGATAGAAGAGGGTGTCCTGCAGTTCTGGCGGGATGCCCGGGCCGTTGTCGATAATCTCTACCCGCGCTACCAGGCGGTGACGGACGTGGCCGATGGTGAACTGGCGCAGGGCGCGGCTGCGCAAGGTAATGCGACCCAGGCGCAGCTCATTCTGCGCGCTGATCGCCTGCATGGCGTTGCGCACGATGTTGAGTACGGCCTGAATCATCTGTTCTCGGTCGATCAGCACGTCCGGAAGGCTTGGGTCGTAATCGCGCACCAAAGTGATGCACCCCTGGCTTTCGGCATCGACCAGGCTGCACACCCGCTCCAGCACTTCGTGAATATTGGTCATGGCCAGCGACGGCAGCTTGTTCGAGCCGAGCATGCGGTCGACCAGGTTACGCAAGCGGTCGGCCTCTTCGATGATCACATTGGTGTAGTCGCGCAGCCCTTCTTCGGGCAGTTCGCGGGCCAGTAGCTGGGCCGCTCCGCGGATGCCGCCAAGGGGGTTCTTGATTTCGTGGGCCAGGCCGCGCACCAGCATCTTGGTGGTTTCCTGCTTGCTCAGTTGGGCCTCTTCCTTGGTGATGCGCAGCAGCCGGTCCCGCGGGTGCACTTCGAGCAACAGCAGGGTCTGGCCTTGATGCAGTATCGGCGTTACCGCGTAGTCGACGGTGATGGTCTGCCCGGTCAGCGATGTGAGCTGCGCTTCACGCTTGGTGAACGGGTGCGCCTGCTCGACCGCCTGGCGCAGCGAGCTGAGCGCTTCGGTCGATTCGGTGAACAGCTCGCTGATGAACTGCCCATGGCTGCGCTGGCCACTGACGGCCAGCAGCATTTCTGCGGCCGGGTTCATGTACTCCAGGCGCAGCTCGGCGTTGAGCAGCAACGTGGCGGTGGTCAGGTTGTCCAGAAGCAGACGGTGCTGTGCATCGCTGATGGTCATAAGGCGTCGTTGACCTCTTTTGGCGCTTGCCTGGCACTGCTTTGGCCAGGGCTGGACGCGGGGTGGATCCACTGATGCGAGACTCTGGAAAAAAAATGCAAGAAACAAACCAAAGCTCCGAAAAGAAGCGGGATTTACCGATAAAGGCCTGAATCTGCGCAAATTCGGACCATAAAGTCTTGATGAAACGTTTAATTTGAACCAGATTGGGGAGCAAATGAGGGCGTGGCATGAATTAGTGCACCAAGATGGAGCATAGCGTGACAGGCGGGGTTGCAGTGCTTCTGCTTGGTGCGCAGAAACGAAAACGGCCTCCCGAAGGAGGCCGTTGTGATCATGTCATCGGCGCGGGGCGCCAATCAGATCAGCAGCTGTAGTACAGCTCGTATTCCAGCGGGTGTACGAAGGTGCGCACCTTGATTTCTTCTTCGCTCTTCAGCTCGATGAAGGCATCGATGAAGTCGTCGGAGAACACGCCGCCCTTGGTCAGGAACGCACGGCCTTTATCCAGCTCTTCCAGAGCTTCTTTCAGGCTGCCGCACACTTGCGGGATGTTCTTGGCTTCTTCTGGTGGCAGGTCGTACAGGTTCTTGTCGGCCGCGTCGCCTGGGTGGATCTTGTTCTGGATGCCGTCCAGGCCAGCCATCAGCAGGGCCGCGAAGGCCAGGTACGGGTTGGCCGATGGGTCCGGGAAGCGTGCTTCGATACGGCGGGCTTTCGGGCTGCCAACGTAAGGAATACGGATCGAGGCGGAGCGGTTGCGAGCCGAGTAGGCCAGCATTACCGGGGCTTCGAAGCCTGGAACCAGACGCTTGTAGGAGTTGGTCGACGGGTTGGTGAAGCCGTTCAGGGCCTTACCGTGCTTGATGATACCGCCGATGAAGTACAGGGCGGTGTCGGACAGGCCGGCATAGCCTTCACCCGAGAAGGTGTTCTTGCCGTCTTTCCAGATCGACATGTGCACGTGCATGCCCGAGCCGTTGTCGCCGTACAGTGGCTTCGGCATGAAGGTGGCGGTACGGCCGTAAGCGTCGGCAACGTTGTGCACGACGTATTTCAGCGCCTGTACTTCGTCAGCCTTCTTCACCAGGGTGTTGAACTTGACGCCGATTTCGTTCTGGCCGGCAGTCGCCACTTCGTGGTGGTGAACTTCAACGGTCTGGCCCATTTCTTCCAGAGCGTTGCACATGGCAGTACGGATTTCGTGGTCGTGGTCGAACGGCGGAACCGGGAAGTAGCCGCCTTTCACGCCTGGACGGTGGCCTTTGTTACCGCCTTCCACGTCAGCGCCGGTCATCCACGAGCCCTGCTCGGAGAAGATCTTGAACATCGAGCCGGAGATGTCCGACTGGAACTTCACTTCGTCGAAGATGAAGAACTCAGGCTCTGGGCCGGCGAATACGGTGTCACCGATGCCGGTGCTCTTCAGGTACTCTTCGGCGCGCTTGGCGATTGCACGTGGGTCACGATCGTAGCCCTGCATGCTCGACGGATCGACGATGTCGCAGGTAATGATCAGGGTTGGCTCTTCGGTGAACGGATCCAGAACGGCGGTTTCGTCAACCGGCATCAGGATCATGTCGGAGGCTTCGATGCCTTTCCAGCCAGCGATGGAGGAACCGTCGAACATCTTGCCGACTTCGAAGAAGTCTTCGTCCAGCGCATCACGCGACGGCATGGTCACGTGGTGCTGAGTGCCTTTGGTGTCCGTGAAACGCAGATCAATCCACTTGACGTCATGATCTTTGATGAGTTGAACCGACTTCGACATGTTGTCCTCCGGATGGTCTAGAGCGCGGTGGGCCGCTGCCCTGGAAAAAGGGTGTTGCCGGGCGCGGATAGTCGGCCAAGCTTACCTGCCTCACAAGGGAGCAAATTGCATGCCAGTGCCCGAAAATGGCGAGGCTGGGATAAAAGGGGGCGTTTGCGGGCATTTGGCGTTGGGGTAGGCCGGGAAAGTGCACCCTTAAGATGCGAATTTTTGAGGCGGCGCACCAATAGTGTGCACGCTTTGGTTTTTGTGGTGCCCGTTAGACCGAGCGCCGCCCGCGCGGCGCATCGCGAGCAAGCTCGCTCCTGCTTCTGTTTCGGGCCAGTTACGCCTGTGACAGGCGCGCGCGACCGCCTTGTTTGTACGACGTAATATATTGCGCCATGCGCCAAGGCGTTCGCGCGCAAATCCCACAGGCATATAGGCCCGAAACAGAAGTAGGAGCGAGCTTGCTCGCGATGCGCCGCGCGGGCGGCGCTCGATCTAACGGGCACCAAAAAATCCGGCTCTGACATTTATCTCAAAGCTTCTGATCAAAAGTTGGTCAAATCCTGAGCAATTTCCGATATAATTCGCGCCCCTCATTTTCGGCAGGCCCTGCGCGCGCTGTTAACCAATGAAACTTATCGTCAAAGTCTTCCCAGAAATCACCATCAAAAGCCGGCCGGTGCGCAAGCGCTTCATCCGCCAGCTTGGCAAGAACATCCGCAACGTGCTCAAGGATCTCGACCCTGAGCTCGCGGTAGATGGTGTCTGGGACAATCTCGAAGTGGTTACCCGCGTCGAAGACGAAAAAGTCCAGCGCGAGATGATCGAACGCCTCACCTGCACGCCGGGTATCACCCACTTCCTGCAGGTTGAGGAATACCCGCTGGGTGACTTCGACGACATCGTCGCCAAGTGCAAGCACCACTTCGGTCACCTGCTGGCCGGCAAGCACTTCGCCGTGCGCTGCAAGCGCGGTGGCCACCATGACTTCACCTCGATGGATGTCGACCGTTATGTCGGCAGCCAGCTGCGCCAGCAGTGTGGCGCCGCCGGGATCGAGCTGAAAAAGCCTGAAGTGCTGGTGCGCATCGAAATCCGCGACCAGCGCCTGTACGTGATCCACAACCAGCACAACGGCATCGGCGGTTATCCGCTGGGCGCCCTGGAGCAGACTCTGGTGCTGATGTCCGGTGGTTTCGACTCCACCGTTGCGGCCTACCAGATGATGCGCCGCGGCCTGATGACCCACTTCTGCTTCTTCAACCTCGGCGGCCGTGCCCACGAGCTGGGCGTGATGGAAGTGGCCCACTACCTGTGGAAGAAGTACGGCAGCAGCCAGCGTGTACTGTTCATCAGCGTGCCGTTCGAAGAAGTGGTTGGCGAAATCCTCAACAAGGTCGACAACAGCTACATGGGCGTGACCCTCAAGCGCATGATGCTGCGCGGCGCCGCCCATATGGCCGACCGCCTGCAGATCGACGCGCTGGTGACCGGCGAAGCGATTTCCCAGGTGTCCAGCCAGACCTTGCCGAACCTGTCGATCATCGACTCGGCCACCGACAAGCTGGTGCTGCGCCCGCTGCTGGCCAGCCACAAGCAGGACATCATCGACCAGGCCACCGAAATCGGCACCGCGGACTTTGCCAAGCACATGCCGGAATACTGCGGCGTGATCTCGGTAAACCCGACTACCCATGCCAAGCGTCACCGCATGGAGCACGAAGAAAAGCAGTTCGACATGGCCGTGCTGGAGCGCGCTCTTGAGCGCGCCAAGTTCATTTCCATCGACCATGTGATCGATGAGCTGGGCAAGGACATCGAAATCGAGGAAGTGGCCGAGGCGCTGCCTGGCCAGATCGTCATCGACATTCGCCACCCCGATGCCCAGGAAGACGAACCACTGGTGCTGGAAGGTATCGAGGTCCAGGCCATGCCGTTCTATGCCATCAACAGCAAGTTCAAGCACCTGGACCCTACGCGCCAGTACTTGCTGTATTGCGACAAGGGTGTGATGAGCCGTTTGCACGCACACCACCTGCTCAGTGAGGGACATGCCAATGTGCGTGTTTATCGTCCGACATAAGATGCCGGGGCTGTATGGCGGCAGTATTCGCCATCGCCCTCCCGACCGCCGGGCCCGCTGAGCCTTAAACAGTACATATTGGCCGCCTACACTGGGCGGCAACCGAATCCTCTGATCGAGATACACTTGTGATCGAAAATCTGCGTAACATCGCCATCATCGCCCACGTTGACCATGGTAAAACCACTCTGGTCGACAAACTCCTGCGTCAGTCCGGCACTCTGGAGCGTAACGAGCTCAACGACGAGCGCGTCATGGACTCCAACGACCAGGAAAAAGAGCGCGGTATTACCATTCTGGCGAAAAACACCGCCATCAACTGGAACGGCTACCACATCAACATCGTCGACACCCCCGGCCACGCCGACTTCGGTGGCGAGGTTGAGCGTGTAATGTCGATGGTCGACTCCGTGCTGCTGCTGGTCGACGCCCAGGACGGCCCGATGCCGCAAACCCGCTTCGTGACCAAGAAGGCCTTCGAAGCCGGCCTGAAGCCAATCGTCGTGATCAACAAGGTTGACCGCCCAGGCGCGCGTCCTGACTGGGTTCTGGACCAGATCTTCGACCTGTTCGACAACCTCGGTGCCACCGACGAACAGCTGGACTTCAAAGTGGTCTACGCCTCGGCCCTGAACGGCATTGCCGGCCTGGACCACACCGCCATGGGCGAAGACATGACCGCGCTGTACCAGTCGATCATCGACAACGTACCGGCACCGTCTGTTGACCGCGAAGGCCCGTTCCAGATGCAGATCTCCGCACTGGACTACAACAGCTTCCTCGGTGTTATCGGTGTTGGCCGCATCGCCCGTGGTCGCGTCAAGCCGAACACCCCGGTTGTCGCCATCGACACCAACGGCAAGAAGCGTAACGGCCGTATCCTGAAGCTGATGGGTCACCACGGTCTGCACCGCGTTGACGTCGAAGAAGCCCAGGCTGGCGATATCGTCTGCATCAGCGGTTTCGATGAGCTGTTCATCTCCGACACCCTGTGCGCCCCGGATGCGGTAGAAGCGATGAAGCCGCTGACCGTTGACGAGCCGACCGTTTCGATGACCTTCCAGGTCAACGACTCGCCGTTCTGCGGTAAAGAAGGCAAGTTCGTCACCAGCCGTAACATCAAGGACCGTCTGGACAAGGAGCTGCTGTACAACGTTGCTCTGCGCGTTCAGGAAACCGATTCCCCTGACAAGTTCAAGGTTTCGGGCCGTGGTGAGCTGCACCTGTCGGTGCTGATCGAAACCATGCGTCGTGAAGGCTTCGAAATGGCCGTGGGCCGTCCTGAAGTGATCATCCGCGAAGTCGACGGCGTCAAGCAGGAGCCGTTCGAGAACGTCACCATCGACATCCCTGAAGAATCCCAGGGCAAGGTCATGGAAGAAATGGGTCTGCGTAAAGGCGACCTGACCAACATGGTTCCGGATGGCAAGGGCCGCGTTCGTCTGGAGTACAACATTCCAGCCCGTGGTCTGATCGGTTTCCGTAACCAGTTCCTGACCCTGACCAACGGTGCAGGCATCCTGACCTCGATCTTCGATCGCTACGACACCATGAAGTCGGGCCAGATGTCCGGCCGCCTCAACGGCGTACTGGTTTCGGTCGAGACCGGCAAGGCACTGACCTACTCGCTGGAAACCCTGCAGGCTCGCGGCAAGCTGTTCGTTGAACACGGCCAGGAGATCTACAACGGTCAGATCATCGGCCTGAACAGCCGTGACAACGACCTGGGCGTGAACCCGACCAAAGGCAAGAAGCTCGACAACATGCGTGCTTCGGGCAAAGACGAAGTCATCGCCCTGGTGCCGCCAGTTCGCCACACCCTCGAGCAGGCCCTGGAATTCATCCAGGATGACGAGCTGTGCGAAGTGACTCCTAAGTCGATCCGTCTGCGCAAGAAGATCCTGGACGAAGGCGAGCGTACCCGCGCAGCCAAGAAAGCCAAGAACTGAGTTAGCTCAGGCTGAATGAAAACGCCCCCGGTCGAAAGGCCGGGGGCGTTTTAGTTTGTCTGGGTTTTTTGTGCTGGTGGTACCGGCCTCTTCGCGGGTAAACCCGCTCAGGATTTCCACAAAGGTCAAGACCTCCACAGTACCTGTAGGAGCGGGTTTACCCGCGAAGACGCCGGTGCAGGCAATAGATCAGCGCCCAACCACTTTGGGCTTGTAGGCGCAATACCCCGGCCGCGGCCCGACCTTGGGGTGGTTGCGGCAGGTATCCGGGCGCTTGTCATAAATGGTGCACAGGCGGCTTTTACGATCCAGGTACATGCAGTCGTCGTTGCTCATCCGGGTCAGGGTGAATATCCCCGACTTCTGGTTGAAGCGCTCGATGATGCCTTCTTTTTGCAGGCGTTTGGCCACGTTCTTGGGTGGTTCGTCTTTTTCGAACTCGTCGACCACGCCGATACGGATCAGATCCTTGATCTTCACCTCTACCGGCAGGGTGCAGCAGGTCGAATGGCATCCGTGGCACATGTGGCTGGCGTAGCGCTGCCAAGTCTCCAGGCGGTCGACTTCGGCGGCGGCGATCAGGGTCGTTTTCATCTTTATAAGGTGGATCACGGTCTTGGGGCGCGCGATGATACCGGAATTGTTCAATTTATGAACAACCTTTTGCCGGAATCGCAGAGTGGGCATGAAAACTGCGAACCGTAACTGTCGCTCCCTGTCGAAGGGTCTAGTCTCATCACTCTCCCTCCGCTTTCGTCAACTTGCCCGAGGATGCCGCATGTCCCAGGAACCCAAAGCACGTGACGCCGAAGTCGCGGATTTTCGTGCCGCTGTACTGAACAAGCTGACCTACGCGGTCGGCAAGGACCCCGAGCATGCCTTCGACCATGACTGGTTCGAAGCCATTGCCCTGGCCGCGCGCGATCATATGGTCGACCACTGGATGGATCACACCCGGCAGGCCTATCGGCGCAGCCAGAAGCGGGTCTACTACCTTTCCCTGGAGTTTCTCATCGGCCGCTTGCTGTATGACAGCCTGAGCAACCTGGGCCTGCTGGACATCGCGCGCGATGCGCTGGAGGGGCTGGATGTGGACCTCGAGCGCATTCGCCTGCTCGAGCCGGACGCCGCGCTGGGCAATGGCGGCCTTGGCCGTCTGGCGGCGTGCTTCATGGAGAGCATGTCTACCTTGGGTATCGCTGCCCATGGTTACGGCATCCGCTACGAGCACGGGCTGTTCCGTCAGGCCGTGGTCGATGGCTGGCAGCAGGAGCAGACCGAAAACTGGCTGGATTTCGGCAACCCCTGGGAGTTCGAGCGCGCCGAGGTGATCTACCCGATCAGCTTTGGCGGCAGTGTCGAAACGGTCCACGATGCAAGCGGTGCCCAGCGCCAGGTATGGTGGCCTGGCGAGACGGTGCGGGCGGTGGCCTACGACACGCCGGTAGTCGGCTGGCGCGGATCCAGCGTCAACACCCTGCGCCTTTGGCGGGCGCGGGCACTGGAAGAGCTGCACCTGGAGCGCTTCAACGCCGGTGATCACTTGGGGGCTGTGGCTGAAGTGGCGCGTGCCGAGAGCATTTCGCGTGTGCTTTACCCAGCCGACAGTACCGAGGCTGGCCAGGAACTGCGCCTTCGCCAAGAGTACTTTTTCGTCTCGGCTTCGCTGCAGGACTTGCTGCGGCGCCACCTGAACATGCACAAGGATCTGCTCAACCTGCCTGATGCAGCGGCCATCCAGCTAAACGACACCCACCCTTCGATTGCGGTGGCGGAGCTGATGCGGTTGCTGGTGGACCAGCACGAAGTGCCTTGGGAAAAGGCCTGGGAGCTGACCGTCGGCACGCTCGCCTACACCAACCACACCCTGTTGCCAGAAGCCCTGGAAACCTGGCCGGTAGCGCTGATGGAGCGCATGTTGCCGCGGCACATGCAGATCATCTACCTGATCAATGCCTACCATATCGATGCGTTGCGGGCCAAAGGCCTGCACGATTTCGACGTGCTGCGCGCGGTTTCGCTGATCGAGGAAGACAACGGCCGACGGGTGCGCATGGGCAACCTGGCGTTTCTTGGCTCGCACAGCGTCAACGGCGTGTCGGCGCTGCACAGCAAGTTGATGAAGAGCACGGTGTTCTCCGAGCTGCACAAGCTCTACCCGAAACGGATCAACAACAAGACCAACGGCATTACCTTCCGCCGCTGGTTGTACCAGTCCAACCCTCAGCTGACCGAGATGCTGGTCGAGGCACTTGGGCCGGAACTCAAGGACGACCCGCAGACGCGGCTGGCGGGCCTGGTGCCGTTCGCCGACAAAGCCGCTTTTCGCAAGCAGTTCGCTGCCCAGCGGCTGCACAGCAAGCGTGCCCTGGCCAGCATCATTCAGGATCGCATCGGCGTCACGGTCAACCCCGAGGCGCTATTCGATGTTCAGGTCAAACGCATTCACGAATACAAGCGCCAGTTGCTCAACCTGCTGCACACCGTTGCACTGTACCAGGCCATACGCAATGACCCTGGCACCAACTGGGTGCCACGGGTGAAGATCTTCGCTGGCAAGGCTGCGGCCAGTTACCACCAGGCCAAATTGATCATCAAACTGGCAAACGACATCGCCCGGGTGGTGAACAACGACCCGACGGTGCGCGGCCTGCTGAAGGTGGTATTCCTGCCCAACTACAACGTCAGCCTGGCCGAGAGCATCATCCCGGCGGCCGACCTTTCCGAGCAGATATCCACCGCAGGTTACGAAGCGTCCGGTACCAGCAACATGAAGTTCGGCCTCAATGGTGCGCTGACCATCGGCACTCTGGATGGCGCCAATGTGGAGATGTGCGAGCAGGTGGGGGCCGACAACATGTTCATCTTCGGCCTGACCGCGCAGCAGGTTGAAACGCGCAAGCGTGCCGGTGACTTTGGTGCCAGCACCGCCATAGCCGCTTCCAGCCGCTTGAGCGATGTGTTGCAGGCTATTCGCAGTGGTGTGTTCTCGCCAGATGACCCCTCTCGTTACACCGGGTTGATCGACGGCCTGATCGCCTACGACCGCTTCCTGCTGTGCGCCGATTTCGATGCCTACTGGGATGCCCAGCGGCGGGTCGAGGAACTGTGGCACACGCCGCAGGAGTGGTGGCGTAAGGCGGTGCTCAATACCGCGCGGATGGGCTGGTTCTCGTCGGATCGGACTATCCGTGAGTATGCGACCGAGATCTGGAAGGCGCTGGATTGAGGCAGGCCTGTGCTGGCTTGATCGCGGGTAAACCCACTCTTGCAGGGCCCTCATAAGCCTGTAGGAGCGGGCGTGCCCGCGAATCGCCCCACAACCAGACCACCGGCCTGGCGAAGGCTGAACTACCGACCTATTGTGCCGTCTGAGAGCCGTGGCGAGTCTCATCACTCGCTAGCCCGTCACTCTCCCTGTAAACTGCGTGGGTTTTTCATCCCCCCCAATCCGTTCGGAGCCATACATGTCCCGCGTTACCCTGAGTCGCTATCTGATTGAGCAGACCCGCAGCAACAATACCCCTGCCGATCTGCGCTTCCTGATCGAAGTGGTAGCGCGTGCGTGCAAGGAAATCAGCCATCACGTGTCCAAGGGCGCCCTCGGTGGTGTGCTGGGCAGCATGGGCACTGAAAACGTGCAGGGCGAGGTCCAGAAGAAACTGGACGTGATTTCCAACGATATCCTGCTGGAAGCCAACGAGTGGGGCGGCCACCTGGCTGGCATGGCTTCCGAAGAAATGGACAACGCCTACCAGATCCCGGGCAGGTACCCGAAAGGCGCCTACCTGCTGGTCTTCGACCCGCTGGACGGTTCGTCGAACATCGACGTCAACGTGTCGGTCGGTACCATCTTCTCGGTTCTGCGTTGCCCTAACCAGTACCTGAGCCAGAACGAAAGCCTCAACGAAGAAGCGTTCCTGCAGCCAGGTACCGAGCAGGTTGCTGCTGGTTATGCCATCTACGGCCCGCAGACCATGCTGGTCCTGACCCTGGGCAATGGCGTCAAGGGCTTCACTCTGGACCGCGAACTGGGCAGCTTCGTGCTGACTCACGAAAACATCCGCGTACCAGAAGCCACCGCCGAGTTCGCCATCAACATGTCCAACCAGCGCCACTGGGAAGCCCCGGTACAGCGTTACGTGGGCGAACTGCTGGCAGGCGAGACCGGCCCGCTGAAGAAGAACTACAACATGCGCTGGATCGCCTCGATGGTGGCCGACGTGCACCGCATCCTGACCCGTGGCGGCCTGTTCATGTACCCACGTGACGCTCGCGAGCCAAGCAAGCCTGGCAAGCTGCGCCTGATGTACGAAGCCAACCCGATGTCGTTCATCATCGAACAGGCCGGCGGCGCTTCCACCAACGGTTACGATCGCATCCTCGACATCAAGCCAGAAAGCCTGCACCAGCGCGTGTCGGTGATCCTCGGCTCGAAGGAAGAGGTCGAGCGCGTCACCGCCTACCACAAGGAGTAAGTCATGCTCGCACCTTGGCAGCCGTTGCTGGAGTGGTGGTTCGGTTGGGGCACCAGTGCCCAGGCCGTGGCTGACGAGAAGAGCACGCTGTGGTTCGGCAAGCATCACGATGCCGACGCCTATGCGTTGTTTGGCGACCTGGTCGAGCACGCCCTGGCGGGTGGGCTCGACGAGTGGCAGCAAAGCCCGCAGGGCTGGCTGGGTCTGCTGATTTTGCTCGACCAGTTGCCACGCATGATCTACCGCGACACGCCGCGTGCGTTCGAGGGCGACCGGCGTGCCCAGGTGGTGGCCATGCAGGGCCTGCAGAAGGGCTGGGACTACCAGCTGCTGCCGATCCAGCGGGTGTTTGTGCTGCTGGTGCTGGAGCATGCCGAGGTGCTGGACTGGCAGAACCTGTGCGTGGAACGCTATCAAATGCTGCTGGACGAACAGCCCGAGGCCAACCGCCGGCTGTTCGAAGGCTTCCTCGACTATGCCGAGCAGCACCAGCGGGTAATTGCCCGTTTCGGGCGCTTCCCGCACCGCAACTTGGTGCTGGAACGGCCAAGTACCAGCGAAGAAATGGACTTTTTGCTGGAGCCTGGGTCTCGTTTCTGACGCCCAAGGGGCCTGCTGTGCAAGACATCGCGACGCGAGGCCGCTCCAACAGGGGCGGCCTTTTTTATTGTGCGCATGACTAATGCTTTGTGATTAATCGCACAGTAGTGGCCATCCGACCAATGGTGTAGGGGCAAAGGGGGTGGGGCAGGGAACCTGGGAGGGATTTTCACGTCGAAGGTCACTGCAGGCCACTCGCCTGTATCATCTTTCAGGAGTGTCCCTTCATGTCGTTGCGTTCCCTCGCCCTGTTGTCGCTGTGTGTCGTGCTGACTGCCTGCAGCAAGATCAACCAGGAAAACTATTCCAAGCTCAAGGCCGGTATGAACAAGGCCGAGGTCGAGCAGTTGCTCGGCACGCCGACCGAGTGTTCTGGCGCGTTGGGCATGAGCAGCTGCACCTGGGGGGACGAGAAGAGCTTCATCAGCGTGCAGTACGCAGCTGACAAGGTGCTGATGTATTCCGGGCAGGGTCTCAAATGAGGCGTGCGTACCTGCTGATGGGGGTATGCCTGGCATTGCTGTTGGGCGGTTGTGCAGGTTCCTCGCACGACCCGCTGGCACCGAAGACCGCCGGCCATGTCGACCTCAAGCGCTACCAGGGCAAATGGTACGAGCTGGCGCGCCTGCCCATGCGCTACCAGGAAGGCTGCGAGCAGTCCGAGGCGCATTACAACCTCAAGCCTGATGGCAGTTATGGCGTGCTCAACCGCTGCCGCACCATGGGTGATGAGTGGCTGCGCGCCGAAGGGCATGCGAATATCCAGGAGCCGGGGCACACCGACAAGCTTTGGGTCGAGTTCGATAACTGGTTCACCAAGCTGGTGCCAGGCGTGGCGCGGGGTGAGTACTGGATTCTTTATGTGGACGACCACTACCGTACGGCCATCGTCGGCAGCCCGGACCGCAAATACCTGTGGATATTGTCGCGTACGCCGACGCTGCCTGCCTGGGAGCGCGAGAACCTGCTGTCCAGGGCGCGGCAGCAGGGGTATGACACCAGCCGCTTGATCTGGCGGGCGTCCGATCAGCAAATAGTAAAAATGCACTGAGTTTTTGGGATTGCGTTGCAATCCTTCGCGGGCAAGCCCACTCCCACAGGTTCTGCGCTGAGCCCTGGACTGCCCACAAGACGTTTTTTGGGGGGGCAGTCCAATCTGTGGGAGCGGGCTTGCCCGCGAAGGGCTGCAACGCAGCCCCGGTACCCTCAGCCCAAAAGCTGGCGCAGCACCTCGGCAAACGCCCGCCCGCTTTCTTCTTCTTGCGCATGCCGCCCCTGGCGGACCACCCACTGCCCATTCACCATCACATCGCGTACCTGGCGATCGCCGCCGGCAAACAGCCAGCGGTTGAGAATGGCGTCACCCTCCGCCATGGCGATGTACGGGTCCTGTCCATCGAGCACCAGCCAATCGGCGCGCTTGCCCACCGCCAGCTCGCCGACCGCCTGCCCCAGCGCCTGCGCACCACCGGCCAGCGCCGCGTCATACAGCGTGCGCCCGACCATCGGCTGGTCGCCGCGATACAGGCGGTTGCGCCGCTGGTCCCGCAGGCGCTGGCCGTATTCCAGCCAGCGCAGTTCCTCCACCACGCTTAACGACACATGGCTGTCCGAGCCAATGCCCATGCGCCCGCCCTGTGCCAGGAAATCCACTGCCGGGAAGATCCCATCGCCCAGGTTGGCTTCGGTGGTCAGGCACAACCCGGCCACCGCGCCGCTGCGGGCCATGGCAGTTACTTCGTCCGGTTCGGCATGGGTAGCGTGTACCAGGCACCAGCGGCGGTCCACGTCTACGTGCTTGTACAGCCACTGCAGCGGGCGCAGGCCGCTCCAGGCCAGGCAGTCGTCAACTTCCTTCTGTTGTTCGGCGAGGTGGATATGCACCGGGCACTGCCTGTCGCTGGCCGCCAGCACTTCGGCGATCTGCCCAGGCGTGACCGCCCTCAGCGAGTGGAAGCACAGGCCCAGGTGCTGCGCAGGTTGCGCGGCCAGCAGCGGGGCGAGTTGCGCTTGCAACTGCAGGTACTGCTCGGTGGAGTTGATGAAGCGCCGCTGCCCGTCGTTCGGCGCCTGGCCGCCAAAGCCTGCATGGCTGTACAGCACCGGCAGCAAGGTCAGGCCAATGCCGCTATCGGCCGCAGCTGCGCTGATGCGGAGCGACAGTTCGACCGGGTCGGCGTAGGGCTTGCCGGCCTGGTCGTGGTGCACGTAATGGAATTCGGCCACCGAGGTGTAGCCGGCCTTGAGCATCTCGATGTACAACTGGCGGGCGATGACCTGAAGCTGCTGTGGGCTGATCTGCCCGACCAGGCGATACATCAGCTCGCGCCAGGTCCAGAAACTGTCGTTGGGGTTGCCGGCAACTTCCGCCAGGCCTGCCATGGCGCGCTGAAAGGCATGCGAGTGCAGGTTGGGCATGCCGGGCAGCAGCGGGCCGGCCAGGCGCTCGGCGCCTTCGGCCGAAGCGCCTGGCTCGATGCTGGCCACATGGCCATCGCTGGCGACCTCGATACGCACATGGCTGGCCCAGCCCGTAGGTAGCAGGGCGCGTTCGGCGAAGTAGGCAGACATCGGTGGAATCCTGTTATTGTTAACTTGTATATACATATACAGGCGTTTGCCTGCCGGGTAAACTGCGGCAAGCTACCGCTCATTTCATTTGCACAAGGATCCATCGCCGTGCCGACACCTCCTGTCTCCGCGCTGGTTGCCCAGATGGGCGAGGGCCCGGCGCCGCTCTACGCCCGGGTCAAACAGATGATCATCCAGCAGATCGACAACGGCAGCTGGCCACCGCATCATCGGGTACCCTCCGAGAGCGAGCTGGTCAACGAGCTGGGCTTCAGCCGCATGACCATCAACCGCGCCCTGCGTGAACTCACCGCCGAAGGCCTGCTGGTGCGCATGCAGGGGGTCGGCACCTTCGTGGCCGAGCCCAAGGGCCGTTCGGCGCTGTTCGAGGTCAACAACATCGCTGACGAAATCGCCGCCCGTGGCCACCAGCATAGCTGCCAGGTGATCACGCTTGCCGAGGAAGCGGCCGGCTCCGAACGGGCGTTGGCCCTGGACATGCGCGAAGGACAGCGGGTGTTCCACTCGCTGATCGTGCATTTCGAGAACGGCGTGCCGGTGCAGATCGAGGACCGTTACGTCAACGCGGCCATCGCCCCCGACTACCTCAAGCAGGACTTTACTCGGCAGACGCCTTACGCCTACCTGTCCCAGGTGGCGCCGTTGACCGAAGGCGAGCACGTGGTCGAGGCGATCCTGGCCGAGCCGGAAGAGTGCCGCCTGTTGCAGATCGAGCAGGGCGAGCCTTGCCTGCTGATTCGTCGTCGCACCTGGTCCGGTCGTCAGCCGGTGACCGCTGCACGGCTGATCCACCCCGGTTCCCGTCATCGCCTGGAAGGACGTTTCAGCAAATGAGTCAGTTGCAGTTGATGCGTGCGCACGATTACCCGCGCATGCCGTGGAAGAACGGTGGCGGTTTCACCGAAGAGATTACCCGCGACCGTGGCGAGGGCCTGGACGGTTTTGGCTGGCGTCTGTCGATTGCCGATATCGAGGAGTCGGGCGGCTTCTCCGCCTTCGTCGGTTACCAACGGATCATCACCGTGCTGCAGGGCGACGGCATGCGGCTGCTGGTCGACGGCCAGGCCAGCCGGCCATTGCTGGCGTTCGATGCGTTTGCCTTCAGCGGCGAGAACCAGGTCAGCTGCAAGTTGCTGGGCGGGCCGATCCGCGATTTCAACCTGATCTATTCACCGCAGCGATATCGGGCGCGGTTGCAGTGGCTGGATGGAACCAGCCGCGTGTATAGCTCGGCGTCGACGGTGTTGTTGTTTGCTGGCAGCAGCCATGTTGAGGTGACCATCGTGGGGCGTGAAACGCAGCGGCTAGGGTTGTATGACTGCCTGCGGCTGGAGGGCAATGACGAATTGCTTGGGCTGGAGGTTCAGGGGCGGTTCTGCCTGATCGAACTGGTTGAGTGCTGAGGGTCTGGCTGTAGGTTTTTATCGCCTGTGAGATCGAGCGCCGCCAGGTGTCCGCCTCGACACATTCTGCGCCTGTGAGATCGAGCGCCGCCCGCGCGGCGCTTCGCGGGTAAACCCGCTCCTACGTTTCTTTCGGGCCAATTATGCCTGTGGGATTTGCGCGCGAACGCCTTGGTGCCTATCTCGATATCGCGTCGTACCAACAAGGCGGTCGCGCGCGCCAGGCACAGGATGGACTGGCCCGAAACAAACGTAGGAGCGGGTTTACCCGCGAAGCGCCGCGCGGGCGGCGCTCGATCTACGCACCGCCGCAGAACTTAAGCCGGACCGACGCTCGATCTACGCACCGCCGCAGAACTCAAGCCGGACCGGCGCTCGCTTTACCCCCAAGAAGTCAAGGTAGGAATGGCAAGGTCCGATTATTTTGGTTGTCCATGCTTGTACATACAAGTAAAGGTGTGTTTGTATATTGACCACGACATACCCGCCCGCGGACGACCGCAGAGGACCTTTCCCGTGACTGACAACAACAAATACCGTGACGTTGAAATCCGTGCCCCACGTGGCAACAAGCTGACCGCCAAAAGCTGGCTGACCGAAGCGCCACTGCGTATGCTGATGAACAACCTCGATCCACAGGTCGCGGAAAACCCGAAAGAGCTGGTGGTATATGGCGGTATCGGCCGCGCTGCGCGCAACTGGGCCTGCTACGACAAGATCGTCGAAACCCTGACCCGCCTGGAAGACGACGAAACCCTGCTGGTGCAGTCGGGCAAGCCGGTCGGTGTGTTCAAGACCCACAGCAACGCACCGCGCGTGCTGATCGCCAACTCCAACCTGGTGCCACACTGGGCCAACTGGGAACACTTCAACGAACTGGATGCCAAGGGCCTGGCCATGTACGGCCAGATGACCGCCGGCAGCTGGATCTACATCGGCAGCCAGGGCATCGTCCAGGGCACCTATGAAACCTTCGTCGAAGCCGGGCGCCAGCACTACGGCGGCAGCCTGAAAGGCAAGTGGGTGCTCACCGCTGGCTTGGGCGGCATGGGCGGCGCGCAGCCACTGGCCGCGACCCTGGCCGGGGCTTGCTCGCTGAACATCGAATGCCAGCAGAGCCGCATCGACTTCCGCCTGGAAACCCGCTACGTCGACGAGCAGGCCACTGACCTCGACGACGCCCTGGCGCGCATCGCCAGGTACACCGCCGAAGGCAAGGCCATCTCCATCGCCCTGCACGGCAACGCCGCCGAAATCCTCCCAGAACTGGTCAAACGTGGCGTGCGCCCGGACATGGTCACCGACCAGACCAGCGCCCACGACCCACTCAACGGCTACCTGCCTGCCGGCTGGACCTGGGAGCAGTACCGCGACCGTGCGCAGACCGAACCGGCAGCAGTGGTCAAGGCCGCCAAACAGTCGATGGCCGTGCACGTGCAGGCCATGCTGGACTTCCAGAAGCAGGGTATCCCGACCTTCGACTACGGCAACAACATCCGCCAGATGGCCAAGGAAGAGGGCGTGGCCAATGCCTTCGACTTCCCAGGCTTCGTCCCGGCCTACATCCGCCCACTGTTCTGCCGCGGTGTCGGCCCGTTCCGCTGGGCGGCGCTGTCCGGTGAAGCCGAGGACATCTACAAGACCGACGCCAAGGTCAAGGAACTGATCCCTGACGACGCCCACCTGCACCGCTGGCTGGACATGGCTCGCGAGCGCATCAGCTTCCAGGGCCTGCCGGCGCGGATCTGCTGGGTGGGTCTGGGCCTTCGCGCCAAGCTGGGCCTGGCCTTCAACGAAATGGTCCGCAGCGGCGAGCTGTCGGCACCGGTGGTGATCGGCCGTGACCACCTCGATTCCGGCTCGGTATCCAGCCCGAACCGCGAAACCGAGGCCATGCGTGATGGTTCGGACGCTGTTTCCGACTGGCCGCTGCTCAACGCCCTGCTGAACACCGCAGGCGGCGCCACCTGGGTGTCGCTGCACCATGGCGGTGGCGTGGGCATGGGCTTCTCGCAGCACTCGGGCATGGTCATCGTCTGCGACGGTACCGATGAGGCCGCCGAGCGCATCGCCCGAGTACTGACCAATGACCCAGGGACAGGCGTCATGCGCCACGCCGATGCCGGTTACGACATCGCCATCGACTGCGCCAAGGAGCAGGGCCTGGACCTGCCGATGATCACTGGCTGATCGCCTCGCTTTGGACCGCACCCCACAAGGGGTGATACTGAACAACAAGAAGGAGCGCGCAGGCACCTGGATACGGGCCTGCGGCTCTACGCGATTGGAGTAGCAAAGTGACCGAACTCACCCTCAAGCCTGGCACCCTGACCCTGGCCCAGCTGCGTGCGATTCACGCCGCGCCCGTGCGCCTGCAACTGGATGCCAGCGCCGCGCCGGCCATCGACGCCAGCGTCGCCTGCGTCGAACAGATCATTGCCGAAGACCGCACTGCCTACGGCATCAACACCGGTTTCGGCCTGCTGGCCTCGACCCGCATCGCCAGCCATGACCTGGAAAACCTGCAGCGTTCGCTGGTGCTGTCCCACGCCGCCGGCATCGGCGCGCCGCTGGATGACGACCTGGTGCGGTTGATCATGGTGCTGAAGATCAACAGCCTCAGCCGTGGCTTCTCCGGCATCCGCCGCAAAGTCATCGACGCGCTGATTGCCTTGGTCAACGCCGAAGTCTACCCGCACATCCCGCTGAAAGGTTCGGTAGGTGCCTCCGGTGACCTTGCGCCGCTGGCGCATATGTCGCTGGTGCTGCTGGGCGAAGGCAAGGCTCGCTACAAGGGCCAGTGGCTGCCGGCCACCGAAGCCCTGGCGATTGCCGGCCTCGAACCACTGACCCTGGCCGCCAAAGAAGGCCTGGCCCTGCTCAATGGGACTCAGGCTTCCACCGCCTATGCCTTGCGTGGCCTGTTCCAGGCCGAAGACCTGTATGCCGCGGCCATCGCCTGCGGCGGCCTGAGCGTCGAAGCAGCGCTGGGTTCGCGTTCGCCGTTCGATGCGCGTGTCCACGAAGTGCGTGGCCAGCGTGGGCAGATTGACACCGCCGCCTGCTTCCGCGACCTGCTGGGCGACTCCAGTGAAGTGTCGCTGTCGCACAAGAACTGCGACAAGGTCCAGGACCCGTACTCGCTGCGCTGCCAGCCGCAGGTCATGGGTGCCTGCCTGACCCAGCTGCGTCAGGCCGCCGAGGTACTGGGCATCGAAGCCAACGCCGTGTCGGACAACCCGCTGGTGTTCGCTGCCGAAGGTGATGTGATCTCCGGCGGCAATTTCCACGCCGAGCCGGTGGCCATGGCCGCCGACAACCTGGCCTTGGCCATCGCTGAAATCGGCTCGCTCAGCGAGCGCCGCATCTCGCTGATGATGGACAAGCACATGTCCCAGCTGCCGCCGTTCCTGGTGGAGAACGGCGGGGTCAACTCCGGCTTCATGATCGCCCAGGTCACCGCTGCCGCCCTTGCCAGCGAAAACAAAGCCCTGTCGCACCCGCACAGCGTCGACAGCCTGCCAACTTCGGCCAACCAGGAAGACCACGTGTCGATGGCTCCGGCGGCCGGCAAGCGCCTGTGGGAAATGGCCGAAAACACCCGTGGCGTGCTGGCCATCGAATGGCTGGGCGCTTGCCAGGGCCTGGACCTGCGCAAAGGCCTGAAGACTTCGGCCAAGCTGGAGCAGGCGCGCCAGGCGCTGCGCAGCGAGGTGCCGCACTACGACCGTGACCGTTTCTTCGCGCCGGATATTGAAAAGGCCGTGGACCTGTTGGCCAAGGGTAGTCTGACCGGCTTGCTGCCGGCGGGTGTGCTGCCAAGCCTGTAATGCCCCTTGGGGCCGCTTGGCGGCCCTTCGCGGGCAAGCCCGCTCCTGCACAAATTGCGATATGCAACGCTATCCATATAGGAGCGGGCTTGCCCGCGAATGGGCTGCGCAGCAGCCCCTCAATCTCACGACCACAAAAACAATTCAAGGACGTGACATGCAACAAGCTCAAGGTCTCAAGCGCGGGCTAAGTGCCCGCCACATCCGTTTCATGGCCCTCGGCTCCGCCATCGGCACCGGCCTGTTCTACGGCTCTGCCTCGGCCATCCAGATGGCAGGCCCGGCCGTGCTGCTGGCCTACCTGATCGGCGGCGCTGCCGTGTTCATGGTCATGCGCGCCCTTGGCGAAATGGCCGTGCACAACCCGGTGGCCGGCTCCTTCGGCCACTACGCCACGACCTACCTTGGCCCAATGGCCGGCTTCATCCTCGGCTGGACCTACGCTTTCGAGATGGTCATCGTCGCCATCGCCGACGTCACCGCGTTCGGTATCTACATGGGCTTCTGGTTCCCGGAGGTAGCCCGCTGGATCTGGGTGCTGGGCATCGTTTTCCTGATCGGCGGCCTCAACCTGTGCAACGTCAAGGTATTCGGCGAAATGGAATTCTGGCTGTCGCTGCTCAAGGTCGGCGCCATCGTGGCGATGATCCTGGCCGGTCTCGGCATCATGGCTTTCGGTTTCAGCCAAGTGGGTACCGGGCATGCCGTGGGCATGAGCAACCTGTTCGACCATGGCGGCTTCATGCCTAACGGCGTGGGTGGCTTGATTGCGTCGTTTGCCGTGGTGATGTTCGCCTTCGGCGGTATCGAGATCATCGGCGTCACCGCCGGTGAGGCAAAAGACCCGCAGCGCGTCATCCCCAAAGCGATCAACGCGGTGCCGCTGCGCATCCTGCTGTTCTACGTGCTCACCCTGTTCGTGCTGATGTGCCTGTACCCATGGCCGCAGATTGGCAGCCAGGGCAGCCCGTTCGTGCAGATCTTCAGCAACCTGGGCATCGGCTCTGCCGCTGCCGTGCTGAACGTCGTGGTGATTTCCGCTGCCATCTCTGCCATCAACAGCGACATCTTTGGCGCTGGCCGCATGATGTATGGCCTGGCCCAGCAAGGCCACGCCCCACGCGGTTTCAGCAAGTTGTCGAAACATGGCGTACCTTGGATGACTGTCGTGGTGATGGGGGCTGCGCTGCTGATCGGCGTATTGCTCAACTACCTGATCCCGGAAAATGTGTTCCTGCTGATTGCCTCGATCGCCACCTTCGCCACGGTGTGGGTGTGGCTGATGATCCTGCTCACCCAGGTAGCCATGCGCCGCAGCATGAGCCGCGAGCAAGTGGCCCAGCTCAAGTTTCCGGTTCCGTTCTGGCCATACGGCCCGGCCATGGCCATTGCGTTCATGGTGTTCATCTTTGGCGTGCTCGGCTACTTCCCGGACACCCAGGCGGCATTGATCGTCGGCGTGCTCTGGGTGGTGTTCCTGGTGGCGTCCTACCTGCTGTGGTGCAAGCCGCGCGCAGGGCAGGGCCAGCCGGTAGCGGAGCCGGCCGAGCTGCACCGCTAGCATAGGAGATTGTGCATGAGAACCCTCTGGCAGCATTGCCATGTTGCAACCATGGCCGACGGCCGCTACTCGGCCATCGAGGATGCGGCGATCGTCACCAGCGCCGGGCTGATCGAGTGGATAGGCCCACGCGCCGAGCTGGCGCCAGTCGAAGCTGACCGCACGGTTGACCTGGGTGGTGCCTGGGTCACCCCTGGGCTGATCGACTGCCACACCCATGCGGTGTTCGGCGGCAACCGCAGCGGCGAGTTCGAGCAGCGCCTGCAGGGCGTGAGCTATGCCGAAATCGCCGCACAGGGTGGCGGTATCGCCAGCACTGTGCGGGCTACCCGTGCGGCCAGCGAAGACGAGTTGTTCGCCAGTGCTCGCCAGCGCGTTCAGGCACTGATGCGCGATGGCGTGACCACCATCGAGGTCAAGTCCGGCTACGGCCTGGACCTGGCCAACGAGCGCAAGATGCTGCGAGTGGCCCGGCGCCTGGCTGACGAGCTGCCGCTGACGGTGCGTGCCACGTGCCTGGCAGCGCACGCTTTGCCCCCGGAGTACGCAGCCCGGGCCGATGACTACATCGCGCACATCTGTGATGAAATGTTGCCGGCCCTGGCCGCCGAAGGCCTGGTAGATGCGGTGGATGCCTTCTGCGAACACCTCGCGTTCTCGCCGGCCCAGGTCGAGCGACTGTTCATCAAGGCACGCGAACTGGGCCTGCCGGTCAAGCTGCATGCCGAACAGCTGTCATCGTTGCACGGCTCAAGCCTGGCCGCGCGTTACCAGGCACTGTCGGCTGACCACCTGGAGTTCATGACAGAGGAAGACGCCATGGCCATGGCAAACGCCGGCACAGTCGCCGTGCTGCTGCCGGGCGCCTTCTACTTTCTGCGTGAAACCCAGCTGCCGCCAATGGATGCATTGCGCCGGCACGGGGTGAAGATTGCCCTGGCCAGCGACCTTAACCCCGGCACCTCGCCAGGGTTGTCGCTACGGTTGATGCTGAACATGGGCTGCACCTGCTTCCGCATGACGCCGGAAGAAGCCCTGGCCGGCGTTACGGTCCACGCTGCCACGGCGCTGGGCCTGGGTGACAGCCACGGCTCGCTGCAAGTGGGCAAGGTGGCCGACTTCGTCGCCTGGCAGATCGAACGCCCCGCCGACCTGGCCTACTGGCTGGGTGGCGACCTGCCCAAGCGCGTAGTGCGCATGGGCCATGAAATCTCCAACTGAGCGAGGCACGATGGACAAGGTACTGAGTTTTCACCAAGGTCGCCTGCCGCTGCTGATCAGCATGCCGCACGCTGGCCTGCGCCTGAGCGATGCCGTGCGCGACGGCCTGGTCGACCAGGCGCAAAGCTTGCAGGACACCGACTGGCACATCCCGCAGCTTTACGACTTTGCCCGTGACATGGGCGCCAGCGTGGTGGCTGCAGAGTATTCACGCTTCGTCATCGACCTGAACCGGCCGGACGACGACAAGCCACTGTACGCCGGCGCCACCACGGGCTTGTACCCGGCGACGTTGTTCGGTGGCGAACCCCTGTTCAAGGATGGGCTGGCGCCGTCTGGCGAAGAACGTAAACGCTATCTGGAGCAGATCTGGCGTCCTTATCACGCCACCATTCGTCGTGAACTGGACCGCTTGCGTGAGCAGTTTGGCTATGCGCTGCTGTGGGATGCCCATTCGATCCGTTCGCTGATCCCGCACCTGTTCGATGGCAAGTTGCCGGACTTCAACCTGGGTACTTTCAACGGCGCCAGTTGCGATCCGGCACTGGCTGAGCGGCTGCAGGGGGTGTGCGCCGAGGTGCAAGGCTACAGCCATGTGCTCAACGGTCGGTTCAAAGGCGGGTACATCACCCGGCATTATGGCGACCCGGCCAACCATATCCATGCTGTGCAACTGGAGCTGGCGCAAAGCACCTATATGGAGGAAATCGAGCCGTTTGCCTACCGGGAAGATCTGGCGCAACCGACGCAAGCGGTATTGAGGCAACTGCTGCAAGCGCTGCTGGCGTGGGGCGACGAGCATTACAAGCGTTGAGTGAAGGCGGCGACGCTATCGGCGTCGCCAGGCGCCGTGGGAGGCCATTGTCGGAAATCTGCGCAATGGTCAATTCGCGCCGTTCGAACGCGTCAGCAAGGACGGTGCTGAAAGCGCAATTCAGGTTTATGATGGCCCACGGCCGAATAATCCTCACACGGAGTGCGCAATGCAGACCCTCTACCCGCAGATCAAACCCTACGCCAGGCACGATCTGGCCGTGGAAGCGCCGCATGTGCTTTATGTCGACGAAAGCGGCTCGCCGGAAGGTTTGCCCGTGGTGTTCATCCACGGAGGCCCTGGCGCTGGCTGCGACGCCCAGAGCCGCTGCTACTTTGACCCCAACCTGTACCGCATCATCACCTTCGACCAGCGCGGCTGTGGCCGCTCCACGCCCCATGCGAGCCTGGAGAACAACACCACCTGGCACCTGGTCGAAGACCTGGAGCGCATTCGCGAACACCTTGGCATAGACAAGTGGGTGCTGTTTGGTGGTTCTTGGGGCTCGACCCTGGCCCTGGCCTACGCTCAGGCTCACCCAGAACGCGTGCACGGCCTGATCCTGCGCGGCATCTTCCTGTGCCGGCCGCAGGAAATCGAGTGGTTCTACCAGGAGGGCGCCAGCCGCCTGTTCCCCGACTACTGGCAGGACTACATCGCACCGATTCCACCGGAGGAACGCGACGATCTGGTCAGAGCCTTCCACAAGCGCCTGACCGGTAACGACCAGATCGCCCAGATGCACGCCGCCAAGGCGTGGTCCACCTGGGAAGGCCGTACCGCCACCCTGCGTCCCAACCCGCTGGTGGTCGACCGCTTTTCCGAACCGCAGCGGGCGCTGTCGATCGCTCGCATCGAATGCCATTACTTCATGAACAACGCCTTCCTCGAACCGGACCAGTTGATCCGTGATCTGCCCAAGATCGCCCACCTGCCGGCGGTGATCGTGCATGGGCGCTACGATGTGATCTGCCCACTGGACAACGCCTGGGCGTTGCACCAGGCCTGGCCGAACAGTGAGCTGAAAGTGATCCGTGACGCCGGTCACGCGGCTTCCGAGCCTGGCATCACCGATGCCTTGGTGCGTGCCGCCGACCAGATGGCCCGACGCCTGCTCGACCTGCCCCTGGAAGAAGCATGAAGGGCCTGTTGCAGCGCGTGCGCGGTGCGCGGGTTGAGGTGGCGGGGGAGGTGGTCGGTGCCATCGACCAGGGGTTGCTGGTGCTGGTCGCGGTCGAGCCTGACGATTCCCGCGAACAGGCCGATAAGCTGTTGCACAAGCTGCTGAACTACCGTGTATTCAGTGACGAGCAGGGCAAGATGAACCTGTCGCTCAAGGATGTCGGGGGTGGCCTGCTACTGGTGTCACAGTTCACTTTGGCGGCCGACACCCGCAACGGCATGCGCCCAAGCTTCTCGACAGCGGCGCCACCGGCCCTCGGCGCCGAGTTGTTCGACTATCTTTTGCAACAGGCACAGGCTCAGCACGCCGACGTGGCCAGCGGCCGCTTCGGTGCGGACATGCAGGTGCACCTGGTCAATGATGGCCCTGTAACATTTATGTTACAAATATGAGGTCAAAAACCCCTTTGTTCGCAGGAAAACAAGGGGTTTTGTACGATAAATAGTTGCTCCAGCCTGATGCGTTGTCACGCAACCTGCTGGATAATCGCGCGCTGCATGGACCTGCGTTCGCAGGTCCGTTTCACTCTGACTCGAGCATTGTCTGGATCCGTTTGGGGAATCATTACGCCCTCACGGGGTCCGAACAGTGCTCGCCAACCCGGCATTTGTCGCTGGCCGTTGGTTTCATGATCTGTTTTCGGCGAGGGTTGCTCGTGATTGTTAGTCCCCAAAAAGCATCAAGAATCCCCGGCGTTCGGCTACGCAAGGCGCTGATGGCCAGTGTGGCTCTGGTTGGCCTGATGAGCGCGGGCCAGCTGTGGGCATTCAATCTTGACGATGTTGCAGCCAAGGCAAAGGATCTGGCCGGCCAGAAGTACGACGCACCCAAAAGCAACCTGCCGGCCGTATTCCGCGACATGAAGTTTGCGGACTACCAGAAAATCCGTTTCCTGCAGGAAAAGGCCGAGTGGGCCAAGGACAAGACCCCGTTCAAGCTGTCGTTCTATCATCAGGGCATGCACTTTGACACCCCGGTGAAAATCAACGAGGTCACCGCCACCAAGGTCCGGGAAATCAAGTACGACCCGGACCGCTTCGAGTTCGGTGACGTGCCGCACGACCCGGAAACCACCAAAAACCTCGGTTACGCCGGTTTCCGCGTGCTGTACCCGATCAACAAGGCCGACAAGCAGGACGAGATCATGACCCTGCTTGGCGCCAGCTATTTCCGCGTAGTCGGCAAGGGCCATGTGTACGGCCTGTCTGCCCGTGGCCTGGCCATCGACACCGCACTGCCATCGGGCGAAGAGTTCCCGCGCTTCACCGAGTTCTGGGTTGAAAAACCCAAGCCAGCCGACAATCACCTGGTGATCTACGCGCTGCTGGATTCGCCGCGCTCCACCGGCGCCTACAAGCTGATCCTGCGTCCGGGCAACGACACCGTGGTCGACGTGCAGTCCCGCGTGTTCCTGCGTGAGCATGTCAGCCGCTTGGGCATTGCGCCGCTGACCAGCATGTACCTGTTCGGCCCCAATCAGCCGTCCAAGGTGCTCAACTATCGCCCGGCCCTGCATGACTCCGAAGGCCTGTCGATTCACGCCGGCAATGGCGAGTGGCTGTGGCGCCCGCTGAACAATCCGAAGCACCTGGCCGTGAGTAACTTCAGCGTCGAGAACCCGCGTGGTTTCGGCCTGATGCAGCGCCAGCGCGCCTTCAGCGACTACGAAGACCTCGACGACAACTACCAGAAGCGCCCAAGCGCCTGGATCGAGCCGAAGGGTGATTGGGGCAAGGGTAGCGTCGATCTGGTCGAAATCCCGACCGCCGACGAGACCAACGACAACATCGTGGCTTTCTGGAGCCCGGAGAAGCTGCCGGAGCCCGGCAAGCCGATCGAGTACGCCTACCGCATGCATTGGACCATTGACGAGCCGCAGTTCCAGGCCCCTGACCTGGGCTGGGTCAAGCAGACCCTGCGTTCCACCGGCGACGTCAAGCAATCCAACCTGATCCGCCAGCCAGACGGCAGCGTGGCGTTTCTGGTCGACTTCGCCGGCCCGGCCCTGGCTGCCTTGCCGGAAGACACCGCGGTGCGTAGCCAGATCAGCGTGGGCGACAACGCCGAGGTGGTCGAGAACAATCTACGCTATAACCCTGAGACCAAGGGCTGGCGCCTGACCCTGCGCCTGAAGGTAAAGGAAGCCAACAAATCGACCGAAATGCGCGCCGCATTGGTGCGTGACGTGCCGGTCGAAGCCGCCAAGCCTGCCCAGGACGCCAAGCAGGACAAGGCCGCTGCCAAGCATGCCAAGGCCGAGAAAGCCGTCAAGGCTGAGCCATCTGCCAAGGCCGAACAACCTGCCGCCGATGCGGCACCCACCAACGGGGCCCCGGCCACCACCGAGAAGGTGCTGACCGAGACCTGGACCTATCAGTTGCCTGCCGATGAGTAACTCAAGCGCAAGGCCGGAATCGCTTGGCGAGTACCTGGCCCACCTACCACTGAGCGACCAGCAGCGGGCTGAACTTGCCAGCTGCATCTCGTTCAGTGAGCTGCACCAACGCTTGGCGGCCAACCCGGCCGCCAGCTCTGCCGAGGCCGTGCAGGCCTCGGTGGGCCCGCGCCTGACCGTGGGCAGCGCCGCCGAGCTGGAGGACGCCGAAATGCTCGGCGTCGATGGCAGCGGCCGCCTGTGCCTGAAGATCGCCCCGCCGATCAAGCGCACCAAGGTTGTGCCCGAACCGTGGCGCACCAACGTGCTGATCCGCATGTGGCGGCGCATGACCGGCCGTACCAATGCCCCGCAGCCGCCCAAGCGCGAACTGCCACCGGCACGCTGGCGCACGGTCGGTTCGATCCGCCGCTATATCCTGCTGACCCTGATGATTGGCCAGACCATCGTTGCTGGCTGGTACATGAAGGGTATCCTGCCGTACCAGGGCTGGTCGTTCGTTGACCTCGACGAAATCCTCAGCCAGTCGCTGTGGGACACGGTGGTGCAGGTGTGGCCGTATGCCTTGCAGACATCCATCCTGATTCTCTTCGGTATCCTGTTCTGCTGGGTGTCGGCGGGCTTCTGGACCGCACTGATGGGCTTCCTCGAGCTGCTCACCGGGCGCGACAAATACAAGATTTCGGGCAGCAGCGCAGGCAACGAGCCAATCGCGCCCGAGGCGCGCACCGCGCTGGTGATGCCGATCTGCAACGAAGACGTGCCGCGGGTGTTCGCCGGCCTGCGCGCAACGTTCGAGTCGGTGGCCGCCAGCGGCAACCTCGACCGTTTCGACTTCTTTGTGCTCAGCGACACCAACGACACCGACATTGCCGTGGCCGAGCAACAGGCCTGGCTGGATGTGTGCCGCGAAACCAAAGGCTTTGGCCGCATCTTCTACCGCCGCCGTCGGCGCCGGGTGAAGCGCAAGAGCGGCAACCTCGACGACTTCTGCCGTCGCTGGGGTGGCGAGTACAAGTACATGGTTGTACTCGATGCCGACAGTGTCATGAGCGGCGAGTGCCTGAGCAGCCTGGTGCGCCTGATGGAAGCCAACCCGGACGCCGGCATCATCCAGACCGGGCCGAGAGCCTCGGGCATGGACACCCTGTATGCACGCATGCAGCAGTTCGCCACCCGCGTGTACGGTCCACTGTTCACTGCCGGTCTGCACTTCTGGCAGTTGGGTGAGTCGCACTACTGGGGCCACAACGCGATCATCCGCATGAGGCCGTTCATCGAGCACTGCGCGCTGGCGCCGTTGCCGGGCAAGGGCGCATTCGCCGGTGCCATCCTTTCCCACGACTTCGTCGAAGCTGCGCTGATGCGCCGTGCCGGCTGGGGCGTGTGGATTGCCTACGACTTGCCGGGCAGCTACGAAGAACTGCCGCCAAACCTGCTCGACGAGCTCAAGCGCGACCGCCGCTGGTGCCACGGCAACCTGATGAACTTCCGCCTGTTCCTGGTCAAGGGCATGCATCCGGTTCACCGTGCGGTGTTCCTCACGGGGGTGATGTCTTACCTGTCGGCGCCGCTGTGGTTCCTGTTCCTGGTGCTGTCGACCGCGCTGTTGGCGACCAACACGCTGATGGAGCCGCAGTATTTCATCGAGCCGTACCAGCTTTACCCGCTGTGGCCGCAGTGGCACCCGGAGAAGGCCGTAGCGCTGTTCTCCACCACCATCGTGCTGCTGTTCTTGCCCAAGCTGCTTAGCGTTATCCTGATCTGGGCCAAGGGCGCCGTCGAGTTCGGTGGGCGAGTCAAGGTCACCTTGTCGATGCTGATGGAGATGCTGTTCTCCATGTTGCTGGCACCGGTCCGCATGATCTTCCACACCCGCTTCGTGTTGGCCGCGTTCCTCGGCTGGGCTGCGACCTGGAATTCGCCGCAGCGTGACGACGACTCCACGCCGTGGGGCGAAGCCGTGCGCCGACATGGTCCGCAGACGCTGCTGGGCATTGCCTGGGCCGCACTGGTGGCGTGGTTGAACCCGAGCTTCCTGTGGTGGCTGGCGCCTATCGTCGGTTCGCTGGTGCTGTCGATCCCGGTATCGGTGATTTCCAGCCGCACCCGCCTGGGCCTGGCGGCCAAGGACGAGAAGCTGTTCCTCATCCCCGAGGAATACGCCACCCCACAAGAGCTGCTGGCGACCGACCAGTACACCCACGAAAACCGCTGGCATGCCTTGCATGATGGCTTCGTGCGGGCCGTGGTCGACCCGCGGCAGAATGCCCTGGCCTGCGCCATGGCTACTGCCCGCCATGGCCAGGCGGCACCGATCGAAGCGTTGCGTGCAGAGCGCGTTGCCAAGGCGATTGAAGTCGGGCCGAAAGGCCTGGACCTCAATACGCGCCTGGCCCTGCTCAGCGATCCGGTGGCACTGAGCCGCCTGCACGAGCAAGTGTGGGCCGAGCACAATGCGGCATGGATCGATGTGTGGCGTGCGTCGATCAACAATGACCCGCATTCGCCGCTGTTGCCGTTGCACCCGGAAAACGCAGGCCAACCGACACTCGTCGGCGCCTGATCGGGCCTGTTCGCTGCGGTTCGGCGCCCCGATGGACCCGATCCTACAGGGTACCTGACAGGGCCTCTTCGCGGGTGAACCCGCTCCTACCAGGGACACACATTCCCTTGTAAGAGCGGGTTCACCCGCGAAGCTTTTTGCCCTAGCCCCCCATTTTGGCCAACAAAGTCCCCCCGCGGCTCTAGGTCCTCGGGCCGCCATGCGTTAGCATCCCTCTCCGATACGACGCTTCGGCCGGTACGGCCGTGCCAACACAATAAGATTCGCTACTTTTATTGCTAGGGGACTTGGTGATGATCAAGAAATACCTTTCGCGACTGCTGGTCGGTGTGACCGCCCTGGTCGCCGTGACTGCGGCCCAGGCGGGCGCCATCGATGACGCGGTCAAGCGCGGCACCCTGCGGGTGGGCATGGACCCGACTTACATGCCGTTCCAGATGACCAACAAACGTGGCGAAATCATCGGCTTCGAAGTCGATATCCTCAAGGCCATGGCCAAGTCCATGGGCGTCAAGTTCGAGGCTGTGTCCACCGCCTATGACGGCATCATCCCGGCTCTGCTGACCGACAAGTTCGACATGATCGGCAGCGGCATGACCCTGACCCAGGAGCGCAACCTGCGTCTGAACTTCAGCGAACCCTTCATCGTGGTTGGCCAGACCCTGCTGATCCGCAAGGAACTGGCTGGCGAGATCAAGTCGTACAAAGACCTGAACAACGAGAAGTACCGCCTCACTTCCAAGTTGGGCACCACGGGTGAAATGGTCGCCAGGAAGCTGATCAGCAAAGCCAAGTACCACGGCTACGACAACGAGCAGGAAGCGGTCATGGACGTGGTCAACGGCAAGGCTGACGCCTTTGTCTATGACGCGCCGTACAACGTGGTGGCGGTAGATAAAGCCGGCGCCGGCAAGCTGCTGTTCCTCGACGAGCCCTTCACCTACGAGCCGCTGGCCTTCGGCCTGAAGAAAGGCGACTACGACAGCATCAACTTCATCAACAACTTCCTGCACCAGATCAAGCACGACGGGACCTACGATCGTATTCACGACAAGTGGTTCAAGAACAAGGACTGGCTGAAGGAAATGGAATAAGGCCCAGGCCACAAGCCCGGCTTTATGACCCCGACGCGCAGGCAAACCCTGCGCGTTCGCATTTACGGAAGTACCCCACGTGATCAAACACAAGAAAGCCCAGTGGCCCTGGCATGGGTTGACCGCCCTGGTCCTGGTGGGCCTGGCGCTCAGCCTTTACATGGCCACCTCGATGATTTCCTACGAGTGGCGCTGGAACCGCGTACCGCAGTACTTCGCCTACAAGGCCGAGGACGCACAACGCGCTGCCGGTTACGGCACTGTGCAGGAAATCGTCATCTCCGGTGACAATGCCCGCGTCACGCTGAAGGATGAAAGTGGTGCCGAGCAAGTGCTCGATGTGGCCAAGGACAGCCTGCAACTCAGCCGCGGCGACGATGTTGCCGAAGGCGACCAGATTGGCGTAACCCGCCACTGGGCCGCTGGCCCGCTGGCATGGGGCCTGTGGACCACCTTGTGGATCTCGGTGGTGTCCGGGGCGCTGGGCCTGGTGATCGGCCTGTTCGCCGGATTGTGCCGGTTGTCCAACAACCCGACCCTGCGCGACCTGTCGACCGTCTATGTCGAACTGGTGCGCGGCACGCCGCTGTTGGTGCAGATCTTCATCTTCTACTTCTTCATCGGCACCGTGCTCAACCTGTCCCGCGAGTTTGCCGGGGTGGCGGCACTGGCATTGTTCACCGGTGCTTACGTGGCTGAAATCGTCCGTGCTGGCGTGCAGTCGATCGCCAAGGGCCAGAACGAGGCTGCGCGGTCGCTGGGCCTGAACGCTGGCCAGTCGATGCGCCATGTGATTCTGCCGCAGGCGTTCAAGCGCGTGCTGCCGCCCCTGGCCGGCCAGTTCATCAGCCTGGTCAAGGACACCTCGCTGGTGTCGGTGATCGCCATCACCGAACTGACCAAGAGTGGCCGTGAGGCCATCACCACCTCGTTCTCAACCTTCGAGATCTGGTTCTGCGTGGCAGGCCTGTACCTGCTGATCAACCTGCCGCTGTCGCACATTGCCAGCCGGCTCGAGCGGAGGCTTGCGCAAAGTGATTGAAGTCCGTGACCTGCTGAAAGTCTTCGACACCCGTGGCCAGGTGGTAAGGGCTGTGGATAACGTCACCACTCAGGTCGCCAAGGGCGAAGTGGTGGTGGTGCTCGGCCCGTCGGGGTCGGGCAAGTCGACGTTCCTGCGCTGCCTCAACGGCCTGGAGCATTTCGATCAAGGCCATGTGGCCATCGATGGCCTGCAACTGGCCGACCCCAAGACCGACATCAATGCCTATCGCCGCGAAGTCGGCATGGTGTTTCAGCATTTCAACCTGTTTCCGCACATGACCGTGCTGGAAAACCTGTGCCTGGCGCAGAAGGTGGTGCGCAAGCGCAACAAGGCTGACCGCGAGGCCAAGGCCCGGGCGCTGCTGGAAAAGGTCGGTATTGCGCAGAAGGCCAACGAATTCCCGTCCCGGCTTTCCGGCGGTCAGCAGCAGCGGGTAGCGATTGCCCGGGCCCTGGCCATGGACCCGAAAGTGATGCTGTTCGACGAGCCGACCTCAGCGCTTGACCCGGAAATGGTCGGTGAGGTGCTGGACGTGATGAAGACCCTGGCCCAGGAAGGCATGACCATGGTTTGCGTCACCCACGAAATGGGCTTTGCCCGCGAAGTGGCCGACCGCGTGCTGTTCTTCGATCACGGCAAACTGCTGGAAGATTCGGCCCCGGCTGCGTTCTTCGCTGCGCCGAAAGACCCGCGTGCACAGGCATTCCTGCGCCAGGTGCTGTAACCGCGCCGGCTTCTTCACGGGCAAGCCCGGCCCTGCATGTCCACCACTGCCTTGAAGGGGGTGCTGCACCTGTGGGCGCGGGCTTGCCCGCGAAGAGGGCGACGTGATGTCAGATGCTGAACCGCCCCACCATCCCCCGCAATTGCTGCCCCAGATGCTCCAGCTCTCCACTCGAGGCTGCCGTCTGCTCACTGGCCGCACTGGTCTGATCCGAAACATCCCGCACATTGATCACGCTTCGGTTGATCTGCTCGGCCACCACGCTCTGCTCTTCACTGGCGGTGGCGATCTGCTGGTTCATACCCTGAATACTCGACACAGTGTCGGTGATCTGGCTCAGCGCGTGCCCGGCCCTGCGGCTCAGTTCCACGCTCTGTTCGGTCAGGCTTTTGCTGCTGTCCAGCAAGCGGGTCACTTCGTCGGTACCGTTGTGCAGGCTGTCGATCAGTTGGCCAATCTCCTCGGTCGCCGTCGAAGTGCGCTGGGCCAGGCCGCGCACCTCATCGGCCACCACGGCAAAGCCACGCCCGGCTTCACCGGCCCGTGCCGCTTCGATCGCCGCGTTCAGCGCCAGCAGGTTGGTCTGTTCGGAGACCGACTTGATCACATCCAGGATGCTGCCAATCCGCTGGCTCTCGCCTGCCAGGTGCTGCATGGCCGCCAGGCAATGGTCCATCTGCCCGGCCAGTTGTTCGATACGGCCGATGGCTTCGGCGACTACCTGATCACCCACCTGTGCCTGCTGGTCAGCGTTGGTCGCGGCCAGTGAGGCTTGCTCGGCGTTCTGTGCCACTTCCTGCACGGTGGCGCTCATCTGGTTCATGGCAGTGGCCACCTGGTCGGTTTCCTCGCGCTGCTGATTGATGCGCAACTTGGTGTCTTCGCTACTGGCCGCCAACTGCGTGGCGGCCTGTGACAGCTGGCCGACACCCTGATCAATGCCACCGATCAGCTCGCGCAGGCTCAAGGTCATCTCGCGCATGCTGGTTTGCAACTGGCCCATTTCGTCGCGACGTTGCACGGTGTCGACCTGGCTCAGATCACCCTTGGCGATGCGGGCGGCCACGGCCAGCGTCTGGCGCAGTGGCTGGGTGATCTGCAAGGTGATCAGCCAGGCGGCCAGCGCCCCTACCACCATTGCCAGCAGTGCCACACTGGTCAGCAGCGACCTGGCGGCCAGGGCCTCACTGTCGCGTTGCTCGACCTTGCGTTTGCCCAGTTCGAGGCTCACCGTTCGCAGCTCGTTGCCCATGTTTTCCATGTTGTTCTGCAACTGCTCGACACGTACAGCGGCGCGGCGGTACTGATCCAGGCTGGCGCGGTACTTGCTCAGCTCGACACCGGGTTGCTCACTGATGGCGCGTGGCAAGCCCAGCGGCGCAAGGCCTTCAAGCAGTTGCACAAGGCTACTGTCGGCGGCGTTCAGGGCGTTATCGCCGACTTTGGCAAAATCCTCGACCGGGACGAAGGTGTAGGCTGGAACCAGGCTTTGCTGGTTGGCACCTTCGACATGCCGGCTGAGAGTATCCATCAGGCCCAGCACACCACTCTGCTGACTGTCGTCAGGCATTTTCAGCAAGGCCTGGGTCTGCAGTTCGTCAATCGCCTCGCTGAGTGCATGCTCCTGCGACTGCAGGGCTTCGCGCAGGGCTACACGGCTGGCGACGCTGCGCTGCAGTTCGCTGAAGTTGTCGCGCAGGCTCTGCAACAATGCCATTTTTTCTGTCAGCAACTGCCGTGACTCATCGACGTTGCTGCGTTGCTGCAGGGTGGTCAGCATGCTGTTGAGCTGGTCGAGGATGTTGCTGATGCGCGCTCTGCTGGCATCGTCGTTGAGCACGCGGTAGGTGATGCGTTCCGCACGCAGGTCTTTTGTCAGGTCGTTGATCAGGCCTATTTCGCTGAGTTGCTGTGAGCGCACGATGGCACCATCCAGGGCACGCCAGCCGCTGATGGTGGTGGCCAGGGTGAGCAGCAGGACCACGGCGAAGCCGAGGGCCAGCTTGGCGGCGACACTGATGTTGCCGAGCTTGCGGTTGAGGGAGCCAAGCATGGGGAATCTCCGAGCGAGTGAGAGAAAGGATGCAGGCGCATGGCTGGCATCACATCTCTGCCCATCGGCAGCGGAGCTGTAGGACTTGACCTGATAATCAAGTAGGAAATTTCGCCGCGAACAGTAGGATACATAGGAGCGGGTTTGCCCGCGAATACGGTGGCGGCGGCAACGGTGAACGGCGGGTGGAGATTGGCCAGCAGGGCCGGCCCATTCGCGGGTGAACCCGCTCCTACGACGGTCTGTGCATGTGTGTAGGAGCGGGTTTACCCGCGAATACAGTGGTGCCGGCA
>NZ_JADDRH010000030.1:0-34286 GCF_044904505.1 Pseudomonas sp. 3HC3
ATCAGTGGAAGACAGGGAATCGTGTTTCGAACTATGCTTTTTCATGGTCTCGCCCTCGCTGCCGTTGGCTTCTTCGAACACCACCGTGGCACTGTGATGCCTCGGCGGGGGCGAGTCCATCGATTACGACGGTTGCGTTCAACCACCGGGCCGGGGGGGCTGGGCGTGGGTCAGATATGCGGCGCCTCATACGCATTCAACTGCTCCACAAACCGCCAATGGCTCTTCTTGCCAAACCCCATCAACTGCTTCAACCGGATATCCCAACGCATGTGGTGGTTGGCAATCCATGGCAATGCAAACAGGTGCGCCCCGCGCCAGGGGATGAACGGGTTACGCCGCAGGCTGGCATAAATTTCGACGCGGTGGCTGGCCTGGTGGCTCGCGCAGCGGGCATGGAAACCAGAGGTATCCGCCACCACCAGGGTGTTGGCTGGCACCGCAAAGCGACGGGGCGGCGGCAAACCGAGGGCAGCCAGCTCGGGCTCGTCGATACGGAACGAACCCTCACGGTGCATCTGCTCGCTGGAGCGCGCAGCCCCCAGGCTTTGACGATACTCCCAGGCCAAACGCTCCGGCGTCAGGCGGTGCGACCCCGGCACATAACTGAACGGCCCTTGGTCATCCGCCACATCGTCCAGGAACAACCACGCCTTCGCCGTAGGGTGAAAGGTGTCGGCATGCAGGCGGGTCTGCGGGTCCTGGTCGGCATTGGCGGCATCGATCACGATCGACTGCAACTGGTAGGTAATGCCACCGGTATTGGACGACGCATAGGCAATCAGGTCGCGTACCCCACGGTCCGCCACAAACGCCGCACTGGCCGGGTTTTGCGCCAGCACGTCCTGGTCAAGGCTGACCCGGCGGGTAACCGCGCGGCCCTGGCGCATTTCCCAGCCGGTGCTGCGCAATGCGCCCAGCTCGGCGCGCAAGGCTGCAAACTGCTCGGCAGGCAGGGCGTTTTCACGAATGAAAAACCCGTTCTGCTCAAAATGCGCGCGCTCACCGGCATCCAGCCGCGAGGCCAGCGCATTGCGACGGTAACCAGCCATGGCCATCGCCAACTGACGACGCTGCACATGCAGGCCCAGGGCATTGAGCCGGGCGCTGCCCAGCACCGGGTTGTTCTCGAACGACTTGGCATGGGTAGCCAACTGCAGGCAATGCCAGGGGAGTGCCGCGTAACGGCCGATGTCCTTGATCGAAACAGGCATGATCTAGTCCTTTGATGGGGCCAATGGCCGGCCACAGCCGAGCATGGTCCGGGTATAGTTGAGCAACGGCGCCACTCGCCGATAGGCCACCCGCGCCGGGTGTGGCGCGTTGAGGCAGGCGAGGGCGTGCCAGGCATCGCAGGGCAGGTCTTGCTGGACGTCGGCATAGCGCGCATAGCGCAACAAGGCGCCGGCTACCAACTGGTCCAGGGTTAAACGCCGGGTGCGGCGCGGCAAGGGCTGATGGTCCTCGGTCAGGCCCCAGCCGGCATAGAACGGCGTGCCATAGGTGACCACCGGCAGCCCGCGCAGCAAGGCCTCGAAACCGGCGGTGGAACTGAGCGTATGCAGTGCATCGACCTGGCCATACAGGCTGGCGATGTCCACACCCGCCAGTACCTGATCGGCCAGCCCCACCAGTTGTGCCGGGGCGATTTGCCCGCGGCGCTTGCCGGCCTCCACGTCGGGGTGCGGCTTGTACAGAATCCAGGCATCCGGCAACCGCGCACGCACCTGTTGCAGCAGGCGCAGGTTGCACCCGGCACCGCCACCGCTGCACAGCGCCGAGGCGTCGTCCTCGACCTGGCCCACCACCAGTACCCGCAGCTGCCCCGGCTGCGCCAGCAGGGCCGGGCGCACCTTGCTGCGCAGGTTGAACTTGCTGGTGCCGCTGGCAACGATCTGCGCCCGCAAGCGCGCCGCTTCGGCCAGGCATGGGGCGTCGAATTCGCCATGCTGCAACAGTTGCTCCAGGTCGCTGGCAGACTGCGCATCATAATGAATGCCACCCCGGTCCAGCACCAGTGACAGCGCCGGGCTGTTGGTTGCCCCCAACCCCGTGGAGCGCAAGAAACCATCCTCGACCCGCCACAGTGGCACCCCCGCCTGGCGCGCACGTTCGGCCAGGCCGGCCGGCTCGCGCGCAGCCCACACCAGCAGCCGGCCCTGTTCGGCCGCTACCTGGCTTATCAGTTGCGGGCCGTCCACGCTGAAGCGCAACTGCCCCCAACGGCTAGCAAAAAAACGCCGGATGTTGTGCTGCTTGTGCCGCTTCACGCCCAGTACCGTGGTGGGGCCGGCAAACGCAGCATCGCGGGCTTTCTTGTTGGCCAACTGGCGGGCAACGGTCAAGGCATCGGTCAATTGGCCGCTCAATGGGTCGACATAACGGCAGTAGCGCACATAGGCCGCCGCCACCAGTTGCACAAGGTCTGGCCGGGCCTGTCGGCGAGCAATGGCCATGCGGTCATCGGTCAACCCCCAGCCCGCGTAGAACGGCAGCCCGAAACAGGTCACCGGCACGCCCTGGATCAACGCCTCCAGCCCGGCCTGGCTGGTGCCCACGTACACGCGCCGGGCACGCCGGGCCAGTGACGCCCAGGCTACCGGCCGCGCCTCCAGCGTGACCCCACGGGCCCGCGCGGCATCCAGCAGGCAACTGGGCTTTTGCCCGCCCAGGCAGTCCGGGTGAATGCGCACGCGCACGTCGGCATCCGGGTTTTCTGCCAGGGCCTCATCCAGCATTCGCACGTAGTCGGCTTCGCATAGCCCGCCACCCGGGATCGAATAATCCCCGGCAGTCTGGTCCACCACCAGCACCAGCGGTCGTTCACGGCCTAGCGGGTCGTCGTCGGGCAGGTCCTGGGCGTTGTTGTACTTGCCGATGCCGCTGCTGCGCATCAAGGCAATCAGTTCGCGCGCGCAATCGAGTTCGTATGCGCTGAGCGCCTCAGGCTGCTGCAGGATGTTTTCCAGCAGCGAAGGGCGGTCTGCCAGATAGTGGATGCCCACCGGGTCGACCACCATGGACATCGGCGTATCGCCCTCGATGCCCAGCGAAGAAGAGCGCAAAAAACCGTCTTCCAGCGCAATGTAGGGCAGCCCCCAGCGCTGGCACAGCACCCGGGCATGGGCCGACGACTGCTTGTAGCCGATGCCGGCAATGGCCTTGAGCCCTTTGGGCGCCTTGCGGCCGCGGCGCCACAGCCAGAAAGGCGGGCCTTCCGGGCCGAGGAACTGCGGCAGGTGCAGCACCTTCCAGGCCACCCATTGCGACATGATGCCGACCCAGCCGCTGCCGTCTACCAGGGCATCGGGCGGTACGTAACCTTCGGGCGGGTGGGGTACAAAGGGCGGTGTGTTGTGCATTACACGGCCCGCCACATGTTACGCACCGGCGGGAACGGCACCCAGCGCTTGCGGCGCAGGGCAAAGCCATTATGCAGGTACAGGTGCTGCGCCCGATGATTGCTCAGCGGCACCTCCAGCTCTACCTGGGTAAAGCCCTGGCCGGCGGCATGCGCGCAGCACGCCTGCACCAGCGCCGAGCCCACGCCTTGCTGGCGTGCGGCCTTGCTGACCCGCAGCCCGTACAGCAAGAACGGGTAGCGCCATTCGCGCAGCTCGCTCAGGCAGAACCCGATAAACCGCACCCAGCCACTCAACACGCCGAACTCACGCACGAACGGCCGCCAGTGCAAGGCAAACGGCCCGCGCCGGCCATGCTTGAGCGCGGCAAAGCCCAGTGCCTGCTCGCCATCGAAGGCCAGCAGCACACGGTCCCAGTGGATAGCCGCCCCCAGCAGGCGATAGCGGCAGGCCGTATTGCCAATCAGAAACGCCAGCGACCCCCGCCCCTCGGTCAGCAAGCGGGCCAAGGCAGGGTCTGCGGCACGCTCCGGCGACAGGTCCGATCCCAAAACGATACGCACCACGTTGTCAGGCTACCCCGGCACTGGCCACAGGCGTGTCCTGGCGGGTTGCCGGCGCCAAGGCATGGGCGAGCAATGTGCTGGAAAGCTGCTGCACCGGCATTGGCCTGGCCCTGCAGCCAGGCTGGCGGCGGTTGGACCACACCAGGTAGTCGGTATCCCCCGCGGGCGCACCAACAGCCTGATACACCTCGGGCAAAATCGGCACATGGTCGCCAAAGAAGCACAGCAGCGCCTCGTTCGGCTGGGCCATCAAGGTTTCGCGCAGCATGCCCAGCATGCGGTCGGCATTGCCGATGTGCCGCAGGTAGGGCGCCAGGTCTTTCATGCCCGGTTGCAGCGGGCGGTTGAACCAGGTGGGCAGTTCGTGCGCGGCTACGTTTTCCAGGTGCAACGGGCCATGGTTTTCCATGGTGACCGCATGGATGAACAGCGGCTGGGTGCGGCCTGGCGCCTGCAGCAGCGCGCGGATTTTGTCTGCCACGGCGCAATCACCAATGAACGGCCCGGCCTTTTGCGAAGCGTTGAACGCCTTCACATCGATGAACTCATCAAAGCCCAACGCCGGCAGCACCTTGTTGCGGCCATAGAAACCACCATCGTACGGGTGGATGCAAATGGTCCGGTACCCCTGCGCCTTGAGCCTGGCGGCGATACTGGGCAGGCCTTGGCGGGCCAGCACCCGGTACGGGTTGAAGCGGTGCACGCCCAGCCGGTCCGCAGGGATGCCGGTGAGGTAGGCGAACTCGGTACGCACCGTATTGGCGCCCCAGGCGGCCACCTGCAGTTTGCCCCGGGCCAGCGCCTGGCTGGCCAACAGGTCGTACTGGTCGAGCACTTGCGGGCGCACGCCAGGCCAAAGCCCGCGCACATCGAAGAACGACTCGCTCTGCACCGAGACCAAGTCCGGCAGCGCCTCGGCCTGGGCCGCTGGCGGCTGCGAAGAGGCCGGCACAGCCCCACCAGCAAACGGCGAGCCCAGCCCATCGCGATCCACCGGCGCCCGCGCCGCCCAGAAGTACCGCCACAAGCTGGCCGCCAAGCCCCAGCCGCGCACATCCCGCTCGGCATCAAAGCTTGGCTTCACAGGCCGATGCCCCAGGCGCAGCAAGCCCAGGCCCAGCGCCAGTGGCAGCAACGCCTCAAGCCGCGCGCCCGGCACCTCGAAGCTCAACCCCGCCCACAGGTAAACCAGAAAGCCCGCCGCCAGCAGCGCGGCCTTGCCAAAGCCAAAGAACGGCAAGTACAACCGCGGGAACTTCACTGCATCGCTGAAATACTCGAAATCCGCACACACAAACGGCTCGCGCAGCGAGTGATACTTGGCGTTGCTGACCAGCACGATCAGCAGCCATAGCAGCAACACATTCACGCCACTGAACAACGGCCGCGCCGTCAGTGCATACAACAGCCCGAAGGCCACACACCACAGCCCCGCGTGCAGCAGCCAGCAATCGGCCGGGCGACGCAGGGCAGGGCGGGGAACCAGCAGGCGCTCGACCGCGACGGTCAAGCCCAGGCCGATCAAGGCGACCGGCAACATGGAAACATCAATCACTGTACTTCAACCCACGCAGGATCATCGAAGAAAGCCACTGCGGGATAAGCCCCAGCAGCCAGGTGCCCAGGTTGAGCGGGAACGGAAAGCTGATACGCGCCTGGTTCGCCGCCAGCCCGCGCTTGATACGCCTGGCCGCTTTGTCGGCGGTCCACAGAAAAGGTTTAGGCCCGGGCATTTCGAAGCACATCTTCGACTCCACATACCCCGGCACAATCACATTCACTTTTACCCCTTCCGGCGCCAGCCAGTCGCGGATGGCCTCGCCGTATACGCGGATGGCGGCCTTGCTGGCGCTGTAGGTTGGTGTGACCGGCAAGCCACGCCAGCCCGCCAGCGAACTGAACAGGGCGATTTGCCCATCGCCACGGCTGCGCATGGCGGGCAGGGCGGCCTCGACAGTGGCCAGGGCGGCCATCACGTTCACTTCCATCAGGGCGCGGCTGTCGTCCCAGTCTTCCGCTTCGCCATTGGCGCCCACGGCGGTGTTAAGCCCAGCGCCCACCAGCACCAGGTCGGGCTGATGCTGCTCGCTTACCCGGCGCACCATGGCCCGCAGGGCGTCCAGGTCGCGCACGTCGAGGGCTTCCAGCAGCACCTGGGCACCCAGGGCGCGGCATTGTTCGGCCATTTCGGCCAGCCGGTCCTGGCGCCGGCCTTGCAGGATCAGCGTCACCCCCGGTGCGGCGTAGGCGGGCGCCAACGCGCCACCGATACCGCCTGTGGCGCCGGTGATGAGGATGCAGCGGGGTGAGGCATGCGAACTCATAGGTATTTTTCGATTCTTGAGGTTTTCGCCATCAGCACTTCCAGGCAGTTGGCCACGGCCATGTCCATGCCGCAGGCGGTGTAGAAGCCGCCGTTGACCTGGGTGGTGTGGATGACGGTGTTGCGGAAGCGATGGAAGAGCTTGATGTCCGGCATGTCCGGGGTGTGCCAGAAATCTGCCAGGCTGCCTTGGTGGGTAAGGCCGGGCATGGCGTAGATAGGGTCGGCCAAGGTGATGGTCGGGCGCCCGTGCAGCAGCGCCGAAGCCCCGGCGGTGCTGTTGACGGTAATCATGCCATTGATGTGCGAGAGCAAGGTTGGCATATGCCCGCTTTCCATGAACTCGACCCGGTCGGCCACGTCGTATTCGCGGGCCAGTGCCTCGGTGACGCGCCGGTAGTTGACCAGGCCAGGCGTCAACGGATGGTTCTTGACCAGCAGACGGGCATTGAGCGGGGCGTGCAGCGAGAACGAGTCGATCACGTGCTCGATGACCTGGGTCATGTTGTCGAACGGCGAGTGATCGCGGATCTGCGCGTCGCTGTCCAACTGCAGCGGCAGCAGGTAGGTGGGCTGGCGCTCACGGGCGACATCGGCGACCAGCGCGTCATCGCGGCTGCGGGCGCGGAGCAGGCGCAGGCCTTGGCGGACGTACCCCATATACTCCACAGCCGCGTTGAAGGGGGCGTGGGTTTGATACTTAGGATAGAACAGAGCATTCAACGCTCCGCCAGCGTGATAAAGCACGTCGTGAGCGGCACGGGCTGCAAAAGACAGTTTGAAGGGGTTGCCGTTCTGGTAGCGAGGAATGTGTTTGCCTACCTCGCGATACCAGTCAGGGTCCCGTGGCAAGCGCGAGTTGTTGTTGACGCCATCGCGCTCCAGGGTAATCCAGTAGGGCCGGAAGTAGCCTTCTTCGAATACATGTACCCGAATGCCCTGCAAACGCGCGAGTTTTATCGCCGTGCGGTGCACGGGGCGGCAGTCGCCAAACAGTACGAGATCAGTGATGTCCAGCTGGCGGAAAACCCCTGCATACCATGCTTCCAGGTCATCAGCTTTGCCAGGGCAGGCCATGTTCGGGCCATCGGCACCATACAGTTCATCGCCCACATTAAAGCGCACGCTGTGCACATACTGGCCAATATCACGTAAGGCTTTCGCCAGGCGCGCGAAAAAAGGCGAGCTGACGCCTTGTAGAAATAGGAAATTGCCGGTGGGAGCGCGCAGCAGAGGACCACGCGTCGCCCTTGCATTCAGTTTGTCGGGCGCTTCATGCCCAACAAACTGCTCAAGCGTCGTTTCAAGTCCTGCCATCGAGAGGGGGCTCCTGGCTGCGGCGTTAGCGCGTGCCAATTCTGTAATTCGTACAAGGTTTGTTCAGGGGTGGTAAACCGATTGGTGATGCGGCTTACATAGGTGGGGTAAAGCAGGAGTGTGCCGGCAACCAGTTCATCCAGGCTCAGTTTGCGGCTGCGTCGGGCTTTTACATCCGTTGACAGGTCCATGTCACGGGTCAAGCCCCAGCCGGCATAGAACGGCTGGCCATAGGTGGTGACGGGCACGCCGCGCAGCAGTGCTTCAAAGCCAGACTGTGAGGTCAGTACGTGCACTTCATCGACGACTTCCAGCAATTGCTGGAGTGGCGTGTTGCCAATGACTTCATCGCACCAGTGCACGGTTTGCTCTTCGTCACCGCCACGGGCACGGGTGCCAGCCAGCACTTCCGGGTGGGGCTTATACAGGAGCCATGCGCTGGGGTTCTGTGCGCGCACAGCTTTCAGCAACTGCAGGTTGCTACGTATGCTGTTACCGCCAAATCGAATGGAGGCGTCGTCTTCCACCTGGCCGGTGACCAGGATGACCTTTGCTGCGCCGGCAGGGCGACTCCAGTTAGAGCCTGGCAAATTGTATTTGGTCAGCCCGGCAGCGCATATCGCCTTTCGTAGCGACTGGGCACGGCCAAGCAACTGCGCGTCGAACTGCTCTGTCGCAAGAATGCGCTCCAGACGCGAAGGTCGCGTGGCGTCGTAGTAGATGCCAATATCATCGAGCACCCACGACAGCGGTCTTGCCTTGCCTGCGCCGAGCCCTACAGAGCGTAGAAAGCCATCCTCGACCCGTTTGACCGGGTGAGGGTGCGTGTTCAGGTCATCATCGTGTTTACAGCCCCAGGCTACCACCGGCAGGTCTTGCGTCAGCGGATTTTCGGGCTTCACGAAGCGAATTTCTGCGCCGTTGAAGAACATTTCAACCAGTGGCTCTTTCCAGCGGCTGAATCCCAGCATTTGCACGGAGGTCGGCAGTACGCTGCGGTGACGTCTTTGCAGACCAAGCCAGTTGATCAGTAGCTCCGGGGAGCACGGTACGCCCCGCTCTGGGCAAACGTATCGTGGGTAGTCCACCAAAGTGGCATGAATCAATTGCGTCAAGGGTACCGGGTGGCGTCGTGACGGTGCGGGCAAGCGGTCTTCGGTCAGGCCCCAACCGGCGTAAAACGGCATGCCCCAAGTGTGTACTGGCACATTCCACAGCAGGGCATCAAAGCCGAGCTGCGAAGTCATCACAAAAACGGCGCGCATGTGTGGCAGCAGGTCGGCCGGGTGGGCATTGCGCGCAAGTATCTGTACCCGAGGGTTGCTTGCCAGTGCAGTAAGATCGAAGTGTCCTTGCTTGCGGCCTGCGACTACATCCGGGTGTACCTTGAGCACGATCGTGCTATCTGGATAGCGCGCCAAAGCCGCGTCAAGCATTGCCCGGAAATCTTCAGTGCCGGCGCCCTGCAGTGAAGCATCGCCACTAGTCTGGTCAGCGACCAACACACAGTTCTCAGGAAGCTCTGGCAGCTCGATACGGGCATCGTTGTACTTCGAAACCCGCTGCTGCTGCCAAAGGTCACGAAGGGCCAAGGCGCGTCGCGTCTGTTCCGCATCAAGAGGGGTGGCAATCAGTTGTTCGAGCCTGGAAGGCTGGCTGGCATCGTAATAGACGCCCACGTCGTCCACGATCAATGACAGAGGCGGCTCATCGGCACCTAACCCCACCGAGCGAACGAAACCGTCTTCAAGCGTCAAGACAGGCTTACGCGCTTTCTGCGCTTCGGCCATTGCCTTGATTGCGCTGGGCTTTCGGCCCCAGGCCATAAGCCAGTCGGCATGCTGCGCGTCACGCGCAACCCCGTTCTGAAGAACGTAGTCGGGCAACAAGGCAGGCAGCGTGCTGATGGCCTGGGCGCCCTTTGACAGGATTAGCAGGCGAGGGCGGGGCGAAACGTCATCCATAAACGCGAAGCAGCATCCATTGGCAGATGAGGGGCGACAAGGGCGCGGGGCCTTGGCGAACCGGTGGAAAAATGAGGGCGAATCTTAATACATATTCACATTTGCGCGCGCGCAGATTCGGCTAAAACGCAAAAAGAAATTAGACAATCTGCGTAAATGCTGATGGATGACATCAAAATGACATCTTATCGACGCGGACTGGACCAATCGTTGCCTTGCAGGGCATCCTCGCCACAATCAGTCCTTGACCAATAGTTCCAGCAGGTAGGCATATTTCTCTTGCAGGAGCTCCATCTTGTCGCGCTCTCGATACTCCTCGATCGTTTCGGGTCGCAGGCAGTGGAACAATGCGGTCAGCAGGAATACGTAGTGCAGGTTACGCAGGGCATCTTCGCGATCGAATCGTTCCGTCAGCGCGGCGGAGTAGGCCTCTACGAAGTCCTTCCGTGCAGCCAGGAAGACGTTCATCTCCTTGCGCCTGAAGAGGCTGCCAAGGTAAGCACCACCATCGAATCCCACCCGGCCAACCTTGACCTCGCTCCAGTCGATCAGGTGCAACTGCCCTTTGACCACGAACAGGTTCTTGCGCAGGTAATCCATGTGGCTGATACAACGAGGGCTGCGTCTCGCTTGGGCGGCCAGTCGCTGAATGACCGGTGTAAAGGCTTTGAAGCGCTGGGCCAACCCTGCAAAACGTGGGTCCTGCCTGCCAAGCTGCTCAAGCCCTGGCAGGCAGCGAGCAAAGTTGAAGCGTGGTCGCAGCAGAAACCAAGGGCGGAAAAAATCCATGCTCCAGTGCAGCAGTGCCTGCCGTGCCGGTCGCCCCTCAAGTTCAAGGTAGTCGTGGCTCAACACTTCGAGCTCGGCGATACCTTGTGCCAGTTGTTTGGCAATGGCGTGCATTCGGGGAGGTTTGCCACGTACGAACGCGGTAAAGATAAAACTCTCCCAAGGGGTCTCGATGACGCCTAGGCAGGCCGGGTGGCGAAAATGCATGCTGCCCGCAAGCATTCCCTCGGCGCGATGGAACCTTGCCTCTTGGCTACCGAGGAAGGCTACCTTGCGTATCGACTTCTCTACCACTTCCAGCGGCTTCCCGGTGCTTGGGTCCGTCACGCTGTGGTGCCGTACGTAGTTGACGAACGAGGCGTTGGAGGCGAGGTCCTGGGTACGGATATCCAGCTGCTTTCCCCGCCAATGAGGCATCAGGTCAACCAGGTGCTGTTCCAGGGGGGCTCGCTGCCAGCGGTAAAAAGTCCTGTTCAAGGCGGGCTGGCAGGGGGGAGGGATGACATCCATGTAGGGGGGACGGTGTCCGATCTCTATCTAGAAGGGGCGTATGCTGCTGCATACATGGCTTGGGCACAACGAAAAAATACGATAAGACGTTGATGGATAAGGGCGAACAGGCATCATCTGCCTTCTCACTGGATCGGTTTGGGGCAAGAAAAGCACGCCCTGCATAGCGGTGAAGCCGCACTCCGCAGTGTTGTTCGAGTGCGCGCTTTGAATTCGGTTCCCTTCGTTTGGCCGCTTTCAAGCGTAGGGCCGCCAGTCGCCGTTACCTGCGCAAGTGGCAAAAAGTGAAGGGAAGGGGGAGGGGCGTGAATGTGGGGACATCCGTTTTTGGCACCCACCAGTCAGATTATCAACAGACCACAGGCTGCCGCGCTTTGCTTCGTGATGTAAAAACTTTAACATTTGCGGCTTCGCATTTTTCAGATGTCGTCAGGGACGAAAATGAATCACCTCAGCATTGCCAAAGAAGCACTCATTGCGCAAGCCCAAGCAGTCACGCAATTGTCTGACCGCCTTGATGGCGAATTTCAGAGCGCAGTCGAACTTATCCTCGGTTGCCAAGGCCGCACAGTGGTGTGTGGCATGGGCAAGTCCGGCCTTATCGGCCAGAAGATGGTCGCAACCTTTGCATCCACCGGCACCCCCAGCTTCTTCCTGCACCCGGCCGAAGCCTTCCATGGCGACCTGGGTATGCTCAAGCCAATTGACGTACTGATCCTCATCAGCTACAGCGGCGAGACCGAAGAGCTGATCAAGCTGATCCCGAGCCTCAAGTCGTTCGGTAACAAGATCATCGCCATGACCGGCAACGGCAAGTCCACGCTGGCCAAGCATGCTGATATCTGGCTGGACATCTCGGTCGAGCGCGAAGTCTGCCCGAACAACCTGGCACCAACCACCTCCACCTTGGCAACCATGGCCATGGGTGATGCGTTGGCTGTAGCGCTGATCGAAGCCATTCAGTTCAAACCAATGGACTTCGCGCGTTATCACCCCGGTGGCAGCCTCGGTCGTAAGCTGCTCACCCGTGTACGTGATGTGATGCATTCGCCGGCACCCGTGGTTACCCCGACTACCAGCTTCCATGACTGCCTTTTGGTAATGACGCGCAGCCGGCTTGGCCTGACTGTGGTGATGGATGAGGAAAAGCTCGTCGGCATCGTGACTGACGGTGACCTTCGTCGCGCCTTGCTGGAGAACGAAGGCGTCGTTCGCGAGACGGTTGCACAGTTTATGACTCCAAAGCCTCACACTATCCTGGAAGATTCGCAGCTGTCGGAAGCTGAGTCTTATATGTTGGATAACAAGATTCGGGCGTTGGCGGTGACCGATGCTGAAGGTGCCGTTGTAGGTGTTGTTGAGATTTTTGACTGAGTAAGATTGGTGCCTCAGCCAAATTCCCTGAGCAAGTGTGCTGCCGCCAATAAAGTTCCCCGGCGAATTTTAAGAATTCTTTAACTGGGGCATGGATTGAGAATTGAGGATGGAAATGGTTCTAGAACAACTTGAAGGGCCTCACTATAAGCTTGTGCCTTGCCCAGGGGCGACACGCCTACTAGTTTTCTTTGCTGGAACCAATAAGACCGATGGTAAGTTTGATTTCTGGCGGGTAGGTAATGCGCAGTCGGAGCATCGTCTCTTCCTGAATAATGGAAGAAATGAATGGTATCAGAATGGAATACCTGGATTTGCCGATAGTGTTGGCGGTATAGGGCGTAAAATCGAGCGTATCGCAGCTTCGCTAGGGGCAGTAGAAATTATTCTGCATGGCGTGAGCATGGGTGGATATGCTGCAGCTCTCTTCGCGAAGCTGATCGGCTGCAAGGCTATGGCATTCGGTTTTGATAGTGTTCTGAGAATACCTCATGCGAGAAGTGCGCAGATCTCTAAGTCGGTTGACCTGGTCTTTCCCGATCTTTCGAAAGTAAGCAGTCAGAAGTCAACGAACATTTTGCACATCGCTGGTGAAGCTGATGCGATGGATTTGAAAGCCGCTCATCACCTGCTGGGCTCTGAGGGTTTTTCCACTCTTACTCTTCGTGGTGTGGGGCATGGTGGGGCGCCCTTTATTGAGCTTAAGTACGGCCTGTCTAAGTATGTCGCGACATTCTCCTCGAACGGAGAAATGCCTGACGTAACTGAAAAGGGGCGTTCAGCGCATAGTGGTGCAATTGTTCGGCGGCTCATAGATTTGCATGTAAGTGCGAAGGCGAAAGATTGGCGTCAAGTAGAGTCTAAGGCTCGCTTGGTGTTGGATGTTGATCCTGCACATGAAACTGCAAACTACTGGGTGGGTACAGCGCTTCTGGAATCAAAGTTGGCAGGAGAGGCAATACCGTTCTTGGCCTCGGCGGTTTCTTCGGCGCCACACTTTGCTAATGCTCAGTATCGCTTGGCCAGGGCATATATGGTTCGAAAAGACGTTGAGCGAGCGAAGTTCCATTTGAGCGAGCATGCGAAATTAAGCCCTGACGCGGCCCTGACGCAAGTATTCATCTCGGACTTGACCCGCGTCGAAGGTGATATGAAGGCTGCGAATGAGATTTTGCTGCGAGCTTACCGTATCGATTCAGCAAACAAAAGTGTGCTAGAAAGGATGAAAAAGTATTCACTTGAACCAACTCTGAGCTCGTGATTTTTTGTCCTTCCGTGCGTTATGCTTTCGTTGCGGCGATAATTTCAAGGGCGTCTTCTGGCTAGCGGTGGTCGGAGCCAAACATGAAAAAGCTCAACATTATGTTGAGCTTTTTCATGTTTAAAAGCTCTTTGCATGGTGTGCTAGTCTGAGGAAGCCATCAAGGAGGCATCTGAAAGGGTGTGCATTGGGTGGGTGGTTGATGTGTCCTCTACTAGTAGGAGCGCGATTTATGAAGCTTGGCTATTTCCCAATGTTTGCGTTTCTTTATTTACTAGGCGCGCTGATGGGGGCTGGCGTGGAGGCGTCAACGAATGAACAAGCGCAGCGGGAGAATGGAGTTAGTTCTTTTCAGTCCTTGTCGGCTCGCCACTTGGATTTAAATAGGGCGTTAAATTCAAGCTCTGTGCTTTTTGCCTTGGAAAAAATTCGGGGTAGTGGTGGGGGGCGAAATGGAATTCAGTCCTTTGCTTTCGATGAGCGCAATCGGACTGTCTATACTCTGCATTTGACTGGTATGAAGAGTGGTGGTTCTTCAATTATAAATAACTATCCGCTTGATCAGGCTGTTTCAAAGGTTTCGCTGGGAGCCTCGGATCCAGTCAATGATGTTGTTGGGCATCAAGGGTTAGGCATCGAGTATCTTTCTGATAACGAAGTCAGATTGTGGTCTACTTATCAAAAAGACTTTAGGCAGGCCGTGCGCTTTTCTTACTCGGAGGGTCAGCCTGTCGACGATGTTGAGGTTTTTCGACTATTTGGTGATGAATTCAAGACCCACGTGAGCGCTACCCCGGCAATTAGTACGGATCAAAAGTATTTAATTGCTGCTGGGCGGAAAAAAGACACGGGTGAGCAAGTGGTTCGTGTCTGGAAACTAGCTGATCTTGTGTGTGGTGGGATGGGGGATTATTCCAAGCGGTGGACGTATGAGTGGAGTGTTCAGGATGTGATTGACTCTCAGCATCCGTTGCAAGGTATAGCGAGTGATGGGCGGAGGGTCTGGATTATTGCTGGAAATAGCAAAATTGATGTGTCAAAGCACTTGGCAGTGTACACGCTAGATGGCCAGGTCATAGATAAAGATTTTGATGTTGAGTTAGGTCAGGTTCAAGCGCGGATGGATGGGGTTGGAAAAGAGTTTGAGCCAGAAGGGCTGGCCCTCATAAGTGATGGAGGCAAGATATATCTGTGCGTTGGGGTTGTAAGTGGTGACAAAGGATATAGGAAGGTTAGAATCTATCGAATGCCTATCGATAAAGACTGATCGCTTGTTGCCTAGGATGGAAAGATTCTTATAGTTACTGGATTTGTTGTGGAAAATAATTCCCTGCCCGTTCCCTATGGGGTGTGGGCAGGGAATTCTTAAAGGAATGTTTATTGTGCCATTTTGTTCATTACTTTCGAGTAGCCGGACGCGGTACTGAATACATCGGCTTTGTTTTGCGTGATCAAGATGGCGTCGGCAAGTTCACGAAAAGCCCCGTTGCCTCCCGCTGTTACCAATGTCTGGGTTGCAGCGGCTTTGACGTATATCGGTGCGTCGGCGACGGCAAACGACATACCGCAGGCTGAAAACGCTGGCAGATCAATGCAGTCGTCGCCGATGCATGCGGTCTGCCCAGGCTGTACGTTTGCTTCGGCCATCAGTTGCTTGCATGCTGCAAGCTTATCTTTGACTCCAAATTGGCAAAGCGTAATCCCCAGGTCAGCAACGCGTTTACGCAACGTCGCAGAGTCGCGTCCGGACAGTACTGCAACTCGTACTCCATTTTCCTCAAGTAAACGCATGCCCATACCATCTCGAACATGAAATCGCTTGAGGCATTCACCGCTTGCATCGTAGTAGATGCCGCCATCGGTGAGAACACCGTCAACATCGGTGATTACCAAGCGTATATCGGCCAGAGTCGTCTTGGGAGTAATGTCCTGGCCGTTGATTAGTGCGCGAACCTGTTCCAGGCATTCTGGTGTATCAACACCAGGGCCGGTTGGCTCAACGACATAGGCGCGTATGCAATATCCAGCGGTCATCAGGCGCAGTTGCTCGAGCTTTTCTGCATGTTCCAGCATCGGCTGCGGCAGGCTGGTGTACTCGGCCAACACTTCACGGCGATACGCGTATACGCCAACGTGCTTCAGGTAGCTCGCTGTCTCGCTGTCTCGCGGGTAAGGAATCGGAGAACGGCTGAAGTACAGCGCGTTGCCGTTCGCTGCCAATACCACCTTCACAGTATTGGGATTCCCCGCCTCATGAGCATCGATTGGATGGCAAAGCGTGCCAACATTGACGCTGGAGTCAGCGAGCATGCCTGCGGCCAGTGCTTCGATATCACTCGGACGGACCAGAGGCTCATCACCTTGCAGATTGATGTAGATGTCCGCATCGACCTGAGTCATGACTTCGGCGAGGCGATCAGTACCTGAAGGGTGATCAGGCGAGGTCATCACATACTCACCACTAAAGGCGCGGACCGCCTCGGCAACTCGTTCGTCATCGGTCGCAATAATCACGGCGTGCGCATTCGAAACCTGAAGCGCACGCTCGTAAACGTGCTGCACCATCGGTTTGCCTGCGATGTCCGCCAATGGCTTGCCTGGCAGGCGCGTCGAACCATAACGCGCAGGAATGATGATCGCAACGCGTTGTTCGCTGCTTGACATGCTCACAGTCGATGTTCCCTTAAGCTTGCTTACGAGATAACCAGTGGTGGGAAGGACTTGACCAGATCATCCAGGGCTTTGATTTGCGCAAGGAATGGCTCCAGCTTGTCCAGCGGCAGAGCGCTTGGGCCATCGCACTTGGCCTGGTCCGGGTTTGGGTGCGCTTCCAGGAACAGGCCCGCCAAGCCAACGCCCATGCCAGCGCGAGCCAGGTCTACGACCTGATCGCGGCGGCCGCCAGAGGCAGCACCGGAAGGGTCGCGGTTTTGCAGAGCGTGGGTAACATCAAAAATGATTGGCAGATCTTCGCAGGTGCGTTTCATCACACCAAAGCCCAGCATGTCGACAACCAGGTTGTCGTAGCCCATGCAAGTGCCCCGGTCGCAAAGGATCAGCTGATCGTTGCCGGCTTCCTTGAACTTATGCACGATATTTTGCATCTGGGAAGGGCTGAGGAACTGCGGCTTCTTGATGTTAACTGGTTTGCCAGTCTTGGCCAGAGCCACTACCAGGTCAGTCTGACGTGCCAGGAAGGCAGGCAACTGCAGAACGTCTACCACTTCAGCGACAGGGGCCGCTTGGTAGATCTCGTGAACGTCAGTAATGACTGGAACGCCAAATTCAGCCTTCACTTTCTCAAAGATGCGCAGGCCTTCTTCCATACCTGGACCACGGTAAGAGTGGATAGAAGAGCGGTTGGCCTTGTCGAAGCTAGCTTTGAATACGTAAGGAATGCCTAGCTTTTCGGTGACCCGGACGTACTCCTCGCAAGCGGTCAGCGCCAGCTGCTCGGATTCCAGAACATTGATGCCGCCGAACAGGACAAACGGCGAGGAGTTGGAAACTTCAATGCTTTCGGTAATCTTGATCATGATTCGGTTCACTCTTAAATTATGGGTTCAGCGCAGCCAGGTTTCGAGCTTGCGATGAATGGCGGATGCATCATTGGCCGCCATGGAGTAAGAATTGACATAATAGTGCAGGAGCTCTTGGGTTCGACCTTTGTCAAACGTTAGCTCTTCGTGCAGGCACGCTTTCAGTTCATCGATCGTGCGCGCGTGTGCTGCAACTGCATAGGCATAATCGGCTTCACCGGTGATCACCACTGGTCGCCCGTGCAGTAGCGCTTCAAGACCAACCCCGGAGTTGACCGTAAATACGGACTTGGCACCGGAAATAAGGTCGTGCACTGAGGCGTCGGAAAGTTCAATGATACCCCGCTCAGAGAGTTCCTTGAGGGTTCTTTGGACGCTCATGCTGTTGCAGTAAGGGTGGCGTTTGACCCGTACCTTGGTATCAGTGCCAGCAAAGTGTTCTGCCACTGTTCTGACCAAGTCGACACCGGAGATCTCAGCCAGTGCTGCTACCGTATCGGTGGGGATTTGCAGGGCCACAAACACGTAGTCATCATCAAACTGTACACGGTCCTGCGTCTGCGAATACTTTGAAACGTTATTGGTCACGTACGTTTCGTGCAGGTGCTGTTCATTCTCTTCCAGTGCATCAACCGAGATAGTCTTATTCGCTACGCGAATCTGCTCATGCTCAGCGGCAAGGGATGAGTAGCCGGCAAAGCCTTGGTAATCGATGCTGCATCGGCCTGCCAGAGGCACTTCTTGAATATGTAGATGATTGACATTGTAAGGCGCATTGGTATGGTAGCTCACTACACGCGAACCCGGAATGCTAGGGTCGCAGTTACGCCAGTTCCATTGATGTCTTGGCACGAGCACTAAGTCTTTACGGCCTAGCAGGTATTTGAAGACATTCATCAAGAATTCACGAACCGTAGCGTAGCTTGGCTTCTCCTCGCCTGGTGCGGCAAAAAAGACCGTCGGGATGAAAATCTCGACAACTTTCGAAACATCAACTGAGCGGCTATTGATGTTAATAATCGAGCCTTGATACAAGCCATGGAGGCTTGCTGATGACTCATTGCTCGAAGCAATCTCTACCAGCGCCTGCGCGGGGCCAAGGTTGCGAATTACAGTGTCGAGCCAGAGTTGGTTTTCCTCTGATACAGGTTGGGCGCCGCCTTTATTGCGGTTGATAATCTGTTGCGCCTCGTGTAGCCACCGGCATTTAATGGCGACCTTGAGCTGATCATCAGGATTTATACCCTTCCGGCCCTTTTCTGCTGCCAGCAACTGACGGGCATTACCACGTGCAGCCTGAATCTGCTCACGCATTTCAGGAAAGAATGGCGTAGCACGGTTGATCATCGGCATAAACTTCATGACAACTTCGCGTGGAAACTCAAGAATGCTGCCAAGTGTATTGCGGGCAGCATCGAATAGGAAGTTATCGATTTCGAACGACAGCCGTTTTACTGTTCCGTAAGTTGGGTACAAGGCTTGGCTCGCGCACAGGTATGAGTAGGCCCGAGCGACTTTCGCATCATCTTTCAGCATGTCGCTGATGCGCATCAAAAGCTTGCGCTCAGAGGGGTGGGCGACTTGTGCCTTTATCAATACCTCATATGCTGACTCTTGATCTCGCGATAATTGATAGGCGCGTGCGAGCATGAGTCTATAGTGCAGTCTTGAGGCTATCTCTTCCGGGAATGAATTAATGGCTACAATGAGCTTTTCATGCTCTTTGAGTTGGCTGTGAACCCTTGTCAAGACCCCGTAGTTGGTAGCATTGCCAGGGTTGTCCATAATCGCCTGGCGAGCTTGTTGAGCAATCAGCTCAAGAGCGGAAGTGTCGGAGCCTGCTTTGAGTAATGAAACTTCAAGCGCGCTTGGAGCCGCAGGAGAAGCCGCTTTGGGCTTGGCTTTCGGCTTTGTTTTGGCCTTGGCTTTTGGCGAGACCGTTTTTTTGGGGGCTACTTCGCCAAATCGTAGTTTGGATAACGCATCATTAACTGGTGCGCAAGATGGCGCAAGGTTAAGTGTTTGTATGGCGGCGTCGACAGCACCTTGTTCGGCCTGGATTTTAGCTTTCTCGATATAGCCGAACGAATTGCTTGGATAATGCTGAACGGCATATTCGGAGATCTTCAGGGCGGCGTCATGATCCCCGTTGGCGTAGGCGGAATCCAACGCTTTTCGCAACTGGCTCAGAGAGGTCTCGGAGCGCAGCAATTTATCCGTGTACGCTAAACTGGCGCGATGAGCCCCAAATTTTGAAAGCAAAAATATCGATTTGACGAGTAAATGTTGCTTGAGAGATGACATTATTTAGCTTCGCTCAGCTTTTTCTTGGCTATCGCCAGTTGACGCTTGGTTGTGTAATGTTCCTTGACCTCTTTACGTACATAAGCCTGCGGTTGGCTTAGTGTGTACTTGCCTTTCCAGAGATCGACCAGCGCATTGTGTGCCAGGCTTAGAGAGTTATCAGTATCGACAAAAAGCAGGTTGCGAAGTTGGTCATACTTCTCGATGTGCTTGCCTGGTTCGGATGCCAACTCTGCAATTCCGGGGGCCAGGGCTTCGGGCGAGTCAATGGTCAGGCCCAGCTCGTCCCGTCGAGCGTACTCAAGGCTATACTCGTCGATTTTTCGGCCACCCATTTGCTCTGCTAGGTCATTTTGGAGCAGGGCAATGGGTTTCTGGCAATACATGGCGTCAAAAATGGCACCGCTGTAATCGGAAATTACGATGTCTGCAAGTGCTATCAACTCCAGCAGGTCGTCATTGGCACCAAAGTGAAAAATGGAGTCGAGGTCCATTTTACTTTTACGGTCGCCTTCCAGCAGCTCAGTGTTATGGTGCATTTTCAGCAGTACGTTGTAGTCAACTGAGAGCTCGTAAATAGCGGTCAGATAACGGTCAACGCTGGACAGTTCACCCCAGGTCGGAAGATAAAGCACAGTTTTGCGGGCCGGATTAATCTTGTCCGCATGCTTGGCCTTTGCTGCGATATGAAACTCGGGGCGGTGCCAGTCATCGTATCGAGGATTACCGACCGATGCTGTAGGGCTGAAATGTGCGATGCGCTCCGAGGCGTAAGGTCCGTACGTCATGCAAAGATCGGCCAGCGCACGCCAAGGACCGTAGTTATGCGGCTCTTTAGCGTATCCGTACTGAATCATTGCAATCTTAGATTTTTCAATGGTTTCAATACGGGAGAAAGGTGTCTGACATACAATGATGTCAAACACGCCATCAAGCGTTGGCATCTGAGCCCTGTCCCAGACCATTATCGGCGTGTCTGGGTCATTGAGGATTTCATCGCTGAATTCAGAAATAAAATCTTGACGTTTCTCAATAACGAAGCAGGCACCTGGAAAGGTGCTTGCAAGTTTCTTGATGTGGAGGAACTGGAAGGGGTTCCAGCCAACAAACCCAATCCTCGGAAGTTCAGCCATACTTCTTGATCTCGGCAATCAGCTGTGTAGTGGAGATGCCTTCGGTACGAGGAAGGTAAATAACTTCACAGAGGGACTTGAATTCGTCGAAACGACCTTCCCAGTCATTCCCCATAATCAGGGCGTCGGCACCGAACTCTTTGATGTACTCACCTTTGAGTTCAAGAGACTCTTCTATAAATACTTCGTCCACGCAGGACAGAGCGGCAATAATGTCGCGACGTTCTGCCTCTGGATAAACAGGGTAGCGTTGCTTTTTCGAGAAGTTCAGTGCATCTGAGGAGATACCGACAACCAGTCGATCACCATGGGCTCGTGCGCGCTGAAGGATTTTAACATGGCCAATGTGGAGCACGTCGAAGGTGCCAAAGGTGATGACGGTTCTCATAAATATCCCTTTAGTGAATATGGTAGAGCCAAAATTTATTTACACATGACAATTTATCGCCACGGGTATGTTTGTGATCTAAAGACCGACAGGCAGTACCGTTAATTGATAGTTACCAATTGGAAGGTAAGCTTGTTTTTTGCAATCTTGCCTTTGAATAGTGAACCGTCGCTAGTGATATCGAGGCGATACCAGCCGCGCTTAGGATCGTAAGTCGACTTGGCAAGTGGGTAAACGCCCGCGCTCAGCACTTTGGCATTTGGCTCGGCGCCTGGCTCGTGCGAAATCACTTCAATTGCATTGACGCCGTCTAGGGCATCCATGTCTGCATAGGCGTATGGGGTCGAGAACCAGATGATGCCCGAGTTCGTGCCGCTGACCGAGTTCTTGAGTTTGCCTGCCAAGGAATTGCGATTTTTAAGTTTCAAATGCAATTTCAAAGAGTTGATGCGCTCAAGTGAATCCAGCGGATTTTGGAAGTCCAAGCCAGACATGTCTTTAGGCTCAAGCTCCCACCATCCACTGTTCAGGAATTGGCCGATGGTCTCATCATCGAAGCGATAGCGAACGACTTTCGCTGGGTTGCCACTAACTTCAGCATAGGCTGGAACGTCTTCAGCAACGAATGAATTACTAGCAATAATTGCACCGGTGCCCACTGTAACGCCCTTGCAGATTGATGCGTTGGCGCCGATCCACACGTCATTACCAATAACCGTAGGTGCGGGGGGCTCTGGAGAAGCATTTATCTTCGGATAGTTCTTCACATCCTTGAAGTGCTCGGAGCTGTACTGGAAAGAGTGTGTACTGAAAAAGCTCTGCGGCGCCGCGATGTCCACCGAAATTTTGGTGTTGGCGCCAATGGTGCAATAGTTCCCGACAACGCTATTTGCGCCGATGATGCTATCGCTGGAGATTACAGAATACTTGCCAATCTTGGCTTTTGTCTCTATAACAGCGTTATCATAAATTTTAACCGGTTGACCCAACTGCGAATCTTCCGCTACGTTTGCTGAGTCTGCTACTAATTTTGCGTCCAAGTTTCCTTACCCTCTCCAGAGTATTGCGCTTCCATTATTGCGCTCTAAAAGCAGCTTTCGATTAGTGCGCGCAGCTAATAAGCGCAGGAATTCTACGTGTGTGTCAGTATTATGTCAATCCGTCAAGTGGCCGCGAATTATTTTTTTGTGGGAGATTTTTGATTTTCTCGAGGACGGCACTGAACGAGAGGTCAGAAAGTGACATCATATTGATATCACACGATAAATTAATGGCGCCAATAAGTAGGCTGTTTGGCCTGCCTGGTTGTCCGAAGCAGGCCAAAACAATCCCGGTTAGATTGCAAACTCCACGGACTCGGCGGCTATGATGCCTTTGTACGCTGTGCCATGTTTCATTGCTCGGAAGCGATAAAGGCCCTTTGGTTCGTCGAGCATCATCTCGTCGACCTCATGCATGCCTTCGCGCAGGTCGGTGGGCTCGCCGAGGAACTTTTTCGAATCCAGCACCTGTCTGATAACTACAGACTTGGCTGTCTTATATTTATCAATTGTTGTCGGGTCTTCTGTTTTTGGGAGGTAGATCCAGCCGAATTTGCTTGCAGCAGTATTGATCAATGTGGCAGTGGCGGCAGTGGCGGCTAGGGTGGGAGTGTGAGGATTATTTTCGATCTCCTCGAAAAGCTCTACCCAGCGCTGCGTGATGGTTTCTGCATGGAAGCGTTCCATGTTGATAATGCCGGCCTTGCCCATGTTGATCGACAGCTCATGATTGCTCAGCAGTAGGCAGGTTTTTTCAATGAACTCTTTTTCAGTTTTTACGATAAAGCCGTCTACGCCATTTGTAATAATTTCTTTAGGGCCATAGTTGGTGTCTATCGATACCAGTGGTGTCCCGTAGGCAAGCGATTCGGCAAAGCTTACTCCAAAGCCTTCTGTGGCGGACATAGCCAAGCTGACGCTTGCGCGTCGGAAGATGCCTGACACGTCAGTGGCGAAGCCCATTAGCTTGATTGAGGTGTTAGCATTCAGCTTATCAATTTCAGCTTGAAGCTCATCTTTCTGTTCGCCAGATCCCCAGATTTCAAGTCGTGCATCAGGCAGGGTCTCTACAACTTTCGTAAAGGCCTTGATCATGTTCTTGATGCGCTTGATCGAATGTAGCCGTGCGACAATTACGGCAAGATTCTTCTCGCGAATAACCTCGCTCTGGCTTTCGGCTACATTAATAGGATTGCCAATGGCTCGGTATCTATCGCAAGGGAATTGCTCGGTCAGATCGGAAAGTTGGGCGTGGGTTAATAGTACCAGTCGATCGGCATTGGGGATGCTTTTGATGACGCCATGATATTTGGCGGCAACTTCGGACCCTGGGGTGTAGGGCTTCATCAGGTGGTTGCTGTGCATCATGAGCACTTTATGTGCTCCTTTGGTATCAACCATGCATATCGTTTCGGCCGCGTGAATCGCATCTGCGATCAAGTGGGTTGTTTCGTAGCTCTTGCTGATTTCATTCAGCCAGTAGGCTTGAAATGTCCTCAAAGAATTGAATTTCAGTGTGGGGGCTTTAGATTGAAAAAGCGCCGCCATTGCAAATTCGCCGTTGCCTTTATAGTATTCTTCAAGAAACAGCGTCTCATCGTCCGTGAAATAGCGTACCACTTTAACGTCTAATTGATTTATGTGCTCGGCACGTCGACGGACCTTGACCTTCACATGTTCAAGTGTGCTGCTGGTCGGGTTCTTTCGCAGCTTCCGTGCAAGTTCATTTTTTTCTGCGAACCATTTGTAAATATTTACAATACTGATTTCGCTGGAGATGCGCCCTTGTGCGACAAGGTTCTCGAAAGTTGTTTCAAGGTTGTCGTCATAAGAGAGGAGGGCCATCTTGGAATGAGTTTCTGGGCTTGCCAGAGCTTCAGTTCGGGTCAAGGAGACCCGTGTTACACCGCCTGCTTGTTCTCCCAGGCCGTACAGTACCGAAATGATTTGCTTCAATGTCTCGCCCCCTATTGAATTCTCGGCCGCATCCGTTCACGCCTTAAGAAGGGGTATTGTTACATGAAAGCTAGAAATGGCCTAGTGTGAATTTAGTCTTGAAAGCCGCGCTGATTGCAAGGTCGCGTGATGTTAAGGAGCTCAGGCTTCGTCTTGCTGAGGGAGGTGCAGTGCCCATCCGACCGCGGATGCTAGAAGTAGGAAAGTTGCAGAACAGGCGGCGATTAGCAGGGTGTTATATACAATGACTCCCATATCTTCCTCCTGGTTAAATGATAAGGGCTCGTTATCACTTTCTTTGCAGGGGTTGCTTGGGGTTACTTGTACAGTACTTTCGTGACTGAAATGTTTCTGCGTTCGTAGCTTTTCTCGGGTGGTTCGGGGCTGAGAATTCAAGCGGAGTGAAAGAAAGGGGGGGGTAGCGCTTTGGGTGGTGATCCTTCCTTGCGATGGGTGGCAGGGGTCTCCCTGCCGTACGGCAGGGAGAGTCGCACATATTATTGAACCCCAGCGGCGCGGCCCAGGACCATGGTCTGGACAATCGGTGTGATGATTTTTTGCCACTCGTACACGGCAGCATTAGTTACATAAATGGTGTCGTCAGGTTTGATGGCAATTTGCTTGGCATAGAAGATTGCAGCAGGATCACGCATGTTCAGGCGAAGTACGGTCGGCTTTGCAGTCGAGCCTTCGTTCATGCGGAACACGAATACACCTTCAGGGTTGGCATTCTGCTCGCGCAGGCCGCCGACGCTACCCAGTGCATCCAGCAAGGTGGTGTTCTGGCTTGGCAGGTCTTTCAGGCCTGGCTCGCTGACGGCGCCCATGGCAACAAAGCGCTGACGGGCGCGGTCAACCACAACCTCCGAGTTAGGGCGCAGCACCATGTTGTTGCCGGCCAGCACGTTCTCATAGTTAAGCTGTTGTACCTGGGTGCCATTGCGTACGGTGACGTTAACCAGGTGCGGTTCCATGACGGGGCCGCCTGCCTGGTTGATGGCGTCAAGCAGGGTGAGTGGCCCTTGCAGAGTGCTGAAACGGCCTGGCGTCTTTACTGCGCCAGCCACCAGTACCGAGCCCGACAGGTCGCCTACCAGTTCAACGTGGGTTTGCACGTCGGTGGTGATGCCCTTGAGTTGTCGGCGGATAAGGTTTTCAACCTGGTTCAGGGTCATGCCTGCAACAAATTGGCGGCCCACGTAAGGCAGCGAGAGCATGCCTTGAGCATCGATGCGCGTCTTCAGTTGAGTGCCGCCGGTAGCAAGCGGGGCAAACAGTGCGGAGCCCTCGGGTGCGGTATCGGCGATCAGCACATTGAGCACGTCGCCCTGCATCAGGCGAACTTCTGGCGACACAGGTTTAATCACCGTGGCCAATGCGGGCTGTTGAGCCTCGTGCATGTAAGGGGCGATGGTTTTGGCGTTGATGTCGACCAGGTTGTAAGCGTCGGTTTTGGCCTCGATCGCACCCTTGTACGGCCCAGCGCCGGACAGTGTGCCGCTGCAGCCGGCGAGGCCCAAGGTTGCCAGGGCGAGTGCTGCCAGCTTCAGGTTGAAGGTGCGAGAGACAGCAAGGGATTTAATCACGATGATCCTCGATCGAAGCCAGAATGAATCGGGTGATGCCATAAAGCATCAGCAGGCCCAGCAAAATGGTTGCCAGGTTGTACCAACGCTCCGGATACAGTGCTAATTGGGGGGTGTTGGGGCTAACTACGGTCACCAGGGTGCGAATTTTCTTGCTGGCTTCGACGCGTGCATTGTCCAGTGCGGCCACAGAGGCTTTATACGTTTCTTCAGCAATGCCGGCATCAAGTGTCAGTTGCTGGAAGCGCGATGCAACCACGTTCAGCTGCGAGCCGTTAGGGGACGATACCAGCAGGCGTTTTTCTTTGGCCAACTGCTGGGTGATCGCTTCGACTTTCTGCTTTTGCTGACGGATTTGCGGGGCATCACCGCGCAGCTTGAACGACATCTCGGTGAGGGCTGCTTGCTCTTTGGTGTACTGGCTCTCAAGGTCGGCGATGATTGTGGCGCGGCTTTGTGCGCTGTTGCCACCGTCCAGTACCTTGTTCTCATTCTGGAAGTTCAGAAGCTGGGTTTTGCGTGTGGCGTAGTTGATGCGCGCGGTTTCCAGTTCGCCTTGGGCGAACTTCATTTGCTCGCGGGCAATTCTGTGGCTGACTTCGTTGACGAAGTGCTCGCTTGCCTGAAGGATGACGCGCAGCATTTTCTCGGACAGTTCCGGTGTGAACGCCTGGACTTCGACGCGCAGCAGGCCGGTCGTTTCGTCGTAGTGGGCCGAAACCATACGCTGGTAGTACTTCAGCAGGTCTTCGCGAGCTGCGTCCTTGTTGAGCCAGAAGAATACGTCGCGACGTTGGGCTGCGTACTGCTCTACCCAGTGCAGGCGGTCCTCAAGCAGAAGCATCATGTCCGTCGACGTGATGTATTCGCGCAGGTACAGGGTTTCTTCTCGCGATGCCGGGTTGGCGCTGGTCAGTAAGGTTGCAAGGCCGGGCATCTGAGCGCCCTGATTACCGCCATCCTGGCGTACCACCACTTGGGCGGAGCTGACGAAGCGGTCTATGGCAAATACGCCGTAATAGACGCTTGCCAGGATCATTGGCAAGACCACCATGGCTATCGCCAGGCGCCAGCCCTTCTTGTTACCTGTGCTGCTCATAGTTGGATGCATCCTTGAAGTCGAACGGTGCTGCGTAATTGGAGTAAGTTGATCAGCTGTTGTAGGCCTTGATGCCTTCGGCAACGTCGTCATACACCTGGATGCCGCCGTTACGAACCAGCAGCACCACATCGCATAGCTTCTCGATCTCGGGCATGGAGTGAGAGACCAGTACGACGTTGGATTTCTGCAGCTTGTCTTTGAACACTTCGGCGCACTTGCGCTTGAACTGTGCATCGCCCACCGACATCACTTCGTCGATCAGGTAGTAGTCGAAGTCGAAGGCCATGCTCAAACCAAACGCTACGCGAGAGCGCATGCCGGAGGAGTAGGTCTTTATTGGCTCGTCGATCCAGTCACCGATCTCTGCGAATTCCTGCACGTAGCGGATCTTCTCGCGCATGGCTTCGCCCGTAGCGCCATAGACTCGGCAGACGAACTTGATGTTGTCGCGACCGGTCATGCTGCCCTGAAAGCCGCCTGTCAAACCGACCGGCCATGAAATGCTGCGGTCGGTAATGATTGTGCCGGAGTCGGGAACGTCTGCGCCGCCAAGCAGGCGCATGAGCGTGGACTTGCCGGCGCCATTGCGGCCGATCAAGCCAATGTTCTTGCCTGGCGGGATTGCCAGCGACAGGTTGCGAAAGACGTATCGGCGGCCATTCGGCGTGAGGTACGACTTGGTGACGTTTCTGAGCTCGAACACGTTTGGCCTGTACTTAACCGTTCTTGGTGGAAATCAGGTGCATCCTGCGAGCGCGGTAGGCGCCCAGCGACAGGAACAGCAATACCAGGGTAAAGCTGATGACGTAGGTCTCGGATACACCGTCGACCGGGGTGTAATGGGGCAGTACTTCTGCACGGATCAGTTCGAGAATGTGCAGGAATGGGTTGAGCAGCAGCACTGGCATCATTGCCTGCGGCAGGTAAGAGGCTGGAAGCAGTACGCCCGAGATGAAGTAGAGTGGGAAAAAGGCCATGCGAATGACGATTTTCACGCTGGGAAGGGCGTGGGTTATCAGGGCAAGGAGCATGCCCAGGCTAAAGGCGAATAGCAGGCCCAGCAGCAGGGTCGCGACCCACTCAAGAGGGCTGTGAATGGACATGTCGAAGCCATACCAGGCAAAGCCGAAGACCAAGATGGCGTATACCGTGGCGGCGATGCAGGTTTCGACAATGACGCGGGCCAGGTAGGTGTCCAGAGGCTTGATTTGCTTGTAGCCAAACAAGGAGCGGTTTTCCCTTAGGCTATCCATGAGCCGGAGGGCGGTATTTCGATAGAGCAGGAAGGGGGCCATGCCGACCAGGATGAACACCGGGTACTCGACGCCGGAGAGGGTGCGGCCACGTAGCATTGCAAACAGAAGGGAGAACACCAGCAGGTGAACGATGGGCTCAAGCAGCATCCAGAGCGCGCCCAGGCGACTTTTTCCAACCCGCGCACGGGCCTCGCGCAGGACTAGGGCGAAGATGACCGATTTCTGAATCTGCAGCGGGGAACGAGGCTTCAAAGTGGCAACCGCAAAGCAAAGCAGCGCGCCTGTGGCACGCCGGAATTCATCTTCAGGAAAGGAGCGCTGTTGCGACTGCGAGCGGAGTCTTCCGAATACTTCCCTGTTCTAAGGGGCGGAAGATTAAGCGTCAGAGGGCATAAGCGTCAAGCGAGCTGGGCCGAATCTCTGTGAAGGCTTGCTGCCGTTCGTCGATCACATGCTGGACAATGCGCCTCGACTCCTGCAACCGATTCTGGCTTGAGTGTGCCTGCAGCAACCTTGGCAGATGATCTCGCTCGAGCTCAACGCTATAGAGGTTGGAGGTTAGTGCAGTTAGGCAAGGACAGTTTCAGATGTTTTCAGGTTACGCCTTCGTCTTGGTCATTCGTATATCAGCCGTAATAGGGATGTTTTTCGTGTTCGCGATGCGTTGGGGCTGTATGTGCAATTCTGACAACCGGCCGAAGCCGCACGCATCGCCCGGCTTTGCTGGAATTAAATCAAGCGCAACGTTGACGACGAGTCGCAGCGTAATAGGTCGTTGCCGTATTGCTGCTGGTCGTTGCGCCAAAGAGTTTGGCGATGGGTGGGGTGCACGCATTTGCGATCACCCAGGCGCCTTTGATGCAGAGGCGAAAAAAGAAAAAAACAGGCAAAGGCGGCAGGTGATCATAAGCTGGAAGAGCGCTGGTTGGGGTTGGGCTGGTGATGCGGGCCCGCATGCTTGTGGCTTTTAATCGAGATTGTTGTTTGAACGATCCTACTCACCCCTGCACCGCCCATGCCTTGAATGCGAAACCCTGGCCCTAAGGTCAGGTTATCCATTCCCGAGGGGAAGTATCAAACGCGGGATAACCTGCGACACTGGCCGCGAACCCCATGTCTTAGCAGCAAAACCCGCAAAATTATGGCACTCTGCCAGGCCTCGCTAGCCTTCTGGCTTGACTTATACCCGTACCGTGGCATCTGCCCGGCACGCCTGCCTGACCGTGAAACGATGAACATCCCTAACTTCAAGAAGTTGTTTATGCCTGATATTTCAGCAGACGCAGCCAGCCTTATCCATGCCATAGCCTCTGCCACTGCGGTAATCGCTGCGCTGATCGCCGCCAGTGCGATGATCATTGCCCATATGACCTCGGATGTAAAAAACCAGCATGCCGACGTGCCCGTTTCGCGGGGTGCGCAGGCGGTTACTGTCGTCCAGGAGTCGGACGTGCAGGCCAGGCTGGAGATCGAGCAACTCATTGAGCAGAACGACGCGCTCAGGGCCGAACTGGAGCGCGAGAGGGCCGAGCGGTTGAAGTTGGAAGCCAGGCTGAAGCCCAGAACGCTGACGCCGCAGGCGCATGATGCATTCAAGGCATTGGCGGGCGAGCTGAAGGCTAAAACGCTGGTACCGGTGGTGTTGCTGAATATCCATAAAGATGACAAGGAAGCTGTGCGCTTTGCCAAGGAAATTGCCGTTGCGCTGACCAAGGCGGGTGTGCAGGTTCAGATCAAGCAGTTGCCCCTGCAAAAGCACAATACCGGTACCCAGGTGGTCGTTTATGCCGGGGTGGGCGGTGACGAGCTTGAGCAGGCGTTCAAGGCCGCTGATTTTGCTTCGGATATCAAACGCTCGACGCAGAGCCCGCGGGTGAAGGTGGATGATGGGGATGCGATTGCCATTTCGGCGTTTATCAGTGTTTATCCGCGAACGTTGATTTGAGGGGCGGGGCTGGAAGGGGTTTTGATTGTTTGCGGGATTGTTGTGGGTGGCACCGGCTGCGCCGGTGTTCGCGGGCACGCCCGCTCCCACAGTGTGGGCTTGCTCAATATAGGGGGCTCCCCTCGGCACGTCTGGCCTGATATTGCCCATTCCATCTGACTGCAAGCGAGGCATAGCCTCGCCCGGTCTCGCGTCATACCCTTCAGGCATGCCTGTTCTTCGCAATCTCGATGTCGTTCATCAGGGCTTTTGCGGTGGCCAGCAGGTAATCCGCTGCGCCCAGCATCTTGTGGTCATCTTCCATGTCGCCTTCGCGTACCAAGTGCTTGCAGTAGCCCAGCAGGACGGAGACGTGTTCATAGGCGTCATCGATGGGGACGCCGGGTTGGACGCGGAGCAGGTTCAGGGTGGGGTTGCCGGCTTCGAGGAAGGTTTCGATGCCTGCGGTGAGGAGGGGGGATTGGTTGTGGTTTTTCATGGTAGTTGCTCCTGATAGGTGGAACTGCCACGCAGATCTTTCTCACGGACCAGGGCGGCAGTCGTACACGGGGTGAGAAACCGAGGGAGCTACAAAGCTCGGCCAGACCGAAGTCTGCCCGCGTACGACTGCCATGACAGGCAAGCCAGGTAACTCGCATCAGGTTCTCACACCCGGTCACCAACATGGCGACCCGGTGACGTTATCCCTGAGGCATTTCCCCGACAATTCAGCTGCTTCTGACTGGTGTGTAGGATAGTTCGCTTGGTTGTCCGAGCTGAAGGGGTGGGGCAGGGTTTCAGGAAAGTCTGACGTGCGGAATGTGCATCCCAAGGCAAATCTCTTCGCCGTCATTTTTGACCGTTGTTGGGGTGGGTTTACACGCGGAAGGGGGGCTGCTGGCCAGTTTTTACTGGGTGTTCAGCGGTGCTGCGGCTACCGTATTCGCGGGTGAACCCGCTCCTACGCCGAGCGGGGGAGGCTCAGGTCGGGGTGGGGCTGCTGGCCAGTTTTTACTGGGGGGGGGGGTAGCGGGGCTGCGGCTACCGTATTCGCGGGTGAACCCGCTCCTACATTGAGCGGTGTGGGGTTTTCCAGGTGGCCAGGGCTTCGCGTATGCGCGCGCAGGCCTGGCCATCGCCATAGGGGTTATGGGCAAAGCTCATTTCGCGATACGCCGCCTCATCGGTCAGCAAGGTACTCAACGCCCGCACAATCGATGCCACTTCGGTGCCCACCAGCTTCACCGTACCTGCCGCTACGGCTTCTGGCCGCTCGGTTGTGTCGCGCATCACCAGCACCGGTTTGCCCAGGGCCGGCGCTTCCTCCTGAATGCCACCCGAGTCGGTCAGAATCACATAGGCCCGGGTCATGAGGTAAACGAACGGCAGGTAATCCAGCGGTTCGACAAGGTGGATGTTGTTCACATCCCCCAACAGCCGGTTGACCGGCTCGCGCACGTTGGGGTTGAGGTGTACCGGGTATACCACGTCCAACTCGGGGAATTGCCGCGCAGTCTGCACCAGGGCCTGGCAGATGCGCTCGAAGCCGCCACCAAAGTTCTCGCGCCGGTGGCCGGTGACCAGCAACAGCCGGCGTTCGGTTGCCAGGTAGCTGAACTGGCTGGCGAAACGAGCCTTCAGCGCGGGGTTTTGCAGCTTTTGCTCCACCTCCAGCAAGGCGTCGATCACGGTGTTGCCGGTGGTGAAGATGTGCGCCGGGTCGGTGCCTTCGCGCAACAGGTTGTCGCGCGAGGTGGGGGTGGGCGCAAAGTGTAGCGCGGCAAGGGCCCCGGTCAGGCGCCGGTTGCCTTCTTCGGGCCAGGGTGAATACAGGTTGTTGGTGCGCAGGCCGGCCTCTACATGGGCAATGGGGATTTGCTGGTAGTAAGCCGCCAGGCTGGTGGCAAAGGTGGTGGCGGTGTCGCCATGCACCAGCACCACGTCGGGCTTGAACGCGGCCAGCACCGGTCGGATGCCTTGCAAGATGGCAGTGGTCACACCGGTCAGGTCCTGGCCGGCTTTCATGATGTTCAAGTCGTAATCGGGGCTGATACCGAACAGCTCCAGCACCTGGTCGAGCATTTGCCGGTGCTGGCCGGTGGCGCACACGCGGGCTTCGAAGCGGTTGTCCTGCGCCAGTTGCAGGGCTAGCGGGGCCATCTTGATGGCTTCTGGGCGGGTACCGAAAACAGTCAGGGTCTTGAGGGGCACGGCAGTGATCCTCTTGCTCGGGTCCTTGAAGCAGGCCGGTGTCCATTGCTCAAGAAATCTAGCAGGCGGGCAATGGCGTGCCAGTTTGCCGGGGGGGATGCTTACCGACTGGGGGAGGGCCGTTTACCGGGTGAGCCTTGTTCGGCGGGCGTTGTAGGGCAATGGCCGGGCATGGGTGGGCAGCGGCTATCGGACAAACGGGGATATGGCTACAGGCACAGGGCCAGGGGCTTGTGCATTCAGGGCCGGGGCCGAACGGGGAGGAAACGGCGACGGTTGGTGGGTGGGCGAAGTTGAACGTTTTGCTGACCGATTCGGTAACCATTCGCCGGGGTGGTTGGGTATTGTGCGGCCGGGTTACCCGCTAGGGTTGGTTGCGCAGCCGAAGGAAAGCGGTTGCTGGAAAATGACCAACCCAAGGAGTGTTGACCATGCGCAATAACGTTCTGTCGTACCTGCTGCTGCCGCTGTTCGCCAGTTTGTCGTTCTCCCTTAGCGCCGCCCCGGCCAGCACCATGGCAGTGGCCGAACCGGTGCCGGTGGTGGCCCAGGCTCAGGCACAGCAGGCGCCGAGGCTGGACTTGAATACGGCGGATGCACTCACCCTGCAAAAGGAGCTGAATGGCATTGGCAAGGCCAAGGCGGAGGCTATCGTGGCCTACCGCGAGGCCAATGGGCCGTTTGCTTCGGTGGATGAGCTGCTGGAGATAAAGGGGATAGGCAATGCGTTGCTGGAGCGCAACCGGGACAAGGTGATGGTGGAGTAAGCGGGCAGGGGCCGGGGTGATGCCCTGGCCCGGCCTTTATGTGCCGGGAATGGGGGCTTCCACAGGCGCAGCGCCTGAAGGGCTGGGTGTTTTAACGGTCTTCTGCGTCCTTGGCATCCGCTTCGGCATTGCGCTCATGTACCTTGCGCAGTTGCTCTTCGGTCAGCGGCAGTTTTTTGGCCGTGTCGCGCAACATCATCAACCCGCCGACAATCGAGCCGAGGGCTATGATGAGTATCAGCCAGGCATACCAGGGCATTGTCGTTCTCCTCAAGTCGGGTCATGGGCAACGGTTACATGAATTTTGAGCAATTGCCCGTTCCGTTGGTTCAATTATAGGCGCCAGGCCGTGCTGGGCCAATTCCGTGACCTGCGGGCCCCCAAGCCTGCGTCACTTCGTTTACAATGCGCGCCGATTTCGACTTGCCAAGAGACCCTGCCCATGTCCGCCTGCCAGACGCCCCTGATCGTCGCCCTGGATTTCCCTACCCGTGAGGCCGCCCTGAAGCTGGCTGACCAGCTTGACCCTGCGCTGTGCCGGGTGAAGGTTGGCAAGGAGCTGTTCACCAGCAGCGCTTCGGGCATTGTCGAAACCCTGTGTGACAAGGGCTTCGAAGTGTTCCTGGACCTCAAGTTCCATGACATTCCCAACACCACCGCCATGGCGGTAAAGGCTGCGGCCGAGATGGGCGTGTGGATGGTCAACGTGCATTGCTCCGGTGGCCTGCGCATGATGGCGGCCTGCCGTGAAGAGCTGGCCAAGCGCAGCGGCCCGCAGCCGCTGCTGATTGGTGTGACCGTGCTGACCAGCATGGAGCGTGAAGACCTGGCCGGCATTGGCCTGGATATCGACCCCCAAGAGCAGGTGCTGCGTTTGGCGGCACTGGCGGAAAAAGCGGGGATGGACGGTTTGGTGTGCTCGGCGCTCGAGGCCCCGGCACTGAAGGCGGCGCACCCGTCGCTGCAATTGGTGACCCCGGGCATTCGCCCAGCGGGCAGCGCGCAGGATGATCAACGCCGTATCCTCACCCCGCGTCAGGCACTGGATGCAGGTTCGGATTACCTGGTGATCGGCCGGCCGATCAGCCAGGCGGCAGACCCTGCGCAAGCGTTGGCAGCGGTGGTGGCGGAGATCCGCGGGTAATTAACCTGCGGCTGTCCAGCAAGGGCCTGTGCCGAACCACCGATGCCTGTGTCGAACCCCTGATGTGGCTGCACCCCAGATCCGTGTGTAGGAGCGGGTTTACCCGCGAATACGGTAGCGGCGGCAACGGTGAACGGCCGGTGGAAATTGGCCGGCAGGCCCGGCCCTTTCGCGGGTGAACCCGCTCCTACGACGGGCTGTGCCCAGCCACCGATGTGTGTCCCCGCGAATACGGTGGCGGCGGCAACGGTGGGCGGCTGTTGGAAATTGGCCGGCAGGCCTGGCCCTTTCGCGGGTGAACCCGCTCCTACGACGGGCTGTGCCCAGCCACCGATGTGTGTCACCGCGAATACGGTGGCGGCGGCAACGGTGGGCGGCTGTTGGAAATTGGCCGGCAGGCCTGGCCCTTTCGCGGGTGAACCCGCTCCTACGACGGGCTGTGCCCAGCCACCGATGTGTGTCACCGCGAA
>NZ_JADDRH010000031.1:0-30674 GCF_044904505.1 Pseudomonas sp. 3HC3
CGATGCATCGCCGATGGTAGTGTGGGGTTTCCCCATGTGAGAGTAGGTCATCGTCAAGATTCATTTCGCAAAACCCCTATCTGCGCATGCAGGTAGGGGTTTTGTCTTTGTGGGCAAAAAAGCCTGGGCTTGTTTGAATCACTGTGGGCATGCCGTGAAGCAGGCAACTCGGTGGAGGGCACCGGCTTCGCCGGTGTTCGCGGGTAAACCCGCTCCTACAGGGTTCGCGGGTAAACCCGCTTTTACAGAGAAGGGTGCAACGCCAAGGCAGGGGCGTATACCCTCAAGGCCAACGTCGCCTCCCACAATTCGAGCCAGAACACTAGAATAGTCCCACGCACCTATTCAGAAGCGCTATATGTCCAATCCTGTCGAACCTGAAACCCTGGCCCAGTTGCCGTTGGACGAGCTTGTCGCCTGTCATGAATGCGACCTGCTGCTACGCAAGCCTGTGCTGCAGCATGATGAAAAAGCCCATTGCCCGCGCTGCGGCTATGAGCTCTATGCCCACCGGCACAATGTGGTCAATCGCAGCCTGGCCTTGGTGCTGGCGGCCCTTTTGCTGTTCGTGCCGGCCAATTTCCTGCCGATCATGCAGTTGCACCTGCTTGGTCAGACTTCGGACGATACGGTCTGGAGCGGCGTGCTAGGCCTGTACAACTCGGGAATGCGTGGTGTTGCCGTGGTGGTGTTGCTCTGTAGCATGGTCATCCCACTGGCGAAACTGCTCTGCCAACTGGCCGTCCTGTTGAGCATCCGCCTGAACTTCGGGCGTGACTACGGCCTGGTCTTCTACCGTATCTATCACCACCTGCGTGACTGGGGCATGCTCGAGGTCTATTTCATGGGGGTGCTGGTGGCCATCGTCAAACTGGTGGACCTGGCCGAACTGACCGTGGGCCTTGGGCTGTTCTGTTTCATCAGTCTGTTATTGATCCAGGTATGGCTCGAGGTGGTGATGTCGCCCCACCAGATCTGGAGTGCATTATCAGGGGAGGACCTGCATGCGGGCGATTGACGCAGGCATTGTTGTCTGCAATGAGTGTCACGAGTTGAACAGGCAAGAGCCAGACAGCACTGCGCAAACCTGCACACGCTGCGGCGCTATCGTGCATGCACGCCGGCCGAACAGTATCGTGCGCACCTGGGCGTTGCTGATTGCGGCATCGATCCTCTACATCCCGGCCAACATACTGCCGATCATGACCGTGAGTACCCTCGGTCAGGGCAGCCCGGACACCATCATGTCCGGTGTAATCACCCTGCTCAAACACGGCATGGTGCCTATTGCGGCTGTGGTGTTCATTGCCAGTATCCTGGTCCCCACGTTCAAGCTGGTGGGCATCGGCTTGCTGTTGTACTCCGTTCAGCGGCGGCAACCGCTTTCAGCCCGGCAGCGGATATTGATGTACCGCTTCATCGAATTCATTGGGCGCTGGTCCATGCTGGATATCTTCGTCATTGCCATCCTGGTGGCAGTGGTGAATTTTGGCCGAATAGCCAGTGTCGAAGCCAACCTGGGCGCTGTCGCCTTCGCAACTGTGGTGATCCTGACAATGCTTGCCGCTTTAACTTTCGATCCCCGACTGATTTGGGATAACACGGAGTCGGATGACGACCATGAGTGACCTGCCAACGGCTAAAACCCGCCCAGCCTCGAACTGGTCAGCCATCTGGATCTTGCCTTTGATTGCGCTGATGATCGGTGGCTGGCTCGCGTGGCAGGCCTACCGCGACGCTGGCGTGGAAATTGAAGTCCGCTTCGAGTCCGGAGAGGGTATCGTCGCCAACAAGACCGAGGTCATCTACAAGGGCATGCCGGTTGGCAAGGTGAAAAGCCTGGTGCTCGACGCCAAGGGCGACACGCAGGGGGTGATCGCTACCATCGAGATGAACAAAGCCGCGGAGCCCCACCTGAACAAAGGCACGCGTTTCTGGCTGGTGAAGCCGAGCGTCAGCCTCGCCGGAATATCCGGCCTTGAAACACTGGTGTCGGGTAACTACATCGCTGTTAGCCCGGGGGAGGGGGAGCGTACCAAGCGCTTTGTGGCATTGAAGGTGGCGCCACCGCTCTCGGATTCTGAGCCAGGCCTGCACCTGACCCTCAAGGCCGACAGGTTGGGCTCGCTCAACCGGGACAGCCCGGTGTTCTACAAGCAGATTCAGGTTGGCCGGGTGAAAAGCTACCGCCTGTCCGAGGACCAGAGCACCGTAGAGGTGAAAGTCTTCATCGAGCCGGCCTACGCCAGCCTGGTGCGCAAGCACACGCGTTTCTGGAACGCCAGCGGTGTCAGCATCGATGCTTCGCTTTCGGGTGTGAAGGTGCGCAGTGAATCGTTGTCGAGCATTGTGGCGGGTGGTATCGCCTTTGCCACGCCGGAGTACCGCAAGGACAGCCCGCCCACCGATCCGAGCCTGCCGTTCCGTCTGTACGAGGACTTCGATGCCGCCCAGGCGGGTATCCGGGTAAAAGTGAAGCTGAGCGATTATGAAGGCCTGCAGGCGGGCCGCACGCCGGTCATGTACAAGGGCATCCAGGTGGGCTCGCTGAAAGCCCTGAAGATGGAAGACAACCTGGCCAGCGCTTCGGCCGAGCTGACACTCGACCCGCTGACCGAGGACTACCTGGTAGAGGGGACGCAATTCTGGGTAGTCAAACCATCGATTTCCCTGGCGGGAATCACTGGCCTGGAAGCGCTGGTCAAAGGTAACTACATCGCCATTCGTCCCGGTGAGAAGGGCGCACGGCCAGAGCGTGAGTTCGAGGCGCGCGCCAAGGCGCCGCCGCTCGACCTCAAGGCGCCGGGTCTGCACATGGTGTTGTTCGCCGATACCTTGGGTTCGCTGGAAGTCGGCAGCCCGGTAATGTACCGCCAGGTGAAGGTGGGTAGCGTGCAGAGCTATCAGTTCGCCCGTAACAGCAACCGCATCCTGATCGGTGTGCATATCGAGAAGGAGTACGAAAAACTGGTCAATGGTTCGTCGCGCTTCTGGAATGTCAGTGGGATCACCCTGACCGGCGGCTTGTCGGGTATCAAGATCAAGAGTGAGTCGCTGCAAACACTGATGGCCGGCGGTATTGCCTTCGACACGCCACGGCCCGATGTACCGCTGAAGCGGCACATTCCACGCTTCCGCCTGCATGACAGCCAGGAAGCGGTAAACCGTGCGGGTACGTTGATCACCATCCGTGTAGAGCGTGCCGATGGCTTGAAACCGGGCACGGCCATCCGCTTCCGCGGCCTGGATGTGGGCAGTATCGAGAGCGTTGATCTCACCGATGACCTGCAGGCGGTGCTGCTGCGGGCGCGCATTACCGAAGCAGCGGATCGTATTGCCCGTGCCGGTACGCAGTTCTGGGTGGTCAAGCCGGCCCTGGGCCTGGTGCGCACTGAAAACCTCGACACCTTGATTGGTGGGCAGTACCTGGAAGTGCAGCCAGCAGCCAAGAACCGTGGGCCACAGCGCGACTTCATTGCTTTGGCCGAAGCCCCGCAGGTAGCAGGGCCAGAGGTTGGCCTGCCATTGACGCTCAGTGCGCCACGCCGCGGCTCGATCAAGCCGGGTGTGCCGGTTACCTATCGTGAGGTCAAGGTGGGCAAGGTGACAGGCTTCGAGCTGGGCCAGAGCGCTGACCGCGTGCTGATTCATATCCTCATTGAGCCGCGCTATGCCGCCTTGGTGCGCAGCGGTAGCCGCTTCTGGAACAGCAGTGGTTTCGGTTTCGACTGGGGACTGTTCAAGGGCGCTACAGTGCGTACCGAGTCGGTGGAAACCCTGATCGATGGCGGTATCGCCTTCGCAACGCCAGATGGCGAGCAGATGGGTAACCCGGCACGGCCGCGGCAGACCTTTGCCTTGTTCGACAAGGCCGAGGATGAATGGCTGCAATGGGCGCCGAAGATTCAGATAGCCAAGTGATGCAAGGGTAGGGCCGCCTGGCGCGGCCCCTGCTCTGTGGCGCTGCCCAAAGCATATCGGTCATCATGTGCAGGTTGCAGCAAGGCGCATCGGTGACTGTGTATAAATCGCAGGCAACAAAAAGCCGACCCTAGGGTCGGCTTTTCGACTTGCACGTCGCTTAGGCAGCTGCAGCTTCTTTCAGCGCCTTGATGTGGCCATTCAGACGGCCTTTGTGACGAGCAGCCTTGTTCTTGTGGATGATACCCTTGTCGGCCATACGGTCGATTACAGGTACAGCCAGAACGTAAGCGGCTTGCGCTTTTTCGGCGTCTTTTGCGTCGATGGCTTTGACTACATTCTTGATGTAGGTGCGAACCATGGAACGCAGGCTGGCGTTGTGGCTGCGACGCTTCTCAGCCTGTTTTGCACGTTTCTTGGCGGAAGGTGTGTTGGCCACCGTCGAGCTCCTCGAAAGACTTTAGGTAAATAGCAAACAAAATAGGCCGCGAATCATGCCGATCAGTCGAGCGGATGTCAAGGCCACCTGCAAGGTTCCGCCGAGCGGTGCGCCAACAAGAGGGAAAGATTCCTTTCTGCTGCGCGACCTGTACACTCGGGAATTTTTGGCTCCCCTGCGAAGGCGCGGGAGTATCGCACATTCGGACGCTGTCTGGCAGCGTCCTCTGTCATTGGCGTGAATCTTTTCGATGAACCTGCTCAAATCCCTGGCTGCAGTAAGCTCGATCACCATGATTTCGCGGGTGCTGGGCTTTGTTCGCGACACCATCCTGGCCCGTATCTTTGGTGCTGGTGTCGCTACCGACGCCTTCTTCATCGCGTTCAAACTGCCCAACCTTTTGCGGCGCATCTTCGCCGAAGGTGCATTCTCCCAGGCCTTCGTGCCGATTCTGGCCGAGTACAAGACCCAGCAAGGCGAGGAGGCGACACGCACTTTCATCGCCTATATCAGTGGCCTTCTGACCCTGGTGCTGGCCCTGGTGACCGCCATCGGCATCCTCGCTGCACCCTGGGTGGTGTGGGCGACGGCTCCGGGTTTTGTCGACAGCACCGAAAAATACGAGCTGACCACCGCCCTGTTGCGGGTGACGTTTCCTTATATATTCCTGATCTCGCTGTCTTCCCTGGCCGGCGCGATCCTCAATACCTGGAACCGCTTTTCGGTGCCGGCCTTCACGCCCACCTTGCTGAACGTGGCGATGATCGCCTTCGCCGTGTTGCTGACCCCTTACTTCAACCCGCCAATCATGGCGTTGGCCTGGGGCGTGCTGGCGGGTGGCCTGGCGCAGTTGCTGTACCAACTGCCAGCCCTGAAGAAGATTGGCATGCTCGTGCTGCCGCGTCTGAACCTCAAGGACGCCGGTGTGTGGCGGGTACTGAAGCAGATGCTGCCGGCGATCCTGGGGGTGTCGGTGAGCCAGATCTCGCTGATCATCAACACCATTTTTGCTTCCTTCCTGGTGGCCGGCTCGGTGTCGTGGATGTACTACGCCGACCGCCTCATGGAGCTGCCTTCGGGCGTGCTGGGCGTGGCCTTGGGCACCATCCTGCTGCCGACCCTGGCCAAGACCTATGCCAACAAGGACCGCGAGGAGTACTCGCGGATTCTCGACTGGGGCCTGCGCCTGTGCTTCCTGCTGGTGCTGCCCTGCACCCTGGCTTTGGCCATTCTTGCCGAACCGCTGACCGTTGCGCTGTTTCAATATGGCAAGTTCAGCGCATTTGATGCGGCCATGACCCAGCGGGCGCTGATCGCCTATTCCGTGGGCTTGCTGGCAATCATTCTGGTCAAGGTACTGGCACCGGGTTTCTACGCGCAGCAGAATATCCGCACGCCGGTGAAGATCGCAGTCTTCACCCTGGTCTGCACCCAGCTGTTCAACCTTGCCCTGGTCGGCCCGCTTGCACATGCTGGCCTGGCATTGGCGATCAGCCTCGGTGCCTGCCTGAATGCCGGCCTGCTGTTCTGGAAGCTGCGCAGTCAGCGGTTGTTCGAGCCTCAGCCAGGCTGGGCAGTGTTCCTGCTCAAGCTTGTGTTGGCGGTGGCGTTGATGTCGGCAGTACTGTTGGCGGGCATGCACTATATGCCGGCCTGGGAGCAGGGCATCATGCCTGAGCGCTTCCTGCGGCTTGGTGCGCTGATCCTGGCGGGCGTCGTCACGTATTTTGGTTGCCTGTACCTGTGCGGCTTCCGGCCCCGACATTTCGCTCGCAAGGCCTTGCACTGAGGGTTTTGGCGGGTCAGGCGTCGGTTTTTCGCATTCCACGCCGCCCTTGGGCGCTGCTGCCTGTCACCAGCGCCCGGGTGTGGTTATAATCGGCCACTTTATGAGCAAGAAGCGCGTTATGCAGCTGGTTCGAGGTCTTCACAACCTGCGCCCCGAGCACCGGGGCTGTGTCGCCACCATTGGCAACTTCGACGGGGTTCACCGCGGCCACCAGGCAATCCTGGCGCGCCTGCGCGAGCGCGGTCAGGCCTTGGGCCTGCCGACCTGCGTGGTGATCTTCGAACCGCAACCACGCGAGTACTTCGCACCCGATGCCGCGCCGGCGCGCCTGGCCCGGCTGCGCGACAAGATTGAGCTGTTGGCGACCGAAGGCATCGACCGGGTGCTGTGCCTGGCCTTCAACCAGCGCCTGAGCAAGCTCAGTGCCGATGCCTTCGTCAAGGCCATCCTGGTCGACGGCTTAGGCGTGCGTCACCTCGAAGTGGGCGATGACTTCCGCTTTGGCTGCGACCGCGCTGGTGACTTTGCTTTCCTGGTCGAGGCCGGCAAGGCCTACGGCTTCACCGTCGAGGCCGCCAACACGGTAATCCAGGACGGCCTGCGGGTCAGTAGCACCGAAGTGCGCAAGGCTTTGTCCGAGGGCAACTTCGAATTGGCCGAACACCTGCTGGGCCGCCCGTACCGCATTACAGGCCGCGTGCTGCACGGCCAGAAGCTGGCCCGTCAGCTCGGCACACCTACCGCCAACATCCAGCTCAAGCGCCGTCGCGTGCCACTGTCCGGGGTATACCTGGCCAGCATCGTGATCGACGGCAAGGCTTGGCCGGGTGTCGGCAATATCGGCGTGCGCCCCACCGTTGCCGGTGATGGGCGCCCGCACCTGGAGATTCATCTTCTGGACTTTGCCGGCGACCTTTACGGCCGGCGCCTGACGGTGGAGTTCCACCACAAGCTGCGTGAAGAGCAGCGATTCGCCTCCCTGGAGGCGCTGAAGTCGGCGATCGATGCGGATATCGCCGCCGCACGTGCACATTGGCACGCTCAACCGCTAACGAAGAGCCTGAAATGACCGACTACAAAGCCACGCTTAACCTTCCGGACACCGCCTTCCCCATGAAGGCCGGCCTGCCTCAGCGCGAACCGCAGATCCTGCAGCGCTGGGACAGCATTGGCCTGTACCAGAAGCTGCGCGAAATTGGCAAGGATCGTCCCAAGTTCGTCCTGCACGACGGCCCGCCCTATGCCAACGGCAAGATTCACATCGGTCATGCGCTGAACAAGATCCTCAAGGACATGATCGTCCGCTCCAAGACCCTGGCCGGCTTCGATGCGCCGTACGTGCCAGGCTGGGACTGCCACGGCCTGCCGATCGAGCACAAGGTCGAGGTTACCCACGGCAAGCACCTTTCCGCCGACCGTACCCGCGAGCTGTGCCGCGAGTACGCTGCCGAGCAGATCGAAGGGCAGAAGACCGAGTTCATCCGCCTGGGCGTGCTGGGTGACTGGGACAACCCATACAAGACCATGAACTTCGCCAACGAGGCCGGTGAAATCCGCGCCTTGGCCGAAATGGTCAAGCAAGGCTTCGTGTTCAAGGGCCTGAAGCCGGTGAACTGGTGCTTTGACTGCGGTTCGGCGCTGGCTGAAGCGGAAGTCGAGTACGCCGACAAGAAGTCGCAGACCATCGACGTGGCCTTCCCGGTTGCCGATGAAGCCAAGCTCGCCGCGGCCTTCGGCCTGGCCTCGCTGGCCAAGCCGGCCGCCATCGTGATCTGGACCACCACCCCGTGGACCATCCCGGCCAACCAGGCCCTGAATATCCACCCGGAGTTCACGTACGCCCTGGTCGATACCGGCGAGCGTCTGCTGGTGCTGGCTGAAGAGCTGGTCGAGTCGTGCCTGAAGCGCTACAACCTCGAGGGCTCGGTCCTTGCCACCGCCCAAGGCTCTGCGCTGGAACTGATCAACTTCCGCCATCCGTTCTACGATCGCCTGTCGCCAATCTACCTGGCCGACTACGTCGAACTGGGCGCCGGTACCGGCGTGGTGCACTCCTCGCCAGCCTACGGTGAGGACGACTTCGTCACCTGCAAGCGCTACGGCATGGTCAACGACGACATCCTCACCCCGGTGCAGAGCAACGGCGTGTATGTCGAGTCGCTGCCATTCTTCGGCGGCCAGTTCATCTGGAAGGCCAACCCGGCCATCGTCGAGAAGCTGAGCGAAGTCGGTGCGCTGATGCACACCGAAACCATCAGCCACAGCTACATGCACTGCTGGCGCCACAAGACCCCGCTGATCTACCGCGCCACCGCGCAGTGGTTCGTGGGCATGGACAAGCAGCCGACCACCGGCGAGCCGCTGCGTGAGCGTGCGCTGAAAGCCATTGAAGACACCAAGTTCGTTCCGGCCTGGGGCCAGGCGCGCCTGCACGCGATGATCGCCAACCGCCCGGACTGGTGCATCTCGCGTCAGCGCAACTGGGGTGTGCCGATCCCGTTCTTCCTGCACAAGCAGACCGGCGAGCTGCATCCGCGCACTGTCGAGCTGATGGAAGAAGTGGCCAAGCGTGTCGAGCAGCAGGGCATCGAGGCCTGGTTCAAGCTGGACGCCGTTGAACTGCTGGGCGCTGAAGCCGATCAGTACGACAAGATCGCCGATACCCTCGACGTGTGGTTCGACTCGGGCACCACCCACTGGCACGTATTGCGTGGCTCGCACGACATTGGCCACGCCACCGGCCCGCGCGCCGACCTGTACCTGGAAGGTTCCGACCAGCACCGTGGCTGGTTCCACTCTTCCTTGCTGACCGGTTGCGCCATCGATAACCATGCGCCATACCGCGAGTTGCTGACTCACGGCTTCACCGTGGACGAGAACGGCCGCAAGATGTCCAAGTCGCTGGGCAACACCATCGAGCCGGAGAAGGTCAACAACACCTTGGGTGCCGATATCCTGCGCCTGTGGGTTTCGGCTACCGACTATTCCGGTGAAATGGCGGTTTCCGAGCAGATCCTGCAGCGCAGCGCCGATGCTTACCGGCGTATTCGCAATACAGCGCGCTTCCTGCTTTCCAACCTGTCCGGTTTCGACCCGGCCCGCGACCTGCTGGCCTCGGAAGACATGCTGGCGCTGGACCGCTGGGCCGTTGACCGTACGCTGCTGCTGCAGCGCGAGCTGGAAGAGCACTACAGCGAGTACCGTTTCTGGAACGTCTACTCCAAAGTGCACAACTTCTGCGTACAGGAGCTGGGCGGCTTCTACCTCGACATCATCAAGGACCGCCAGTACACCACCGGCGCCAACAGTGTCGCCCGCCGTTCCTGCCAGACTGCGCTGTATCACATCAGCGAAGCGCTGGTGCGCTGGATCGCGCCGATCCTGGCATTCACCGCCGACGAAATCTGGCAGTACCTGCCGGGCGAGCGCAACGAGTCGGTGATGCTCAACGGCTGGTACGAAGGCCTGAGCGAGCTGCCGGAAGGTACCGAGCTGGGCCGCGCTTACTGGGACCGCGTGATGGCGGTGAAGGCATCGGTGAACAAAGAGCTGGAAAACCAGCGTACCGCCAAGGTCATTGGCGGCAACCTGCAGGCTGAAGTTACCCTGTATGCCGACGAAGGCCTGAGTGCCGACCTGGGCAAGCTGGGCGACGAGCTGCGCTTCGTGCTGATCACCTCGGCCGCCAGCGTGGTGCCGTTCGCACAGGCGCCGGCCGAAGCCGTAGCCACCGAAGTCGAAGGCCTCAAGCTGAAAGTGGTCAAGTCCGGCCACGCTAAGTGCGGCCGTTGCTGGCACTTCCGCGCCGATGTCGGCAGCCACCCGGAGCACCCGGAAATCTGCAGCCGTTGTGTCGACAACCTGAGCGGCCAGGGTGAGGTGCGCCACTATGCCTAACCCTGCAGCGGGGCGCTTCGGGCGCCTTGCATGGCTGTGGCTGAGCTTGTTGGTCCTGGTCGTCGACCAGGCCACCAAGCTGTACTTCAACAACACCCTGACCATGTACCAGCAGATCGTGGTCATTCCTGACTACTTCAGCTGGACCCTGGCCTACAACACCGGTGCCGCGTTCAGCTTCCTGGCTGACGGTGCGGGTTGGCAACGCTGGTTGTTCGCCCTGATCGCCGTGGTGGTCAGCGCGGTGCTGGTGGTGTGGCTCAAGCGCCTGGGGCGCAACGAGACCTGGCTGGCCGTGGCGCTGGCGCTGGTGCTGGGTGGGGCGATTGGCAACCTGTACGACCGCATCGTGCTGGGCCATGTGGTCGACTTCATCCTGGTGCACTGGCAGAACCGTCATTACTTCCCGGCCTTCAACGTGGCCGACAGCGCCATCACCGTTGGTGCGGTGATGCTGGCGCTGGATATGTTCAAGAGCAAGAAGTCCGAGGATCCGGTCCATGACTGACACCCGTATCGGCCAGAACACCGAAGTCACCCTGCACTTCGCGCTGCACCTGGAAAACGGCGACACCGTCGACAGCACGTTCGATAAAGCCCCGGCCACCTTCAAAGTCGGTGATGGAAACCTGCTGCCGGGCTTTGAAAACGCCCTGTTCGGCTTCAAGGCCGGTGACAAGCGCACTGTGGCAGTGGCCCCGGAGAACGCCTTCGGCCAGCCTAACCCGCAGAACGTGCAGGTCATGCCGAGGTCCAACTTCGAAGGCATGGAGTTGTCCGAAGGGCTGCTGATCATCTTCAACGACGCCGCCAACACCGAGCTGCCGGGTGTGGTCAAAGCGTTCGATGACGACCAGGTCACCATCGACTTCAATCACCCACTGGCTGGCAAGACCCTGACCTTCGAGGTGGAGATCCTCGAGGTGAAGGCCCTGTAAGCCTGGAGCCGAGCATGCAAATCAAACTCGCCAACCCTCGCGGCTTCTGCGCCGGGGTCGACCGGGCGATCGAGATCGTCAACCGGGCGCTGGAAGTCTTCGGCCCGCCGATCTATGTGCGCCACGAAGTGGTGCACAACAAGTTCGTGGTGGAAGACTTGCGTAACCGCGGCGCCATCTTTGTCGAAGAGCTGGACCAGGTACCGGACGATGTCATCGTCATCTTCAGTGCCCACGGTGTTTCCCAGGCCGTGCGCCAGGAAGCGGCTGGCCGTGGCCTGAAAGTGTTCGATGCCACCTGCCCGCTGGTGACCAAGGTTCACATTGAAGTGGCCAAGTACAGCCGCGATGGCCGTGAGTGCATTCTCATCGGCCACGAAGGGCACCCGGAAGTCGAAGGCACCATGGGCCAGTACGATGCCAGCAACGGCGGCGCCATCTACCTTGTCGAAGACGAGGAAGATGTGGCCAACCTGCAGGTGCGCGACCCGGACCACCTGGCTTTCGTCACCCAGACAACACTGTCGATGGACGACACCAGCCGCGTCATCGATGCGCTGCGTGCACGCTTCCCGAACATCGGCGGCCCGCGCAAGGACGACATCTGCTACGCCACCCAGAACCGCCAGGATGCCGTCAAGCAACTGGCCGGCGAGAGCGACGTGGTGCTGGTGGTGGGCAGCCCGAACAGTTCCAACTCCAACCGTTTGCGCGAGCTGGCTGAGCGCATGGGCACCCCGGCCTACCTGATCGACGGTGCCGAGGACTTGCAACGCGGCTGGTTTGACCAGGCCGCGCGGATCGGCATCACCGCCGGTGCTTCGGCACCCGAAGTGCTGGTGCGTGGCGTGATCGAACAGCTCAAGGCCTGGGGCGCCACTGGCGCTGAAGAGCTGGACGGGCGCGAAGAGAACATCACCTTTTCAATGCCCAAGGAGCTGCGGGTTCGCTCGCTGATCTGACGGGCAGCACCGCCGCCAATGCAGGGGCTGCTTTGCAGCCCTTGCGCGACACAAGACCGCTCCTGCAATGACCGCGCTAGCAGCGGTCATTGCTCTGGTCCTCCGTAAGCAACCTGACTCTGCCGCTTGATGCCAGCGCCACCTGATATCGGCTGCGAGCAGCGGAGCGTTCGCACATTTCCAGTGTTGCGCCCAACCAGCCGTTGCTCGACGTCATTGGCACGCCCAGCGCACTGAATTTGAACTGCTCACCGCGATTGCTGGTTATTTTCAGCGGCTTTGCAAGGCGCTGTTCGCGTAGCACCTGCCGGTTATGCTCCAGCACCACCCGCCAACCATTCCCCCAATTACCGTCCAGCGCTAGCACCAGCACCGGCTGGCCCTGCAACAGCGCATGGCTGCGTGCACTACGCAACGCTTGGGCCAGATCACGCGCTGCTGCTGCCCTGTGAAGGTCATCGCTCATTCTGGCGTAGGCCGGTATGCCGAACTGCGTCAGCAACACCGCCACGGCCAAGGCCGACAACATTTGTATCAGTGTTACGCCGCGTTGCTTCACCGTGCATTCCTCCCTGGACGTGCTTGGCTATAGCTTCCTGGCGGTTGGACAAGAGGTCCAGTCGCCCAAGTTGAAAGCAATGACGGGAAAAGTCGCAGGAGGTGCAGGGATGCACGCAAGGCAAGGGGGCATGACGCTTCTGGAAGTGCTGTTGGCGGTTGTGGTCGTGGCCGTGGGTATGTTCGCCGCAGCGGGGCTGCAACTGCAGGCCTTGCAGGCTGTGGACAGTGCGCGTCGCAATGGGCAGGCGGCAATGGCGGCGCACAGCGAGCATGAACGGGGGCGTCGATGAGGCGCGGCCAACGTGGTTTTGGTTTGGTTGAGCTTATGTTGGCGCTGACTATCGGGTTGATGCTGTTGGCGGCCGCCAGTCAGCTCTTTGCATCGGCTCACCAGGCCTGGCGCCTGCAAAGTACTGCGCTGCGCATGCAGGATGAGGCGCGGCAGGCGTTGTTGCGCATGGCCCAGGATATTCGCATGGCCGGCATGTTTGGCTGTTTGCGCCTGAAACCTTCCGATTTCGATGACCCGGCATTACAGCAGGTCTTCGCTCGCCCCCTGGTGATCGAAGCGTCCACCCTCAGCCTGATCGTGGCGGAGTTGCCTGGGCAAGCTGGTCGACCTGACTGGTTTCTGCACACCGATTGCCTGACCGAAGTGTCTGTCGATGAAGAGCGCAAGGCTGGGGACCCACTGGTGTACCCGGTCAGCAGGTATGTCTACCAGTTCCAGGGCGATAAGTTGAGGTTCAAACGCGGAAACAGCAAATTTCAACCGTTGGTTGATAATGTGCAGGCGATGCGTGTGGAGCGTGTGCAGATGGCGGGGGGAGAACGGGTGGATATCAGCCTGACGCTTTACGAACCCACGCTCAAGGTTCAGCAGCGCCATGAGTTGAGCGTCGCAATCCGCAACCCGGTCCCCGCGTCATGACTCACCAGCGTGGCGTGGTTCTTCTACTGGCCTTGGTCCTGAGCGTCCTGCTGGGCCTGCTTGCCACATCTGCCCTGCGTGACGCGCTGGTGGAAACACGGATGACCGGCTACCTGAGCGATGGCCTGCTGGCGCTGGAAGAGGCTGAGGCCACTTTGCTGGCTGGGGTACGCGAACTTGAACGGGCGCCCCCTGACGCTTGTGACGCGTGCCTGCCACCGCCCAGGCCGCACGATCTGGTTGGGCAGTGGCAAGGTACCCAGACCGGTTTTTTCCAGCTGCAGAACCTGGGTGTCAGCACACGTGCCGCACACATGCCCGAAGGGCAGCCGGTTAGCCTGTTCCGGATTACCGCCGTCAGCAAGCAAAGCCGCTCACGGCATGTGCTGGAAGCGGTCTACGCCGTGGCCGGCAATCAAACCCAACGCATCACCTGGCGGCAAAGATTGCGAGGAGACTGACATGCAGCAAGGCTTGAGCCTGATCGAGTTGTTGATTGTGCTGGCCGTGACCGGCATTCTGGCAGCCATTGCCTACCCCAGTTACAGCGACCAGCTTCGGCGAGCCGCGCGCAGCGAAGTGGTTGGCCTGCTGCATGATGCCGCCCTGCGCCTGGAGCGCCACCGCGTGCGCACTGGCCAATACGCCGAAGGCGACCTGGTCTTGCCCGAAGGTACCCGCTACTACAGCCTTCAGGCCCAGCGCGACAGTGACACCTTCACGCTGCGCGCCCGGCGGCTACCGCATGGGCTGATGGCGCAGGATGGCTGTGGCGATTTCCAGCTCGACCAGGCTGGCGTGCAGCACAATCCGGGCGCCGTTGAGCACAGCACGCACTGTTGGGGAAGTTGAAGGTTCAATGATGCACGGTGCATCGCGGTTTTACTTCAGGTGTTGGATCGACAGATGAGCAAGCAAGTAGTGGTGGTTGGCGGCGGGGTGATCGGCCTGCTGACGGCATTCAACCTGGCAGCCAAGGTCGGCCAGGTGTTGGTGTGCGATCAGGGCGAGGTTGGCCGAGAGTCGTCCTGGGCTGGCGGAGGCATTGTCTCGCCGTTGTACCCGTGGCGCTACAGCCCCGCCGTGACTGCTCTGGCGCACTGGTCGCAGGACTTTTATCCACAGCTGGGCGAGCGCCTGTTCGCCAGCACCGGCGTCGACCCCGAAGTTCACACCACCGGGCTGTACTGGCTCGACCTGGACGACGAGGCCGAAGCGTTGGCCTGGGCCGCGCGCGAGCAGCGGCCGCTGAGTGCCGTGGATATTTCGGCGGCCTACGATGCGGTGCCGGTGCTGGGCCCGGGCTTCAAGCGCGCCATCTACATGGCTGGCGTGGCCAACGTGCGCAACCCGCGCTTGGTCAAGTCGCTGAAGGCGGCGTTGCTGGCGCTGCCGAACGTGACCTTGCGCGAACACTGCCAGATCACCGGCTTCGTGCAGGAAAAGGGGCGCGTGACTGGTGTACAGACGGCTGATGGCGTACTGGCGGCGGATGAGGTTGTGCTCAGCGCAGGCGCCTGGAGTGGCGACCTGTTGCGTACCCTTGGCCTTGAACTGCCGGTGGAGCCCGTGAAGGGCCAGATGATCCTGTTCAAGTGCGCTGAAGACTTCTTGCCGAGCATGGTGCTGGCCAAGGGGCGCTATGCAATCCCGCGACGTGACGGGCACATTCTGGTAGGGAGCACGCTGGAGCATGCCGGGTATGACAAGACCCCGACCGGGGATGCTCTGGAAAGCCTGAAGGCATCGGCGGTGGAGTTGTTGCCTGAGCTTGAAGGCGCCACAGTGGTGGCGCACTGGGCGGGACTGCGGCCGGGGTCGCCAGAAGGCATCCCTTACATTGGGCCTGTGCCAGGGCATGAAGGCTTGTGGCTCAACTGCGGGCATTATCGCAACGGGCTGGTGCTGGCGCCGGCTTCGTGCCAGCTGTTTACCGATTTGCTGACAGGGGCCGAGCCGATTATCGACCCGGCGCCGTATGCGCCAGAAGGGCGTTTGGGCTGAGGACCTCTTCGCGGGTAAACCCGCTCCTACACGAGCGGGTTCACCCGCGAAAGGGCCGCAGAAGCCAATACAGATTTCAGCCAGTAATCGGTGCGTGTAGGAGCGGGTTCACCCGCGAAAGGGCCGCAGAAACCAACACAGATTTCAGCCAGTAATCGGTGCTTGCAAGTGCCGGCTCGGATAATGCTGCTCATACACCTTGCACACCCGCAGCACTTGCTCATCGGCAAAGCGCCCGGCCACCACCTGCAGACCCACCGGCAACCCCTCGCGGGTGAACCCGCAGGGCACCGAGGCCGCCGGCTGTTGGGTCAGGTTGAAGGGGTAACTGAACGGCGTCCACTCCATCCATTGCGCCATCCCCGACCCAGGCGGCACGTTGTGTCCGGCTTCGAACGCCACCAACGGCAGCATCGGCGATACCAGCACGTCATATCGCTGATGAAAGGCATTCATCTTCGCTATCAATTCTGCCCGTGCCTCAAGCGCCTGGGTGTATTCGCCAAGGCTGATCTGTGCGCCTTGTTCGGCAATCCAGCGCAGCCCCGGGTCAAGCAACGCTTTCTGCTCATCGCTCAAGGCACTGGCCAACCGCGCCGCACCGGCAAACCACAGGGTATTGAAGGTTTCTAGCGGGTCGCTGAAGCCCGGGTCCACTTCCTCTACCTGCGCACCCAGCCGCGCCAGGCGCTGCACCGCTTGCGCCACCAGTGCCTGGATCTGTGGGTCGACCTGCACGTAACCGAAGTTGGCGCTGTAGGCGATGCGTAGGCCGCTCAGATCTTGCTGCTGGCTGAGCCATAGCGCCTGCCGGGGTGCGCCGGCCAATCCGTCGCGGGCGTCGGGGCGCGCTACGCAGTCCAGCATCAGTACCGAGTCGTCCACGGTACGCGTCATCGGCCCCAGGTGCGACAGCACGGTCATGGCGCTGGCCGGCCATTGCGGTACATATCCGAAGGTCGGTTTGATGCCGAAGGTGCCGGTGAAGGCGCAAGGGATGCGAATCGAACCACCGGCATCGCTGCCCTGATGCAGCACCCCCAGGTTCAGCGCAGCGGCTGCCGCAGCACCACCAGACGAACCACCGGCAGTCAGCCTGGTATCCCACGGGTTGCGGGTAATGCCGTACAGCGGGTTGTCGGTCACGCCTTTCCAGCCGAACTCTGGCGTGGTGGTCTTGCCCACCAGCACTGCACCGGCTTCACGCATGAAGGCAGAGAAGGGCGCATCGACCTCCCATGGCCCGGCACCCGAGGTAGTACGCGAGCCCTTGCGGGTAGGCATGCCGCGGGTCAGGGTCAGGTCCTTGATCGAGGCGGGTACGCCATCCAGCCGACCACAGGGCTGGCCACGTTGCCAGCGCTGTTCGCTGGCACGGGCGGCGGCGCGGGCACCCTCGCCATCCACATGGCAGTAGGCGTTGACCGCCGGGTTATGCAGGTCGATGCGCGCCAGCACATCGTCGACCACCTCGACGGGTGACAACTGGCGGTGCTGGTACAGTTCGAGCATTTCGACGGCGGTGAGTTCGCCAATCGCGGTTTTCTGGGTCATTTCAACGGGCTCCCGGGTTGGCGGCCTGGAACATGGCGCGCAACAGGACGTCGCAACCATCGGCCAGGTCCTGGGGCGCGGCGTTTTCGATTTCGTTGTGGCTGATGCCACCTTCGCATGGCACGAAGATCATCCCGGCCGGGCCCAGTTCAGCGAGGAAGATCGCATCGTGACCGGCGCCGCTGACGATATCCATGTGGCTCAGGCCCAGCGCACGCGCCCCTTGGCGCACGGCATCCACGCACTGCTCGGCGAAGTACAGCGGCGGGAAGTCGGCTGTCGGGGTTAGCTGATAGCTCAGGCCATGTTTCGCCGTGCTGTTTTCGATGGCTGCGCGCACTTCGCTGACCATGGCGTCGAGGTACCCAGGGTCGAGGTGGCGCAGGTCGATGGTCATGTGCACCTGGCCGGGGATGACGTTGCGCGAGCCTGGGTGCAAGGTCAGGCAGCCGACCGTGCCGCAGGCATGTGGTTGGTGCGCGTGAGCGACGCGGTTGACCGCAGCCACCACCTCGGCTGCGCCGACCAATGCGTCCTTGCGCAGGTGCATGGGCGTGGGGCCTGCATGCGCCTCGACGCCGGTAAGGGTCAGGTCGAACCATTTTTGCCCCAGGCAGCCCTGGACCACGCCGATGGTGGTGCGTTGGTCTTCCAGCACCGGGCCTTGCTCGATATGCGCTTCGAAGTAGGCGCCCACGGCATGCCCGGTGGGCACGCGCGGGCCGGCGTAGCCGATGCGCTGCAACTCAGCGCCGACCGACAGACCTTGGTCATCGACCTTGTCCAGGGTTTCCTGCAGGCCGAACTTACCGGCAAACACGCCCGAGCCCATCATGCAGGGCGGGAAGCGCGAACCTTCTTCGTTGGTCCATACCACCACTTCCAGCGGTGCTTCGGTGGTCAGGTGCAAGTCGTTGAGCGTACGCATCACTTCGAGGCCGGCCATGACGCCGTAGCATCCATCGAACTTGCCGCCGGTGGGTTGGGTGTCGATGTGGCTGCCGGTCATGATGGGCGGCAGGGTGGGGTTGCGACCGGGGCGGCGTGCGAAGATATTGCCGATGGCGTCGACGCTGACCGTGCAGCCGGCCTCTTCGCACCAATGTACGAACAGGTCGCGAGCTTGGCGGTCGAGGTCGGTCAGGGCCAGGCGGCATACGCCGCCCTTGGCGGTGGCGCCGAGTTGGGCCAGGTCCATCAATGATTGCCACAGGCGCTCGCGGTTGATCAGAGGGCTTTGGCCGAGCAGGTGCTGCGAGGGATCGATGCGGGTGTTCATGGTTCATCTCTCCTGAAATTACTGGGTTGCTTGTACCGGCCTATTCGCGGGTGAACCCGCTCCTACAAAGGCCTCGCAGGGCTGAGGGTGGTGACACCTTTTTAGGCGCGGGTTTGCCCGCGAAAGGGCCGGTACAGGTAAGCAAGGTCGGGTCAGGCGCTAAGGGCCAGGTAACGGTTCTTGATGCTCGGGTCCTCGCGGAACTGCGCTGCACTGCCCTGGTAAGCGACGCGGCCCTGCTCCAGCACATAGTGGCGATCAGCAAGGGCATCGCAGACCATCAGGTTCTGCTCTACCAGCAGGATCGACAGCCCTTCGTCCTTGATCCGTCGCAGGATCTTCACCAGTTCATCGACAATCACCGGGGCCAGGCCTTCAGTGGGCTCGTCGAGGATCAGCAGCTTGGGGCCGTTGAGCAGGGCGCGGGCGATAGCGAGCATCTGTTGCTCACCACCGGACAGGGCAAAGCCACCGTTGCGGCGACGCTCCTTCAGGCGCGGGAACATGCTGTACACGTCCTCCAGCTGCCAGCGGCTGGCCTTGCGCACGGCAATCTTCAGGTTCTCCTCCACGCTGAGCTGGCGGAAAATGCCGCGGTGTTCCGGCACCAGAGCAATGCCGAGCCGGGCGATATCGAAAATTTCGCGGCCAACCAGTTGCTGGCCGTTGAAGCTGATTTGCCCCTGCCGTGGGCGGACGATGCCGAGGATGCTGCGCAAGGTGGTGGTCTTGCCTGCACCGTTGCGCCCCAGCAGCGTTACCAGTTCGCCTGCCTCGACCTTGAGCGAGACACCTTCGAGCACATGGCTCTTGTCGTAGTAGGAATGGATCGAATCGACGTTGAGCATCAGGCGGCCTCTCCAAGGTAGGCGGTACGTACGCGCTCGTCGTTGCGCACCTGTTCAGGGGTACCCTCGACCAGGATCTGGCCGTGACTCATCACCGTGATGCGCTGGCTGATCGACATGACAATGCTCATGTTGTGCTCGATCAGTAGCACGGTATGGTCGCGGCCAAGGTCGCTGATCAGGTCGGTCATCACCGGGATGTCGTCGATGCCCATGCCCGAAGTGGGTTCGTCGAGCATCAGCAGGGTGGGCTTGGCACAAATCGACATGCCCACTTCCAGCACTCTTTGCTGGCCGTGCGACAGCTCGCCCGCCAGGGTTTCGGCACGGGCGCTCAGTTTCAGGCGCTCCAGCACCTGGTCGGCGGTGTTCCAGTGGCTGCGCTTGTGCTCGACGCTGCGCCAGAAATTCAGCGCGCCCAGGCCATCACGGCCTTGGGCGGCCAGGCGCAGGTTCTCGCGCACGGAAAGGTTCTGGAACAGGCTGGTGAGCTGAAACGAACGCGCCATGCCAAGCGCCACCCGCCCGTGGGACGGCTTGCGAATGATGTCCTGGCCATTGAACAGGATCTTGCCGGCCGTGGCCTGACGTTCGCCGGTCAGGCAGTGGAAAAGGCTGGTCTTGCCGGCGCCGTTGGGGCCAATAATGGTGTGGATGGTGCCGGCGCGCACTTTGAGGTCAACGCCCGCGACCGCCTTGAACGGCCCGTAGGCCAGCTCCAGCTGGCGGGTTTCCAGGAGGTAGTCGCTCATCACAGAGTCTCCTTGGTCTTGGCCTGGGGTTTGTCATCGGCATTACGGGTGGCCAGCAGGCGCTTGCCCAGTTCGGTCAGGCCGCCCCACAGGCCGCCACGCATGAACACCACCACCAGAATCAGGATTCCCCCCAGCAGCATCAGCCAGCGTGGCCAAAGTTCCGACAGCACGTCACCCAGCAGCACGATGGCGCCGGCCCCCAGCAGCGAGCCGAACAGTGAGCCGGTGCCGCCGACGATGGTCATGATCAGGATGTTCTCGCTCATCATCAGGTCGATGTTCGACAGCGGCGCAAAGTGCAGCAGCATGGCGTACAGCGCCCCGGCGATGCCGGTGATGGCGCCCGACAGCATGAACACCAGAATCTTGAAATGACGGGTGTCGTAGCCGATGGCGGCGGCGCGGGTCTCGTTCTCACGGATAGCCAGCAGGGTGCTGCCGAATGGCGAACGGATCACCCGCAGGGCTGCGGCGAAGATCAACAGGAACAGCAACGCGACGAACACATAGAAGTGCCGCGGATCGGCCAGGTCGACCAGCACATGGCCGGCGATTTCGATATTCGGCCGTGGCACATCAAGCAGGCCGTTGTCACCGCCGGTCCAGCCGCTGAGGGTATAGGCCAGGAAGTAGGCCATCTGGCTGAAGGCCAGGGTCAGCATGACGAAGTAGATGCCCGTGCGACGGATCGCCAGTGCGCCCACCAGCATCGCGAGGAGGGCGCCGAACACAGCTGCGCCAAGCAGCGCGGCGAATATGCCCCACTGCAGGTGGATCATCAGCAACGCTGCGCCATAGGCGCCCACGCCAAAGAAGATGCCCTGGCCGAACGATAGCAGTCCGGTGTAGCCGAGCAGCAGGTTGCAGGCCAGTGCGGCCATGGCAAAGATCAGGATCTCCGTGGCCAGGGTGGCCGAGGGCAGCAACAGCGGCAGCGCCACCAGGCTGGCAACTACCAGCGACAGCAGCGCCGGGGCGCGGCCCTTGGCGACTGGCAATGGGTTTTTCTCGCTCATCTCAGGCTCTCCCGAACAGGCCGTAGGGACGGACCAGAATCACTGCTGCCATGGCGCCATAGATCATCAGGCTGGCGCCTTGCGGCCAGAGACTGGTCATCATGCTTTGCACCACACCCACCAGCAGGCCGCCAACCAGCGCTCCGCCGAACGACCCCATGCCGCCAATCACCACCACAACGAAGGCAATGCCGAGGATTTCCGGGCCGACGAAGGGCTGGGCGCCCCGTAGCGGCGCAAACAGCACACCCGCCACACCTGCCAGGCCCACGCCCAAGGCGAATGTCAGGGAGAACAGGCGGAAAATATTGGTGCCCAACAGCGACACGGTTTCGGTGCTTTCGCTACCGGCCCGCACCAGTGCGCCGAAACGGGTGCGTTCCAGCAGCAGCCACAGGCCAATACCGATCAGCGCTGCGAAGCCGATCAGGAACAAGCGGTAGTAGGGGTAGATGAAGTCGCCGAGTATCAGCACCCCGCGCAGTTCGGGCGGCACGGCAATGTTCTTGCCCACCGGGCCCCAGATCAGCACCGACGCTTCCTGGATGATCAGCGCGATGCCGAGGGTGACGAGGATCTGGAAGGTGTGCGGCAGGTGGTAGATGCGTTTGATCAACAGGCGCTCGACCGCCCAGGCCAGCGCGGCCACCACCAGTGGCGCAATCAGCAGCGCCAGCCAGAAGTTGCCGGTGACGGCCACGGCGGTGTAGCACAGGTAGGCGCCCAGCAAGAAAAACGCGCCGTGGGCGAAGTTGACGAAGTTGAGCAGGCCGAAAATGATCGTCAGGCCCACGGCGATGAGGAAGTAGATCATCCCCAGGCCCAGGCCGTTGAGCAGTTGGAACAGGTACAAATCGAGCATGAGCGTGCCCTCGACAGCGCGCCGGGCGGCTGCCTGTACAAGTGTTTGTGACTAACGCCGCAGCTTCAGGCCAGGGCGCAACCGGTGTGATCGACCTCGACGAACGAGCGGCCCGAACTGATGACTTCGGCCAGGTCGTCCTCGTCGCGCATCTGCCCCTGGGGTTTGCCGCGCAGCAGGTAGTAATCCTTGAGCACCTGGTGGTCACCCGGGCGGATCAGTTCTTCGCCGGTCGGGCCCTGGAAGCGCATGCCCTGCAATGCCGCAGACACGGCGGCCCCGTCCAGGCTGCCGGCCTTGACGATGGCCTCGAGCATCACCTTGGTGCCGATGTAGTCGGCGGCCAGCGGGTAGTTGGGGTTGATGCCATAGGCCTTGCGGGTGGCGGCGACCAACTGTTTGTTCAGCGGGGTGTCGACCTGGTGCCAGTACTGCGCACCCAGGTACACGCCCTCGAGCACGTCGCTGCCCAGCTCCTGGAACTGGTCGAGGCCGGCAGACCACACCATCAGCACTTTCATGCGGTCCTTGATGCCGAAGTTGACCGCCTGGCGCAGGGCGTTGGAGGCCTGGCTACCGAAGTTGAGCAGCACCAGCACGTCGGGCTTGGCGGCGATGGCGTTGGTCAGGTAGCCGGAAAATTCCTGCTCCTGCAGCGAGTGGTAGCTGTTGCCGATGTGTTCCACGCCGAGCTCGGCGAACACTTTGCGGGCGTTGTCCAGCAGGGCATCGCCGAATACGTATTGCGGGGTGATGGTGTACCAGCGCTTGGCCTTGGGCAGCTGGCGGCTCATCGGCACCAGGGTTTCGCGGATGGCACCATAGGTGGGCACCGACCAGCGGAAGGTTGAGGCATTGCAGTCCTTGCCGGTGATTTCATCGGCGCCCACAGGCGTCATGAACACGCCGCCGGCTTTGTGGATTTCCTTGGACACCGCCAGTGCCGAAGACGACAGGGTGCACCCCTGGAAGAAGCGTGCGCCATCCTGGCCGATGGCTTCCTGCACCTTGCGCACCGCCTTGCCGGCGTTGCCTTCGGTGTCGATGACTTTGTACTTGAGCGGGTGGCCGAGCAACTGTGGGTGCTCGGCGATGGCCAGGCGCGAGCCCATGTCGGCGTACTTGCCGTAGCTGGCGAAGGCGCCCGACATGGACTTGAGCCCATAGAAGGTCAGCGGTTGGTCGGCGAATGCCCGGTGTGCCCCCAAGGGGAGGCTACCTAAGGCACCTAGGGCAAGGCCTGCCTTGAGCAGGGTACGTCTTTGCATGAGTAACTCCTTGTTTGTGGTTATTAGGCAGGAGTGGCAATGACAAAGCGGGTACGGCCGGGCCTGTGTGCAGGCCTCTTTACAGGCGCATCAGTGGTGGTGATCGAACTCCAGCAGGAAGTTACGGGCAACCTCGCCTTCCAGCGCGGTCATGTGGTGCTCGGCGTCGCACATGTGTTCGTGCATCAGCCGGCGTACGGCGGGCTCGTCGCTGGCGCGCAAGGCGGTCAGCAGTTGCTTGTGGTAGTCGATGTTGGCGGCGGCGAACTGCTGGCGCTTAGGCAGGTAGGCCTTTTTCAGCACCACCAGGTCGCGCAGCAGGTCGTTGAGGAACACCGCCATGAAACGCAGCAACGGGTTGGGGCAGCGGTTGGCCAGCAGGGTGTGGAATTCAAGCTCCGCCAAGCGCTGTTCGCGCTGGCCTTCTTCGCTGTCTTCCGGCGCGCTGCAGAAGTCGATGTTGGCCTGCAGCGCGACGTAATCGGCTTCGCTCAGCTTGCCCATCACCGACACCGCCAGTTCTACCTCGATGACTTTGCGCAGCTGGTACACCTGTTCGCCGTCCAGGTGCTGAAAGTGCAGGTAGTTGCGCAGTGCGCGGCTGGCTGGCTCGGTGCCCACTTCGTTCAGGTAGGCCCCCCCGGTCGGGCCGGTGCGGGTGCTGACCAGGCCCTCTACCTCCAGTGCCTTGAGCGCTTCGCGGGCGGTGCCCTTGGAGCATTCGAAATGCTCCATCAGCTCCCGCTCGGTAGGCAGGCGGTCGCCGGGGTGCAACGCTTCGGTGACGATCGAGCGCTTGACTGATTCGACGATCACATCGGACAGCTTCTGGCGCTTGCGTTTGGGCTTGAGCATTTCGCTATTTTTCATATTTATGCGGATAAATAGGATTTAGCGAATTTTGGCCGGACGGGTCAATGCTGGCGGTGGGGAGGGGTCGTAAATGGTGTGAAAGGGTCGGGGAGGGATATGTGGGGAGGGGGCTGTAGGGGGGGTAGCCGCGAATGCTGCAGTGGCGCTGCTGACGCATTCGCGGGTGAACCCGCTCCTACACAGGGAGGGCTGGGTGTACCCAGGGTTCAGCCCTTGTGGCCAGGGCCCTGCTGCAGGTGAGCCTGGCTGCAATACCACTCATTGCCCTGCTGCAGCGCCCGGTCGTTGGGCAGGTGCACGCCGCAATGGGCACAGCGCACCATCTTCAGCGGCGCATCCAGCTTCGCCTCGGGGTGCGACTGCTGGCTGACTTTGTATTTGCGCCACAGCCAGAACGCGGCGGCGATCAGGGCGATCCAGAAAAGTAGGCGAACCATGATGTCCAGCTTGTCGGTTGAAGAAGCCGACAGTCTAGGACGCGGCCATAAAAAAAGGGAGGCCTGGCCTCCCTTTCATTTACCGCTGTGGGTCAGTCGAACAGACCAAGGGTCATGTAGCTGAACCAGGAACGGTCTTTCTCGGCTTCTTTCGGGCCTTCCGGCACGATCGGGTCGCCGTTCTCGTCTTTAGGCAGCAACTCTCGCGGCATCTCGTCGCGCGCGTCCTGGAACTGCTTGACCACGTCCTGGTTGGCGCGGGTTTCGCCTGGCGGCAGCGGGGTATCGGTTTCGATCAGGCCCAAGGTGGCCTTGGACAGCCAGCCGCGGCCGTCAGACTCGGTCTGCTTGGGCTGGAACTCGCCATCGACCAGGCTCGGGTGGTCCGGGTAGTTGAGCTTGAGGGTTTCCAGGCTCGTGGCAGCCAGTTCGTCCAGGTGCAGCTTCTGGTACGACTCGACCATCACGGCCAGGCCGTCACCGACGGAAGGGGTTTCCTGGAAGTTTTCGACCACGTAGCGGCCACGGTTGGCAGCCGCTACATAAGCCTGGCGGCCCAGATAGTAGTCGGCCACGTGAATTTCGTACGAAGCCAGCAGGTTGCGCAGGTAGATCATGCGCTGCTTGGCGTCTGGCGCGTAGCGGCTGTTGGGGAAGCGGCTGGTCAGCTGGGCGAACTCGTTGTACGAGTCGCGGGCAGCGCCCGGGTCACGTTTGGTCATGTCCAGCGGCAGGAAGCGCGCCAGCAGGCCACGGTCCTGGTCGAACGAGGTCAGGCCCTTGAGGTAGTAGGCGTAATCGACGTTCGGGTGCTGCGGGTGCAGGCGGATGAAGCGCTCGGCGGCCGACTTGGCGGCCTCGGGCTCGGAGTTTTTGTAGTTGGCGTAGATCAGCTCGAGCTGCGCCTGATCGGCATAGCGGCCGAACGGGTAGCGCGACTCCAGGGCCTTGAGCTTGTTCACGGCGCTGGTGTAGCTGGAGTTGTCCAGATCAGCCTGGGCCTGCTGGTACAGTTCAGCCTCGCTGAGGTTCTCGTCAATGACCTCTTTATTAGAGGAACAGGCCGCGGTAAGCCCGAGGATGGCGATCAGCAGCAGGTGTTTCACTCGCATGGCGGCTTGCGTCCCTTTGACGGCCGCTGTCTTGGGCGGTGCCGTCCTGTTATGATGAGCGCCCCGGCCAACCCCGGGACAAAAGAAGCCGTATTTAACCACAAGCTCGCAGCCGAAACCAAAGGCTGTGCGCCCGCCGAATCGAGCATGTCCGAGATCATTCAACTTAGCGCAGAGGTACCGTCCGAACTGGGCGGCCAACGCCTCGACCAGGTCGCCGCCCAATTGTTCGCCGAGTACTCGCGTTCGCGGCTAACTTCGTGGATCAAAGAGGGCCGCCTGACGGTCGATGGTGCAGTCGTGCGCCCTCGAGACCTTGTTCATGGTGGCTCTCTGCTTGCCCTGGAGGCCGAACAAGAGGCCCAGGGCGAGTGGATCGCAGAAGATATCGAACTGGATATCGTCTACGAAGACGACCACATCCTGGTGATCAACAAGCCTGCCGGGCTGGTTGTGCACCCGGCGGCCGGGCATGCCAGCGGCACCCTGCTCAACGCGCTGCTGCACCATGTGCCAGACATCGTCAACGTGCCGCGCGCCGGTATCGTGCACCGCCTGGACAAGGACACCACCGGCCTGATGGTGGTGGCCAAGACCCTGCAAGCGCAGACCAAGCTGGTCGAGCAGATGCAGGCCCGCAAGGTCAGCCGCATCTACGAGTGCATCGTGATCGGCGTGGTGACTGCCGGTGGCAAGATCGACGCGCCCATCGGCCGTCACGGCGGCATGCGCCAGCGCATGGCTGTAACCGACGGCGGCAAGCCGGCGGTCAGCCACTACCGCGTACTCAAGCGCTTCCGCTCGCACACCCATGTGCGGGTCAAGCTGGAAACCGGCCGTACCCACCAGATTCGCGTGCACATGGCCCACGTGGGTTTCCCGCTGGTAGGCGACCAGACGTACGGCGGGCGCTTCCGTATTCCGCCCGCTGCCAGCCCGACCATGGTCGAGGCGGTCAAGACCTTCCCGCGCCAGGCGCTACATGCGCGTTTCCTCGCCTTGGCCCACCCGATTACCGGTGAAGTCATGAAGTGGGAATCGCCACTGCCGGATGACTTCGTCTGGTTGCTGTCGCTGCTGAACCAGGACCGCGAGAGCTTCATCGGATGAGTGACCTGACGCAGGCGTTGCTATTCCCCGACTGGCCGGCCCCGGCCTCGGTTCGCGCCTGTGTCACCACCCGTCAGGGCGGCGTCAGCCTGCCGCCCTATGAAACCTTCAACCTCGGCGACCATGTTGGGGATGACCCTGCCGCAGTCGCCGAGAACCGCCGCCGCCTGAGCGAACAGTTCGCCATCCAACCGGCCTGGCTCAAGCAGGTGCATGGCCTGGTGGTGGCGGATGCCGACCCGGCCGTGGTGGCCGAGGCCGATGCCAGCTGGACCCGCCAGCCAGGCATTGCCTGCACCGTGATGACCGCCGATTGCCTGCCTGCGCTGTTCTGCGACCGCGCGGGCACCCGCGTGGCGGCGGCACATGCGGGCTGGCGCGGGCTGGCGGGTGGCGTGCTGGAAGCCACGCTGGACCGGCTGGCGCTGCCGCCAGAAGAGGTGCTGGTGTGGCTGGGGCCTGCCATCGGCCCGCAAGCGTTCGAAGTGGGGCTGGAAGTGCGTGATGCCTTTACCTCCGTGCACCCGCAAGCAGCTCGGGCATTCGCCGACGGCGAACGGCCAGGCAAGCTGTTGGCGGATATCTATGAGCTGGCGCGTATTCGCCTGGCTGCCCGTGGAGTAACTGCTGTTTATGGCGGTGGCTTGTGCACGGTCAGTGATGCGCGGTTCTTCTCCTATCGCCGGACACCGCAGGGTGGGCGTTTTGCATCGTTGGTCTGGCTGGACCCGCGCTAGCCTGTACCGGCCTCTTCGCGGGCACGCCCGCTCCCACAGAGATGCCACAAACGTTGGAACCGTTGGTGTACCTGTGGAAGCGGGCATGCCCGCGAATGGCCCCCGTTAATCCAACAGGTTGACTTCGGTCAACCCCGCTACGCTTGAATCTTCCAGAATCAGCCTTATCTATAAGGTCATCTCAGGCAGGTTTCTTCATAAACAGGCGCTGTCCATCGCTCCGACCTGCCCTTTAAAGGAAGGTACACCATGCGAATAGACCGTTTGACCAGCAAGCTGCAACTTGCAATATCCGATGCCCAGTCGTTGGCCGTTGGCATGGACCACCCTGCCATCGAGCCCGTGCACCTGTTACAGGCGCTGCTCGAACAGCAGGGCGGCTCCATCAAACCGCTGCTGATGCAGGTGGGCTTCGACATCAATAGCCTGCGCCAGGGGCTGGTGAAAGAGCTCGACCAACTGCCAAAAATACAGAACCCGACCGGCGACGTGAACATGTCGCAGGACTTGGCGCGCCTGCTTAACCAGGCAGACCGCCTGGCACAGCAGAAGGGCGACCAGTTCATCTCCAGCGAGCTGGTGCTATTGGCCGCCATGGACGAAAACAGCAAGCTCGGCAAGCTGCTGCTGAGCCAGGGCGTGAGCAAGAAAGCGCTGGAAAATGCCATCAACAACCTGCGTGGCGGCGCGGCAGTGAATGACGCCAACGCCGAGGAATCGCGCCAGGCGCTGGACAAGTACACCGTCGACCTGACCAAGCGTGCCGAAGAGGGCAAGCTGGACCCGGTCATTGGCCGTGACGATGAAATCCGCCGTACCGTGCAGGTGCTGCAACGCCGTACCAAGAACAACCCGGTGCTGATCGGTGAGCCTGGCGTGGGTAAAACCGCCATCGCCGAAGGCCTGGCCCAGCGCATCATCAATGGTGAAGTGCCTGACGGCCTCAAAGGCAAGCGCCTGCTGGCGCTGGACATGGGCGCGCTGATTGCCGGTGCCAAGTACCGCGGCGAGTTCGAAGAGCGTTTGAAAAGCCTGCTGAACGAACTGTCCAAGCAGGAAGGCCAGATCATCCTGTTCATCGACGAACTGCACACCATGGTCGGCGCCGGCAAAGGCGAGGGCGCCATGGACGCCGGCAACATGCTCAAGCCGGCCCTGGCCCGCGGCGAGCTGCATTGCGTAGGTGCCACCACGCTGAACGAGTACCGCCAGTTCATCGAGAAGGACGCCGCCCTGGAGCGCCGCTTCCAGAAGGTGCTGGTCGAGGAGCCGAGCGAGGAAGACACCATCGCCATCCTGCGTGGCCTGAAAGAGCGCTATGAAGTGCACCACAAGGTGGCCATCACCGACGGTGCAATCATCGCTGCGGCCAAGCTCAGCCACCGCTACATCACCGACCGCCAGCTGCCGGACAAGGCCATTGACCTGATCGACGAAGCGGCCAGCCGCATCCGCATGGAGATTGACTCCAAACCGGAAGTGCTCGACCGCCTTGATCGCCGCCTGATCCAGTTGAAGGTGGAGTCGCAGGCGCTGAAGAAAGAGGAAGACGAAGCGGCGAAAAAGCGCCTGGAGAAGTTGACCGAGGAAATCGAGCGGCTTGAGCGTGAATATTCCGACCTAGAAGAAATCTGGGCTTCGGAGAAAGCTGAAGTGCAGGGCTCGGCGCAGATCCAGCAAAAGATCGAGCAGTCTCGCCAGGAGCTGGAAGCCGCCCGTCGCAAAGGCGACCTGAACCGCATGGCCGAACTGCAGTACGGGGTGATCCCGGACCTGGAGCGCAGCCTGCAGATGGTCGACCAGCACGGCAAGACCGACAACCAGTTGCTGCGCAACAAGGTCACCGAGGAAGAAATTGCCGAAGTGGTTTCGAAGTGGACCGGCATTCCTGTGGCCAAGATGCTCGAAGGCGAGCGTGAGAAGCTGCTGAAGATGGAAGAGTTGCTGCACCAGCGCGTGATTGGCCAGGGCGAGGCGGTAACCGCCGTAGCCAACGCCGTACGCCGCTCGCGTGCCGGGCTGTCCGACCCGAACCGGCCAAGTGGTTCGTTCCTGTTCCTCGGCCCGACCGGTGTGGGCAAGACCGAACTGTGCAAGGCGCTGGCCGAGTTCCTGTTCGACACCGAAGAGGCGATGGTGCGCATCGACATGTCCGAATTCATGGAGAAGCACTCCGTAGCGCGCCTGATCGGTGCACCACCAGGCTATGTCGGGTACGAAGAGGGCGGTTACCTGACCGAGGCCGTGCGGCGCAAGCCTTACTCGGTGGTGCTGCTGGACGAGGTGGAAAAAGCCCACCCGGATGTGTTCAACGTGCTGTTGCAGGTGCTGGAAGACGGCCGCCTGACCGACAGCCACGGGCGCACCGTGGACTTCCGCAACACCGTGATCGTGATGACCTCCAACCTGGGCTCTGCGCAGATTCAGGAACTGGTGGGTGACCGCGAGGCACAGCGTGCGGCAGTGATGGATGCGGTGGGAACACACTTCCGTCCCGAGTTCATCAACCGCATCGACGAAGTGGTGGTGTTCGAGCCTTTGGGCCGCGAGCAGATTGCCGGTATTACCGAAATCCAGCTCGGCCGCCTGCGCAGCCGCCTGCTGGAGCGCGAACTGTCGCTGAGCCTGAGCCCAGAGGCGTTGGACAAGCTGATTGCCGTGGGTTACGACCCGGTATACGGCGCACGGCCGCTGAAGCGGGCGATCCAGCGCTGGATCGAGAACCCGCTGGCGCAGCTGATTCTGGCCGGCAAGTTCCTGCCCGGTACGGCGATCACCGCCAAGGTGGAAGGCGACGAAATCGTCTTTGGCTGATTGCGTTGCACCATGAGCCCCGCGTTTGCGGGGCTTTTTTTGCCTGTTGCCAATGCCGGCACAGCCCAGCTATTTCGGGCCTTTGCGCCAACCCCGGATAACCGCCTGAAATTTTTGAAATTTTTGCTTGCATCAAATTTAGAGTGCCCCTAATATACGCCGCGTTGTCAGGCACTAAGCGAATCACCAGCAACATCAGTGATCGCAAAACAACTTACAAATCAGTAAGTTGAATGAAAAAAAGTGGTTGACAAGCAAAACGAAGAATGTAGAATAGCCGGCCTCAGCAGCGACAACGCGAAAGCGAAGAAGCTAAAGAGTCCGAAGCGAACACAGTCTTCGGAGTTGTACCGAAGTTCAGTTCCGCGATAGCTCAGTCGGTAGAGCAAATGACTGTTAATCATTGGGTCCCTGGTTCGAGTCCAGGTCGCGGAGCCAATCTCGGGGTGTAGCGCAGTCCGGTAGCGCGCCTGCTTTGGGAGCAGGATGTCAGGAGTTCGAATCCCCTCACCCCGACCATTTTCCGGGTCGTTAGCTCAGTTGGTAGAGCAGTTGGCTTTTAACCAA
>NZ_JADDRH010000032.1:0-29147 GCF_044904505.1 Pseudomonas sp. 3HC3
CGGGTGCCGGCCGGCGCGGTACCGGTGAGGGTGGTGCCATCAGCATTGATGGCCAGATTGCTCGGGCTATCGGGCGCAGTGGTCAGCGGTACGTCGTACTCGGTAGCCACGGACGCATTGCCGCTTGTGTCGGTCTGCACCAGGCTCAACTGCTCGCCCGGCTGCGCCGCCGGATCAAGATCAATCATGAAAGTGCCATTGGCTCCCACAATACCCGTACCGATCACGGTGCCACTGGCATCACGCACTTCGACAGTGGCGCCGGGTTCACCGCGACCGCTCAGGGCCAGGCCGTCAGCGCCTACAGCAATGTTGCTCACCGCATCGGGCGGTGTGATGTCCGGCGCATCGAATTGCAATGGGGCAGAGCTGTTGCCGGCGGCATCCACCAAACGCACATCGAGTGCTTCACCATTGGCCTGGGCAGGCGACAGGGTGAGGCTGAACAGGCCGTCGGCACCGACGACACCGGTGCCAATCAGGTTGCCGGCTGCGTCGCGCACCTGCACGGTAGCACCAGGCTCACCGCGACCGGTGAAGGTGACGCCTTCGGCCAGGGCCAGGTCGGTCGGTTGTTCAGGGGCTGTAGTATCAGGGGTGTCGACGTCCGGTGCCGTGATGCTGGCAACTGGCGAGCTATTGCCTGCCGCGTCTGCAGCGCTGACCTCCAGGGCCTGGCCGTCGCTTTGTGGCGGTTGCAGGGTGATGCTGAACTGGCCGTCCGCACCCGCCACCGCAGTGCCCAGCAATACGCCACCTGCGCCTCGTACGGATACCGTCGAGCCGGGCTCGGCACGACCGGTGAGGGTGGTGCCCTGTTCATTGATCGCCAGGTCGGTCGGTGCCAGTGGTGCAGTTGCGTCCGGTGCAGTGACAGTGCCAGGCGCCGAGACATTGCCGGCGGCGTCGGTCAGGGTGACATCAAGGTTTTCGCTGTTGATCTGCGGCGCACTCAACGTCACGTCGAAGTTGCCGTCGGCACCCACTGTGCCGCTGCCGACCAGGTTGCCGGCGGCGTCGCGGATGTTCACCGTGGTGCCTGCTTCGCCACGGCCGGTCAGACGCAGGCCATCTGGCGAAACCAGCAGGTCGATCGGTGTGGCCGGTGCGCTGGTGTCGGGGTCGGAGCCGCCGCTGCTGCCCCCGCCGCCGTTGTCCGCTGCTGCTGCGGCGCCGCCCACGCCGAGCAGGCTGAGCCCGGCAATCGCCCAAGTTGGCATGGCGCTGCCTGCAGTACCGATGCCCGCAACCAGTTCGTCCAGCGAGGCCACTTCTTCGAAGGTGAAACCGGTGAACGCTGCCGCATCGTATTGGGCATGCCACAGGGTGCCATCTTCGCCGACGAAGACCATATCGCTGCCGACCCCGGTTTGGTCCACGGCGAAGAAGTTACCGATGGTGACTTTTTCACCCGACTTCAGGGTGACGATCAGGTCCTGCCCACGTTGGGTGACGGTGGCCACTTTGTCGGGAGATACCGGTATCTGCACGACGCTTGGTGCTTTGAGATTGATATTGCCCCAGGCGCTCTGAGTGGCGACTTCGGATTGCTTATCGGCGACGACGATGTTGTCCATGGATGCTCCCTGCTGATATCCGGATCCCCCGGTCCGAGTGTTCGGGCCATAACCGGCGTAACAGAGCCCTGTGAGGGGTTTTACGCACAGCCTCGACCAGGCAGTCGACAAACGGGTGGTTAGGGAGATATAGCAGCCAGTGGGGAAGCAACCAGATGGCTTTCTGGGTTAATCCTTTGGTAGAAAAGCCTCAGCGAAGCCCTAGCCTGCGGGCCAAACGGCTCAGGTTTGCGCGGTCCAGGCCGAGTTCGCGGGCCGCTGCTGCCCAGTTGTCCTGATGCCGCTGCAGGCAGGCTTCGATCACCTGTCGCTGGTAAATATCGACGGCTTCACGCAAGCCGCCTTCAGGCGGGGTGACCACTTGCAGCGGTGCTGCGGGGGAGGGCAGCGTGCCTGGCATCGCTGTCGACACACGCAGGTCCAGGTCGATGGCTTCGAGGGTGAGGATACGTGGGCGATCAGGGTGCTGGCCTAGCGCCTTGAGTGCCGAGCGGCCGATCAGGTGTTCCAGTTCGCGCACATTGCCTGGCCAGTCGTAGGCGATCAACGCGGCTTGGGCCTCATGGCTCAGGCGCAGGCTGTTCAGGCCAAGCCGTGAACGGTTCTGTTCGAGGAAGTAGCCCGCCAATAGCAGCACGTCTCGCCCACGTTCGCGCAACGGTGGCACGTGCAGCGGGTATACGCTGAGGCGGTGATAGAAGTCGGCGCGGAAGTTGCCCGTACGCACCTCGGCAGCCAGGTCGCGGTTGGTCGCGGCGATCAGTCGCACGTCCACTCGGTGCTCGCGGTCCGAACCCAGGCGCTGCAGTTGGCCGCTTTGCAGCACGCGTAACAGCTTGGCCTGCACCGTCAGCGGCAGTTCGCCAACTTCGTCGAGGAACAGCGTGCCGCCGTTGGCCAGCTCGAACTTGCCGCGGCGCTCGCCATGCGCGCCGGTGAAGGCGCCGCGCACATGACCGAACAGTTCGCTTTCCACCAAGGTGTCGGGCAGGGCGGCGCAGTTGAGGCTGACCAGCGGCTTGTCCGCGCGGCTACTGGCCCGGTGCAGGGCCTGGGCCACCAGCTCCTTGCCGACCCCGGTTTCGCCGGTGATCAGCACGGTCAGGTCGCTGCTGCCGACCAGACGAATTTCTTCCACCAGGCGTTTGTGCGCGGGGCTCTGGCCAATCAGCTCTCTATCCTGGCCGCTGGCCTGGCGGTAGAGCTCGGCGCGGTGATGTTCGTCTTCGGCGCGCAGGGCCAGGTGCTCGATACGCTCGGCCACGGTAACGGTGGCGGCCGCCAGGCTGGCAAAGGCCTGCAGGGCATCCAGCTCCAGGCTCTGGAACTGCCCGGGGGTGAGGGCGTCGAGGGTGACCAGGCCCCATGGGCGCTCATCGACCATCAACGGGCAGCCCATGCAGTCGTGCACTTCAAGGTTGGCATCGGGGGCGTGGACCAAACCATCATAGGGGTCGGGCAGTTCGGAGTCGCTGGCGAAACGGGTGGGTTCCGGGCGGCTGAGCAGTATCTGGAAGCGCGGGTGCTCGCTGACCCTGAAGCGACGGCCGAGAGTGTCGGGGCTAAGGCCATCCACTGCCAGCGGCACCAGCCATTCACCATCCAGTCGCAGCAGCGCTGCGGCATCGCACGGCAGCAGGCCACGCATGGCTTGCAACAGGCGGCGGTAGCGCTCCTGGTCGGGCAAATCGCGGGACAGGTCGCTGACCAGGGGCAGCAGGGCGGTGAGTAGCGGCTTTGTAGTCATATGGACTCCTGTGGGTCAATATGACTATACGTGGGGGTAGGTCTTTTTGACATGACCTGCATCAAACCCCTGATTTTACGGGCGATAAAAGTTGGCATGATTGCTGTAACGGTTGGGGCAGTCATTTGAAGCCACAGGCTCAGGAGTTGTTGCAATGCTCAATGCCGAACAACGTGCAATCATCAAGGCCACTGTACCTCTGCTGGAAAGCGGCGGCGAAGCGCTGACCACCCACTTCTACAAGATGATGCTCAGCGAGTACCCCGAGGTACGGCCGCTGTTCAACCAGGCCCACCAGGCCAGCGGCGATCAGCCGCGTGCGCTGGCTAACGGCGTGTTGATGTATGCCCGCCATATCGACCAGCTGGAGCAACTGGGTGGTCTGGTCGGGCAGATCATCAACAAGCATGTTGCCCTGCAGATTCTGCCGCAGCACTACCCGATTGTCGGAAGCTGCCTGCTGCGCGCCATCGAGGAAGTGCTTGGCAAGGACATTGCCACCCCTGCGGTGATCGACGCCTGGGGCGCGGCCTATGGCCAGCTGGCCGACATTCTGACTGGTGCTGAAGAAAACCTTTATAGAGAGAAGGAAGCGGCCGAGGGTGGCTGGCGCGGTACGCGTGAATTCCGCCTGGTACGCCGCGAGCAGGAAAGCAGCGAGATCGTTTCGTTCTACTTCGCCCCGGTGGATGGCATGCCGGTGCTCAAGGCAGAACCTGGCCAGTACATCGGCCTGAAGCTAGACATAGACGGTGCCGAGCAGCGCCGCAACTATTCCCTGTCGGCGCTGTGCGACGGCAAGGAATACCGCATTAGCGTCAAGCGTGAGGCGGGCGGCAAGGTCTCCAATTACCTGCACGATGACTTGGTGGTCGGCGATACCCTGCAACTGTTCCCGCCTGCGGGGGACTTCACCCTGGCAGCCAGCGACAAGCCGCTGGTGCTGATCAGCGGAGGGGTGGGCATTACCCCGACCCTGGCAATGCTGCAGGCAGCACTGCAAACCCGGCGCGAGGTGCATTTCATCCACTGTGCGCGTAACGGCGCGGTGCATGCCTTCCGGGACTGGATCGATGGTTTGGCGGCACGTCATCCACAGCTCAAGCGCTTCTACTGCTATGCCGAGCCGGAAGGTGGCGCTGCAGCCGATGCGGTGGGTTTGCTCAGTGAAGACCTGCTCGCCGAGTGGCTGCCGCAGGAGCGTGACGTGGATGCCTACTTCCTCGGGCCGAAAGGCTTCATGGCGGCGGTCAAACGCCAGCTGAAGGGCCTGGGGGTGCCGGAGCAGCAGAGCCGCTACGAGTTCTTCGGGCCGGCGGCAGCGCTGGAGTGATGTAGCGCCTGTGCCGGCCTCTTCGCGGGCAAGCCCGCTCCCACAGGTATTGCACCGGTCTTGAATGTGATGCCGTCTCTGTAGGAGCGGGCAAGCCCGCTCCTACAGGTATTGCACCGGTCTTGAATGTGGTGCCGTCTCTGTAGGAGCGGGTTTACCCGCGAAGGGGCCGGTACAGGCTTATAAAGTACTCGTCCCCCCGCTGCAGCACACCTTTCTGCCTATATATAAAGGAAAGATGAAACCGGGCGCTGCGCTTTCATCCTTAATCATCCTTTAATCACGGTATCCTTCACTCCCGGGTGTCGAGGGGCTTGCCCCTGCGCGGCACCTGGGCAGCCGTTTTTTTGCCGCCCGGCGTTGAACCGACGTCGTTGCGGCCGGTCTCAGCCACACTGGATAGCCCTGCGCAGTGCTTCCGCGACGCTCCCTCGGCATGCTCACAGGCCATGCCCAGCGTGTAGACTTGCGCCCAGGCAGGCGGATCACGCTGCCACTATCCATCGAAGGAACCGGCAATGAACGAACAAACATCGCGCCTGAATCGGGAACGGCGCTTTCTGGTGCTGTTGGGCCTGATCTGCCTCTCGCTGATCGGCGGCGCCCTCTACATGCAAGTGGTGCTGGGCGAGGCACCGTGCCCGCTGTGCATCCTGCAACGTTATGCATTGCTGTTCATTGCCGTGTTTGCCTTCATCGCTGCGGCGATGCCTGGGCGCCGCAGCCTGACCTTCTTCGAAGCGTTGGTGGTGCTCAGTGCTATTGGCGGAATCGTTGCGGCCGGCAACCATGTGTATATACTCGCCAACCCCATGGTCAGTTGCGGTATCGATACCCTGCAACCGATTGTGGATGACCTGCCACTGGCAAAGCTGTGGCCACTGGCGTTTCAGGTCGACGGCTTCTGCAGCACGCCGTACCCGCCGATCCTCGGCCTGTCGCTGGCGCAATGGGCGCTTGTGGCCTTCGTGCTGACCGCAGTCCTGGTTCCGCTCGGTATCTACCGCAACCGACGCCAGGTTTAGACAAAAGTCCCGAATTGCATGGGGTCTTTTGCACTCCATGCGAAGAGGGAAAAGTTGCGCACCGCTTGATCCAGATCAATCCCGAAGCCTTGTAGAATGCGGCTTTGAGGCCTGGCAAGCGGGGTGCGACAAACTGTCGCGAAGTTGAATTATTGAGCAGTATTGTTACGGATTCTGTAAAAGACTGTTGCTCAATAAGTCATAGTCAAGGGTTGGCGACCTATCTACAATCGCCCCCAATTTCCGTTCGGCACTGCTTGCGAGTCGCAGGATTGAAGGAAGCCTCAGCGCTCCTTTTTGCTGACTTCGTCAAGTTTCGCCCAACGGCGATACCGGGCGGACACCCCTCCGCGTTTTCCCGCACCAAATGGACTTGGTCTGAAGTACAGGCCTGTTGCCTACGAAACCATAAGCACCGCTAACCCGCTTGAAGCCAAGGTCCTGCAGTCGGACCCCAGGCAGGAGTGAGTACGGGCGCGAAATGCCTCACTTGGCAGGACGAAGTGCTGGCTACCAAAACACAAATTGCATTGAAGCAAGCTGATCTAGAGGTCGTGAGATGAGTAAAAAGCGTTACCCCAGACTGTTTGGCATATTGCCCTTTTTAGGCATGCTTTTACTCAGTGGGTGCAACTGGACCCTGCTCGACCCGAAGGGCCAGGTCGGCATTGAGCAAAAGAACCTGATCCTGATCGCTACCGGCCTGATGCTGCTGGTGGTAATCCCTGTGATCATCATGACCTTGGCGTTCGCCTGGAAGTACCGTGCTTCCAACAAGGCAGCCACCTACACCCCTGACTGGTCGCACTCGACCAAGATCGAGGCCGCGGTATGGATCATCCCGATCCTGATCATCATCGCCCTGGGTTATGTCACCTACCACTCCACCCACAAGCTGGACCCGTATCGTCCGCTGGATTCGGACGTTAAGCCGATTCAGATCGACGTGGTCGCGCTGGACTGGAAGTGGCTGTTCATCTACCCGGAGCAGGGCATTGCCACGGTCAACAAGATCGTCTTCCCGGCTAACACCCCGGTCAACTTCCGCGTCACTTCCGACGCTGTGATGAACTCGTTCTTCATCCCAGGCCTGGGCGGCCAGATCTACGCCATGGCCGGCATGACCACCAAGCTGCACCTGATCGCCAACGAAAATGGCGAGTTCGACGGTATCAGCGCCAACTACAGCGGTGCTGGCTTCACCGGCATGAAATTCAAGGCTACTGCCACCTCTCAGGAAGACTTCGACAAGTGGGTCGCTGAAGTCAAGCAGTCGCCGAAGAAGCTGGACAAGGCCGAATACGCTGCCTTGGCCAAACCAAGCGAAAACAACCCGGTCGCGCTGTATAGCGAGGCTTCGCCTGAGCAGTTCCAGCTGATCGTCGACAAGTACGAAGGCATGAACCGCGGTCGTAGCCACGAAGAAGCAGGCAGCACAGATCTGGCCACAACCAAGGGTGTGGAATCGAGTATGCAACCAGCTGCCGGTGCAGAGGAGTAAGAGATGTTCGGTAAACTAAGCCTGGAGGCGATACCCTATCACGAGCCGATAGTCATGGTGACGCTTGCCATGATCGCGCTCGGCGGTATCGCTGTCGTCGGTCTTATCACCTATTTCCGCAAGTGGACCTACTTGTGGAGCGAGTGGCTGACTACTGTCGACCACAAAAAGATCGGCGTGATGTACATCATCGTCGCGATGGTCATGCTGCTGCGCGGCTTTGCCGACGCCATCATGATGCGTACCCAGCTGGCTGCCGCAACCGGCGGCTCCGAAGGCTATCTGCCGCCTGAACACTATGACCAGATCTTCACCGCTCACGGTGTGATCATGATCATCTTCATGGCGATGCCGTTCTTCACCGGCCTGATGAACCTGGCGGTTCCTCTGCAGATCGGTGCACGTGACGTTGCCTTCCCGTTCCTGAACTCCCTGAGCTTCTACCTGCTGCTGGCAGGCGTGCTGCTGGTCAACATCTCGCTGGGCGTTGGTGAATTCGCCAAGACCGGCTGGGTTGCCTATCCGCCGCTCGCGGGCATTCAGTACAGCCCTGGGGTGGGTGTCGACTACTACATCTGGGCGCTACAGCTATCCGGATTGGGTACGACGCTTACCGGCGTGAACTTCCTCGTCACCGTGATGAAGATGCGCGCACCTGGCATGAAGCTGATGGACATGCCGATCTTCACCTGGACCTGCACCTGGGCCAACGTACTGATCGTCGCTTCGTTCCCGATCCTGACTGCTGCACTCGCTCTGCTGACTGTTGACCGTTATCTGGACTTCCACATCTTCACCAACGAGCTTGGTGGGAACCCGATGATGTACGTCAACCTGTTCTGGGCGTGGGGTCACCCTGAGGTTTACATCCTGATCCTGCCGGCCTTCGGCGTGTTCTCGGAAGTAACTTCGACGTTCTCTGGCAAACGCCTGTTCGGCCACCACTCGATGATTTACGCATCGGGCGCGATCGCCATCCTCGGCTTTGCTGTATGGCTGCACCACTTCTTCACCATGGGTGCCGGCGCCAGCGTCAACACCTTCTTCGGCCTGGCGACGATGCTGATCTCCATTCCGACCGGTGTGAAGCTGTTCAACTGGCTGTTCACCATGTACCAAGGCCGTGTGCGCTTCACCGCACCGATGCTCTGGACCCTGGGCTTCATGGTCACCTTCTCCATCGGTGGCATGACTGGCGTACTGCTGGCCGTTCCGGGTGCTGACTTCGTTCTGCACAACAGCCTGTTCGTAATTGCGCACTTCCACAACGTGATCATCGGTGGCGCGGTATTCGGCTACATCGCCGGTTTCGCCTTCTGGTTCCCGAAAGCCTTCGGCTTCACCCTGAACGAGAAGTGGGGCAAAGCTGCCTTCTGGTTCTGGCTGTCGGGCTTCTACGTTGCGTTCATGCCGCTGTACGCCCTGGGCTTCATGGGCATGACCCGTCGTCTGAACCACTCCGACAACCCACTGTGGGAACCCTACCTGTACGTAGCCGTTGTCGGCGCCGTGCTGATCCTGTTCGGTATCGCTTGCCAGCTGATCCAGATCTTCGTTTCGGTCCGCGACCGCAACCAGAACCTGGACGTGACCGGCGACCCATGGGGCGGCCGTACCCTGGAATGGTCGACTTCTTCGCCACCTCCGTTCTACAACTTCGCTCACATGCCTGAGAAAGTTGGCCTGGACTGCTGGCACGAAGCCAAGGAAGCAGGCGTTGCGTACAAGGCTCCGGCCAAGTACGAAGCCATTCACATGCCGAGCAACACCGCTACCGGTCTGTTCATGGGCCTGTTCCTGACCGTCTTCGGCTTCGCCTTCATCTGGCACATCTGGTGGCTGGTTGGCGCGAGCCTGGTTGCAACCATCGCTGTCTTCGTTCGCCACGCTGCGCGTGACGACCAGGGCTACATGGTTCCGGCCGAAGAAGTGGCGCGCATCGAAGGCGAGCGTATGAAAGCGCTGGCCAAAGCAGGTGCTCTGCCTGCCGGCGCACGTGTCGAATCGTTTGAGCGGGTGTAATCAATGTCCAGTCAAGTAATGCACGGCGCTGCTCATGGTCACGACCATGGGCACGACGACCACCACCACGACTCGGGCCAGATGACCGTACTGGGCTTCTGGCTGTACCTGATGACCGACTGCATCCTGTTTGCGTCGCTCTTCGCCACCTACGCGGTGCTGTCCGGCAGTTTTGCCGGCGGCCCGTCGGGTCATGACATCTTCCAGCTCGATTTCGTAGCTGTTGAAACGCTGTTCCTGCTGCTTTCCTCGATCACCTTCGGCTTCGCCATGCTGAAGATGTTCGATGGCAAGAAAGCTGGCGTACTGGGCTGGTTGGCTGTGACCTTCCTGTTCGGTGCAGGCTTCATCGCGATGGAAATCTATGAGTTCCATCACCTGATCAGCGAGGGCTTCGGCCCGCAGCGCAGTGGCTTCCTGTCGGGCTTCTTCGCCCTGGTAGGTACCCACGGTCTGCACGTGACTGCTGGTCTGATCTGGATGGCAATCATGATGTACCAGATCAACAAGCACGGCATCACGCCGACCGCCAAGACCCGCATGAGCTGCCTGAGCCTGTTCTGGCACTTCCTGGACGTGGTCTGGATCTGCGTATTCACCGTCGTTTACCTGCTGGGGGTTCTGTAATGGCTAACGCACACGACACTCATCACGAAGGTAATCACGGCAGCGTCAAGTCCTACATGATCGGTTTCGTACTGTCGATCATCCTGACTGCGATCCCGTTCGGCCTGGCCATGACCGCCAGCCTGCCGAAGAACCTGACCGTTCTGATCATTGTTGCCATGGCCGTGATCCAGGTAGTTGTTCACCTGGTTTACTTCCTGCACATGGACCGCTCGAAAGAGCAACGCAACAACGTTTCGACGTTCCTGTTCACCACCTTGGTGATCGCTCTGCTTGTCGGCCTGTCGCTGTGGATCATGTTCAGCATCCACTTCGAAATGTTGGCCAAGTGAGGTAAGACTGCATGTCCGTTAAGCACTTTATCCAAATCACCAAACCGGGGATCATTTTCGGTAACGTGCTTTCCGTGGCAGGCGGTTTCTTCCTTGCCTCGAAGGGCCATGTGGATTTCGCCCTGTTCCTGGCGGTGGTGATCGGTACTTCGCTGGTGGTTGCGTCCGGATGCGTGTTCAACAACTGCATCGACCGTGACATCGACCACAAGATGGAGCGCACCAAGAACCGCGTTATGGTTCAGGGCGGCATGTCGCTGCCCCTCGCGCTGATCTACGCCACCCTGCTCGGGGTGGCGGGTTTCAGCCTGCTGTATGTCCAGGCCAATCCGCTGTCTGCGTTCTGCGCACTGATTGGCTTTGTCGTCTACGTCGGTTTCTACAGCCTGTGGCTGAAGCGTAAATCGGTGCACGGCACCTTGGTCGGCAGCCTGTCCGGTGCCATGCCTCCGGTGATCGGCTACTGCGCCGTGAGCAACAGCTTCGACCTGGCTGCGGTAACCCTGCTGGTGATGTTCAGCCTGTGGCAGATGCCGCACAGCTTTGCCATCGCCATCTTCCGCTTCAAGGATTACAGCGCTGCCAACATTCCGGTCCTGCCGGTGGCGCGCGGCATCCTCGCGGCGAAAAAGCAGATCGTGCTGTACGTGCTGGCCTTCGTGCTCGCCACCCTGATGCTTACCCTTGGCGGTTACGCCGGCCTCGGCTACCTGGCCGTAGCAGCAGCCATGGGCCTGTACTGGCTGTACATGGCCTGGGGTGGTTACAAGGCCGAGGACGACAGCAAGTGGGCCCGCAAGGTGTTCGGCTTCTCCATTCTCACTGTCACTGCCCTGAGCGTGATGATGGGTGTGGACAGCCAGACCGCTGCGGACGTGCTGATGACCTACGCTCGCTGAAACTGCTGCCTGTTTCACGAAAACCCCGGCCTCTGCGCCGGGGTTTTTTTTGGTGTTTTTCCTGGGCTGGCCTCTTCGCGGGTAAACCCGCTCCTACAAGGTTCCTGTAGGAGCGGGTTTACCCGCGAAGAGGCCAGAACGGAAAATATAAATCTCTGATTTTCAAACAATAGATCTGAAAAGTTATAAAAAAACAGGAAATTATCCTTTACAGGTATCCTGTTTCAGCACTATCTTCTGACTCAGGCCGCCACATCGGCCAGCGTCGCTCGGACGGTTCCGGGCGCTTACGTCCTCAGAGGAAGCCATGGCCAACCCAGGTTCGCCGCGCCGCTTTGCGCGCATCGATCGTCTCCCCCCTTACGTCTTCAACATCACTGCCGAGCTCAAGATGGCCGCCCGCCGCCGTGGCGAGGACATCATCGACCTGAGCATGGGCAACCCCGATGGCGCCACCCCGCCGCACATCGTCGAGAAGCTGGTACAGGTCGCCCAGCGTGAAGACACCCACGGCTACTCCACCTCGCGCGGCATCCCGCGCCTGCGCCGGGCCATCTCCAACTGGTACAAGGACCGCTACGAGGTCAACATCGACCCGGAAAGCGAAGCCATCGTCACCATCGGCTCGAAAGAGGGCCTGGCCCACCTGATGCTGGCCACCCTCGACCAGGGCGACACGGTGCTGGTGCCCAACCCCAGCTACCCGATCCACATCTACGGCGCAGTGATCGCCGGTGCCCAGGTGCGTTCGGTGCCGCTGGTGCCGGGTGTGGACTTCTTCAACGAGCTTGAGCGGGCCATTCGCGAGTCCATCCCCAAGCCGAAGATGATGATCCTGGGCTTCCCGTCCAACCCGACCGCGCAGTGCGTGGAGCTGGACTTCTTCGAGCGCGTGGTGGCCCTGGCCAAGCAGTACAACGTACTGGTGGTGCATGACCTGGCCTATGCCGATATCGTTTACGACGGCTGGAAAGCCCCGTCGATCATGCAGGTGCCGGGTGCCAAGGACATTGCGGTGGAATTCTTCACCCTGTCCAAGAGCTACAACATGGCCGGCTGGCGCATCGGCTTCATGGTCGGCAACCCTGAGCTGGTCAGCGCGCTGGCGCGGATCAAGAGCTACCACGACTACGGCACCTTCACCCCGCTACAGGTCGCGGCCATTGCCGCGCTGGAAGGCGACCAGCAGTGCGTGCGCGACATTGCCGAGCAGTATCGCCAGCGCCGCAACCTGCTGGTCAAAGGGCTGCACGAACTGGGCTGGATGGTCGAGAACCCCAAGGCGTCGATGTACGTGTGGGCGAAGATCCCGCCGGAGTATGCGCATCTGGGTTCGCTGGAGTTCTCCAAGAAGCTGCTGGCCGAGGCCAAGGTCTGTGTGTCGCCGGGGATCGGTTTTGGTGACTATGGGGACGACCATGTGCGCTTTGCTCTGATCGAGAACCAGGACCGTATTCGCCAGGCCATCCGCGGAATCCGGCAAATGTTCCGGGCTGATGGTTTGGCTCGCAAGTGAGCCGATCGGGGCTGCAAAAGCAGCCCCAACTGCCTCTTGGGTGAGCTTTCCGCCTGCCTTCTGGTTACCCGTACGCCTACCTTCAGCACTCATTTCTCACCAAAGAGATCCCCCATGAGTGTCTTCACCGCCTACTTCTGCGGCACTGGCTCGCACCGTTTTGACGACGCCAATCCCAACTTCTGGAATGGCGAGCTGGTCTCGACCCTGGCCAGCAACGACCAGAGCCGGGAATTTGCCCACTGGATCGCCGTCGACGGCCCAGGCAGCGGCAACCTTCAGGATGACAACCTGTTCGTCGAACCCGGCGGCTATTTCAACTGGACCGGCCAGCTGTTTGGCCGCGGCTGGGAGGAGAACGTCAACCATGTGCTGCAGGTCATCAAAGGCGAAAGCAGCTGGCGGCGCACCAAACTCAGTGAGCAAGAATACGAGCGGCTGAAAGCTGCCGGCGTGCCGATTCCGGATGTTTCTTCCTCCGCCTCATGGTTCTGGCGAACCTACGACTACGGCGATCGCCACCCAACCCCGCAGGAACTGCAGGAGCGCATCATCAGCATGTTCCGCAAACCGCGCCTGCCAACCCAGGTCAACCTGGTGGGCTGGAGCAGGGGAGGGATCAGCTGCCACATGCTGGCCAATGCCATGGCGCAAGACCCGGTATTGCGGGGCATACCGGTGAACATATTTGCCATCGATCCGGTGCCTGGCGTCGGTAACGTGCAAGCCGAGCGCGTAACGTTGGCGGATAACGTCAGAGAGTACGTAGGCTTCTACTCAAGGGATGAGCGCTCCAAAGGTTTTGCCTGCGTGATCCCTTCGGTCGCCAAAGGGACACGGATATGCGTTTATCCGATGCCGGGTCGCCATGCCACGCTGGTGGGCAACGCCTCGGCTGATGGCGCAGGCGATGGCAAGGTGCTGGCCGAACCTGGGCTGATCGTTCGCCACTTTGCCGAGGTTTGCCTGACCCGCTGGGGCGTGCGACTGGACAAACGTCTGGCCTTGAGCAGCAGCCAGTTGATGAAGTATCACCAGGTCATGGCGGCTGTCGACAGGCAGTACCAAGCCATGCGTAGTGAGTCCTACACGGTGCTCACCGAGGGCGATAAGAATGATCGTCTGGTGCATTGTGGCGACGTGCAGACGCAGTTCAGCAAGGTACAGGGAGGTGACTACAAGCCGAGCGCAGGCCTGGGTTTGCAACGCTGGGACGCTGAAACCTATCAGCCCATCTGCTAGCTGAAAGGGGGCGGCCGGTGAAGGCACTGGTCGCCCTTGTTCAGTGGCCGGATCAGCGGCAACTTTTTTTGCATTCCCCCTCTATCCAGCGGCCCCCGCTTGGATTAAAAATGGCGCCGCGGGCCAGCCCCGATAACAACAACCTTCCCTCCGTGACATCATGTCTGAATATAACCCTTGCCTTGACTGCGGCGCCTGCTGCGGGTACTTCCGTGTGTCCTTCTTCTGGGGCGAATGCCAGTCTGCCGGGGGCCTTGTGCCGGACGACCTGGTGGTGCAGATCAACCCCACCCGCGTTGCCATGATCGGCACCGATGCCAAGCCTTGCCGCTGTGTCAGCCTTCAGGGCGAGATCGGAAAGGAAGTGGCCTGTACCATTTACGCCAACCGTTCCAGTCCTTGCCGCGAGTTCGAGGCGTCCTGGGAGGGTGGGGTTCATAACCCGAGCTGCGATGATGCGCGGGCGGCGTATGGGCTGCCACCGTTGACTCCGCCGGGGGCGAACGAGCCGCATTGGCCGGATGATGGGGCTGAGGTTGCCTGAGCGTTTTTCGTTAGCTTGTATTTCAGGCCAGTCATTCCTGTGAAGGACGCGCGCCCCTTGGTGCATGGCGTGCTATCGCGTTGTACAAACAAGGCGGTCGCGCGCGGCTGTCACAGGCATAACTGGCCCGAAACGAATGGTGCGCGTTGGTGCCGGCTGCACTGGCCCGAAACGAATGGCACGCGTTGGTGCCGGCCGCACTGGCCCGAAACCAATGTAGGAGCGAGCTTGCTCGCGATGCGCCGCGCGGGCGGCGCTCGATTTGCGCACCACCACAAAAACCAAGGCATGCACACGGTGTCCCTGTCGCAATCTGCAATTGCAGGGGTTGAGTAATGGCCTGATGTACCTGTCGGGTGGGCCGGTAGCGGCTGGCAGGTGCATGCCTTGAGTTGTTCGTCGCCTATGAAATTGAGCGCCGCCCGCGCGGCGCATCGCGAGCAAGCTCGCTCCTACATTTGTTTCGGGCCAATTATTCCTGGGGGGAGTTGCGCGCCCCCTTGGCGCATGGCGTGATATTGCGTTTTTCAAACAAGGCGGTCGCGCGCGGCTGTCACAGGCATAACTGGCCCGAAACGAATGGTGCGCGTTGGTGCCGGCTGCACTGGCCCCAAACCAATGTAGGAGCGAGCTTGCTCGCGATGCGCCGCGCGGGCGGCGCTCGATTTGCGCACCACCACAAAAACCAAATCATGCACACCATGCACACGGCGGCCTTGTCGCAATCCCCGGTCATGTATCTGCCCACTCACACTCTGTAACCGTAAACCTCATTGGGCCCGCCAGACAACGCTATCCTGCCCTGGACATGTCTTTCAAGGCATGACCACATGCCCAAACCCCATGGCTGTCTACTACGTCGCGGAAGGTGTTCGGAGCCTGGCCGGCTGTACATGCTGACTTCGGTTACCTATCACCGCCGTCCATTGTTCCTGAACTTCCAATTTGCGCGCTTGGTAATTCAAATTCTTCGCAGAGCAGATCAGGAGCACCATTGCCGGTCATTGGCCTGGGTCGTGATGCCCGACCATGTGCATTGGCTGCTTGAGTTGAAAGACGTGACACTCGGGACATTGATGCAGCGTTTCAAATCCCGAACCAGCCATGCTTTGCGCAAAGCTGGAGCAAGGGTGGTGCCGATCTGGCAGGCGGGTTATCACGACCGGGCTTTGCGTCATGATGATGATGTGGTGAAGGTCGCCAGATACATCATTGCCAATCCGCTAAGAGCAGGATTGGTCTCCAGGATTGGGGATTATCCGCACTGGGATGCGGTCTGGCTCTGAGGGCATGCCTTAAGGGACAGGAATGACTGGCCCGAAACAAATGTTGTAGCGAGCTTCGCTCGCGATGCGCCGCGCGGGCGGCGCTCGATCTAAGCGCCCCTGAAGATCCCAAGGCAAGCCTCCTCAAACACACTCCATAACCCAAGACCTGCCCCACCCCACCCACATAACGTTAAACTGTCATCTCCCCAGCAATGGACAGGAGATCCGGTGTGACCCCACCCCGCAGTTTCCCCAGTGACCTCTGCCTCGACAGCCCGCGCCTGCAATTGCGCCCCATGCGCCATGCCGATGCCGCGCAGTGGTTGGCGATCATGGCCGACCCCGAGGTCATGCGCTATTGGCATCATGCACCCTGGCAAGACCTGGCCGAAGCCGAGAGCGCCCTGGCCGCCGACCGCGAAGCCTATGCCAATGGCGACCAGCTCAAGCTTGGCATGTACCGCCGCGACAACGGCGAACTGATCGGTATGGTCCAGCTGTTCAATATCGATGACGTTTCCCGCCGCGGCGAGATCGGCTACTGCCTGGCCAGCTCGGTTCAGGGCAGGGGATATATGGATGAAGCCTTGACCTGCTTCATCGACTACATCGCCAATACGCTGCATATGCGTCGTCTCGAAGGCGAGATCGACCCGCGCAACCAGGGTTCGGCACGCACCCTTGAGCGCCAGGGCTTCGTGCTGGAAGGCACCTTGCGGGCGCGCTGGTGCGTGGCTGGCGAGCTGTCCGACTCGGGTATTTACGGCTTGCTGCTGGAGCCGCCAGTAGTCTGATCTCGTAACACCCGAGCGTGAATTTGGAAGCGGGGCAGGGCCTGGGTTAAGGTCGTAAGCTGTCCCGTTTCTCTCAGGAATCCCCTTTGCCCGTTTTCTACCTGAGTATCAGCCTGCTGCTGTATCTGCTCGCCCTGTTCTTCGATGGTGCGCTGATGGGCGGCGAGCGTCACATGCCGGCCCTGCAGATGCTGCTGTACGGGCCATGGGGTATGCCATTCGGCTTGTACCAATGGTTCGCCAACCCACTGCTGGCCCTGGCCATCCTTGCCCATCGGCGGTTTCGCCGGCTGGCCTTGCTGGCCGGGCTTGCCGCGGCGTATCTGGCTGCCAGCAGTTTTGGCATCGACCGCTTGCCGGATAACCGCACCTACGAGTTTCATGACCTTACCGGCTTTGGTGCAGGCTTCTACCTGTGGCTGACAGCGATGGTGGTGTTTTGCCTTGGGCAAGCCTGGTTTTGCTGGAAGGCGCGAAGAGCTGACGACGTGCCAGGCTGGAACTGGCTTGATGTCGCCTTGATTGCCGCCCTGGGGGTAACGTTGTATGCAGCGACGCAAATGCCCTCGCTGCGCTTCGAGCCAGGCAAGGTGCTGATGCCACCGGAGCAGCCGCAGACGCTTTGATACCCACAAGGAGGGTTAGCATGACCAAGCATTACCTGGCAGGCCTGGCAGGCCTGGCACTGGCTTGCGTGCTACCTGTAGCGATGGCGGACGATTACACGGCGGCCTATGGGCAGTGCATGGACAAGGCCTCCAGCACCATGGCCATGCGCGCGTGCATTGGGGCCGAAACGCAAGTGCAGGACCAGCGCTTGAACCGGGTGTACAAGCAGTTGATGGGCAAGCTGGATGCCGGGCAGCAGAAGAGCCTGCGGGATGTACAACGCAAGTGGCTGGCCTACCGTGATGGCAATTGCCAGTTCCATGTACAGGCCAGTGGCGGGACCCTGGCGCAGTTGGAAGGTGGCACCTGCATGATGGACATGACCCGCGCCCGCGCGGCTGAGCTGGAGCGGGTGCTTAGCCCAGGGCAGTAGCGCCTGTTCGGGCATGATTGGCCCACATTTGCAGGCGCGGGTTTAGCCGCGAACATCGGCTTTGCCGGTGTCATGCACCGCGTTGCCGTCTTCGCGGGTAAACCCGCTCCTACAGGGGACTGGATGGTGCTGGTTCTATTTGCGCGGTTGGCGCAGCGCCCGGGCCTTGAGGTACTCGCGCACTTCCACGGCATCCCCGGCAAACTCGATGCGCTCGGCCTTGGCTTCGCGCTGGTAGGCATACATCGGGTCGTAGTACTCGTTCAGCAAGCCTTCGATCCAGCCCCGGTGCAGGTCTACTGCGCCGCTGCGCTGCTGCTCTTCCAAGGCTTCGCGTAGCCTCTCGGACAAGCGCTGATGGCGCTCTCCACCTAAACGCTTGTAGATGTTGGCCATGCTCTGCAGCATGCGCTCGGCAAACAACCGGGGACCGTCTTCCTCGCCATGCACGGCTATGAACTCGGCACTCAGGTTGACCACGTAGTCGCGCAGGATGCGCTCCACGCGGTTGGTGAAGCTGTCTTCAAGCCACACCAGCGGGTAATGCTGCATGCCTTGGTACAACTCCAGCGGCACCGTGCAGCTGCCGACAATGCGGCCTTCATCTTCCAGCACGAACTGCTCGATACCGCGGTCGCGCTTTTTCAGCACGTCGATTGCCAGCTGGTTTTCAAAGTCGATCTGCGCCGGTTGCGCCGTGGCGCGCTTGCCGAAACTGGAGCCGCGATGGTTGGCGTGGCCTTCAAGGTCGAGCACGTTGTCCAGCTGGTGCAGCACATCGGTCTTGCCGGTACCGGTCAGTCCACCGACCAGCACGAAATCACATTGCTCTACCGCTTGCTGGGTAGTCTCCAGCAGGAAGGTACGCATGGCCTTGTAGCCGCCTTTGACACGCGGGTACTGAATGCCCGCCTCATCGCGCAGCCAGCCCTGCACGATCTGCGATCGCAGGCCGCCACGGAAGCAGTACAGGTAACCGTCAGGGTGTGCCTTGGCAAACGCTGCCCAGGCCTCCAGACGGGCCTGCTTGGTGGCGCCACTGACCAGCTGGTGCCCCAGGGCGATGGCGGCGGCCTGGCCCTGCTGCTTGTAGCAGGTGCCGACCTTCTGCCGCTCCTGGTCGTTCATCAGCGGCAGGTTTACCACCCCAGGGAAGGCGCCTTTGGCGAATTCGACGGGGGCGCGCATGTCCATCATCGGCACGTCGTCGAGGAACAGCTGACGGAAGTCGGTGCAGTCGGGGCGCATCAGATCACCTCGACCGCATGGCTCTGTCGCTCGACCAGCTTGCCGATCGGGGACAGTTTCAGGCCCAGTTCCGCAGCCTCGGCGAGGAACTCGGCTTCACCCCCTGGGGCAACAGCAACCAGCAAGCCACCGCTGGTCTGCGGATCGCACAGCAGGTGCTTCTGGTCGTCGCTGAGGGCGCCGATCTTGTGCCCGTAGCTGTCGTAGTTGCGCAGGGTTCCACCGGGGATGCAGCCCTCGGTCAGGTAGTGGTCGACGCTAGGCAGGCGTGGCACGGCAGCATAGTCCAGATGCGCGGTCAGGCCGCTGCCTTCGGCCAGCTCGACCAGGTGGCCAAGCAGGCCGAAGCCGGTGACGTCGGTCATGGCCTTGACCCCGTCCAGCTTGCCGAAGCGGCTGCCGGGCGTATTGAGGGTGCACATCCAGTCGCGGGCCAGGCCCTGGTCCTGCGCGCGCAGCTTGGCCTTCTTCTCGGCAGTGGTGAGGATGCCGATGCCCAGGGGCTTGGTCAGGTACAGCTGGCAGCCTACGCTGGCGGTGTCGTTGCGTTTGAGGTGGCGTTTATTGACCACGCCGGTGACGGCCAGGCCAAAGATTGGCTCGGGCGCGTCGATCGAGTGGCCGCCGGCCAGCGGGATACCCGCTTCGGCGCACACCGCACGGCCGCCGCGGATGACTTCGCGGGCGACTTCCGGCGGCAGCACGTTGACCGGCCAGCCGAGGATGGCAATGGCCATCAGCGGATCGCCGCCCATGGCATAGATGTCGCTGATGGCGTTGGTGGCGGCAATGCGGCCGAAGTCGTAAGGGTCATCGACGATCGGCATGAAGAAGTCGGTAGTCGAAACCACGCCGCGCTCGTCGTCCAGCGCGTACACTGCTGCATCGTCGCGTGAGGCATTGCCGACCCACAGTTTCGGGTCCAGGGCCTGGGTGCCGCTTTCGGCAAGGATCACGTCCAGCACCTTGGGGGAGATCTTGCAACCACAGCCGGCGCCATGGCTGTACTGGGTCAGGCGAATCGGCTCGCTCATACGCACCTCTGCAGGTCAAATTGTTGCGCGATTGTAGCAAAGCTGGCCTTTGGGCCCTTGCCTCTTATAATTCCCGGTGTCGGCAAATGTGTCGGCACTTCCCCGCTATTGAACCGGAGAACACCCATGCTCAACCGCCCCCTGGCGCTCGCCGCCGGCCTCGTGCTGTCTTGCTGTGCCGCTGTCGTTCAGGCCGCAGAAACCCTGCGGGTCAGCGCCATCCCCGACGAAGCGCCGACCGAACTGCAGCGCAAGTTCAAGCCTTTGGGTGAGTACCTGGCCAAGCAATTGGGCATGGACGTGAAGTTCGTACCCGTGGCCGACTACCCGGCGGTGGTCGAGTCGCTGGCCGCAGACCGCCTAGACCTGGCCTGGCTGGGGGGCTTCACGTTCGTTCAGGTGCACCTGAAGGACCCGACCGCTACGCCACTGGTACAACGTGAGCAGGACGCACAGTTCACCTCCAAGTTCATCACCGCCAACCCCGACGTGAAGAGCCTGACCGACCTGAAGGGCAAGTCGTTTGCCTTCGGTTCCATTTCGTCCACATCGGGCAGCCTGATGCCGCGTTACTTTATGCTCAAGCAGGACAATATCAAGCCTGAGGAGTACTTCGGCCGCGTGGCCTATTCCGGCGCCCACGATGCCACCGTGGCCTGGGTGCAGGCTGGCAAGGTCGATGGTGGCGTGCTGAACGCCAGCGTGTGGCAGAAGCTGGTGGATGCCGGCAAGGTCGATACCACCAAGGTGAAGGTGTTCGCCACCACCCCGACCTACTTCGACTACAACTGGACTGTGCGCGGCAACATGGACCCGGCGTTGAAACAGAAAATCAAGAAAGCCTTCCTGGACCTCGACCCGAGCAACCCGGAGCACAAGGCGATCCTTGACCTGCAGGCCGCCAGCCGCTTCATCGAGACCAAGCCTGAGAACTACAAGGGCACCGAACAAGCTGCACGCGAGGCCGGCCTGCTCAAGTGACAGCTTCGAATGCGGCAATTCATCTGCACGGTGCCAGCCTGCGCCATGGCCAGGTACGCGCGCTTGACGCGGTGAGCCTGCGTATCGCGCAGGGCGAGCGTGTCGCCATCATCGGGCCGTCGGGGGCGGGCAAGTCCAGCTTGCTGCACCTGATGGCCACGGCCATCCAGCCCAGCAGTGGGCGCCTGGAGTTGCTTGGCGAGCAGCCTTGGACACTTTCGGCAAGGGCACGCCAGCGCCTGCGCGCGCGGGTTGGCCTGGTGCATCAGTCGCCGCCTTTGCCACCGCGTCAGCGGGTGGTGACTGCGGTGCTGGCGGGGCGCCTGGGGCAGTGGGGTACGCTGCGCGGTTTGCTCAACCTGCTGTGTCCCAGCGATGTGCCGGGGGCGCGCCAGGCGTTGGCCGAACTGGGCCTGGCCGACAAGCTGTTCGTGCAGTGTGGGCAGTTGTCCGGTGGCCAGTTGCAGCGGGTGGGCATTGCTCGGGCGTTGTACCAGCGGCCGCAGGTGCTGCTGACCGACGAACCGGTATCGGCCATGGACCCGGTGTTGGCCGACCACAGCCTGGCCTTGCTCAATCGCCATGCCCAAGCCACAGGCGTGACGTTGGTGGCGAGCCTGCACGCCGTAGAGCTGGCGCTGGCGCATTTTCCGCGGGTGATCGGTATTCGCGAAGGGCAGGTTGTGTTCGACTGCCCGGCGGAAGCTGTCACCGAGCAGCTGCTGGAAGCACTGTACGCCAACGAACAACTGGCTCCGCCGCCAACCCAGGGGCCGACCCTGACCGTGCAGATTCCGCGATGCTGAAGGCCGACGCCCGCGACCCGGCGCTGCTGCCGCGGTTGCTGCTGGCCCTGTTGGCGGTGGCAGTACTGTGGCCGGCTATCCAGTCAAGCGAACTGAACCCTGGGGTGCTGTTGCAGGCGGACAACCGTCAGCAGATTGCCAGCTTTACCAGCGCCTTCTGGCCGCCGGCACATGATGCCGATTTTCTTGCGCTACTGTATGAAGCCACTTTGCAGACCCTGGCCGTGGCGACTGCCGGCATGGCGCTGGCGTTGTTGTTGGCGATCCCGGCTGGCTTGCTGGCCAGCCGTGCCTTGTCCTTGCGTGCCGCTTCACGCGGCGGGCGGGCCGGGTTCTGGTCGCGACTGTTGCGCCTGCCGGTGCGCGGGCTGCTGATTTTCCTGCGTAGCGTGCCGGAGATCGTCTGGGCGTTGCTGTTCGTGCGCGCCGTGGGGCTGGGGCCGACGGCGGGCGTACTGGCTATCGCCATCACCTACAGTGGCATGCTCGGCAAGGTTTACGCCGAAATATTCGAGTCGGTCGACCAGCGCCCGGCGCATGCCTTGTTGCAGGCGGGCAGTGGCCGGCTGGCGGCGTTTTTCTACGGCATCCTGCCCAATGCCGCCAGCGAAGTGGTGTCGTACACCGTGTACCGCTGGGAGTGCGCGGTGCGGGCTTCGGTGGTGATGGGCTTTGTCGGGGCTGGCGGGCTGGGCCAGCAGATCGACCTGTCGATGCGCATGTTTGCGGGTGCGCAAGTGGCGAGCATGCTGTTGACGTTCTTGTTGCTGGTGATCCTGGCCGACCTGCTCAGCCGCCTGCTGCGCTGGAGGCTGGCATGAACCGGGTGATCAACTTGGTGCTGTTGGGTGCCATCGTGTCAGCGGTGGTGGCCTCGTTCGCATACTTGGAGCTGGACCTGCACGCACTGGTCGGCAATGGCGGGCTGGGGCAGATGGGCGAGTACGCCGGGCGCTTCCTGCAGCCGGATCTGTCTGCGGGGCACCTCAAGGCGGTGTGGCGCGGGGCGCTGGAAACCCTGGCCATGTCTGGTATGGGCACCTTGTTGGCAATGGTATTGGGGATGTTGCTGGCACTGCCGGCGGCGGGCCGCTTCGGTTGGCCGTTGCAAGGGGCCGCGCGTTTGCTGCTCAATGCCTTGCGTGCCATTCCTGAACTGGTGTGGGCAGCGCTGACTGTGCTGGCGGCTGGGCTGGGGCCGAATGCCGGTACCCTGGCTTTGGCGTTGCACACCGCTGGCGTGCTGGGGCGGCTGTTTGCCGAGGCGCTTGAAAACGCCCCGCCCGAGCCGGCGGCGGCGATCCGTTTGCAGGGGGGCAGCCAGGTGGCGGCGTTCTGCTTTGGTACCCTGCCCAACCTGTGGCCGCAGTTGCTGGCCTACAGCTTGTACCGCTGGGAGAACAACATCCGCATGGCAAGTGTGCTCGGGTTCGTCGGGGCGGGCGGGTTGGGGCAGATGCTGTACACCACCTTGAGCCTGTTCCAGGAGGCCCAGGCCAGCACGGTGATCATCGGTATGCTGGTGTTGGTGTTGCTCGTGGATCTGTTGAGTGATGTATTGCGTCAGCGTTATGTACGGGCCTGATGGGTAGGCGGGGTAGCAAGGCATCCCCAAAAATCTCTCAGACGCCTACGGCCTCGGCACACTGCGCCTCCCGCTGCATCGACTCCAGGTTGCGCTCGATCGTCTCGCAGATGGTATCCATCTGGATCTGATGCTCACTGAACCTGAACGGGCTCTGCAAATCCGTGCCGATGCGCTCGATAGCCAGCAACATGAACCCCACCACCGTCGACGCCAGCGGCGTGAACCAACCCAGCGACTCCACCAGCCCCACCGGCACGATCAGGCAGAACAGCGTGATGAACAGCCGTGGGAAATACACGTAGGGGTAGGGCAATGGCGTATTGGCAATCCGCTCCATGCCGCCCTGGGCGTTAGACAGGTCTACCAGCGTCGACTCCAGCCGCGCCAGACGAATGCTGTCCAGTCGCCCGGCCTGGTATTCCCGCGCCAGCAAGGCTGCCGAGCCGCCGAGAATGTCATTGGCGAAATTGTTCGAGCGGTTGCGCCGTTCGAACTCCGCCGGGGGGATGAAGGCCATCAGCTCCTCCGGGCAGCTTTCGCCTTTCAAGTGCGCCGCCAGGCAGTTCACATAGGCGATATGCCGGCGCAGCAGAGTGGCCTTGACCGGGTTCAGGCCGTCATCCGGGTCATCGATCAGCGTCAGCGTCTGCCGGGCGAAGCTGCGCGAACTGTTCACCAGCGCGCCCCACAGGGTACGAGCCTCCCACCAGCGGTTGTAGGCGCTGCTGTTGCGAAAACTCACCAGCACCACCAGGGCTGAGCCCAGCAGGGTCAGCGGGATCAGTGGCAGGGTGAACTTGCTGTTCAAGAACAGCATGAAATCGAGGGTGACCAGCACATCCCAGATCAGCAGCCAGAACAGCGACCAGCCGATATAGCCGATGGTCTTCACCACCAGGCGGTACTTGCGGGCGATGACGTCTTTCACGCGGGGGCACCTCGAAACGCGGGGGATGCAGGATGGGACGCCGAGGCTCGTCGAAGGTTCGAGGGTTGAATGTTGCAAGGGATTTTGTAGCTGAAACGAAGGGAAAAATCCGACCAGCCTATCAGATGTGCCTGAATTCCTGATTCAGCTCAAAAACGACAGAGTGGGCCGCTTCAATCCCTGAATGGGTGTATCCATAAGGATACGATTGGGTGACCACTTGATGTTTCTCGTTGAACAGACGGAAAGCTTTGCCGCTTGGCTATAGAGCTTGAGAGATTTGAGGGCCAGGCTGGCGATAGGTCGTAGGCTGGAGCGAGCAGCGGCGGGCAATCTTGGTGACTTCAAGTGGCTTGGAGGCGGTATTGGTGAGCTTCGCATCGACGTAGCTGCCGGTTATCGCGTCTATTTCACGCAAAAGGGGCAGAGGTTGGTTTTACTGCTGGTCGGCGGCGACAAGTCCACCCAGGCCGCGGACATCCTCAAAGCCAGAAAGCTGCTGAAGGAGATGAAATGAGCGAAAAATTGATCCCGTTTGATATGGCAGCCTTGTTGAGCAGCGATGAGGCAATCAGTGAATACCTTAGCCAGGTGCTATCAGATGGCGATACCGAGAAAATCATTCGAGCACTTGGCCATATCGCTCGTGCACGGGGCATGACACATATTGCTACGGAGAGTGGGCTGGGTAGAGAAAGCCTGTACAAGGCGCTGAGCCCTGGCGCGAAGCCTCGTTTTGACACTGTATTGAGGGTCATTCGTGCTCTGGGGGTGGACCTTCTCGTTCGGCCGCATGTAATGACCCGCTGATCCAGCTCGGTTAAGTCAGTATTTGCTTCATCTGCACCAACGCTACCCGCGTGCCGTCCCACGACTGCCGCTCCTCGATGCCGAACGGTGTGAAGCCTAGCTGTGGATAAAGCAGCAGGCCGGCGGTGTTGTGATTGAAGCATGACACCCAGACCTCCCGGGCGCTGTACTGCTGGCGGGCGAGGTCGATCATGGCCGTTACCAGATAACGCGCTACACCAAGGCCGCGGGCGCTGGGGGCCACCACTACGTTGCCCAGGGCACATACGCCGCCATGTTCGGCTTTGTAGAAATTGGCGAAGGCCAGGACAGCGCCGTTACCTTCCACTACCGTGGAGCCGCTGCGTTGGGCTATGGCGTCGCTCAGCTGGTTGGGGGTGAGGGGGGCGGTGGCTTTGGGGAACATGTAGAACAGTTCGTCCGGGCTCTGCGGGAAGCTGCAGATAACGGGGATGTCTTCTGGCCGGATGGGGCGGTGGGTCAGGTGCATGGCAGGTCCTTCTCGCGTTGGCTGGCAGGGCCTCTTCGCGGGTAAACCCGCTCCCAGGTACTGCACAAGGCTCAAATCCTGTGCAGGCCCTGTGGGAGCGGGTTTACCCGCGAAGAGGCCATCAGCCTCACATCATAGGCCGCTTTCCATCCAACACCGCGCCCCGATTCACGGCTTGGCGGCCACCGCCACGTAGCCTTTGATCGCAGCCGGTGCCTGGGGCTTGGCCTTGTGCGCCAGCAGGTACTGATAGCGTCGCCATTCCTTGTCGATTTCGCTGAACGACATGAACACGCTGATACGGTCCTTGCCGACCAGGTCCGGGCGCTTGCCCGCGTCGATCTCGCTGGTGGGAATGATCGCGACGTTGATGCCTACCACCTTGCCGTCATCGGCAAACACAGGCCCGCCCGACATACCCTTGGTAATCGGGCCGTCGTGCACCGAGTAGAAAACGCTGCCCGGCGTACCTTCAAGCCGTACCAGCGACGACAGCGCATGGCCCTTGCCCTGCATCGGCATCATGAAACTGTTGAAGCCCACCGCCGTCACGGCTTCCCCTGGCACGTACTGGCGCCAGTGCGGCACGTTGCTGGCCTTGTGCTTGAAGAACACCACGTCACCCAGGCCCTCGTGGACCACGTTGCGCAGGAAGGGGGTGTGTTTGGCAGTTACTGCGTAATCCTCGTTCCACTGGATGGCGCTTGCCATCAGCAACATGGGCAGCGGGGCACCTGATGTGACCACGAACGCCTGGTTGTAGACGGGATCTGAAACGTAAGACGTTGGCACTCCATTGCACCCACTGAGCAGCATCATTGCCGCCATGCAGGGCGCGATTGTTTTCATGTGACACACATTGCGTGGAGAAAAGGGAGCGCTACTATGGCTAAGTGCCATTACGCTAACAATACTTTCGGAATATATCTGACGAATGACAGCTTAAGCGCCAGTGCCAAGCGCGGCCAATAGAATGCAGGCATGTGGGGAGGCGCGGGAGTCAGGAGGGCGGCGCCAATGTCGGGCGTGAATCGCAGGCACAAAAAAACCGACCATAAGGTCGGTTTTTTCCGGATTTTGGTGCCCGAGGGAGACTCGAAATCAGTTCTGTGGGTCTTTAAAAATGGTGCTTTCGTTGAGTAGGTTGTTTTTTCTACTCACAATCCTACTCATACTTACGAGCATGGCATTACACACTTTAAGCATTAGTATCGGTGTCGGGCTGCTTAGGTGATTTCTCAAGATGAACACCAACCGTGGTTTTCCCGGAAATGATACGGGCTACGCCTTCATGCAGGCTTATCTGCGCCTGAGCAAAGTCGGGATCCGTAGGGAGCTCCGTGACCCTCATACTCAACGGTTGATCTCCAGACAACACCTTCAGAGCAAGCTGCCTAACCTGGTGCTGCTCGTTCTCCATATCGGCAAGGCCCTTCGGAATGTACGCCCCGTTGCGGAGCAAGATCCTGTCGTACCTTAAGCCCAAGTCTGTTGCCATTGCACCCAACAGGGCGATCAAATTCTCGTCCTGCTTTTCCCTCCAGCGTTCAAACGTATGCTCGTTGCATGTCGTATTGAGGTGATCGAGGTGGTCTCTCCAGGCTTCAAGGACCTCAGTTTCAGTTGAGCTTCGGCTCCGGGCTCCTCCCGCGAAAGCTAGATCAATCATGTTGAGGGCCTCCACATGCATGGGCGAGAGACGAGTCGCTCTTGTGGACATAAGGATTGAGAAAATACGCATCTTCTGTTCGCGCTGGCCCTGCCTGCGCTCTATGTACTTTTGGGTCTGAACCGCAAGAACCGGGCCTACGAGAGCGGCAAACACAGTTCCCACACCTATCCAAAAAGCCGGTTCCATTTCGGAGTCTCCCTAATATTGGATAGAGCATTTTGCCATCTTCAGTGCGCCTCGTCGCTGCTTGCAATGCTCCTCAGCGGGAGAGGGAAGGGCTACAAGGGAGCTGCGTTTTCGGCTTGGAGCCTCTGGGACTCCCCTAAGGGTAAGGTTGCAGGTTCAATTCCTCCCTGGGACGCCATATCTTCTGCCCCCAGTAGCCAGATTCAAGGCAAATGAGACTGAGCCATGGGTACGGTGTGGGTGCCACTGCTGTTGCATTCGATCCATCACCAGTTATCCGCTACTGCTTTAAGCACTTCATTCTCGATGTTGTGAAGCTCCATTAGGTTTGCTAGGCGCTCACCCACAGTGGAGAGGCTGGTGTACCTTGGTAGCGTTTCGGTGTCTTTGAACTTCTGATCCCAGGGGGATGGTGGGCGCTGGTAGAACAGCTGCCTTTGCTTGAGATCCTCAGCCTGGACAGCCAGGCTCTCGGTTTCTGAAGAAACTCCTTCTGCAATCATCCAACACCGTTCTCGGAGCTTGTAGTCTCGCTTTTGTTTTTTAGTGCAGAGCCCGAGCAGGCATAGTTGAGTGTAGGTCAGCGACTCAGCAATGCTTAGCAGGTAGTTTGCCTCTGAGCGTTTGATGGAGCTTTCAAACACTAGGTTGGCGTAAAACTTCGCGAGGAGAGGGAGTTTGAGTTGCTCATGCTCTTGTTTCGCACTCAGTAGAACACCCTCGAAAATCTCCTCCGCAGCAGAGACCGTAGTGGCTCCGTCGTCGAAGAAATCATCGCTTCTGATCGGCTCAAAAAGCTGCCGCTCGCGGATACCGTCGATGCTCAGTGCGGCAACACCTGCAACTCGTTGCTCTTCTTTCGGTGATAGGAACCGATTGGCGAGGTCAGTTAATACAATCACGCAAGTTTCGCTTACCGCAGCTCCAAGGGCAGCACCTAGTACGTTTCCTTCAGGCCCGGTTAGAGAACCGATTGCGCCTCCAACAGCCGCCCCACCAATTTTTTGGCCTTTTGTCAAAAGGCTTCGATAGTCCTTCATCAGTTTTTCTCGCTCACGATTTTATCTGGGCCCTGATCCCGAAGGCGTAGGACCGTAGTGGTGGAGCAGTTTGCCTAGCTGGCTGTCGCGCGAATTCCGAGGCCGGCCGCAGCAGTTCGATACCTGCTTTGCAGCTCATCGTCAACCGGTCGGACCTCATAATTGGCTGCCGCTATAGCCTTCTGGGTTGCGTTGGTCAAGCGTTCGCGGGTTGCTCGTAATCTTTCTCTAGCGGGTGTCCTCAAATCTGAGGACACCCTACAATCAATCCGGTGGATATCACGGAAACTATTGCAGGAGGCAGCCATGCCTGAGCAGGAAAAGTGTTCGAGGTGACGATTTCGTGGCGGCGAGGCAGTAAGGACAAGCCTAGGGAAACGAATATCTATACCATTGGACATGGCTGACTACGCTGGAGCTAGTGAGCTTGGGCGTGACCCGGTGATTGGGATAGCTCGTAGCTTGGAGGCGTGGAAAAGAGCCTCTCCAGCCTCACAGGCACCAAGCGCCTCAAAGTAGACCTCTATACAGCTACCGATAGATCCGAGGGTAAACGCCGGGTGGCGAGAGCGTTTCGTCGCATGCGGCGATCACGTGCCGTAAGCCAGGCTTCGCAGGCGCAGGAAGGAATCGGCGAAAACTCTGACCCCGGGCCTACTCCTCAGGGCTGAGACGCTCGACTGTAATTTTGAAGGGTGTACGGGGTGCCTCCTCCTGAAGCCGCCGAGGAGTCTCGACATACGGCCGTCGCCAGTATCAGGATTATTTGTAAGCGCTCCATGAACCCCACATTCAAAGCGCTTACCTGATCCCCGATGCTGTGCTCCCGATTTCTTTCTGGAGCTCGCCGACCATGATGCGACCCGACGCCAAAGTCGAAAAAGTGTACCTCTAC
>NZ_JADDRH010000033.1:0-27157 GCF_044904505.1 Pseudomonas sp. 3HC3
GTGGAAGACAGGGAATCGTGTTTCGAACTATGCTTTTTCATGGTCTCGCCCTCGCTGCCGTTGGCTTCTTCGAACACCACCGTGGCACTGTGATGCCTCGGCGGGGGCGAGTCCATCGATTACACCTATCGGGGGTGGACACACATCGGTGATTGGGCACAGGCCGCGTGTAGGAGCGGGTTCACCCGCGAAAGGGCCGGCCCTGCTGGTCAATTTCCACCCGCCGTTCACCGTTGCCGCCGCTACTCAAACCCCTTCAAAAGGCCCCATGCACCCGCACGACCACCCCAAGAAATTCGCAACCCTCTTCACACAACAGCGCCGGGTAGTTACTGTTCAATGCCTTCAGATAACGCTGCCCACCTTCCTCGGCCAGCTCGCGGAAAATTGCCGGCTTGCCCGGCTGACGAGCGATAACCAAACGCCCCGCCTCAGCCTCTACACCCGGGTCCACCAGCATCCGCATGCCCTGCGGCACACTGCGGCCACTGACAGCGCTCATGGCATCGTTTTCCACGGTTAGCCAGAACGCCTTGCCCTGTGCCAGGTAGTCAGTCTGCTCGAAAACAGCAGGCTCTACAGCCGTTGCAGCCTCTAACTCACTCCAACCCAGCACCGGGTAACGGAAGCAAACGATGTATCGCATGAGGTCGGGTTCGTCATCATCGTCATCCACCCCAGAAACACAACGTTCGCCATCAGCCTGCCCGTGAATACGCAATTGCAAGCGGACGCAGTAGTGGGGCATGCCAATCTCAACCAAAGTGCGGTTCATCGACTCGAGCTTCGGTTGGCGCCGCTTGTTCACCCAATGTCCTACACTGCCTTGCGACACGCCTACGCGCTCGGCAAGCTGCTCTTGGGTAAGCCCTAATTCCTCCATCCGGTCGCGAACGAGGGCAATCCACTTATCCATGTTCATGGCTGGCATGCCCCTCACGTATAGCGGCCTTGTGGCGTGACACAGCTTCGCAGCAACCCGGCAGCCTAGAAGGCCCCATGTACCCGCACCACCACTCCCAGAAACGCGCAGCCTTCTTCACACAAAACCGTCGGATAGCGCGTATTCAGTGGCCTGAGCATCTTGTCTCCACCCTCTTCGACCAACTGCCGCAATACCGCCGGGCGCCCCGGCTGCCGTGCAATGACCAACCTGCCGGGCTGTGCCTCCAGCCCGGTATCCACCAGCACGCGCATGCCCTCGGGCACGCTCTTGCCACTGGCCGCGTTCATCGAGTCGTTTTCCACCACCAGCCAGAACGCATTGCCGGCGGGCATATAGTCCGTCTGCTCATGGGACGTGCTCGTTTCAGGCAATGGCCCCTGCAGGTCAGCCCAACTCAGCACCGGGAAGCGGAAGCTGGCATAGAGCAGCGCCTCGGCTGAAACCGGCTGCTCGGCCGTATAGAGCCCTTGCGCTTCACGCACGATGTCGCGCTCGACCACCATGACCTGGGCTTCCAGAAACACCAGCCCAAGCTTCTCCAGCTTTTCATTGATGGTTTCCAGCGTCGGCCGACGCGTGCCACGCAGCCAATGCCCCACGCCCCCCTGCGTCATGCCCAGGCGCTCGGCCAGTTGGAGCTGACTGAGGTTATGTTCGCGCTTGTAGCGCTTGAGAAATGCGTTCCAGTTTTCCATGAGCGGCAACAATACGGACTGTATTAACCGCTGCAATACACAATCTGAATTATTTATTTGGCACTACATAGTACAGCTTGACCTATTCTGTGATTCCAGTGTGCTTGAAGGGAAATCAGCAGGTATTGCCATGAAACCATCGAAAAACGACGAAACAGATCTCGACAGCGAAGCCGCACGCCGCGCGCTCGACTACTACCTCAACCCCAACCCGCCACGGCCTACCCTGGACAACAGGATCTGGACCCTGCACGAGGGCGTAACCGGCGACCAGGCCCAGGAACACGCCATCGCCCTGCTGCGCTGCGCTGCGGCCACCGCCCAGGAAACCGCTACACACCAGCACGGCAGCCAGCGCGAACTGACCTTCGCGTTGATGCACATGATGGACATGGCTCGCGCACTGCTGGAACACAAACGCACCGAGTGACCGGGTTTACAGACAAGAAAGAAGGGAGAGAACGTGATAGCCAGGTAACGGCAAATGCCCCGATTGCCGGGACAAGGGAGCGCATCGGTAAAATTTTTTTACCGAATTAGCGAAAATTCATTTGACTGCCAAATGATAACGATTATTATTGCACTCAGCTGATCGCGAGATCTGCTGGATAACCTGAAAGCTTAGGTCGCTCTCAGATTATCTCCTCATCAGGCTAATCACGGTTTTTGACCCGGCTTTTTGCCGGGTCTTTTTTTTGGCTCTTCAGGCTAATGAAGATCGTAATGGCGCGCATGATAACAAAGGTGTTTCAGGGCGTGAACGCTCGTTACAAAACTTTGCGGAATCAGCACTTGAGAATCAATCTCGTTTAATCTACGCTGATCACGCATCACGGAAGATGCCCCCTCCTCCCCTTTATAGAGCAAGGAGCTGTCCATGACCCGTCTGCTGCTGCCCCTTGAACACCCCACTCCTGCTGCCGAGCATGATGCCGACGACGCCCTGCTGCATGCACTGCAGCGGCTACCACGGCGCGTACAGCAAGTATTCCTGCTCAACCGCCTCGATCAGCTGGACTTCGCAAGCATTGCTGTGCGCCTTGACCTGCCACTGGCGAGTATCGAGCGCAACATGGGCCAGGCGCTGCAGGCTGGCCGCTCGCGCCGGGATGTGCTGACGAGCGTGGCCGGGCAATGGTATGTGCGCTTGCAGAGCCCGCAGGTGACAGCATGCGAGCGTATCGACTTCCGCCGCTGGCTGGATGCCGATACGGCGAACTTGCAGGCGTTTCACGATACGGAACTGCGGTGGCGCAGCCTGCTGGCGCCGGCACGGCAATTGGGCCATGACGGCTGGTATCGGCAAGGCCGGGCGGCGCTGTCGCTGGGCGGCTGCTCGGTTGCGGTCGGGCTGGGTGTGGCGGCGTTGGTACTGGTTGGGTTCTGGGCTTGATCAGCGCTTCAGCATGCCTGTACGTCCCTGCCCCTGAGCATGCACCCTGCCCATGCCTGACTTCAGTTGCTCGATAGCCTGGGTACAGCAATGCAGTGCCAGGGCTCGCTCTTCGTTTTGCACCGCCTCCTGCTTACATGACAGGCACATCCGCCTGTTCGGCCAACGCCACCCTGACTGGCTGTTGCAACAACCCTCGGGGCAACCGAAAACCTTTGAACGGTTGTTGAGTAATTGGGTTGAAGGCCTTTTCCGCGTTCAGCCGGTAGCGCATCACACCATCACCTGTTTTGAAGCTCAGGTCCACGCTGGTTGCCGTACGCCCATTGAGCGCACCGCGGCTCAGCAGGCGAAACATCGACCAAGGCCCTCGATACTCCAGGCTGCTGCTATTGCCATTCTGCCTGAGCAGGGTCAGGTTGCTGCGCACGTGTTGCCCCAAGGTATTGGGCCAGACAATACCGGTGATCTGGCTTGGGCCGTGGGTGTAGGAAATCAGCTGGCCATCCAGATCCAGCAGGCTGGTGCGTTGATTTGCACTAAGCCCCAACGGCTCGATACTGAACTGCACGCTGAGGTTACCGCGCTGATCAAAGAACGTTTCGCGGATGCGATCGGCCCGTTCCAGCTGCTCGATCACATCGGTACGGATCAGGGATCGCCCCTGCAAACCATCCTGCAAGGCTTCCAGATTGTCCTTGAGGAAAAGCTTCAGGTATTGATCCTGGAACTGCTGCAGTCGCCCATTCGGCCCGAAGAACGCTTCAAAATCTTCCAGCGCAGCGTCGGGTGCCCTGACTACGAAAGGGTAGCGCTCTGCCAGGCGCTGCTGAAAGAAGCTGTAGACCTCAGCATCCCACCGTCGCTCCAGCTCGCGCAGCGCTTCAACGTTCAGCACTTGCGCCGTTTGATCTGCCACCTTTCTAACGTGATGATTGATTGGCTCCGGCAAGCCAGTGGCAACGCGTTGCAAGGTGCCGATGGGGTCGTGCCCGGTCATTGAAAAGCGTTGATGCACTGCGTGCAGCGCAGCCTTGCCTCGGTCTGGGCTACCCTGTACCGCCTTGGCATAGTCGTGGACGGCGGCTATGGCTGCGTGGGTTTCATCGTAGTAGCTCGGTTTTTCGCCTGCAGCGTGCAACATGGCGCTCAAGCCTGCAAACGCCCGCTGAATGACCAGCGCCTGTTGTTGCTCAGGCTTGCTGTTGACCGAAACAGGCGAAGGGGCCTCATCCGCCACGCCAACATTCACCGGTGATAACAGCGAACTGTTGTCGCGAACCGTCTCCAGCAATCGGTGCAACGGCGCCGCTGGCCCGGCCAACTGTTCAAGGACCGTGACGCCATGATCCAGGTCTCGAAAATCCGCCACGGAGAATGCGTTCAAGGCGCGGCGCCAGCTGTCGATGTAGTCGGCGCTGTACAGGTTGCGCAGGCGCTCGTTCAGCGCAGCCTGGTCGGCATCGGAGTAATCCAGTTGAGCACGTTCCCCCAGTGCCCACTGGTCGATCATGGCCATTTCCGTAAAGCGCTGACTACGCGGTTCAAAGTACTCCTTGAAGCCTTTGGCGGTGAGCATTGGCGCCAGCAAAACACCATTGTCGCCCTGGCTCGAGCCGGAAGACAGCTGGTAAACGACATCGAACGCAGGCCCCACCTGATGACGCAGGTCCAGACCGGTATGCAACTGTTCCTGGGCCTGCTGCTTCAGGCCCGCATACACGCGTTGTGGCAACGGCACCTTACGCAATGTCTGCTGCACGAGGCTGACACGCTGGCGATACTGCGGCAGGTCGGTATCCGCGTAGGCCAGCGCATACTTCAGGTGCCGCATGAGGTCTCGTTGCAGCTGCCCCTGGCCGGGGAAGGCCTGTTGCCATTGTTGCGCCATCCAGTCCTCGACCCATTCCGCTCGGCGGTTCCGGCGATCCTCAAGCATACGGTAAACCCGGAGCGCGGCCATTTGCTGCTCGCTGCCGGGGGGCGCCGCATCCATGGCCTCGATCACGCCGCTGGCCAACGCAGGCAAGAAGCGCCTGGACAACAAGCTGAGGTACGCCTCATCCACGGTCGGCCCGATGGTACGGCCCTGGTACAGCCCCAGATCAGCAACACCCGGCCACGCAGCGCGGTAGTCGCCAAACACTGCTACCGCATCGCGGATCTGGTCCAGCGGCTCCAGCAAGTTGCGCCCGGTCGGGTCCAGACGCTGATCCACTTCGTGATGGCTGTACTCCCGACTCTTGGCCAGCACGCTGGCGGCCTTGACGCCATTGATGTCGAAGTAACGATGCCAGCTGGCGATGGCGACGCAGAAGGCCAGAACGCCTACAGAAGAACCCACCCACAGCAATTGGCGCTTGCGCCGAGCCACCCTCACGTTGTCGCCGGCAAGGCCGGCCTCTTTGTAGATGACCCGTCCAAAGGCCTGTTGAATGAAGTAGGCCAACGCCTTGCCCTGCGCCTTGCCCTCAACCAAGGGGAGGCTGGTCTTGTAAGGCTGCGCCGCCTCACGGACAAAGGCGTTGCGCACGTCACCGTGCTGGACGACTGACGACCAATACACACCGCGCACCAGCGCCGGGGTGGTGAAACGGTCACTTGCCAAGGTCTCGCGCAGAAAGCCCAACAGGATTGGGCGCAACCCGAGCAACTGCCTATGCAGTGAGTAGAGACGTGAACGCAACGCAGGGCTACCCTGCACGTCCAGCTGATCGATCACCTGCTCGAACAGCTGCTCCAGCAACCGATCATAATGTTCGCCATACTCGCCTAGCCAAGCGTCGAAGGTGTCGACCGCATCCAGCTTGAACGTGAATCCAAACAGGCTGTTGCGCTTGGCGGCCGAAAGCTTGCTGTAGAATTGGTCGAAGCCGTCCAGCAGATCGAATTTGCTCAACACGACATAAAGCGGCAAGCGCGAGCCCAACTGGCTGCTCACCTCGTAAAGACGTGTGCGCAGCAGGTGGGCAAGTGCCGTGCGTTGCTCGACGGTACCGTGCAGCAGCGCGGGCAGGTCGACAACCAGCACCAGGCCGTTGAGGGCTCTCTGGCTTCGATTGCGCTGCAGCCAATCCAGCAGATGCTGCCACAAGTTGGCTTGGGTTCCAGGCGGTACCGAGGACTCAGCGTCAGTGGAGCCACTGCTCAGCGAATCTACGGGACCGTTCTGGCTGATAAAGGCACCGGGCGGGTCGATGATCACCGCATCATTGCTGATCCACCATCCCACGGGGTAGGCGAGCGCTTTCGCAGGCCGGCCTCGTGCCTGGGCCCTATCGATGCGGGTCAACGAGAAACTTTGGTCGGTGCAGTCAATAAAGCTGCTCTTGCCGGCCTGCCTGGCGCCCAGCACGAGGTACCACGGCAATCGGTACAGCGCGCGACGCCCACCGGCATTGTCCAGGTAGCGTGCGAGTGCTTGGCTCAACCCCTTCTCTTGTGCGTGAACGAACGGTAGCGCCGGGTCCGCCTCGGCGTCCATTGCCTGCCGACGTTCTGCTTGCAAGCGGCGAAAGCGCGTTCTCAACACGACCAGCCAGCACAACAGCGCCATCAACAAGAGCACCAGGCTGGCCACACTACGATGCACCACACTGGCCAACGGCTGCTGATCGCGCCACGTCCATTGCGGGCCGAGCCACCAGATGGCAACCAGCATCAGCACAGCGCCAAGCCCAAGTAGCAGCGGCATTGCCAGACCGATACGGGTCATCAGCGGCCAGCCCCAACGTTTGAGGTACTTCCAGAGTTGATTCATCGAGGCTCCTGCTCCTTGTTCCGATCGGCCAGCACGTGGGAGGACGCGTATTGTTGAAGCCGCCGGAATACCTCGGGCTCCCAGTCGCTGGCGGTGGTTTGCTGCATCGTTCGCGCGACCCCGGCGCACAGGTCCTGGGCTAACCAGGACACGCCTCGTGCGGCCAACAGATCAGCTGCGATGACGGTGGTATGACAGCGCTCGCGAGGAGCTCGAAAATCTGCCTGCATCCCCTGCAGCCTTAGCAACACCGGTTCTACGCCGCCGCTTTCCAGCTGGCTGACCAGTTCTTCGCGAAGGCTGGCGAACTCTTGGGAGGCTGCCGCTTGCTCGGACTGCCCGTCTGCCCCTTTGAGCCAGGCCAGGCATTGGTCGTCGACAAACACCTGACCGTCGCTGAAGCACAGCTGCTGCAGCGCTGGCATGCGCAGCACGAAACGAGCGGTCGCCGCACGGATGGCCTCAGCCACTTCGCCCATCGCCAGCCGCGACGCGGCGGTTGCGGCAAGAAAGCTGCCGCGAATCCAGAAGGGAGAAGCCGTCACACTTTTTTCAACTCGCTGGAGCAACGCCGCGTCGATTACGGTGCCGGCGATGGCATCCTCGTAGTCACTGGCAATATCCCGTGGTACTGCCATCAACTCTGTACGGCTGCCCTGCCGGGTTTGCGGTGCGGCCTGAATGTGGGCCCACAGGCCGAAGCGACGCAGTTGATAGCCGGTCGGGTCGTACGGGTCCTGCTGGTTGATCAGCTCGGCCATGCTCAACATGGCTCGGCGCGTCTCGCGCTCGTTACCGATCGACATGCGTGGTTTTGGCGTGGCGATGACATCAGCCAGCGGTGCAGGTTGCGGGCTCTCCACCGGGGCCTTGGGCGCATCGCACTCGCCAATACCGTTGGCAAGCGCCGTGTGTTTGCGCAACAGGCGCTCCAGCTCCCCCAGAACAGCCGGGTCAAGCTGGGCAGTTTCCTGCTGATACATCAAACGGGCCAATGCACGCTTCGCCGCTGCGGCGTGAGCCGCGGTGTACGTGAAACGATCAAGGCGCGGCAGCGCATCGATCAAGCGATTGAACACCAGGCCAACGATCTTGCGCTTGGTCAGGAAGCCTTTCGGGCCAGGCGTTGGATGAGCGGTTTCCCAATAGTTGTCGATCATTCCGCCCAGCAACGCCAAGGTAAACCCCCAGCGCTCCCAACAGCCACTGCGCAGCCACGCAACGCTCAAGTGCGCGACGATCCGCAGATGCTTGCACTGTCGCTCCAGGTACTGAGCAGATGCCTCCTCGATGTAGTCCCAGTCGATAGACGCTTCCTGCAGCCCACCCAGCTTGACCATCTCCTGGTCAATGGCCTGGTAGGTTTCGTCTTCCACATCGAACAGTCCCGCCGGCACCTGGGTATCGATGGGTGCGAGCAACCGTGTGACTTCTTGCGCCTCGACCTCAGCTACCAGCGACATGTCTTGCGAGCCTCGTCGATAAGCGGGTCCAGCCCCTGAGCGTCAAAAACGAGTCCATCAACGGCAGGGTTGTCGCTCTCTACGTGAATGCGATGGGCCCCGATCAATTGCCTGATCTGCTCGATACCCGGCAAGCCTCTGCCGGCGTCGAGCACTTGGCCGTTTTCCATCACTTGCCACGGGGTGGGTACAGTAGCGCCCCGCTCCCCTAGCAACCGTACCTGCACTCGGCTGGCATCGACGGGTTGGGCGGTGACCAGTTGCAACCTCGAGATGTTCTGCACGCAGCTGATGATCAGGTAGGGGTGCGGTGCAACTGAAGCAATCGCAGGTGCAGAGATCATGAGTCCGCCTTCTTCAGAACGGAGGCGAAACCTCAAGTCCTCGGGCGCCCGCCCCGTCTCATGGATCAATACGCGACGCACCGTGGGCGCCTCCAGCTCCTGCGCTGACCACTGTCGGTGCGGCGTGAATCCCGGCGTACCCGCCGCCTGATCGAAACACGCCAGGCGCTCGATATTGGACACGATCCGTGAGCAGTCCTGTGATGCGCGGGTTAAGGCAGGCATGAACAAAAACAGTAATGAAAGTCCGACGCCACCTGCATAACGAATAATCATCTCACCTTAACTCTCCCGCTCAATAGCACACATACACCAGCATTAACCCGGCCACCCCAACAGCAAAAAAAGGCTAGTACACAAACTCACAGTTATTCAAGAAATTATTTTGTTACATATTTGAACTCGACGCTCGGCAATTATCAAGCGCATGGTTTTTAAGCAACTCAGAACCCAAATTCCAGGCATCATGTTTATCCCATGTTTAACACGCAAGCCTTACTTGTAGGAAACGTCCTACATATAAAACCCACACTGGAAAATATATATAACCATGACTAAATCCTCAGGCTCCGTTGCACCCAAAGAACGCATCAACATCAAATATGTGCCCGCCACCGGTGACGAGCAGGCCGAGGTAGAGCTGCCGCACAAGATGATGGTGCTGGGCGACTTCGGCCTCGATGACAGCCGCTCCCTCGAAGACCGTCAGGTCATGCGCATCGATAAACACACCTTCAACAACGTGTTGAATGACGCCGATGTGAGCCTGGCCATGTCGGTGCCCTCCGCGCTTGACGCTACTCCGGATGCAGAGCTGGCAGTCAACCTGCAATTCAAGTCCATCCAGGACTTCGGCCCAGATCGCATCGCACGCCAGGTGCCCGAGCTGAACAAGCTGCTGCAGTTGCGTGAAGCGCTGGTTGCCCTGAAAGGCCCGCTGGGCAACGTGCCCACCTTCCGCAAACAGCTGCAGCAGCTTCTGAACGACGCGCATGCCCGCAAGCAACTCGCGCAAGAACTCGACCTGGTGCTTGAAGCGCCAAAAGCAGACTGAGACAACGGAGCGTCCCCATGCCAAAGCCAAGCACAACTGTCACTGTTGAAACACAGGCCGAAACACTGAGCAATGCCACCTTGCTCGACCAGATCATGGCAGAGACCAAGTTGGTTCCCACACAAGAGGGTTACCAAGTGGCCAGGCAGGGTGTATCCGCCTTCATTGCCGAAATTCTAAAAAACAATGACCCAGATCAATTGATCAACAAACACCGCGTCGACCAGATGATTGCCGAGCTGGATCGGGTCCTCAGCAAGCAGATGGATGCCATTCTGCATGAACCCGCGTTCCAGCAACTTGAATCCTCGTGGCGCAGCCTCAAACTTCTGGTCGACCGCACGGACTTTCGCGAGAATATCAAGCTCGAAGTCTTGCACGTCAGCAAGGAAGACTTGCTCGATGATTTCGAGAACGCCGCCGACATTACCTGCAGTGGTATTTACAAACACGTCTATACCGCCGGTTACGGCCAGTTCGGTGGCGAGCCGGTCGCGGCAATGGTTGGCAACTACAACTTCGGCCCCTCTTCGCCTGATATCAAGCTGTTGAGCTACATGGCGTCGGTCGGTGCCATGTCGCATGCGCCCTTCATTGCGGCACCCTCCCCAGAGTTCTTCAACCTGAGCAGCTTCGAAGCGCTACCCAATCTGAAGGAAATCAAAGACATCTTCGCCGGCCCAAGGCATGCCAAATGGCGCGCGTTCCGCGAGAGCGAAGATGCCCGCCACATCGCGCTGACCGGGCCGCGCTTCATGCTGCGCTCCGCCTACCATCACCAGGACCAGCCGATCAGCAGCTTCAATTACGATGAGAACATCAACGGCCAGCACGACAATTACCTGTGGGGCAGCTCAGCCTTCCTGTTGGCCAGCTGCATCAACGACAGCTTTGCCCGCTACCGCTGGTGCCCCAACATCATCGGCCCACAATCGGGTGGTGCCGTCGAAGACCTGCCGGTGCATCTGTACCAATCGCTGGGCCAGCTGCAGGCCAAGATCCCTACCGAGGTACTGATTTCCGATCGCAAGGAATTCGAGCTGGCCGAAGAGGGCTTTATCGCCCTGACCATGCGCAAGGACAGCGACAACGCCGCGTTCTTCTCAGCCAACTCGGTGCAGAAGCCGAAAAACTTCCCCAAGACACCCGAAGGCCTGCAGGCACAGACCAACTACAAGCTCGGCACCCAACTGCCCTACCTGTTCATCGTCAATCGCCTGGCCCACTACATCAAGGTGTTGCAGCGCGAGCAGATCGGCAGCTGGAAAGAGCGACGCGACCTTGAGTCCGAACTCAACAAATGGATCAAGCAATACGTCGCCGACCAGGAAAACCCGTCGGCCGATGTGCGTAGCCGTCGGCCGCTGCGTGCTGCCAGGGTCGAGGTCTCGGACGTGGCGGGTGATCCGGGCTGGTACCAGGTCTCGCTCGCTGTGCGCCCGCACTTCAAGTACATGGGCGCGAACTTCGAAATTTCCCTGGTAGGCCGGCTCGACACGCAATGAGTGGTTTCTTCGATCGCTTGATGGCGGACCCGTCCGCCATCCGGGAGCCGTCTCGCCAGGAAAACGCTTCGCACAAGTTCGCGGCCATCAAGCGCCACCTCGAAACGTTGCTGAACGCTCGCCAAGGCTGCTCCCAGAGCAGCCCCGAGCTGGGCCTGCGCGACTTCAATGGGCATGACGTCAGCAGCGGCGACCTGCTGCAGCAAGTGAGCGCCGATATCCGCCGTACCCTCCAGCGCTTTGAACCGCGCATCCACGTGCGCGCGCTCAAAGCGGTACCCGATTGTCACGCCCCGTTGCAACTGCATTTCAGGCTCGACTGCCAGGTGCAGGTCAACAACCAGGCAGAGCAGTTGCAGCTGGAGTTGCTGGTAAACGGACACAACCGCTACACCCGAGTGAGGTGACCCATGTCACTGAAGGACAGATTCAGCGAAGAACTGCGTTACCTGCACGAGTTGGGAAACGACTTCGCCAAGGACAACCCCCAGCTTGCCCGGCTGCTAGGCAAGGCGGGCAGCGACCCCGATGTCGAGCGGTTGATGGAAGCCTTTGCGTTTCTAACGGCCAAACTTCGGCTGAAGCTGGAAGATGACCTGCCAGAACTCACCCACCCCATGCTGCAGATACTGTGGCCCAACTACCTGCGCCCGTTGCCCAGCGCCACGATTATCCGATTCTCGCCACGCAAACAATCGCTCAGCCAATCACAGCACATTCCCAAAGGTGCAAGGTTGTTCTCGAAACCCGTCGACGGCGTGCCCTGCGAGTTTCGTACCTGCACGGGAGTGAGCCTTCATCCATTTGAAATCAGCGCCGTCAGCGCAACCCAGACACTCGACAGTTCTGTGGTTCGCATCGGCCTGCAAACCTTGGTCGAACGGCCACTGAATACGTTGGGCTGCACGCGTCTGGACTTCCACCTGAGCGGCGACAACCGCACCGCTCTGACGCTTTATCTATGGATCTCTCAATACCTCAAACACGTCAGCGTGATCATGAACGGCGAGGTGCGCCGGCTACCGGCCAACAGCATCGCGTTCCCGGGTTTCAGCCCTGAGGAGGCCTTGCTGCCCTACCCGCAAAACGTGTTCGATGGCTACCGGATTCTGCAGGAATACTTCGTGTTCCCGAAGCGCTTCCACTTCTTCAGCATTACCGGCCTGGAAAAGCTATGGCCGGCACAAGCCTGCCAGCAGGTGGGCATCGAGTTGCATTTCACGCGCCAACTGCCAGAACCCCTGCGCGTTGGCTCAGAAGATTTCAGCCTGTTCTGCACCCCGGCGGTCAACCTGTTCAAGCACAGTGCCGAGCCCATCGACCTGGCCAGCGAGGCTGCCCAGGTAGAGCTGAAGCCCAGAAGCGAGGCGCAGTCCGCTTACGAAATCTTCAGTGTCGACGAAGTCATCAGCACCCGAACGACCACTGACGGAAGCACCGGGGAGCACCTGCGGACTTTTCGCCCTTTCGAATCGTTCGCCCACGAAATCGAGCATGCCCAAGGCCGCACGGCGCTCTACTACCGCTACCAACTCGAAGAGTCCCTGCGCGGCGATGGCGTGACCCACCGCATCGCCTTCGTGCGCGCCGATGCCAACAACTATATAGGCGAGCTTGAAACTGCATCCATCGACCTGACCTGCACCAACAGGGACTTGCCGCTGGCGCTGGGCGTGGATGACATCAACGTCCTCACCGAAGTCACGCCGCCCCTGGCGACCTATACCAACATCTGCGCCCCCACCCGCCCCTACCGGCCCGTGCTGGATGGCCAGTTGCAGTGGGCGTTGATATCCAACATGTCGCTCAACTACCTGTCGCTGCTGTCGGTCGAGCCGCTCAAGGCGGTTATCCGCACCTACGACTTCGCGGCGTTGCACGACATCCAGCAAGCGCGCACTACCCACAAACGCCTCGACGGTATTCGCGAGATCCACACACAGCCCATGGACTGGCTGATCAAGGGGCAACCCATTCGCGGCCTGCACACCCGGCTGAAACTGGACCAGACCGCCTTCCTCTGCGAAGGCGACCTCTACCTGTTCGGCTGCGTGCTCGCGCACTTCTTCGCCCTGTACGCCAGCATCAATTCCTTCCATCAACTGGAAGTGATCAACACCACCAACAACGAGCACTACACATGGCCCATCCAGACCGGCAAGCAACCGCTGATCTAGCCGACAAGCTGCTCGCCAATGCGCACCAGTACAACTTCTTCCAGTTGCTGGAGCGGTTGCATGGCCTGCACGGGGACGACCTGGAACCGCGTTGGGCGGATGAGGCCACCCGGCTGCGCGTGCGGCTGGCCAGCGACCCGCGCCTGACCTTTCCCGTCGCTGATGTGTACAAGGCCGAGCGTATGCCTGGGGAGTATGAGCGCTATCGCGTGTGCACCACGTTCATGGGGCTGCACGGTACCGACTCGCCCTTGCCCACCTATTACCTGGAGCAAGTGGCTTATGAACATGCCCAGGGTGTCGGCGTGCGGCCGGCCTTCTTCGACTTCTTCAACCACTACCTGCTCAGCCTGCTGCACCGAATCTGGCGCAAGTACCGCTATTACATCCGTTTTCAACCCGGTGCGCGCGACGGGTTCTCCCAGTACATGTTTGCCCTGCTCGGGCTGAACGACAAACAGCTGCGCGGCGACACGACACTGCCCTGGAGCCGCCTGCTCAGCTTTGCCGGCGTGATCGCCAGCCGCAGCCGCGCACCGGGTACCGTCGCCGGCATCATCGCCCACTGCTTCGATCTGACGCACGTGCAGATCCGCGAATTCGAGACGCGCTCGGTCCTCACCAAAAGCAAACAGCTTGTAAGCCTCGGGCGCAGCAACGGCGAACTTGGCAGCACGTTCATGGTCGGCAGCCGCACCCGCACCCGCAGCAGCAAGTTCACCATCGTCATCAGCGAACTCGACCAGGCGCAGCTGCATGACTTGCTGCCCAGCGGCATCAACTTCGGTCGCTTGCGCGCCTTGATTGATTTTCTGCTGCGCGATGGCCTGGCGTATGACCTGGAGCTGCGCCTAAAACAAAACGCACTATCACCGTTCTGCCTGCACCGCAGCCAAGGCGCCTACCTGGGCTGGACCAGCTTTGTCGATGAACGCGATGGCCAGATCAGTCCCGTTGTCCGCTTCCGGGGGCGCTCATGAGCACATTGACCTTGTGCATCATCAATCTCGACCAGGTGCAGCACACCGTCACCCTGCGTCATCGCTTCGATCGCACGGGCGGCACCATCGGCAGTGACGGGGCCGATTGGGTGATCAAAGACCCCATGGCGGCGTTCGAGGCGCTGGCTGATGCGGCGCCATCAACCGCGAACCCGCTGCAACATCTGGCGGCGGGAGAACGCCCATGAGCCGCCTGGCCTTCTTGATGGCGCCTTTGCTGATCGTGCTGGTCGAGCTGTCAGGTTGCACGTCCTTGAGCAGAGCCACCAAGGTGGTGCTGGACCACTCGTTACCGATCGGGCCGCCCAAGGACGACCCAACCCAAGTCGCGTTCAGCATCAACGTCAGCCCAACGCTCAACGGCAACCCGAACAGTATCGACGTGGCGGCCATCCCCGAGAGCATCCTGGAACCCAGCCCCTACGCAGTCACCTTGAGCGCCGGCGATCCGCACGCACTGACCGACAAAGTCGGGACCCTGTTCGAATACCTGCAAGCGCAATTCCCCGCCATGTCCCCCGTGGAAACCGGCGAAGAGGACCTAAGCGAATGGGCTCGCTCCCCGATGGAAGAAAGCTCGCCCGGCAGCTATGACGACCCCACGGTGGTGCTCACACTGCCGGGCAGCAAGGCCGAAGCCAGCGTGCCTGTCGCCACACCGATTGCCATCAAGATCCTGCAACTGCGCGATGACTCGCTGCTGCGCAACAGCGTGTACCAACTGCTGGACGATGACCCCGCCAAGGCACTGCGCAGTACCTACATCCGCGATGACGATTACCTGCTGAACCCAGGCCAGTTCAAGTTCATACCGTTTGAGCCCATCGAGCCCGAGACCCGCTTCGTCGCGGTGATCGGCGACTACAGAAACCAGGAGAACGCGACCTGGCAGCAAGTGTTGCGGATTCCGCCACGCGGCCACCAGATCATTCTCTCAGTGCTGGTCAATGACGCGCAGATTCTGCTCAAGGAGGAGGAATGACAGCGCCTCTGCACCCTATCCCCCTTACTCACGCTGACACGGAGCGCTCATGAGTTCACGTAACCCCGTTCTGTGGCCCGAAGGCCTGTTCGTCAAACCACAACACTTCCAACAAGCTGCGCGGGCCAGTGAAGCGGCCTTGCATCAACGCCTTGGCAGCCTCAACGCGGCCTTCTACGGCTTCAGCGAACTGCAGTTGAGCAACGAATACCTGAGCCTGGGCAAGGTCGCCATCACCAAAGCGCGCGGCATCATGCCCGATGGCACGGTGTTCGATATTCCCGCCGATCTGCCTCCGCCGCCACCCCTGGAAATCGAGGACGACGGTTCGAAAGACAGCGAGATATTCCTGTGCTTGCCGCTACGGACCGAGGGGGGCCGTGAAGTCAGCTGGCCCGACAATGCCGCCAACTTCCGCTACAACGCTCAGGCAGAGGAGATCAAGGATACCCACAGCGCCGACGGTGACCTGGTGCAGGTCGACCTGGCCGTGCCCAACCTGCAGCTCAAACGCAAAGCCGATGACAGCAGTGCCTACACCCGCCTGGCCGTGGCTCGTATCCTGGAACGGCGCCCCGACGGTAGCCTGCAATTGGATGAAACGTTCTACCCCACCAGCGTTTCGGTGCGGGCAGTGCCGGCCCTTCAGCGTTTCCTTGAAGAAATCACCAACACCCTGCGCGAGCGTGCGCGCAATCTTGCCGCCCGCATTGGCGCTTCGGGCCAGTCGGGTATCGCCGACATCCGTGACTTCAATCTGCTGCAGGCCATGAACCGCTGGTGGCCATGCTTCAACCACCTGGCCAGGCAAGGACAAACACACCCCGAGCAGTTGTACCTGTCCATGAGCCAGGCGTGTGGCGAATTCGTCACCTTCACCGACGAGAACCGGCTGCCGCAGGAATACCCGGCCTACCACCACACCGCACTGCGTACCTCGTTCAAGCCCCTGGAGGACACGCTCCGTCGAGCCCTGAGCACGGTCCTGCAACCCCGCGCCGTGTCACTGCCGCTGGAAACCCTGGACTTTGGCGTGATGACAACCACGCTGGAAGACCGGCGTCTGATCGACGAAGCCGATTTCATCGTCGCCGTGCGCGCCGACCTGCCGCCGCAGACGTTGCGCCAGATGTTCATACAGAAAGCCAAGGTCACCTCACTCGAATCCTTGAATGACCTGGTGCCGTTGCAACTGCCGGGCATCCCGCTGCTGCCCCTGCCGGTTGCACCACGCGACCTGCCCTTCCATGCGGGCTTCAGCTACTTCGAACTGGACCGCCGTGACCCCGCCTGGGCCTGCATGAAGATGGCCAACGGCTTCGGCTTCCACGTTGCAGGTGAGTTCCCAGGGCTTGAACTGCAGTTCTGGGCGATCAGGGGTGAATGATATGGAAAAAAGTAACCCTATCCTCAACGACGCGCAGCACGTTGCGAATACGGATTTGCACTCGATGCTTGAGAAGTCGCTGCCCAACGACGCACCCGCACCTGCAACTTCCACTGCATCTGCACAGGAGCAGAAGCCGGAACCTGCATATCAGGGCTACCCCGCGGATCCGGAGTTTCAGCTCAGGGGTGGCTGCGCCAATCTCATGCTGGATGCCGCAGCGCCCTTGTTCGGGCTGGTCATGCGCCTGCGCACGCTCGATGAACTGCCCAACATCAAAGATGTGCATCAGCAAGTACGTATTCAGATCGACAGCATCCGGGAAGAAATACGCCAGCACGGCTATGAGCCCGCCCAGCTGTTGGCGTACTCCTACGGCCTGTGCCTGTACATCGATGAAGCAGTGATGGATCGGCCCTGGGGCAAAAGCAGCTGCTGGAGCCACGAGCCGCTGCTCAGCATCTTCCACGATGAAACCTGGGGCGGGGAAAAATTCTTCACCGTGCTGTCCCGCCTGATGCAGGAGCCCAAGCGCTATCAGGACGTGCTGGAGTTCATGTACTTCGCCCTGTGCCTGGGCTTGAAGGGCAAGTACGCCATCGCCCCCAAGGGCGATGAGTCACTGAACGCCCTGATCCACCAGCTCCACGGGATCATCCGTGAGTTGCGCGGCCCTACGCCAGAAGAGGTCTGCGACCCCTACACCAACGTCGCCCCAAAAAACTTCCGCATGAGCCGGATATGGCCGTGGTGGAGCCCGTTGGTCATCTCCGCCATCGCCATGGCGGTGGCCTACGGGATCTACAGCTACCGCCTGCACCTGATCACAACCGAGGTGCTGGAGTCGCTGAACGGCATTTTGCAGCAATAGCCAACCGTGACACAGCACCACTGAATGCAACGAATTAGCGAGGTTTTTGCCTCGCTGACAAGCCCATCGCTCCCGATGGCCACGCCACCCGTGGTGCGCGTGCTTTACCCACATGGACGCAGGAGTAACTGCCATGCCAACACCCGCTTATATCAAGATCATAGGCCACACCCAAGGCAACATCACCGAAAATGCATTTACCGCTGAATCCGTCGGCAACGTGTTCCAACAAGGCCATGAAGATCAGATTCTGGTTCAGGAAATCAAGCATGAGGTGACTACGCCCACTGACCCCCAGAGCGGTCAACCGAGTGGCCAGCGCGTGCATAAGCCTTTCATATTCACCAGTTCACTGAACAAAGCTACCCCCCTGATGTATCAGGCACTTGCCACCGGCGAAATGCTGCCAACGGTCGAGGTCAGCTGGTATCGCACCTCCTCGGAAGGCAAACAAGAGCATTTTTTCACCACCACGCTCGAAGACGCCACCATCGTCAGCATCATTACCGTGCTTCCCCACGCACTCGACAAAGACAATGAAAACTACACCCAACTGGTTGAAGTATCGCTGGCGTATCGAAAGATCACGTGGGCTCACGATGTAGCCAACACCGAAGGCTCTGACGACTGGCGCGCACCCGCCGCCTGACCTGTGCAAATGCCCCGGGCAGGCGGCCATGCCCGCCCGGGCTTTGTGTTGATTCAGACGGCGGACAAGGATCTTTTATGCCTAGCCAATCTGATTTGCGCTACAGCTTTGAGGCTCTCGTTGGCAAAGCTGAATTCGAGGTGGTGTCGTTCGAACTCCGAGAGGGCATCAGCGCACCCTTTGAACTGGAACTGAAACTGATCAGCTTCGAAAACAACATCGACTTCGGCCATTTGCTCGACAAACCCGTGCTCTTCACCATCTTGGACGGAGAACGCCCGGTGCGGTACGTGCACGGCCTTGTCAGCAGCTTCAGCCAGGGCGAGAGTGGCTTCTACCGCACTTACTATCACGCCTTGGTCGAACCGCAACTGGCCCGCGCCAGGCTGCGCTCGAACTGGCGCATCTTCCAGCACAAGACCGTTCCGCAAATTCTCGAGCTGATGCTCAAGCGCCAGGGCATCGACCAGTACGAACTACGCGCCAGCATGGACCATCAGGTGCGCGAATTCTGCGTTCAGGCCGGTGAGACGGACTTGGCGTTCATCGCCCGCCTGGCGGCTGAAGAAGGCTTTGTCTACCGCTTTGCGCACAGTGAAAAGCTGCACAAGCTGATCATCACCGATCGGCTGCAATCACTCGGGCTGATCAGCCATGGGACCATCAAGGACGAGGCGGACGACGAGGGCTTCTTTGATGCCGACGAGCCCGTAGACCCTAACAGCGTCCTGTACCAAGCGAACAGCGGTGGCGATCAAGCCATACCCTGCCTTCGCCGCTTGCGCTACAGCGAGCAGGTACGCACCGCTCGCCAGGTGCAGCGCGACCACACCTTTACCAACCCGGCCTACCGCCAGGAGCACAGAGCCGCCGGGCCCTTCCTGGAGCACCAGAGCAAAGAGTACGAATACTTCGATTACCCAGGCCGCTACAAACGCGATGCCGTGGGCAAGCCGTTCACTGAAAACCGCATCACAGCGCTGCGCCATGATGTGCGTATTGCCGAGGTCCAGGGCGATGACGTGCGCCTGCAACCGGGGCTCAGTTTCACCCTGACCGGTCACCCACGTGACGACCTCAATGCGCATTGGCGGGTGAACACGGTTACCCATAAAGGCCACCAGTTCACCAGCCTGCAGGAAGAAGCCGCCGACGTCGATGTAAGCACGCGCTACGAGCAGACCGCAGTGCTGGTCCCCGGTCGGATCGAATGGCGCCCTGCGCCATTGGAAAAACCGCGAATCGACGGGCCGCACATGGCAACCGTCGTCGGCCCGCCTGGCGAGGAAATCTACTGCGATGAATGGGGCCGGGTAAAAGTCAGTTTCCCCTGGGACCGCGAAAGCCAGAACAACGAGTTCAGTTCGTGCTGGTTGCGGGTGTCTCAAGGCTGGGCGGGGGGCAGCTGGGGCTCGATGGCCATCCCTCGGATCGGCCAGGACGTGATCATCCATTACGTCAACGGCGACCCCGACCAGCCGATGATCACCGGGCGCACTTACTGCGGTGACCAACTGCCGCCTTACGACCTGCCCGATCACAAAACACGCATGACCATCAAGAGCCAGACCCACAAGGGGGAAGGTTTCAACGAGCTGCGTTTCGAGGATGAGCTGGGCAAGGAGGAAGTGTTCATCCATGCCCAGAGAGATCAGAACACTCTGGTCAATCACAACCAGTCCCTCTCTGTGGGCGTCGATCGCACCCAACAGGTTGGCCAGGACGAATCGGTCGCCATTGGCCGCAATCGTCTGCGCGTGGTCAAGGCCAACGACACCGTGAAAGTGGGGGGTGGCAAAAACGACCTCATCGCAGGCGACTACGAAGTCGAAGCGGGCAACACGCTGCGCCTCAAGTGCGGCAAGACCCTTATCGAAATGCACGCCAATGGCACGCTGAACATCACCTGCGAGACCTTCAACTTCACCGCACAGCAGACCGGGCAGATCAACACCCTGGCGGCAAAGCTCGACCTCAACCCAACGGGTGGTTCGGCGGGCGCGGGCGCGAACGGGCGCGACAGTGACTCACTCAAGGCTGATGTGGATGGGCATTTCGACTAGCGCTCGCACAGCCACCCTGCACTGAACTCGAAAAGGACTACCCGAGATGACCCAATACCTGACGCACGATGTAATCCTCGATCTGGGTGATGAAGCCCCCGAGGACTTGACGCTGAACATGCTGCGCTTCCCCAACAGACAAACCACGTTGGTGATTGCTCGCAGCCCTGTTGCAAACACCAAGACCCTGGATGAGGCCTTGGAGGAGCAACTGAACGTATTACGGAAGAAGTCAAAGGCGCTGACCATTACGCCCGCGAAAGTGACCCGCCTTGGAAGCAATGAGCATCCCATCGACAGTCGGGAAATGGCCATCCAGTTCATGGTCGGCGACAAGCCCCACTACCAGCTTCAGGCGGCCTGCCTGATACCGGGGCAGCAACGGATGCTGGTGCTCAACTACAGCAAGCCAGGGCCTTTGAGTGACGACGATATCAGCCACTGGCGCGCTCTCAAAGACGAGCTCCGATTTGCCTGAGCCTCTCCACGCCCCAGGACAAGGACTTTCGGATTGCTAGGAGCTTACCGCCAATGGCGCAGACCGTTCACGCCGCCCGAATGGGCGACGCAATTCTTCATCCATCGCTTGCCGCTGAAATGATCAGCGCAGTTGCCGAGGCCGTTATCTATGCAGCGGCCACCGCAGCCGTCGCCGCAGCCATCAGCTTGGCCGTTGTTGGCACCGTAGCCACTGGCGGTGCGGCTGGAGTCGCCATCGCCGCAGTCGCGGGTGTGGCAGTCGGCGCAATGAGCACCCTTTCCGTCGGCGAAGACCAGACTGTCGGCGATGCCATCTCCAGCTTTTGCGACAGCCTTGGCAACAGCGTGGACTCGCCCGATCCCTACGGAAAAATCGCGAGCGGGTCAGCCAATGTGCTCATTAACAGTGAGCCCGCTGCTCGCGCGGCCGGCATCACTGGCCCACCTGGAGGCGGCGCAGCCGATACTGAACAAGAGGAACCGTCCATCCTGGAGAACGTCGGTTCCATGGCCATGGCTGCGGTGCCTTATCTCGTCCCGTTCGTGGGGCTGGGGATGGCCATACGTGACATCTTCAACCCGCCCGTGACCACACCGGCCGCCCCAGGCTCGGAGCCCGCTGAAGGAGACAAGATCAGCTGTTCGCGCCACCCGCCCCTGCCCGACACCTTCATTGCGCAAGGCTCGGACAAGGTGTTCATCAATGGCCAACCCGCAGCGCGTTCAGGTGACAAGACCACCTGCGATGCCACGATTGATGTGAATGAAAACGTATCGCCCAATGTGCGCATTGGTGGCGGTACGGCGACGGTCCGGGACATTCGCAACGGCAAGAGCAAGATTGCGATGTTTACCGGGATTATTGCGGGGATGCTTATCTCCCGAAGGTTTGGCCGCATCAAAGGGTGCACATTAGGCAACCCGGTTGCTGTTGCCACCGGGAGCAAGCTGCAGGAGGGTCCGGAGGACATCGACTTCAATCTCCCAGGCTTGCTGGGCATCCAATGGGCACGGCGCTACGACAGCAGGGACATGCGCAGCGACGGTCTACTGGGGATGGGTTGGAGCGTCCCCTATGAAGTGGAGCTGGCCCGCCTCCCACATCCTCAAGGCGGTACGCTGTGGATCTACATCGACAACGACGGTAACCGACTGGAACTGGGCCGGCTCAGTGCCGGTGATGCCTTCGTCAGTGCCGTGGACGGCTTGGCCTTCTTCCAGCTGGAGGACGGCCAGACCGTTGTCGAAGATATCAATGAAGGGCTTTATCGGGTCTTCAATACCGACCCGTTGAATCCGAAACGCTCACGGCTGATCAGGCTCGGCGACCGCAATCTCAATTGCCTCGACCTGCTGTACGACGAACAAGGGCGCCTGAAAGCCCTCTATGACAAGTACGGCCAAACGGTCGTGCAGCTTCACTATGCCGCCAGGCATCCCCAGCGTGTCAGTGAAGTATCACGGGTGTTCCTGAAAAACGGTGGAACACCGACGGTAGAACGCAGCGAACTGCTGGTTAGCTATCGCTACACCGACAACGGGCAACTGCATGAGGTATTGGATGCGACGGGTCAACGAGTCCGCCGCTTCACTTACACCCCCGAGGGCTATCTCAATAGCCATCAACTGGCTAGCGGTGCTGTCCGCGAATACGAATGGGCGCGCTTCGTCATTCCTGAAAAGCGCCCTGCCCCCAAGCGCCTAGACGGTACGCCCTACCGCTTGCCTCCACTGCTGGAGCCCCAACCCGATCACGAGTGGCGGGTGATTCGCCACTGGGGCAGCGATGGTGAAGAGTACCGGTTCGAGTACAACCTGGAAGCCGGTGAAACCCTCGTCACGGACAACCTCGGCCGCCGTGATCACTATTACTGGGGGCCACTGTACGAGGTCTATAAGCACATCGACCCTCAGGGCAACTGCTGGCTGGCGGAAGTTATCGCCGGACAGCTGATCAAGCGCATCGACCCGCAAGGGGGTGAATGGCGCTACAGCTACGACGATATCGGCCGCCTGATCGAAACCCGCGATCCCCTCGGCCGCCGCGAACACATCAAATACCTACGACATTGGGCACTGCCCGTCCAGGTCACCGATACAGCCGGACGGACTCGGCAATACGGCTACGACAGCCACGGCAATCTGCTCTGGCAGCAGGACCCGCTGGGGCGCGAGACACAGTACCAATACGACCCGGAAGGCCGTGTTACCCAGGTCACCGATGCCCTCGAAAAGAGCAAATACCTGAGCTGGAACACGTGCGGTCAGTTGCTCAGCTACCGCGACTGCAGCAATGCCCAGACGCTGTATCACTACGACGCCCATGGCCGCTTGCGCGAAAGCATCAATGCCCGGGGTGAACACACCCACTTCCGCTACGACGCACGTGGCTATCTGGTCGAAAGCGAACGCCCGGACGGTCGCATTGACCGCTATGAGGTCGATGTTGCCGGTCAGCTGACGCGCTATATCGACCCTGCCCAGAAAACCCTGCAATTTCGCTACGACCCCAGCGGCCGGTTGGTCGAACGCACGGACGCCATGGGCTACAGCGTGAAATTCCGCTACGACGCCTATGGTCGGCTACTGCAACTCACCAACGAGAATGACGAGTCATACCGCTTCGGCTGGGACGAACTGGACCGGCTGGTGGCACAAAAAGACCTGGATGGCAGTGGCCGCCTCTATGCCTACAACGTGCTGGATGAGGTCATTCGTCTTACCCATGTGCCCTCGCCTGACGAGCAGCCGCCGCTGTCCGACAACGCCCCGCCGACACGAACGACTGCCATTCGCCATGACTTCGAGCGGGACGCCATCGGCCGGCTTGTCAGCAAGCGCACCGAAGATGGCACCACCGACTACCGCTACGACGCGGCCGACAATCTGCTGTCCATCACCTTCACAGACAACCAAGGCAAGAAGCAGCAACTCGACTACACCTACGACGCCAACGGGCAACTGCTCAGCGAAACCAACAGCGCTGGCTTGCTGCAGTACCGCTACGACGAACTGGGCAACCTGCAGACGCTAGTCCTGCCCGACCAACGCGAACTCAACCATCTGTACTACGGCAGCGGACACCTGCACCAGATCAACCTGAACGGCCGGGTGATCAGCGATTTCGAGCGTGATGCGGTGCACGACGAGGTCCTGCGCACCCAAGGCAAACTGGTCACCCGCACGCACTACGACACCAGCGGTCGCCTGGCCGGAAAGGCTATTCACTACCGCGATGCCCCTGCTGAAGTGCTGCCGCTGCTGGACAAGGCCTATCGCTACGATGCCAGCGACAACCTGGTTGCCGAGGTACTGACCCAAACCCAGCGCCGTGGGATGACCAACGCCGCCAATGACGAAGACGCGCATCTCGAACAGATCATCGGCCGCTTTCATGACCTACCCCACACGGGCAAGACTTATTCGGGACACAACCGTTACGGCTACGACCTCAACGAGCAACTGCAAACCGTCCAGCAGTCACGCCCCAACTGGCAAGCCACGCAGGTCGAGGATTTCAAGTACGACAAGGCCGGCAATCTGTTCGACGGCCCCAAGCTCAATGGCCTGATCAAGCACAACCGGGTGTTGGTGTATCAGGACAAGCGCTACCGCTACGACCGCTTTGGGCGGCTGTGCGAGAAGCGGATCGGTAGCAATTGGGTGCAGTATTTCGAGTATGACGCCGAACAGCGGCTGGTTTGCGTGGAGCAGTACCGCAGTGGCGAGCGTGAGCGGGTGGTGTTTGCCTATGACCCGCTGGGGAGGCGGATCAGCAAGGAGGTTTATCAGAGGGACTATCCAGAGCCGCGTCGGCGGGTGCTGTTTCACTGGCAAGGGTTGCGCTTGCTTCAAGAAGTGCAGAGTGGGTTGGCTAGTTTGTATGTGTATGCCTCTCCGGATAGCTATGAACCGCTGGCACGCATAGACGGCAAATTGGGTAGTGAAACGACACATTACTTTCACACCAACCTGGCCGGCCTGCCGGTACAACTGACTGACTCTGTTGGCAACGCGATCTGGCGAAGTGACTTTAAAGGTTGGGGACAACCGCTTAATGAGTGGCATAGCCTGCAACAAGCCAGCGAGCAAAACTTGCATCGTCAAGGGCAGTATTATGACCGTGAGACTGGGCTACACTTCAATACACTCAGATTCTATGACTCTGACATTGGTCGATTCGCTACTACAGATCCGATAGGACTCAGCGGCGGGCTCAACCTTTATCAATATGCTCCCAACCCACTCACGTGGATTGACCCGCTTGGATTGTGTCGTCGAGGAAATGCAGCAACCAAACGACATATGGATGCTGTCAGAGACCAATTCCTGCGTGACAACAAACTCTCTCCACACCACCACTCTGAAGGTGGACGACAGGTAGGCACTGGTATTGAGCTGAGAGAAACATATCTGAAACCCCTTCACGGCAACCCCGGCCGAAGCGGCGGTTCTTACACAGACATGACATTCATAGACTCCAAGGGCAGAACAGTATACATTCAAACAGTTGATAAAGGGAGTGTGAACGGAATGTCCAAACGCGAATGGGATAATGCAAGTCGAATTATCCAACAAGACCCCAACTCCATTGTAATTACCGTCATCAAGGGGAAGGTTGTGCCGAGCGGCACGCTAAATACTACAAACATGCCTACGGGCCAAATAATTATAAGGTAACCGCGCATGGCAAACCAAACCCCAACCCTTCTAATATTCATGACTAAAGTGGATGAGGTCAAGTTCTCTCAGGCATTAGTCTCAACCTTACCCGAGATAACCTTTCTTAACATCGGTGACTGGCCTACAAAAAAACCCCTCACGAAAAACACTCTAGGCGATTGCAGTAGCGATAGCCCCCAGCACTCCATATGGAACAAAGCAATATTACCCACAACCGATTACATAGAAAATTTTATTTTTCACAACGAAACTAATAATGCCTACTTTGGAGCAACTATTGGACCTGGCCTAATTCAGTACATCAGACCGAGCATCGCAGATTATGATAATCTTTCCCTCCGCAATGGGCGCCTATCATCATCCTACGATCCAAAAACTGACCCGCAGACTCACTATTTTGTAAAAGAAACATTCAGAATACTAAGAACAGGAGCCAGAAGAGTTTATCTAGTAGATCGTAAAACCGGACAGACAGATGACAAACCTGAACTCCATTTTTTTGCATGGCCGGACGCTGCAGAAAAATACAATGGCGACAATGGTAAATATCTAACTAATAACTTCCTAACCTATTTCGTCGCTACCCCGCGTAAAAAATCGTAAGGCACCACGACTCGCCAGCCCATTTCGGGGCATGTATAAAATGCCCCAAACGAACGACCGCCATCCGCCACGACTTCGAGCGGGACGCAATCGGCCGGCTTGTCAGCAAGCGCACCGAAGATGGCAACACCGACTACCGCTACGACGCGGCCGACAATCTGCTGTCCATCACCTTCACAGACAATCAAGGCAAGAAGCAGCAACTCGACTACACCTACGACGCCAACGGGCAACTGCTCAGCGAAACCAACAGCGCTGGCTTGCTGCAGTACCGCTACGACGAACTGGGCAATCTGCAGACCCTGGTCCTGCCCGACCAGCGCGAACTCAACCACCTGTACTACGGCAGCGGGCACCTGCACCAGATCAACCTGAACGGCCGAGTGATCAGCGATTTCGAGCGCGATGCGGTGCACGACGAGGTCCTGCGCACCCAAGGCAAACTGGTCACCCGCACACGCTACGACACCAGCGGTCGCCTGGCCGGCAAGGCTATTCACTACCGCGATGCCCCTGCTGAAGTGCTGCCGCTGCTGGACAAGGCCTATCGCTACGATGCCAGCGACAACCTGATTGCCGAGGTACTGACCCAGACCCAGCGCCGAGGGATGACCAGCGCGGCCAATGACGAAAACGCGCATCTCGAACAGATCATCGGCCGCTTTCATGACCTACCCCACACGGGCAAGACTTATTCGGGACACAACCGTTATGGCTACGACCTAAACGAGCAACTGCAAACCGTCCAGCAGTCACGCCCCAACTGGCAAGCCACGCAGGTCGAGGATTTCAAGTACGACAAAGCCGGCAATCTGTTCGACGGCCCCAAGCTCAATGGCCTGATCAAGCACAACCGGGTGTTGGTGTATCAGGACAAGCGCTATCGCTACGACCGCTTTGGGCGGCTGTGCGAGAAGCGGATCGGCAGCAATTGGGTGCAGTATTTCGAGTACGACGCCGAACAGCGGCTGATTGTAAGCGCTTCATAAACCCCACCTAACCAAAGATGGGCAGCGCACCTAGCTGTGTATTTGAGGTGTGCAATTCCATGGTAGTAGCGCTTCGTAGTCTTCCACTGAGCACGCCTGCGGCAGGCGTTCC
>NZ_JADDRH010000034.1:0-23209 GCF_044904505.1 Pseudomonas sp. 3HC3
CAGTGGAAGACAGGGAATCGTGTTTCGAACTATGCTTTTTCATGGTCTCGCCCTCGCTGCCGTTGGCTTCTTCGAACACCACCGTGGCACTGTGATGCCTCGGCGGGGGCGAGTCCATTGATTACAAGGACCGCACAACATCGAAGGTCGGCGCAGCACCCTGTAGGAGCGGGTTTACCCGCGAAGAGGCCGGTACAGGCCGACGCTTAGTCGCGGTACTCGCACAGGTAGGCCGTATCCACCGCCACTTTCAGCTGGAACTTGCTGTCGGCGGCAACATTGAACTTGTCGCCTGCCTTGAAGGTTTCCCAGTTGTCGCTACCTGGCAGTTTCACGGTCAGCGCGCCCGATACCACATGCATGATCTCGCGCTTGGCAGTGCCGAATTCGTATTCGCCCGGAGCCATGACGCCGACAGTGGCCGGGCCTTCTTCGCCCGAGAATGCGATCGACTTGACGGTGCCGTTGAAGTACTCGTTGACCTGGAACATGGGCGACTCCTGAAAAGAGGTGATGAAAAAGGGCTGGCCAGTATGCCCAAGCCCACAGGCCTCGTCATCTGCTTTCAGGGGCTGTTGGCGGGCAGGCTCAACGGTAATAGCCGCGCCGTGTTGCGCGCATCTTCCAGGGCCCTGTGCTGTTGCCCGCAAAAGTGCATGCCGGCCAGTTGCAGGGCGCCGTTCAGGCCGGTGGGGCGCTGCAGGTGGCGGGCCTTGGCAAAGCGTTGCTTGAGGTTGATGTGCGGCAATGTGCGCAGCAGGCTGTCGAGGCTGTGCTGCTGCCACTCCTGGTGCAGTTGCTGGCGGTCGTAGTCGCCCCAGCTGACCCAGGCCTGAAGCTGCCCGCGGTGGTGCCCCAGCCAGCGCTCGAAGCTTGCCCACACCTCGCGAAACGGCGCGGCGTTGTCCACGTCGGCCTGGCTGATGTGGGTCAGCTCACGGCAGAATGGGGTCAGCTGCGGCCGCCGCCGTGGCTTTACAAAACGCTGGAAATGGTCGACCTCGCGTCCTTCGCGGGTAACCAGGCTTGCGCCAATTTCAATGACTTCCATCTCTGTGACCGGCCACCCACCATCGTCGGTGGTGGCTTCCAGGTCGATCACCAACCAATGGCCCATACCAGGCTCCCTTGCAGATCCTGCTAGAGCGTAGCCAATGTCTGGGCATACGGCATCCTATGGCATTTTGCCGCCTGCTTTGGCACAAAGAGCAGGCACCGGTAGTTGTGCCGCCCCCGGAAAACGCCTAGCTTAGGCGCATACAGGCATAAACCGTGATGAGTGTCCGTCTTGACTCCAGTGCCCGGCCTCAAGGCCTTGTCCACCCTGATGCTGCTGGCCGTGTTCTGGTTGGCGGCACCGGTATGGGCTGGCGAGGCGGTTGAAGTGAAGATTGGCGCAGCCCATTTCCCGCCTTACACAGTGCGCCCCGAGCAAGGTGCCGATACCGGTTTGCTGCCGCAGTTGGTCGATGCACTCAACCGGGCGCAGCAGCACTATCACTTCGTTCTGGTGCCTACGTCTATCCAGCGGCGCTTCGGTGACTTCCAGCAGGGCCGCACCGACATGGCGATTTTCGAGAACCCACAATGGGGCTGGGAGCAGATTGCCCATCAGGCCGTGGACATGGGCCTGGAAGATGCCGAAGTGTTCGTTGCCCGCAAGGCAAATGGCAATGATCCACATTACTTCGATGACCTGCGCGGCAAACGCCTGGCATTGTTCAACGGCTACCACTATGCGTTCGCCGGCTTCAACGCCGACCCGGACTACCTGCGCAAGACATACAATGCGACCCTGACCTATTCCCACGACAGCAACCTGCTGATGGTGCAGGCCGGCCGCGCCGATATTGCCCTGGTCACGCGCTCCTACCTCAGCGATTTCCTGGCACGCAACCCGGCGAGCAGGGCGCAACTGGTGCCTTCGCAACGCATTGACCAGGTCTATCACCACTACGCTTTGCTACGCCCGGGTGCGCCAATCGGTCAGCAGTCGTTCGCGGAGCTGCTGCGCGCCCTGCGCAACAGTGGCGAACTGGCGCGCATCTTCGAGCCGTACCGTATCACGGTGGCTGCACCGCAAGACTAAATTCCCGCGTTGCGGCAACGTTCCCTGCAGTGTGTCTTTTCTTCATTTTCGTGAGTCAAGCCCATGCCGTTCAATGCCGCTTCGCAGCCACAGTCACCGCCACGCTGGCGTAGCCTCAGTGCCGAGGAGGGCGACAGCTGGCTAAGCCTGGCCCTTGAAGGCCGCCCCCTGATCCAGTTGCGCCTGGAAGCTGGCGCTTCGCTGCACGTTCACCTTGAGCGCTTTTGCCCCGAGCGCCCCTACCAAGCCTTGTGGGCCGCCTGCTATTGGTTGCTGTCGCGCGATACGGCCTGCCAGCGTCTGACCTGGCACCTGCCCGAAGTGCTGCCGCAGGCGTTGGCTAGTGGCCTGCTGCTGGTCGGTGAACAGCCGGGCCAGTACCTGTGTGAGCGCGCACTGTTCTGGCAACTGCCGCAGCCGTGGCTGGGCGAGTCGGTCGCCGGGGTCTATCCGCAGCAGATGCAGATCAGCAACGGCAAGCGCCACCCGCGCCGGGCGCCCAAGCCGCGGGGCGAAGTGTACCGGCGCTTCGATGCGCGCTTGGGCAGTTGGGTATCGCTGCGTACCCTGGAGATCGAGCATGACCTGGAGCGTTTCAACCGCTGGCAGAACAACCCTCGCGTGGAGGCGTTCTGGCAGGAGGGTGGCACGCTGGCGCAGCACCGCGAATACTTGGCCAAGCTCGAAGCCGACCCGCATACGTTGACGTTGATCGGTTGTTTCGATGACGAGCCGTTTGCCTACTTCGAGGCGTACTGGGCCAAGGAGGACCGCATTGCCCCCTTCTACCCGGCCGATGACTACGACCGCGGTATCCATATGCTGGTGGGAGAGGAGAGCCACCGAGGGCCGCACAAGGTGGCCAGTTGGCTATCGGCGTTGGTGCACTACCTGTTCCTGGATGACCCGCGCACCCAGCGGGTGGTGGCCGAGCCGCGCGCCGATAACGGCAAGATGATTGGCTACATGCACGACCAATGTTTCCATTGCGACAAAGAGTTCGACTTTCCACACAAGCGGGCGGCGTTGATGATTCTGGGGCGGGAGCGGTTTTTCGATCGTTGCAAGCTGACGTAGGGGCTAGTGTGGTGTTTCACAAATAACGACCATAACTCGCGGCGTTTTTTGCACTCATGCGGCGTTGTCGCTCCTCGCCGTAGCTGGGCTACGACTCGTCGCGACGCCTTGCCTGAACGCAAAAATCGCTCGCGAGTTATTGGCCGTATTTGCAAAACACCACACTAGCGCTGCAAGCAAAAGCGAGAGCGATCCAGGTTCGCTCTCGCTTTTGCTCGCAGCTAGCTTCAGGCCTGCCGACTGGCCGTCTTGCGGCAATGCACCAGCGCATCGCGGATCATGAAGTTGACCAAGGTCGGCGATACGCCCAGTTCCTTGGCAATGTCCTTCTGCGGCACGCCATTAAGGCGATACATCTCGAAAGCATAGCGGGTGCGGGGCGGCAGTTCGTTCAAGGCCTCCGCGATGTCGTTCAGCGCGGCGCGGTTGATGTGGGTGGCTTCGGGCGAGGCGTTCTGCACCACCACGTTCATGCCTTCCTCCTCACTACCGGAGTACTTCAGCTCCATCGCCTGCTTGCGATAGTGGTCGATCGCCAGGTTGCGCACGATCTGGAACAGGTAGCTCAGCTGGGCCTTGAACGATGAGGTGATCTGCGGGGCGGTGCTGAGCCGGAAAAAGGCATCCTGTACCACGTCCTCAGCGCGCGAACGGCAGCCTGTGATGCGGGCGGCGATCTTGACCAGGATGCTGCGGTTGTCGACGAAGGCCTGCAGTAATGGTGAATCGCACTTACTTGTGGATAGTTGTTCCGCCATGGAAATCACCTTGTCACAGAGGGGGAAGGAGGCGCCCAAGGTTGGGAAGCTTCCTAAGACGTGCGACAAGCTATGTAAGATGATAATAATTGTCAAATGCGAAATGTAATTAGTATCTCTGGTTTCAGTTCTAAGCCGCGGCCAGCTTTGGGGTATGCCTTATCAACCCTTAAAGCCTGCCCTCCCTGCTAATTTCTCCCCCCTCCCATCCGTTCCCCTGTGTACATCCCCGGTCGCATACGTTGCCCGCCCTCGTTCGCGGAGCAGCTGTCGGACCTAACCAGACACTGGCAGGAACACCCCATGACGGACGCCTTCGAACTCCCGCTCTCGCTGGTCCAGGCCCTGGCGCAACGCGCCGCGCGGACCCCGGACAAGATCGCCTTGCGCTTTCTGGCCGACGCTCCCGGCGAGCAGGCCGTGCTCAGCTACCGGGACCTCGACCAGCGCGCGCGCACCATCGCCGCTGCCTTGCAGGCGCGCGCCAGCTTCGGTGACCGTGCCGTGTTGCTGTTCCCCAGCGGGCCGGATTACGTGGCGGCGTTCTTCGGTTGCCTGTACGCAGGCGTGATCGCGGTGCCGGCCTACCCGCCGGAGTCCGCGCGTCAGCATCACCAGGAGCGTTTGCTGTCGATCATCGACGACGCCGAGCCGTGCCTGCTGCTGACTGTGGCGGCGCTGTACGACAGCCTGCAGGGCCTGGAAGCCCTGGCGGCGGACAATGCCCCCCAACTGCTGGCTGTGGATGGCTTGGACCCGGCCCTGGCTGCGAACTGGCGTGAACCCGTGCTCAAGGGCGATGACATCGCCTTCCTGCAGTACACCTCCGGGTCCACCGCGCTGCCCAAGGGCGTGCAGGTCAGCCATGGCAACCTGGTGGCCAACGAGCAACTGATCCGCCAAGGCTTTGGCATCGACCTCAACCCCGACGATGTGATCGTCAGCTGGCTACCGCTGTACCATGACATGGGCCTGATCGGCGGCCTGCTGCAGCCGATCTTCAGTGGCGTGCCTTGCGTGCTGATGTCGCCGGGGTACTTCCTAGCCCGGCCGTTGCGCTGGTTGCAGGCCATCAGCGAATACGGCGGCACCATCAGCGGCGGGCCCGACTTCGCCTACCGCCTGTGCAGCGAACGGGTGAGCGAGGCTTCGCTGGCCGGGCTCGACCTGAGTCGCTGGCGCGTGGCCTATTCCGGTTCCGAGCCTATCCGCCAGGACAGCCTGGCCACCTTCGCCGACAAGTTCCAGGCCTGCGGCTTCGATCCGCACAGCTTCTTCGCCAGTTATGGCCTGGCCGAAGCCACTCTGTTCGTCAGCGGCAGCCGCCGTGGACAGGGTATCCCCGCGCTTGAGCTGGATGCCAAAGCCTTCGCCGCCAACCGCGCCGAACCCGGCACTGGCAGCGTGCTGATGAGTTGCGGCTTCCCGCAGCCGGGGCACGCGATACGCATCGTCGAGCCGCAACAACTGCAAGTGCTGGGCGACAACCAGGTGGGGGAAATTTGGGCAGGCGGCCCGAGCATCGCCTTGGGCTACTGGCGCAACCCAGAAGCCAGCGCTCGCACCTTCGTCGAAATGGATGGCCAGACCTGGCTGCGTACCGGCGACCTGGGCTTCATGCGTGAAGGCGAGGTGTTCGTCACCGGGCGCCTGAAAGACATGCTGATCGTGCGTGGGCAGAACCTGTACCCGCAAGACCTGGAGATAACCCTCGAACGTGAAGTGCAGGTGCTGCGCAAAGGCCGGGTGGCGGTGTTCGCCGTCGGGCATCAGGGGGAGGAGGGCATCGGTGTGGCGGTGGAGGTCAGCCGCACTGTGCAAAAGGCAATCAAGCCTCAGGACCTGATCAAGACCCTGCGCCAGGTCATCGCCGACGCCTGCCGGCAGGCCCCCGCCGTGGTCCTGTTGCTGAACCCCGGCGCGCTGCCGAAGACCTCCAGCGGCAAGTTGCAACGCGCTGCCTGCCGCCTGCGCATGGACGATGGCAGCCTGGACTGCTATGCCCGTTTCCCCGAGGCAAGCGAAGCCGGTGCCGGTGCAACCGCTGGCGATGAGCTGCAAGCACGCATCGCGGGTGTGTGGCGCGAGATCCTCAAGGTAGAGGCGGTGGCCGCGGACGACCACTTCCTGTTGCTGGGCGGTAACTCCATCGCCGCCACCCAGGCGACAGCGCGCCTGGCCGATGAGTTGGGTATCGACCTGAGCCTGCGCATGCTGTTCGAGGCGCCGGTACTGGCCGACTACAGCAAGGCCGTGGCACAGATCATCGCCGATGGCGCCGCAGGCACCGCAGCCATCACCACGCTGGAGCGCGCCCAGGCGTTGCCCCAGTCGCTGGCGCAAAACCGCTTGTGGCTGCTGTGGCTGCTGGAACCGCAATCAGCGGCCTACAACATTCCCGCCGGCTTGCACCTGCGCGGCGAGCTGGATGTCGATGCCCTAAAAGTGGCCTTCCAGGCACTGGTGGCGCGCCATGAATCGCTGCGTACCGTGTTCAGCGAAGAGGATGGCCAGGCGCTGCAGCGTATCTTGCCGCAACAGCCGTTCAGCCTGCACCGCCTGGACCTTGAAAAGCACTCGCCCGAGCAGGTTGCCGCGCAGCGTGAAACCGAGGCCTGCCAGCCGTTCGACCTCACCCAGGGCCCGTTGCTGCGGGTGACCCTGGCGCGGCTGGACGATGAGGACCATCAACTGTGGGTGACTCTGCACCACATCGTCGCTGACGGCTGGTCGCTGAACATCCTGCTCGATGAGTTCGCCAAACTGTATGCCGCCCACTGCCAGGGCCTGGAGGCCAACCTGGCGCCGCTACCCCTGGGTTACGCCGACTACGGCAGCTGGCAGCGGCAATGGCTGGCCGAAGGCGAAGCCGAGCGGCAGTTGCGATATTGGCAGGCGCGCCTGGGCGATGAACTGCCGGTGCTCGACCTGTGCACCGATCATCCACGTGCCAGCCAGCGCGACCATCGCGCCGCCCGTTTCACCTTCAAGGTGCCGGCCAAGCTTACTGAAGCGCTCAAGGGCCTGGCCCGCGAGCAGCAGGCCAGCCTGTTCATGGTCCTGCTGGCAGGTTGGCAGGCGCTGCTCCAGCGCTACAGCGGCCAGGCCGATATCCGCGTCGGCGTGCCCAACGCCAACCGCCCGCGCCTGGAAACCCAAGGTTTGGTCGGCTTCTTCATCAACACCCAGGTGCTGCGTGCGCAACTCGATGGCCGCATGCCGTTCGCACAGTTGCTGGCCCAGGTCCGTCAGGCCACCCTGGAAGCCCAGGCCAACCAGGACCTGCCATTCGAGCAGTTGGTCGAAGCCTTGCCAGAGGCCCGTGAGCGCGGCCTGTTCCAGGTCATGTTCAATCACCAACAGCGCGACCTGTCGGCCCTGCGCCGTCTGCCCGGCCTGCTGGCCGAAGAGCTGGCGTGGCACAGCCGTGAAGCCAAGTTCGACTTGCAGTTGCACAGTGAGGAAGACCATCTGGGCCGCCTGAGCCTGGCCTTCGACTATGCCGCGGAGCTGTTCGAAGCCAGCACCGTCGAACGTCTGGCCCATCACCTGCTGGCGTTGCTGGAACAGGTGTGTGCCGCGCCGCAGCAGGCGCTGGGCGAGGTGCAATTGCTGGATGAGCACGGCCGTGCGCAGCTGCTGGGTTGGAGCCAGGCACCGGCCGCCGCAGCGCAGCACCTGTTGGTCGAACAACTCAATGAGCAGGCACGCCTGACGCCGCAACGCACCGCCCTGGTTTGGGACGGCGGCAGCCTGGATTACGCCGGGCTGCACCAGCAAGCCAACCGGCTGGCCCACTACCTGCGTGACAAAGGCGTCGGCCCCGATACCTGTGTGGCCATTGCCATCGAGCGCTCACCGCAATTACTGGTTGGCCTGCTAGCCATTCTCAAGGCTGGCGGTGCCTACGTGCCGCTGGATGTCGATTACCCTGCCGAACGCCTGGCCTACATGCTGGCCGACTGCGACGCCCGTTTGCTACTGAGCCACAGCAGCCTGCTGGGCAAGCTGCCGCAGGTCGACGGTGTCAGCGACATTGCCCTCGACCAGTTGCACCTGGACAGCTGGCCCAGCCATGCCCCCGGCCTGCACCTGCACGGCAACAACCTGGCCTACGTTATCTATACCTCCGGCTCCACCGGGCAGCCCAAGGGCGTAGGCAATACCCATGCGGCGCTGGCCGAGCGCCTGCAGTGGATGCAGACGACCTATGCGCTGAATGACAGCGACGTGCTGATGCAGAAGGCGCCGATCAGTTTCGACGTCTCGGTGTGGGAATGCTTCTGGCCGTTGGTCACCGGCTGCAAGCTGGTGCTCACCGGCCCTGGTGAACACCGCGACCCACAGCGTATCGCTGCCCTGGTGCAGGCCCATGGGGTGACCACGCTGCACTTTGTACCGCCGCTGTTGCAGGTGTTCGTCCAGGAGCCGCAGGCAGGTGCCTGCTGTAGCTTGCGCCGGGTGTTCTCGGGTGGCGAAGCGTTGTCCGCCACGCTGCGTGACCGCGTGCTGCAGGTGCTGCCGCAGGTGCAGCTGCACAACCGGTACGGCCCGACCGAAACCGCCATCAACGTCACCCACTGGCACTGCCAGGTGGCGGACGGCGAACGCTCGCCCATCGGCCGCCCGCTGGGCAATGTGCTGTGCCGCGTGCTGGACGATGAGCTGGAACTGAGCGCCCCCGGTGTGCCGGGCGAACTGTACCTCGGTGGCGCGGGCCTGGCCCGGGGTTACCTGGGCCGCCCCGGCCTCACTGCCGAGCGCTTCGTACCCCAGGCCGACGGCAACGGTCAGCGTCTGTACCGCAGTGGCGATCGCGCCCGCTGGCAGGTTCAGCTGGAGGCCCTGGAATACCTTGGCCGCCTCGACCAGCAGGTAAAGGTGCGTGGTTTTCGCGTTGAACCCGAGGAAGTCCAGGCCTGCCTGATGGCACAGGCGGGTGTCGAACAGGCGTTGGTATTGATTCACAAGGATGCTGTCGGTGCGCAACTGGTGGGCTACTACTGTGGCAGCGCCCAGCCCGCCGAGCTGTTGGCTGTGCTGGCTGCCCAGTTGCCAGCGTACATGGTGCCGGCACAGCTCATCCCGCTGGCACAGATGCCGCTGGGCCCCAGCGGCAAAGTCGACCGCAAGGCGCTGCCGGCTCCGGTGTGGCAGCAGCGTGAGCATGTCGAACCACAAACCGAGTTGCAGCAACAGGTCGCTGCGATCTGGCGTGAAGTGCTGAACCTGCCGCGCATCGGCCTGCAGGACGACTTCTTCGCCCTGGGTGGCCACTCGCTGTTGGCCACCCAGATTGTCTCGCGCAGCCGCCAGGCCTGCGATGTCGAGCTGCCGCTCAAGACCCTGTTCGAAGCCAGCGAACTGGGCGCCTTCTGTGCCGAGATCGCGCGCCTGCGCGCGGTCGGCGAGCGCAACCTGCAAGGCGAAATCGCCCGCGTCGACCGCCGCCAGGCCGTGCCGCTGTCGTACTCGCAGCAGCGCATGTGGTTCCTCTGGCAAATGGAGCCTGACAGCCCGGCGTACAACGTCGGCGGCATGGCACGCCTGCGCGGCACCCTGCACGTGGACGCCTTCGAGCGTGCGCTGCAGGCGCTGATCGTGCGTCACGAAACCTTGCGCACCACGTTCCCCAGCATCGACGGCGTGCCGTACCAGTGCGTGGCTGAAGACAGCGGTCTGCATCTGGACTGGCAAGACTTCAGCGCTTTGTCAGACGATGCCCGCCAGCAACGTTTGCAACAACTGGCCGACGACCAGGCGCACCAGCCCTTCGACCTGGAGCGTGGTCCGCTGCTGCGCGCCTGCCTGGTCAAGGCCGACGAGCGCGAGCACTGCTTCGTGCTGACGCTGCACCACATCGTCACCGAAGGCTGGGCCATGGACATCTTCGCCCGCGAGCTGGGCGAGCTGTACGAAGCCTTCGTCGATGACCGCGAGTCGCCGCTGGCGCCGCTGCCGGTGCAGTACCTGGACTACAGCGTGTGGCAACGGCAATGGCTGGAAAGCGGCGAGGGCGCGCGCCAGTTGGCCTACTGGAAGGCTCGCCTGGGCGATGAACACCCGGTATTGGCCTTGCCCGCCGACCGCCCGCGGCCGGCTGTGCAAAGCCACCGTGGCGAGCTGTACCGCTTCGACCTCGACCCGGCCCTGGTCGCCCGCGTGCATGCCTTCAACAGCCAGCGCGGCCTGACCCTGTTCATGACCATGACCGCCACCTTGGCCGCCTTGCTGCACCGCTACAGCGGCCAGCGCGACCTGCGCATCGGTGCGCCGGTGGCCAACCGCATCCGCCCGGAAAGCGAAGGGCTGATCGGCGCCTTCCTCAATACCCAGGTGCTGCGCTGCGAGCTGGACGGCCAGATGACCGCCGCGCAGTTGTTGGAGCAGATGCGTCAGGCCGCCATCGAAGGCCAGTCGCACCAGGACCTGCCGTTCGATCAGTTGGTGGAGGCCTTGCAGCCGCCGCGCAGCAGCGCCTACAACCCACTGTTCCAGGTGATGTGCAACGTGCAGCGCTGGGCCTTCCAGCAAAGCCGCCAGCTTGCCGGCATGCAGGTGGATTACCTGGTCAATGACGCCAGCGCCACCAAGTTCGACCTGTACCTGGAGGTGACCGACCTCGACGGTCGCCTGGGTTGCTGCCTGACCTACAGCCGTGACCTGTTCGACGAGCCGCGCATCGCGCGCATGGCCGAGCATTGGCAGCAACTGCTGGTCGGCCTGCTGGACAACCCGCAACAGCGCCTGTGCGAACTGCCGATGCTGAGCAGCGCCGAGCAGCAGGTGCTGGTGGGCCAGTTGCAGGGCGAGCACGATTTCGACCTCGACCAGACCTTGCACGGCCTGTTCGCCGCTCAGGCCGCGCGCGCGCCACAGGCTGGCGCGTTGACCTTTGCCGGCCAGCACATGACCTACGCCGAACTCGACCAACAGGCCAACCGCCTGGCCCGCGCCCTGCGCGAGCGTGGTGTCGGCCCGCAGGTGCGCGTGGGCCTGGCCCTGGAGCGCTCGCTGGAAATGGTCGTCGGCCTGCTGGCCATCCTCAAGGCCGGCGGCGCCTATGTACCGCTCGACCCCGAGTATCCGCTCGACCGCCTGCGCTACATGATCGAAGACAGCCGCATCGGCTTGCTGCTCAGCCAGCGTGCGCTGCTGCATACCCTGGGTGAGTTGCCTGAAGGCGTGGCCAGCTGGAGCCTGGAAGACGATGCCGCCAGCCTGGCGGCCTACAGCGATGCGCCGCTGGACAACCTCAGCCTGCCGCAGCACCAGGCTTACCTGATCTACACCTCAGGCTCCACCGGCAAACCCAAGGGCGTGGTGGTCAGCCATGGCGAGTTCGCCATGCATTGCCAGGCGGTGATCGCTGCATTCGGCATGCGCAGCGATGATTGCGAACTGCATTTCTATTCGATCAACTTCGACGCTGCCAGCGAGCGCCTGTGGGCGCCGCTGCTGTGTGGCGCCCGTGTGGTGCTGCGCGCCCAAGGGCAGTGGGGGGCCGAGGAAATCTGTCAACTGGTGCGTGAGCAGCAGGTGAGCATCCTCGGTTTCACCCCTAGCTACGGCAGCCAACTGGCCCAGTACCTGGGTGGGCGGGGCGAACAATTGCCGGTGCGCCTGGTGATCACCGGCGGCGAAGCGCTGACCGGCGAGCACCTGCAACGCATCCGCCAGGCCTTTGCGCCGCAGCAGTGCTTCAATGCCTACGGCCCGACCGAAACCGTGGTCATGCCGCTGGCGTGCCTGGCGCCAGAGGCCTTGCAAGCAGACCTTGGCAGCGTGCCGATCGGCCGCGTCGTCGGTAGCCGTACGGCCTACATCCTCGACGAGGATCTGGCCTTGTTGCCGCAAGGCGGCATTGGCGAACTGTATGTCGGTGGTGCCGGCCTGGCCCAGGGTTACCATGACCGTCCAGGCCTCACTGCCGAGCGCTTTGTCGCCGACCCGTTCAGTGCCGAAGGCGGGCGCCTGTACCGTACCGGCGACCTGGTACGCCTGGGTACCGATGGCCTGGTGGAGTATGTCGGCCGTGCCGACCAGCAGGTGAAGATCCGCGGCTTCCGCATCGAGCTGGGCGAAATCGAGAGCCGCCTTCAGTCCCACGACGATGTCGACGAGGCCGTCGTGCAGGCGCTGGACTTGCCGGGCGGCAAGCAGTTGGTGGGCTACTTGGTGTGCAGGCAGGCCACCGCCGGTAGCGAGGCGCAACAACTGCTGCGCGAAGCGGTGAAAGCCGATGCCCGCCAGCACCTGCCCGACTACATGGTGCCTGCGCACCTGGTGCTGCTCGACAGTCTGCCGCTGATGGGCAACGGCAAGCTCGACCGCCGCGCGCTGCCATTGCCGGACCTTGAGCAGGCGCGCCAGCAATACCAGCCCCCTGGCAATGAGGTGGAAGCACAGCTGGCGCAGATCTGGCGCGATGTGCTCAACGTTGCCCGGGTCGGCGTGCAGGACAACTTCTTCGAGCTGGGGGGCGACTCGATCCTGTCGATTCAGGTGGTCAGCCGCGCCCGCCAGGCCGGCTTGCAATTCACCCCGCGCGACCTGTTCCAGCATCAGACCATCCAGACCCTGGCAGCTGTGGTTCAGCTCAGCGAAGCCGTGAGCACGGTGGAGCAGGGGCTGCGCCAGGGCCAGGCCGGGTTGACGCCGATCCAGCACTGGTTCTTCGACAGTGACGTGCCACAGCCGCAACACTGGAACCAGGCCGTGCTGCTGGAGGTGCGCCAACCCTTGGTTGAGGCCACCCTTGAACAGGCATTGGCTGCGCTGGTGCAGCACCATGACAGCCTGCGCCTGCGCTTCAGCGAAGCCCAGGGCCGCTGGCAGGCTCAGTACGTGCAGCCTGGCGCCGAGCAACTGCTGTGGAGCGCCACGGTCGCCGATTTCACTGATTGTCAGGCACTCTACACCGACGTGCAGCGTAGCCTGGACCTGCAACAGGGGCCGCTGCTGCGCGCCTTGCTGGTGCGTGACGGGCAGGGCACTCAGCGCCTGTTGCTGGCGATCCATCATCTGGTGGTTGATGGCGTGTCTTGGCGGGTGCTGCTGGAGGACCTGCAGGCGCTGTACCGTGGCCAGTCTCTGCCGGCCAAGACCCACGCCGTCAGCGACTGGGCCGCGCGCCTGGCCAGCTACGCCGGCAGCGATTCGCTGCGTGACGAACTGGCTTGGTGGGAAAGCCAGCTGGGCGGTGTGCGTCGCGAATTGCCGTGCGACCATCCGCAGGGCGGCAATTTGCATCGCCACGCTCAAACCCTGGCCATCGGCCTGGACGTGGAGCAGACCCGACAGCTGTTGCAACTGGCCCCGGCGGCTTACCACACCCAGGTCAACGACCTGCTGTTGACTGCACTGGCGCGGGCCTTGTGCCGCTGGTGCGGCGATGAAGAAGTGCTGGTGCAGCTCGAAGGCCATGGCCGTGACGGTCTGTTCGAAGACATGGACCTGACCCGCAGCGTCGGCTGGTTCACCAATGCCTACCCATTGAGCCTGCGTCCGCTGCCAGGTGAAGATGACGCGGCGCGGGCCGGTTCGATCAAGCGCATCAAGGAACAACTGCGCCAGGTGCCGCACAAGGGCCTGGGCTATGGCGTACTGCGCTACCTGGCGGATGCCGCCGGGCGCGAGCAGATAGCGGCCTTGCCGCAGGCGCGCATCACCTTCAACTACCTGGGCCAGTTCGACCAGCAGTTCGACAGTGCGGCCCTGTTCCAGCCCCTGGAGGCCCCGGCCGGGTTGGCGCATGACCTCGATGCGCCGCTGCCCAACTGGTTGAGCGTCGATGGCCAGGTGTATGGCGGTGCTCTGCAACTGCGCTGGACCTTCAGCGCCGAGCGCTACGACCAGCAGACCATCGCGGGTCTGGCCGAGGCCTATCGTCAGGAGCTGTTGGCGCTGGTCGCGCATTGCCTGGCCGATGGCAATGGCAGCTTCACCCCATCGGACTTCCCGCTGGCGCACCTGACTCAGGAGCAGATCGACGCATTGCCGGTACCGGCCGCGCAGATCGAGGACGTTTACCCGCTGACGCCGATGCAGGAAGGCATGCTGCTGCACACCCTGCTGGAGCCGGGCAATGGCCTCTACTACATGCAGGACCGCTACCGCATCAACAGCGCGCTAGACCCCGAGCGTTTCGCCCAGGCCTGGCAGGCGGTGGTGGCGCGCCACGAAGCGTTGCGTGCCTCGTTCAGCTGGAACAGCGGCGAGGCGATGCTGCAGATCATCCACAAGCCGGGCAACCTGGCGGTGGACTACCAGGACTGGCGTGGCCTTGCCGACGATGCCCAGGAGCAGCGCCTGCAGGGCCTGCACAAGCAGGAGCGCGAGGCCGGCTTTGCCTTGCTCAGCGAGGCACCGTTCCACCTGCGCCTGGTGCGCGTGGCCGATGAACGCTACTGGTTCATGATGAGCAACCACCACATCCTTATCGATGCCTGGTGCCGCTCGCTGTTGATGAACGATTTCTTCGAGGTCTACCAGGCCCTTGGCGAAGGCCGTCAGGTCCAACTGCCGGTGCCGCCGCGTTACCGCGATTACATCGGTTGGCTGCAACGCCAGGGCCTGGACGACGCGCGCGCCTGGTGGCAGGCCAACCTGGCCGGCTTCGAGCGTGCCACAGCCATCCCTAGCGACCGCCCGCTGCGCCATGATCACGCCGGTAGCGGCATGGTCGTCGGCGACTGCTACACCCGCCTGGAGGTGAGTGATGGTGTGCGTCTGCGCGAACTGGCCCAGGCTCATCAGCTCACAGTCAACACCTTCGCCCAGGCGGCCTGGGCCCTGGTGTTGGCGCGTTACAGCGGCGACCGCGATGTGGCCTTTGGCGTGACCGTGGCCGGTCGCCCGGCGAGCATGCCGCAGATGCAGCGCACCGTCGGCCTGTTCATCAACAGCGTGGCCCTGCGCGTGCAGTTGCCCGCGGCGGGTGAGCGCTGCAGCGTACGCCAGTGGCTGCAGGGCCTGCTGCAAAGCAACATGGAACTGCGCGAGTACGAATACTTGCCGCTGGTGGCGATCCAGGCGTGCAGCGAATTGCCCAAGGGCCAGCCGCTGTTCGACAGCCTGTTCGTGTTCGAGAATGCGCCGGTTGAAACCGCCGTGCTCGATCACGCCCAGCACCTGAACGCCAGCTCCGACTCGGGCCGTACCCACACCAACTTCCCGCTGACGGCGGTGTGTTACCCGGGTGATGACCTGGGCCTGCACCTGTCGTTTGACCAGCGTTACTTCGATTACCCGACCGTCGAGCGCCTGCTGGCCGAGTTCAAGCGCCTGCTGCTGGCGCTGGTACAAGGCTTTGACGGCGAAGTGGGCGAACTGCCGTTGCTCGGCGCCGAAGAGCAACGTTTCCTGTTGCAAGATTGCAACCGTACCGAACGGGCCTATCCGCTGGAGCACAGCTACGTCGCCCAATTTGAGGCGCAAGTTGCCCTGCATCCACAACGTATCGTGGCCCGCTGCCTGGACGCGTCCTACGACTATGCTGGGCTGAACCTGGCGGCCAACCGCCTGGGCCATGCCCTGATTGCGGCGGGCGTGGGTGTGGACCAGCCGGTGGCACTGCTGACCGAACGCGGCTTGCCGCTGCTGGGCATGATTGTCGGCAGCTTCAAGGCCGGCGCCGGGTACCTGCCGCTGGACCCGGGCCTGCCGGCGGCCCGCCTGCAAAGCATCATCCAGCTCAGCCGCACGCCAGTGTTGGTGTGCAGCGCGGCCTGCGCCGAGCAGGGGCGGCAGTTGCTCGGTGAACTGGAGGCTGCGCTGCGGCCGCAACTGCTGGTCTGGGAAGACGTCCAGGCCAACCCGATCGCAAGCTACAACCCGGGTATCCACAGTGGCCCGGACAACCTCGCCTACGTGATCTACACCTCAGGCTCGACCGGTCTGCCGAAAGGGGTGATGGTCGAGCAGCGCGGCATGCTCAACAACCAGCTGAGCAAGGTGCCGTACCTGGCCTTGAGCGAGCAGGACGTGATTGCCCAGACCGCCTCGCAAAGCTTCGACATCTCGGTCTGGCAGTTCCTTGCCGCGCCGCTGTTCGGCGCCAAGGTGGAGATCGTGCCGAATGCCATCGCCCATGACCCGCAGGGCCTGCTGGCGCATGTGCAGGCCACCGGCATCACCGTGCTGGAGAGCGTGCCGTCGCTGATCCAGGGCATGCTGGCCAGCGACCACCAGGCCCTCGACGGCCTGCGCTGGATGCTGCCGACCGGCGAGGCCATGCCACCGGAGCTGGCGGCGCAGTGGCTGCAGCGCTACCCGCAGATCGGCCTGGTCAATGCCTATGGGCCGGCGGAGTGCTCGGATGACGTGGCGTTCTTCCGCGTCGATGCCGCCTCGACCCAAGGCAGCTACCTGCCCATCGGCACGCCAACCGATAACAACCGCCTGTACCTGTTCGGCGAGGACCAGGCACTGGTGCCGCTGGGTGCGGTGGGCGAGTTGTGCGTGGCTGGTACGGGTGTAGGCCGTGGCTACGTCGGTGACCCGGTGCGCACGGCACTGGCGTTCATCCCTCACCCTTACGGGGCGTCGGGCGAACGCCTGTACCGCACTGGCGACCTGGCGCGGCAACGCCCGGACGGTGTGCTGGAGTACGTCGGGCGCATCGACCATCAGGTGAAGATTCGCGGCTATCGCATCGAGCTGGGCGAGATCGAGGCCCGGCTGCATGAGCAGGCGGAAATTCGCGATGCTGCCGTGGCGGTGCAGGAGGGCGTGAACGGCAAGCATCTGGTTGGCTACCTGGTGGCGCACCAGGGCGTCAGTGCCGATGCCGCGTTGCTGGAGCAGGTCAAGCAACGACTGCGTGCCGAGTTGCCGGAGTACATGGTGCCGTTGCATTGGGGCTGGTTCGACAGCTTGCCGCACAACGCCAACGGCAAGCTCGACCGCAAGGCCCTGCCAGCCATCGACATCGGCGGCCAATACAGTCAGGCCTATCAGGCGCCACGCAACGAATTGGAGGGCGTGTTGGCGGGTATCTGGGCCGATGTGCTCAAAGCCGAGCGGGTGGGGGTGCACGACAACTTCTTCGAGCTGGGCGGGCATTCGCTGTTGGCCACGCAGATCGCTTCGCGGGTGCAGAAGCAGCTACAGCTGAACGTGCCGCTGCGGGCGATGTTCGAGTGCAGCACGGTGGAGGCGTTGGCCGAGTATGTACAGGGGCTGCAGGGCAGTGCGCTGGATGATGACAAGGTCGATCGGCTCAGTGACCTGATGGCGGAGCTGGAGGGGCTGTGATGGGCAGGGGCACTTGGCGCCCCTTTCAATGGCCACGGTACCTAGACCGAAGCATTGATAAAGGCTTCATCCAGCGATTTGGCGTGGTGGCGTTCCATGAACTGTCCACCACTGTCAAACGCTTCCAGTCGTTTGTTTGCGAGCATATAAAAGCGCTGGCAATTTTTCGTGATTTCCTCTGTGTAATGAGAAGATATCAGCACGCTCGCACCTTCCGCGCACGTGCTTTTAATACCAAGCCATATATAGTGTCGAAATTCAGGGTCTACGCCAGCCGTTGGCTCGTCAAGAATGATCAAGTCACTGTTTAAAAGTAGCAAGGTCAGCGTGAAATAGCTGCGAATTTCACCGTAGCTGCAATTGGCGGCTTTTTTCTTGGCGATGTCCGCATATCGCCTGGACAGTGGCGGGGACCATTTGGCTAGTTTCGAGAGAATCTCTGTGTGATCTGGGGAAACGTTGGGGGTCAGGCTGGTGATAAGCTTGCCCGCTTCGTTCATGCGGAGCAATGGGGGCGGTGTAAGGATTTGCGTCAAATAGGCCTGACGCCTGGATAAATTGGAAATAGCACCCTTTGTCGGCTTCTTTATTTTACAGATGAGGTCGAAAAGGGTTGTCTTTCCGGCCCCGTTGTTGCCAAGAATGCCGACCAGTTCCCCCGCTTTTATAGTGAGTTCAATATCGTTCAGTAGCGGGTTTCCGCGGTATCCGAAGTGAAGGTTGTTTATAGTTAGAATGTCCATCAGTATCGGCTCCATATGGGTTGGATTCTGAAATACCTTCCGGTCAGGTATGTCGAGGCTGCAGAGGCCGAAAGTGCAATCAGGAAACTGTTGAGAAGGGGCATTTCGCCATGGAAGATCTGCGCGCTTAAAAAGAGCGGGTTGATCAGCGTTAGCGCCTGCGAAGCATCGTGCCCCATTGTGGCGCCGTTGTATCCGGAGACCAGCATGAGAAATGACATGAGCGAAAAAAGGGTGCTGGCCGTGCTGAATTTTATCGGCAGCGCAGCGATCCCCAGGCCGATACAGGTGAACATGAGGTAACTGGTGTAAAAGCATGCCATCAGATAGAGGAATTCAGGGAGTGAGTAGTGACCTCGCAAGGGTTTGGTCAAGAGGTAAAATAGTGTGGCGTAAAGTGAGCTCAATAATAAATAGCTGAGTGTATGGGCCGTCAGGAATAGCTTGATTGCACCGTGTTGGTAGATGAAGGACCGCGTGAAGCCACTTTCCCTTCTGCCGATAAGGTAGAAGCTGAATCCAAAGAACGCGAGGGTGGCAGAGATGTATGAGTAGAACCAGGCGGCTGAAGCGGTATAGGTTGCGGTTGCATGCGTCGGGTTGGTGATGATGAAGAGTATGCAAGGGGCCAGCGCTGACCAGAGAAGCGATGTGGGCTCCCTCAAGTGCTCAGTGGTCAAGATTTTTGTGATGGTCGTGATTTTTCTTGCACTGCGGATAAAGTGGTTTGGGTTCATGGATGGACCATTTTGGAAAGATGGCTGCTTATTGTTTGATTTCGCAATGAGTGTCGGAAGTCAGTTTCATGAGGCAGGTATCATATTGACTATCCATGGGTGTCTCCTTGTTTTTGTTGTTGTCCGAAATATGCGGGCATAAGGAGGCTAAGGCGCTTGACTGTTTTAAGTCAATCTCTCAGTGCGGGTGGAATGGCTTGAAGTGATATTGGGGTGTTTGGTTTGAAGCTGTTTTTGTGGGAAGGTTCTTCAGAAGTCTCTTGCTTGAATCTGATGATGTTTTTGGGTTTTCATTTTTTCTTCTGTTCGTGTAAGAGATTTCGGATATTGGTGCGTGAAAGCTCTATTGTGATCGTCTGAGTGTTCTTTATTGTGCGTCGGTGTGGAATTTGAATGCGGGAGGCGAGCAGGCGATGTTTAACGACAGGGCGTGCCAAGTAGTTGTTTCTAGATATGTTGGGTTATGGATTTAAATCTACGCGGGATAGATTTTTCGGGCCGAGAGATTGATTCCGGGAGATTTACTGCTTGCGAAAGAACGGCCTGCACCCAATCACCAATGTGTGTCCACTCCCGATCAGTGTAGGAGCGGGTTTACCCGCGAATACAGTGGCGGCGGCAACGGTGAACGGCGGGTGGAAATTGGCCAGCAGGTCCGGCCCTTTCGCGGGTAAACCCGCTCCTACACTTGACTGCGCAGGCCTTGCGATCACAATCCAGCCGTTAGCGCGCGCCCCGTAGGAGCGGGTTCACCCGCGAACACCGGCGTAGCCGGTGCCATGCCCCGCGTCACCCGCTTCGCGGCGCTCGATCTGTGCCCCACCACATGCACTAGCGTTTGCCCAGAATCTTCCCAAGCATCTCCGGCCGTGGTGCCCCTTGCTGGCTTTGCAGGTTGCCTTGCTCATCCTGATAGAAAATGGCCGGGGTCGCCTGCAACCCCATCTCTTCCATCAACGCCATGTTCGCCGCCAGCTTCTGTTGCACAGCCTCTGGCACCTGTTCCAGCGCCTTCAGCGTGCTGGCCTTGCCGGCCTTTTCATGCTGTTGCAGGGCCTTGGCCGGATCTTTCGCTGCCAGCAGCGCCGCCGACTTGCCCGGGCTGTCCTCACGGATGATGCCGACCATGATATGGCGCAACTGCACCTTGCCCGACTCCACCCACGGCCGCGCCTGCTCCCAGAACATGTTGCAGTACGGGCAGTTCGGGTCGCTGAACAGGTATACCTTGCGCGGCGCATCGGCCTTGCCGTCGGCGATCCACGCGGTCTTTTCCATTTTCGCCCAGATTTCCTTGCTCATCGGCGCGTATACCAGCTTTTGCAGCGGCTCGGCGCTCAGGTCCTTGCCCTGTTCGTCGAACAGGCTGCCGACCAGCACGTGCTTGCCGTCGGGGGTCAGGTACAGGGCCAGGGCGTTGTTCTGGTACTCGGCGGCATAGCCGCGCAGGCCGTTGGGCGCATCGAAGCTGCCCTTGATCACGGCGCCCTTGGCTTGCAGCTGCTGAACCGCCTTGGGCAGTTCTTCGGCCTGCAGGGCAGGGGCGGCCAGCAGGGCCAGGGACAGGGGCAGCAGTGCAGTCAATCGCATGTCAGTTTCCTTGTGCGGCAGGGGCGGGCGCAATGGCCCGGTCGAAAGGTTCCAGGGCGTGGCGCAGGCTGGCCCGGGACAGTTCGCCCAGGTGGCTGCCGACCAGCCGCCCGTTGGCGTCGTAGAACAGGGTGGTGGGCAGGGCCATGGAGCCGACACGCTGGGCCAGCAGGCCGGTGCCGTCGAACAGCACGTGGGTCAGGCTCAGGCCGGTGGTGGCGAGGAAGGTGCTGACGTTTTCCGGGGTCTCGCCCTGGTTCACGAACAGGAAGGTCACGTGCGGGTAAGCGCTTTGTGCCTGTTGCAGCACGGGCATCTCACGCCGACACGGTGGACACCAGGTGGCCCAGATATTGATGACCAGCGGCTTGCCGCGGTAGCTGTGCAATGCCACGGCCTGGCCGCTGGCGTTGCGCAGGCTCAGTTCGGGCAACTCGGTGCCTTTGCTGTACAGGTGGCCACCGAGGCTGGCCAGGCCCCAGAACAGCGCGCCGCTGAACAGAGCCCAGCCTAGCGGGCGGCGCAGGCCGGGGTGGCGCCAGCCCTGCCACAGGGCTCCGAGCACAATGCCCGCAAGGCCCGACCAGAACAGGAAGCCGCCGTCACGGATGTCGATGATTTGCAGCGGGTCGTCCCGGTACATCGGCCAGTAGGCCAGCACGAAACCGGCGCGGGCACACAGCAGGCCGATCAGGAACAGGTTGAACAGCGCCGATTCCGGGCTCTCGCCGCCACGTCGGGCGACCCACCAGCCGACCACGCTGGCGATCACTAGGGCGGTGAGCATCAGCAGGTGGTTGAGGGCCATGGTCAGTGGCCCGAGTGTTACGGTCAGCATCAGCCTTGGCTCCTGGTCTGGGCCCAGTGTTGCTGGAACGCTGCTGCATCAACCTCACCGGTGATGCGCCGCGCACGTCGTTCTTCGCCTTCCGGGCCGATCCAGATGATGCTGGGCGGGCCGGGTACCTGGTAGCGCTGCAGCAGGGCCTTGCTGGCCGGGCTGTCGGCGGTCACGTCCAGGCGCAGCAGGTGCACGCCGGTCAGGCCGGTCTGCACGTCGCTGCGGGCGAACACCTGTTTTTCCATGACTTTGCACGACACGCACCAGTCGGCATAGTAGTCGAGCATCACCCACTGGCCGCGGGCTTTGGCCGCATCCAGCTCACGTTTCAGGTCTTCGGGGCGGCTGACGGTGACGAAGCTGTCTTCGGCATGCTGGCCAGCGGCCGCTGTGCTGCCCCCCCCGGTGAACGGGCGTAGTGGCTGCCAGAGGTCGTCGCCACCCGCTGCCGCACCGACCAGCAACAGGCCGCCCCACAGGGCGCCCAACAGCGGTACGGCGCGCAACGCTGGCAGGCGCTGCAGGGCCGGCCAGGTGGCCCAGGCCAGGGCGATCAGCCAGGCGCCACTCAGTGCCAGCAGCAAGGTAGCAGGCAGCAGGCTGCGCACGGTGTACAGCGCCATGGCCAGGAACACGAAACCGAACACACCCTTGACCCGGTTCATCCACGCACCCGGGCGCGGCAGGTAACGGTTGCCCAGAGTTACCAGCAACAGCAGCGGCACGCCCATGCCCAGGCCGAGGCTGAACAGCACCAGCGCGCCTTGCAGTACGTCACCGCTCTGGGCGATGTACAGCAGCGCACCGGCCAACGGCGCAGTCATGCACGGGCCGAGCAACAGGCCGGACAACGCCCCGAGCAATGCCGCGCCATACAGGTTGCCGCCACGGGTACCTTGCCCGGCGCGGTCCAGGCGGTCGCGCAGGGCGGCAGGCAGTTGCAGTTCGAAGACGCCAAACATCGGCAGTGCCAGCAGCACGAACAGCCCCGCCAGGCTGCCCAGCAGCCAGGGTTGCTGCAGCCAGGCCTGCAGGCTGGCACCCAGCAGGGCAGCAACCACCCCGAGCCCGGCGTACACCAGGGCCATGCTCAGCACATAGACCCCGGCCAGCAGCCAGCCGCGCCGGGCACTGGCGCCATTGCCCAGCACCAGCCCGGCAAGGATCGGCAGCATCGGCAGCGAGCAGGGGGTGAAGGCCAGCAGCAGCCCAAGGCCGAAGAACGCCAGCAGGCTCCAGGCCAGGTGGCCTTGCTGAAGGCCGCTGGCCAGGGCCTGGTCGCTGGCTTGCTCGGCGGCCGGCGTTACGCTGCCACCCAAGTCGATCGAGGTGGTTTGCGGCGGGTAGCACAGGCCGGCATCGGCGCAGCCCTGCCAGCCCAGGCGCAATTGGCCCTGGGCAGTGGCCGGCAGCAGCAGTTCGAGCTGGTCACGGTACACCGCGCTGTCACCGAAGAACTCGTCATGGTGGTTGAGCGCTGGCGGCAGCTGCGGGTGTTGCTCTGCAGGCAGGCCGTCGAACTTCAGGCGCTTCTGGTACAGGTAGTACCCCTGCTTGATCTGGAAGTACAGGCGCATCTGGCCGTCGGCCTGGCGGTCGTGGGTGAGCACGAAGGCTTGCTCAACCGGCAGGAAGTCTGGTTTCACATCGAACGGGTTGGCTTGCAACGGGCCGGCCAGTAGTAGTGTGAGGAAGAGCAGGAGAACGCGCATGTCTTCGCCTTGGCAGATCTGGGAATGGGGCCATGCTGGCTGGGGTCGATTAAATGAAGGTTAACGCGGGTGTTGGGGTTGGGGGGGGTCAGGAGTATTAAGAGTTTGTTCTGGATTTGCAGGGTCTTCGTTGTTGGATTTTCGAGGGGGCGGCGTTGGAATTTCGAGGTGTTTGCCGGGAGATTCTCAGCGCCTGTGAGATCGAGCGCCGCCCGCGCGGCGCTTCGCGGGTAAACCCGCTCCTACGTTTGTTTCGGGCCAGTCCCTCCTGCACCAGTCGCGCGCGACCGCCTTGTTTGTACGACGCGATATCGAGACATGCGCCAAGGCGGTCGCGCGCAAATCCCACAGGAATAATTGGCCCGAAACAAACGTAGGAGCGGGTTTACCCGCGAAGCGCCGCGC
>NZ_JADDRH010000035.1:0-22612 GCF_044904505.1 Pseudomonas sp. 3HC3
GTAGAGGTACACTTTTTCGACTTTGGCGTCGGGTCGCATCATGGTCGGCGAGCTCCAGAAAGAAATCGGGAGCACAGCATCGGGGATCAGGTAAGCGCTTTGAATGTGGGGTTCATGGAGCGCTTACGGCTGATTTGCGTGGAGCAGTACCGCAGTGGCGAGCGTGAGCGGGTGGTGTTTGCCTATGACCCGTTGGGGAGGCGGATCAGCAAGGAGGTTTATCAGAGGGACTATCCAGAGCCGCGTCGGCGGGTGCTGTTTCACTGGCAAGGACTGCGCTTGTTGCAAGAGGTACAGAGCGGATACTCCAGCTTGTATGTGTATGCAAGCATGGATAGCTACGATCCTCTAGCACGCATCGACGGAAAGTCAGAGAGTGATGAAATTCACTATTTTCATACCACCTTGGTTGGGCAACCGGAGCAGCTGACTGATTCTGATGGCAACACGATCTGGCGTAGTGACCATCACGGTTGGGGAAAGATAATTAATGAGTGGCACAGCCAACAAAATGGACGTGAACAAAACCTGCGAAATCAAGGCCAATACATTGATCGCGAGACTGGGCTACACTTCAATATATTCAGATTTTACGACCCCGATATAGGCCGCTTCACAACAACAGACCCTCTCGGGATCGAAGGAGGAGTCAATCTCTACAGCTACGCCCCAAATATAGTAAACTACTCAGATCCGCTTGGGCTCTGCCCCGAAAATGTCAAAGAATATGATATCACCCCATACAGGCCTAGCAATAGCCCCCTCGAAAACCATCATGGCATCCTAGATATCTGGGCGGCACAAAACGTGCCCTCATATGGAGGAAAATATCCCAAAGGGTCTCCTACGATCGTATTGTCTAGTAAAAATCATGCAGCCACCAAGGCGGTGTATCGTGAGTGGCTAAGAGAAAAAACTGGAAAACCTGTGGGAGGCAAAGTAGATTGGTCGCAAATCAGCAATCGAGAGGTCATGCAACTTTCGGAGCGAATGTTTGACGTCGCAGGAGTTCCAGCCACCAGCCGAACCTCCTACTACAGGGCATTGAATAGATATTTACACACAGGCACTTTCTGATCCTAATTTGAGGCAAGCTAAACATGCACACCATAAAACACATACTTGAGAAATTCAGCAATGATCCGAGAATTGACGTTTTCCCTCCAGACTCACCACTACCCACACTACCCAACTTCCTTAGCTATCCTCCAGACCTCGCTGAATTCTATAAACTTTGCGGCGGCGCCCAGTTGTTTTCCCCAAAAAACGATAGCATCTCTTTCACCATACTACCGCCGCAACAGATCAAGCAATCCAACACAGAAATAGTTGGCACCCCATGCGATGATGATATCTCCTCATCATGGTACCTAATTTGCAAAACCGACAACAACGACTACATCTCCATTGACCTATCAATAGAGCGCTCTGGCCGCTGCTATGACAGCAATTTTGAAATTCATGGCGTCGCTGGAAGTTGTCCTATTATCGCACTGAGCTTCAAAGAGCTATTAGTGAGCATTTACACGTCTGATGGCGATGATATTTTTTGGAGAAACAGAAATTATGGAGATGCTTACGACTAAGAGCAAACATTACAAAGCAAACCAACCACCACTACATCATGAGCAAAATAAACATTTAAGCCTCGAAGACAGGTCAAAAAATGGCCAGACATATATGTCATCTGTAGCTTTTCGTGAGTTCACCACAACCAGAAAAACTCGCGAACAAGCCTTTTTAATGAAACAGCAATCAAAGCTTTGAGGGCATTAAAACACCCTACCATTTTCCACCCACAATCTTTTTAGTGCTTGTCAAATTTTACATACTTCGAGAGTGACGACGATATCAACCACTGACGCGCTATCAAAAGCCAGCTCCGATTTGCCTGAAATTCTCTACTGCCTAGGACAAGGATTTTCGGATTGCCAGGAGCTTATAGCCAATGGTACAGACCTTTCACGCCGCCCGAATGGGCAACCCAATATAGCAATCTGGCCGGGCTACAGGAATAGCCAAGGATTTTAAATGACACTTTCCGAACTCATACAATCAGATACCTACATAAACCTCCTTGACAACCTAGACAAATACACTCCCGAAAAAGTAGATAGACAATCAAAAATTCACGAAACCGTCACCACCCTTATGGAGAAATGGATTCAACATTCCTCGTTCTCTTGCGACGACTTGCATCACACCATATTAAATCACCAACAACATTTACTTTTTTATATCATAAAAAAACAAGCAGCCTATACAGAGCAAAACGGCGGCAGGGACAACATAATAAATCTAGCGCCAAAGGTGAACTTTCCTATCAGCCACATTATTGAGTACTGCATATTATCAAGTGAAAAAAGTGAATTATTAGAGTATATAAAAAAATTCGAATACCAGCTCCCCAACAATACACGAGAGAAATTGAAAAAATATTCTCTGAAACCAAGCCCTCGTGAGCAAAATGGTCATTCGGCGATGGAGGAAACGCTGTACGAGGCCACGCGGATCCACGCGCCGAGTTCGACCGAGAACCAAGACAGCAAGCGCGCCACATAAATGCACCAAGCTAAGAAAGGCAATCGGTGGTACTTCGGTATGAAGGCTCACATTGGTGTGGATGCGGAGTCGGTCTTGGTGCACTGCGTGGTAGGCACGGCGGCCAACGTGGCGGATTTCACGCAGGTCGATAATTTGCTCCACGACGACGATGACGTCGCCGCACCGATGCGGATTATAGCGGTGTCGAAAAACGTCCCGAGCAGCTTCCTGAGGAATTGACTTCCGTTTTCCCGGCTTGGTGTACCGGAAACAATCAAGGACAATGGTTAAACAATAAACAGACGGCCCAACAAAAATCAAAATCCCTGAAGGACTTGGGCAAATAATCACGCCCCATAGATATACAACTCCAACAAGAGCGGCGATTGTAGTACTAAAGATGGCGGAATTAGACCCGCCTACCCCAAGATGCATCTCCAAAAAACACATTTACCTTCCAATACAGCGCCTCAGGTCGTAGCGCTCTACAATCCGTACTGTTTAATGTCAAAAAACCATTTACTGAGAAAAACAATGACTCCAACATCACTTGCACTCACACAAACGCAAACACCACTGAGCAGCAAACAAGTGAAATCACCCGACATCTTATCCATCGCAAAACATACACTTCCCCTGCTAAAAGAATATCAAAACAACGGACTTCAATTCTACAAAGATCTCTACGCCAACAATCCCCTAGGAGTTTCGTTCGCTTTCTTTGGTCATGACTTCTCTGGCTGCTACGGCATTGACACCACAGACAACCACATTAAATACGCAACCAAAGAAGACGACACGATTAGAATTATACTCTGCAACTCAACAGTAGAAAATTTTCATTACTTCAACAACCTGTTCATCGACTTGATCCATGAAAAAATCACCTCAAACCCAAATGATTTCGAATCAAAGATCACAGAACTAAGAAATTTTTATTCTGAAAAAGATCCTTTAGCAATGGAGTGCGATGAAAATTTTTGGTCAATACGCCTTTACGAACTGGAGGAAGATTTTTTTCCTCTGGATGACTCGAAAATTAATCTCTACTCCAAGCATCGATAAAAAATAGATACTTCTAATTCCGTTTCAAAGCGGATCCCGAAGTGTCCGACGGCTAGCGTAAAACGACAGCCTGGTCTAAATAAAACATCCCAGGCAGCCTCGCTCTGCCTGGGGCTTACGAGGAAAAGAGCGCATCTACTCTACACCTAGAACCCAAACCCCATCACTTTTCGGTTTCAGGGGCAGGCCGGTTCACCCAGCACGATCCAATTGGCATTGCTGGAGGAATCAATCTCTATCGCTACGCTCCAAAACAAAAGCGATATCACTTACGGACAAGCAAGAGGACAGGAATAATTGGGCAACCCACATCGAGCGCGAACAGAGGAAACAAATATAACTCTCTCGACCTTCCAAGAAGCGACGTTAGAGCGAATATTTCAAACAAACATACAATTAAGTCCAAGCAAAACTCACACGAACTCCCGCAAAACTCGAAAGCGGAGCATGCAAATGAACAAAGCTAACATCTGGGGCTGGCCAAAAAACACAAGGACCACATTAGAGAACATCAAAGCAGGAGATATTTTCTGCTTCACCCAAGAAGACGGGGGATATTATTTCGGACATATAATATCAAAAATAATCACTGGCCATGTAGCTGAAATATTCAGAATAGTAAAGAAAGACCCATTAATAACACCAGCAGAACTTGAGCACATACAACCCCTCACCGACCCGGTCGTGCTAGACAGCTACTCTCTCTTCGATAAAAAAACGGACCCAACAGGAGAATGGAGGATAATAGGCCACCAAGAAATGACACAGACAAATCGATTTAAGAATTATTATTTCGCATATGGAACCCCAGAAAGCTGGACAAAAATCAGCGCATTGAACGTAAAAGAAGAAGCCTCGGAACATGAGATAGCCAATCTTCCACCCCTCACCCCTCTGAACAACTACAAAATCTCGATTTTATTAAGGAAAATTCAAAACCAGAGCAAACACCTACACATCAAGAACAACCTATAAATATGGCTTCTCAATCTGGATCTAGTGCTTCGAGGTTTACTCCATCAGCCCCTTTCCAGAAATCCACTGGATACCTCCAGTCTGACTTTGAAGATTTTGCGGGATGTGTAAATGGAGGGGTGAATTTGTATAATTATCCTTTATTCATTGGTGGCTGCAAAATCCCTAGGCATCCGAAGGTCTCCTGGCACTTTATTATTTACCGCAACCAGTCAGACAGGGAAAGCACCTGTTATTCTAACTCATTCCTCTAACTCATGATCAAACTTAAGGTGCCTACCCGGATCCAGCACTCCAAATTAGAGGCTTTAAATTATGTCCCCTGAGCAAAAAATGATGGCCATCATTACAAAAGGATACCGAAGACCTCATGACATTGAAATGCTGGCCAGCGAAATTTACAGATGGCTTTGCAACGACAAACTAACTGGCAGGAAAATTTTAATGGAATTTGTTTTAAGCGTTAATGACTCAAAATTCCCTGACATCATTAAGCTAACCTTTGAATACCTGAAACGCCTATCCACTCATGAAAGCGAGTTACTATACGAGGAAAGCGAAAAAATAGGGCATTTATTTGAATCTATAAACATCATGATAACACTCGGCCTCCATCATGATGTCAACATAATCAAGGAATCTGACGAGCTAATAATTAACGCACTGAAAAGCAAGCGATTCACCAGCCTACCCAAACAAATCAACACTGAGAAACCGTGGTGGAATAGAATATCAGACAAGCTTCTCAAAGAACATATTCCCAATAAAAATCCCTGACCAGCATTCTTGTATATCGGCGCTCACACTGGCGCATTTAATCAATCAGGAACTACTGAGATCTGCGATCTTTAGTTTGTTCAGGCGATGAAGCGCTCGAGACCTGCAATTTCGCTACGACCCCAGCGGCCGGTTGGTCGAACGCACGGACGCCAGGGGCTACAGCGTGAAGTTCCGCTACGACGCCTATGGTCGGCTACTGCAACTCACCAACGAGAATGACGAGCCATACCGCTTCGGCTGGGACGGACTGGACCGGCTGGTGGCACAAAAAGACCTGGATGGCAGTGGCCGTCTCTATGCCTACAACGTGCTGGATGAGGTCATTCGTCTTACCCATGTGCCCTCGCCAGACGAGCGGCCGCCACTGTCCGACAACGCCCCACCAACACGGACGGCTGCCATCCGCCATGACTTCGAGCGGGACGCCATCGGCCGGCTTGTCTGTAAGCGCACTGAAGATGGCACCCTCTGAATACGACTACGACGCCAACGGGCAACTGCTCAGCGAAACATCGTTGAAACAAAGAAGGAGCCGTTGTTCCGCACCGTGCCACCCGTTCATATCTGGCACTGGCAAGGACGGAACCTGAAGAGGAAGCCAGCGTCATAGCCTCATGCAGCAACTCGGCATCAGTGGACTCGATGCCGCCATCCGCATGACTCAGGATGGAGACGGCGCACCGGTTTCGAGCCGTTCGATCTGGAATTGCTAGGAGCAACAACATGCGCAAACGGATGAGTGCAACCAACCTAAAGTGGGCCTGCGGCTGGCTCGCAGCCGCGGTTTTGGCACTGTGCTGGTGGCTGCCGCTACCTTTTCGTTCTACCGCCGATGATGGCCCGCAGCGGATCTACGGCAACCCCGAAGCGCGCTTCACCATCACCCTCTACGCCGACCTCGAATGCCCGCGCTGCCAGGCCTACCTACCGCAACTGCAACGCTGGATCGTCACCAACGATCACGTCAACCTGGTCTGGCGTCACGTGCCCCTCCCCCAGCATGAACCGGCCGCCAGGCGGGTCGAATGCCTGGGCCAGGGTGAGAGTCGCGAAGGCGTTTGGGGGGCCGTGCTCCGGGTCTACTTGCATAGCCAAGGCAACGGCCGTGGGTTGGCTGCTGGACACGACTATCCGGACATCGGCCCGTCCCTGCAACGCTGCCTGGCCGGCGAACGGGCTGCCCAAATCGTGGACACGCAAAAAGCGCAAGCCTTGGAGAATGGATTTAACGCTACACCCACGCTGCGCCTGACCGACAATCACACCCAGCACACGCTGATCCTGGAAGACCCAATCGATCCCGATGCCTTGCTGTCCGCAGTGGACCTGTTGAGCGCACCCGAGATTTTTGAAATGCCCGCTGACGTGATCAGCGATATGTCCAGGTAGCCCACGGCGTCACGGCCAGGGCGCCGCGTTGTGGTGTTTGTACTTGGGTTTCGTGGAGGGGGGGATTGAGGCAGAATACATTCGAACGAAAAAAGGCCCCGAAGGGCCTTTTTTCAACGATTTACAGACTTCGACTGAAACCTGTAGATCTTTATTTGGAGCGGGAAACGAGACTCGAACTCGCGACCCCGACCTTGGCAAGGTCGTGCTCTACCAACTGAGCTATTCCCGCGTCGTGATGGGTGCCATTCTAGCGATTTCTAAAACAGCGTCAACCCCTTGATTCAAAAAACTTTTATTTTTTTTCCGAGCCTTCGCGCAGGTGCGGCCAGGCGGCCAGCAGGTAGTGCACCATCGACCACAGCGTCAGCCCCGCTGCCACCAGCAGCAGCCCGTAGCCCAGGATCACCCAGAAGGTCACCACCGGAGGGTTGCCCAGCAGGATCACCAGCGCCAGCATCTGCGCCGCAGTCTTCCACTTACCGAGGTTGGACACCGCCACATGCGCCCGCGCCCCTAGCTCGGCCATCCACTCGCGCAGCGCAGACACCACGATCTCGCGGCCGATGATGACCGCGGCTGGCAGGGTCAGCCAGAAGTTGGCGTGGGTCTGCACCAGCAGCACCAAGGCCACTGCCACCATCAGCTTGTCGGCCACCGGGTCGAGGAAGGCGCCGAACGGCGTGCTCTGCTGCAGTCGACGCGCCAGGTAGCCGTCCAGCCAATCGGTGGCGGCGGCAACCGCGAATACGCTGCTGGCGGCCATGTAGCTCCACTCATAGGGCATATAGAAGAGCAGAATGAAGCACGGAATGAGCAGGACGCGTAGAACGGTGAGCAGGTTTGGAATATTCATCGGTACGACTGGCCGCAAGTTGAGCCCGGCATTCTACTCGCTATGCAGGCTGGCATAAATTGATTCGGCAAGCTTTTTACTGATGCCGGGGGCTTTGGCGATTTCATCGATACTGGCGCGGTTGAGCTCCTGCAGGCCGCCGAAATGTTTCAGCAGATCGCGGCGGCGCTTGGGCCCTACCCCAGCCACATCTTCAAGGCTGGAGACTCGACGGGCCTTGCCACGGCGGGCACGGTGGCCGGTGATAGCGAAGCGGTGGGCTTCGTCGCGGATCTGCTGGATCAGGTGCAAGGCCGATGAATCGCCCTTGAGGGTGAATTCGTGATGCACATCGTTCAGGTACAGGGTTTCGAAACCCGCCTTGCGTGTGACGCCCTTGGCCACACCGAGCAGGGTCAGGTCGGTGAAGCCCAGCTCCTGCATCACATCGCGGGCCATGTTCAGCTGACCTTTGCCACCGTCCACCAGCAGCACGTCGGGCAACTTGCCCTCACCGTCCTTGATGCGCCCATAGCGGCGGGTCAGGGCCTGATGCATGGCCGCGTAATCGTCACCTGCGGTGACGCCTTCGATGTTGAAGCGGCGGTAGTCGGACTTGATCGGCCCTTCGGGGCCGAACACCACGCAACTGGCCACGGTAGCTTCACCACTGGAGTGGCTGATGTCGTAGCATTCCAGGCGTTGCGGCACTTCATCCAGGCCCAGCACTTCGGCCAGGGCCTCGAAGCGCGCAGCCATGTGCTGGCGGTTGGCCAGGCGGGCATGCAGCGCCTGCTCGGCATTGGTCACTGCCAGTTGTTGCCAGCGGGCGCGGGTACCACGCACCCGGTGGCTGATGGTCAGTTCGCGGCCACGCAGCGTGTGCAGAGCTTCGGTAATGGCATTGAAGTCTTCGTGCACAACATTGACGATCAACTCGCCGGGCAACTCGCGCTCTGCGTTGCCCAAGTAGTACTGGGAAAGGAATGCGGCCATGACCTCGGCCACCTCCTCCTCGATGCCTACCTGCGGGAAGAAGTTCTTGCTGCCCAGTACTCGCCCGCCGCGCACGCTGATCAAGTGCACACAGGCGCCACCCGGGTTGACGAAGGCGGCGATGACGTCGACATCACCGCTGCCGCCCTCGATGTACTGCTGGTCCTGCACGCGGCGCAACAGGGCGATCTGGTCGCGCAGCTCGGCGGCTTTTTCGAAATCGAGGGCCATGGCGGCCTTCTCCATCTCGGCGTTCAACTCATTGCCCAGTTGCTGGCTACGCCCTTCCAGAAACATCACCGAATGGCGCACGTCCTCTGCGTATTCCTCGGCAGTCACCAGGTCGGTGCAGGGCCCTTTGCAACGTTTTATCTGGTATTGCAGGCAGGGTCGGGTGCGGTTGGCGTAGTAGCTATCTTCGCACTGACGCACTGAAAAAGCCTTTTGCAGCAGGCTGAGGCTTTCGCGAATGGCCCCGGCGCTGGGGTACGGGCCAAAATAACGGCCCTTTGCCTTTTTTGCCCCCCGGTGAATGCCCAGGCGCGGAAACTCGCCATCGGACAGAAACACGTAGGGGTAGGACTTATCGTCGCGCAGCAGGATGTTGTACGGCGGCCGCCATTCCTTGATCAGGTTCTGCTCCAGCAGCAACGCCTCGGTTTCGTTGGCGGTGATGGTGGTTTCAACCTGGGCGATGCGCGCAACCAGCGCGGCGGTCTTGGGCGCAAGGCCAGTCTTGCGGAAATAGCTGGCCAGGCGCTTCTTCAGGTTCTTGGCCTTGCCCACGTAAAGCAGCCGGGCTTCGCCGTCGAACATCCGGTAAACGCCCGGGCGACCGCTGCAGGTCGCCAGGAATGCGCTGGCATCAAAGACTTGGGACATGAGGTTTTACAGGCTTGCGTCAACCATACCGTGGCGAACGGCCAGCAAGGTCAATTCGACGTCGCTGGTGACCGAGAGTTTTTCAAAGATCCGATAACGGTAAGTATTGACGGTCTTGGGCGAGAGGCACAACTTGTCGGAGATGATCTGCACTTTCTGGCAGCCGACGATCATCAGGGCAATCTGGATTTCCCGTTCGGACAACGCGTCGAACGGAGAGCCCTGCGGCTGGAACGGTTTCAGCGCCAACTGCTGGGCGATCTGCGGGCTGATATAGCGCTGGCCGGCAAAGGCCAGACGAATGGCCTGGACCATTTCGTCAAGGCCTGCACCCTTGGTCAGGTAGCCGGCAGCGCCGGCCTGCAACAAGCGTGTGGGGAACGGGTCTTCCTCGCACACCGTCACCGCCACTACCTTGATGTCAGGGTGGCTGCGCAGCAGTTTGCGGGTGGCCTCCAGGCCGCCGATGCCGGGCATTTTCACATCCATCAGCACAACGTCCGGTTTCAGCTCCCGGGCCAGCTTCAGTGCCGACTCGCCCGAGTCTCCCTCACCCACCACCTGCAGGCCGTCGATGTCGGCCAACATCCGTGTAATACCGGTTCGTACCAGATCGTGATCATCGACCACTAAGACCCTAATCAAGCACACACCTCGTCAGCAGGGCGATTGGATCCCGCCACCTTAACAAAATTTTTCACGGTGGGCCTAACGCATTGCTTCCTTCAGAAACGACTGACGTTCGACGGTAAGCGGCCGCACTATTTGCCGGGGCTTGGCGTCGTTGGCCAACCGCCTCAAAAGGTGCAAGAGCGCCGCCTGATCGTCCAACGGTAATTCCCGAAAAGCCCCCAGCAAACCGGACTCATCCGCGCTCAAACCTTCGAGCGCTGTCGGGGTGCGCAGGCCGCTGAGTACGTACTGCGCATCCACCCCCTTGGCCGCCAATGCCGCCAGGTAATCGACCCGCGGCGTGCGTTCACCGCTTTCGTACTTGCCCTGAGCGTTGGGCTCGACCCCACCGATATCGCCAAATACACGCTGGGTCATACCCAGCCGCTCACGCTCTTCCCGCAGCCGCGGACCGATTCCGTTCATAGGGGCTTCTCCTTTTCCCTTATATCCTCAAACACGGTCTACCCGCCTGCAGGCAGCCGTAAACGTTTGGATCCACTATGCCCATGCGCTGCGGTCGCGACAAGCTATCATTTAGCTACTACGCTGATATCCCGCTGCATCCGCACAAAGCAATCGTCTTCACCCATCTCGACGAAGCCGTGACGCTGGTACAGCAGGCGGGCCGGGTTGCTGCGGAACACCATCAGCCGCAACAGTGGAAGACGCCGCTGACTGGCCCACAGCGCCAGTTCTTCCAGCACCCAGCTACCGACGCCCCGCCCACGGTGTTCAGGCAACAGGTGCAACTCGCGGATGAACAGTGCCTGGCGGTCCTGGCTGAGGCTGCAAAAACCCAACAGGGCGTCGCCTTCGATCACCAGCCACTGCTCGCGCCAGCCCCAGGCCGCGTCGAAGGCGTCCTCGATCCACAGCAGGTCGTATTCACGGTAGTAGGGCAACATGGCGCGGCGCGTAAGGTCGCGGGCGAAGGTGCAGTGGATGTCTTGGGCGGGAATCAACTGTAAGGGCATCGCATCGCGCTCATTGGGCATAACAAACTGGCGAACTGCCAGGGCCACACCGGTCCAGTTCGTTTTCCAACCAGTCGGCCAGCACCCGGGCATTGTTGTGCTCGCTGTCCTTGCCGGCATACAGCAATGTCAGCGTCCCCTTCCTGGCCATGTCCAGCAGCGGATACCAGTGCTCGGGGTGGGCCGCCAACTCTTGCTGATAAAGCTGGGTAAAACCGGCAAAATCCACGTCCCTCTGGTGAAACGCCTTACGCAATTCATTCGAAGGTGCCACTTCGCGCAACCACTGCCCATGGAGGTCTTCCTTGCGTTTGTTGCGCGGCCACAGGCGGTCGACCAGTACACGCTGGCCATCTTCATCTCCAACCGCATCATAGACACGCTTGCAGCGAATCATGGGCGTCTCCTGCCATTACCGTCTGTCTTGAGCCTAGATAATTCATTGACCGAGGTCACGGCCGGGTTACGAATTGTTTCTATGCTCAAGGCCTTCGGCATCATCGCCCAACGCCAACCGGAGCCCCCATGGCAACCCCGTCAGTGGCCAGCAGCCCACTACTGGCCCAACACGACGCCCGCCCGCAGCTCTCCCACAAGCCTGGGCGTGCCACCTTAACGTTGTTCTTCAGCCTGTTGCTGGCTGGTATCGCCTACACCGCCTGGAGCCTCAAGCAGGATGTGACCGCAAGCGGTACGGTCATCACCACGGCCACACCGTTCCTTCTGCTGGGCCTGGCGCTGCTGATTGCCCTGGGCTTCGAGTTCGTCAACGGCTTCCACGACACCGCCAACGCGGTAGCCACAGTGATATACACCCATTCGTTGCCGGCCCCGGTCGCGGTGGTGTGGTCTGGGCTGTGCAACTTCCTGGGCGTGCTTTTCTCCAGTGGCGCGGTGGCGTTCGGCATCATCGCCCTGCTACCAGTAGAGCTGATTCTGCAGGTCGGCTCTTCGGCCGGCTTTGCCATGGTTTTCGCCTTGCTGCTGGCGGCGATCATCTGGAACCTTGGCACCTGGTGGCTGGGCCTGCCGGCATCGTCCTCGCACACCCTGATTGGCTCGATCATCGGCGTGGGCGTGGCCAATGCGCTGATGCATGGGCGTGACGGCACCAGCGGCGTGGATTGGGCCCAAGCCAGCAAGGTGGGTTATGCCCTGCTGTTCTCACCGCTGATCGGTTTTGCTTGCGCAGCCCTGTTGCTGCTGGCCCTGCGTGCGCTGGTCAAACGCAAGGCCCTGTACCAGGCACCGGAAGGCCAGACACCGCCACCGTGGTGGATCCGCAGTCTACTGATTCTGACCTGCACCGGGGTATCGTTTGCCCACGGCTCCAACGACGGCCAGAAAGGCATGGGGCTGATCATGCTGATTCTGGTCGGCACCCTGCCGATGGCTTACGCGCTGAACAAGACCATGCCCAACGAGCAGGCCCTGCAGTTTTCCGCTGTCGCCGAGGTAACGCGCCAGGCACTGGTACGCAGCGACCCGAAAGCGGCCCCGGCTGACCCGCGCCAGGTACTGACCCTATTCATTGCCGAGCCCAAGGCCAGCCCGCACCTGGTACCGGCATTGGCGGCGCTGACCGGGATGATCGGCGAAGAGGTCAAAGGCTATGGCTCGCTCAAGCGCATACCGGCTGAGGCCATGGCCAACGTGCGTAACGACATGTACCTGACCAGTGAAGCCATCCGCCTCATGGAGAAAAACAACCTGGTGACATTCGATGCCGACACCCGCAGCCAAGTGCAGTTGTTCAAGGCCCAGCTGGACGACGCCACCCGGTATATTCCGCTGTGGGTGAAGGTGGCTGTAGCCATCGCGCTAGGGCTGGGGACCATGGTTGGCTGGCGACGTATTGTGGTCACGGTTGGCGAGAAGATCGGCAAGACCCACCTCAGCTATGCCCAAGGCGCATCGGCCGAAGTGGTGGCGATGTGCACCATTGGCGCGGCGGATATGTTCGGGCTGCCGGTGTCGACCACGCATGTGCTGAGTTCGGGGGTGGCCGGGGCCATGGTGGCCAATGGGTCGGGGATTCAGAGGCGCACTTTGTTCAATCTGCTGATGGCCTGGGTGCTGACCTTGCCAGCGGCAATGCTGTTGGCTGGCAGCCTGTACTGGCTGCTGAACCACATCTTCTGAACCCGTACGCCGCCTTCTGTAGGCGCGGGTTTACCCGCGAATACGGTAGCGGTGACAACCGTGAACGGCGGGTGGAGATTGGCCAACAGGCCCGGCCCTTTCGCGGGTAAACCCGCTCCTACGAGGGCCTGCGCCCAATCACCGACCTGTGTCCACCACCGATCCGGCGTAGGAGCGGGTTTACCCGCGAATACGGTAGCGGCGGCAACGGTGAACGGCGGGTGGAAATTGGCTAGCAGGGCCGGCCTCTTCGCGGGTAAACCCGCTCCTACGAGGGCCTGCGCCCAATCACCGACCTGTGTCCACCACCGATCCGGCGTAGGAGCGGGTTTACCCGCGAATACGGTAGCGGCGGCAACCGTGAACAGCGGGTGGAGATTGGCCAGCAGGGCCGGCCCTTTCGCGGGTAAACCCGCTCCTACGAGGGCCTGCGCCCAACCACCGACCTGTGTCCACCACCAATCCGGCGTAGGAGCGGGTTTACCCGCGAATACGGTAGCGGCGGCAACCGTGAACAGCGGGTGGAGATTGGCCAACAGGGCCGGCCCTTTCGCGGGTAAACCCGCGCCTACGAGGGCCTGCGCCCAACCACCGACCTGTGTCCACCACCAATCCGGCGTAGGAGCGGGTTTACCCGCGAATACGGGAGCGGCGACAACCGTGAACGGCGGGTGGAGATTGGCCAGCAGGCCCGGCCCTTTCGCGGGTAAACCCGCTCCTACGGGCGACCGGCAGGCGTTTCGAAGTTTGCGCAAGGCTGTTGTCCCTGCACGGGTTGATCAACCCGGGGTTTTCAGGCCACGCTGCACGGCTGGCCGTTCGAGGAAATTCGCCAGCACGCGCTGCACTTCCTTGAACTGGTCGAAGCCCACCAGGTCACGGGCGTTGTAGCGCTCCACCAGGTTACGCACCCAAGGGAAGATGGCGATGTCGGCGATGCTGTATTCCTCAGTCATCCACTGCCGACCTTTCAAATGCCGATCCAGCACGCCCAGCAGCCGCCTGGACTCGTTGACATAGCGGTCACGTGGCCGCTTGTCTTCATATTCCTTGCCTGCAAAGAAATGGAAGAACCCAACCTGGCCGAACATCGGCCCGATGCCACCCATCTGGAACATCAGCCACTGCAGGGTCTGATAGCGCTGGGCGGGGTCCTGGCTGAGCAGCTGGCCGCTCTTCTCCGCCAGGTACTGCAAGATCGCCCCCGATTCGAACAGCGGCAGCGGCTGACCACCCGGCCCGTTAGGGTCGAGGATGGCGGGGATCTTGTTGTTCGCGCTGAGCGAGATGAATTCGGGGCTCAATTGGTCATCATTGTCGAAGCTGACCCTGTGCGCCTCGTAAGCCAAGCCAATCTCTTCGAGCATGATCGACACCTTCACCCCATTGGGCGTCGGCAGCGAGTACAACTGCAGGCGTTCGGGGTGTTTGGCGGGCCATTTGCGGGTAATGGGGAAAGCACTGAGATCGGTCATGATCAACCTTGCCAAGGGAGTGGGCCTGTCACTCTAGAGACATCCCCAGCCGCTGACCATCACCGACCACTCATCAGCGTTAACAGCTCAGGCCTGGCCGTGGGCCTTGAGCTTGAGCTTTTCGGTATCGACGCGGACAAACACGGAGTCGGCGGTCACAGTCAGTACATCCTCTGCCCAGACTTCGCAGATGACCCGGCTCTTGCGCCCCACTTCACCTTCGACACGCGCCTTGAGCAACAGCTCGACGCCCATCGGCGTAGGTTTCAGGTAGGTCAGGTTGAGCGTGCCGGTAACGCAGTCGATACGCGGCAGGCTGCCCGGCTCGCGGCCTTCGTTACGGTAGTGGTAGGCCATCGCCGTCCAGTTGGAGTGGCAGTCGACCAGCATCGCCAGCAGGCCACCGTAAACCAGGCCAGGCCAGCCGATGAAGGTGCTGTCGGGCGAGTGTCGGCACACCAGATGAACACCGTCGGCGTCCCAGTGGCTTTGCAGGTGCAGGCCGCTGGGGTGGGAACAGCCGCAGCCGTAGCAGGTACCCTCAGGCGCCGCGAGGGCTTGAAGGGAAAGTGTGTGATCAGTCATACGCTTCCTGTGCTTGTTGGAATGGGGGCGCGCAACGCCCCCATTAAAGCAGAAACATCAGGCCGTTTGGGCAACCATCCTGGCACGCCGCTGGGTCAGCGAAACCAGCAGGATGAACGCGGTCACCCCGGCAGTCATCAGCGTCTCATAGCGGTAGGCATCGCTGAACAGCATGTAGCCCAGCACCATGACGATGGTGCCGATCACCAGCCAGGTCAGCCATGGGAACAGCCACATCTTCAGTTCCAGCGGGCGCCCTTCACGCTCGGCACGGGCACGCATGCGCAACTGCGAAACGGCAATGACCAGGTACACCAGCAACGCGATGGCGCCGGTGGTCGACAGCAGGAAGCCAAACACCTTGCCCGGGAACACGTAGTTGACGAAGCAGCCAGCAAAGCCTGCCAGGGTGGAGAAGATCACCGCCACGGTCGGCACGCCGGAACCGGAGATGCGCTTGGTCACGCTCAGCGCCTGACCACGAGCGCCAAGCGAATAGAGCATGCGCGACGCGGTGTAGAGCCCCGAGTTCATGCAACTTGTCACCGCCACCAGCACCACCAGGTCAACCAGCAGCTTGGCGCCCGGCACGTTCAGCACTTCCAGTACACGCTGGAACGACCCTACCGCTTTCAGCTCGGGGTCGTTCCAGGCCACCAGCGACACCACCAGGAAGATCGACGCCAGGTAGAAGATGGCGATGCGGTACACCACCAGGTTGGTGGCGCGGCGAATCTTGTCCTTCGGGTTGGCGGTTTCGTCAGCCGCGATGGTGACGATTTCGGCACCGAAGAACGAGAAGATAGTGATCAGCACGCCCCCAAGCACCGTCCCGAAGCCATTGGGCATGAAACCACCGCTGTCCCACAGCCGGCTGACCCCGGACACCTCCGCCAGCGGCCAGAAGCCGAACACCGCCAACGTGCAGACCCCGATGAAGCCAATGATCGCGACCACTTTGACCAGCGCGAACCAGTACTCGAAGGCACCGAAGTTCTTCACGCTGACCAGGTTGGTGCAGGACAGCACCAGCATGATCAGGAAGGCGAACAGCCAGGAGGGCACGCCAGGGAAGTAGGCATGCAGGATGTCAGCACCGGCAATGGCCTCCACCGGAATGATCAACACCCAGAACCACCAGTACAACCAGCCGATGGTAAAGCCTGCCCAAGGGCCAATGGCTTCCGAGGCGTAGGTGGAAAATGAGCCGCTGTTGGGGTTTGCGATGGCCATTTCACCCAGCATGCGCATCACTAGCAAGACCAGCAGGCCAGTCATGGCGTAGGAGATGAGGATGGCCGGGCCGGCGGTGGCAATGGCGTTGGAGGACCCGATGAACAACCCGGCGCCGATGATGCCGGCAATGGAGATCATGGAAACCTGACGGGAAGTCAGGCCGTGCTGCAGTGAGCGCTGTTTCTTGTTGTCTTGCGAAGCCATGAAGAACCCTCGAATGGGTCGGCCGCAGCAAAGCGGCTGAAGGTCTGAGCAGAATTCTTATAAATTTCTGATGTGTGTTGTTGTTGTTTTGCAGATGACGGAAGCGGGTATTGACCTCCTCTTCGCATGACCGGTTGTAATCGTTGATCCAGGTCAGTATTAATCTATAGGCCGGGGTCAACAAACGACCTTTTCGAACCACATAATTCCTTTATGGAATCAACTCCTTCCTTTTTTGCTCGGTATTCGCCCGTCATGTCCAAACGCCTGATGCCTTCGACCACCGCCCTTCAGTGCTTCGAAGCGGCCGCCCGCCACCTCAGCTTCACCCGCGCGGCCCAGGAACTGCACCTGACCCAGAGCGCCGTCAGCAAGCAGGTCGCGCAGCTTGAGGACATGCTCTCGCACTCGCTGTTCCAGCGCATTCGCCGGCGCCTGCACCTGACCCCGGCCGGCGCGCTGTACCTCACCGAAGTGAACAAGATCCTCACCCAGATCGACATATCCAGCCGCTACATCCTCAGCTACGGCGACGAAACCGAAGTGCTGCGCATCGCCACCCAACCGACCTTCGGCGCCCGCTGGCTGGTGCCCAGGCTCAAGGGTTTTGGTGACCGCTACCCACGGATTCACCTGGATGTGCGCAACGAGCTGGAGCCATTCGACCTGGTTCAGGCCAAGGCTGACGTCGCCTTTTTCTTCGGCCAGGGCACCTGGCCCGGGGCAACCTGCATCGAGTTGTTCAGCGAAGAAGTGGTGCCCGTGTGCAGCCCGCAGCTGCTGGCCAGCCACCGTTTCGACAGCGCCCAGGCGCTGACTGAGCACCGCCTGTTGCAATGCGTTTCGCGGCCAGAGGCCTGGCATGAGTGGTTCCTGGGGCTTGGGCTGCATAGCCAGAACAGCTACCACGGGCCGCGCTTCGACACGTTCTACCTGTGCATCCGCGCCGCCATTTCCGGCTGCGGCATAGCCCTGATTCCCCGCTATCTGGTGGCCGAAGAGCTGAGTGAGGGCAAGCTGGTGGTGGCCTGGGACCACCCTGTGGCAAGCAACGGGAGGCACTTCATTGCGCATGCCGAGCATGCGGCCGAAGTGCCCAAGATCAGGGCCTTTGTGCAGTGGATACGGGAGCGAGTGGCAGAGGGGGATTGATTTGACCTGCCCCGGCCTCTGGCAGGAGCGGACTTGCCCGCGAAGAGGCCGGTACAGCCAACCCAAAAATCCGCCCAGATCAAGAATTCATGGAATGACCGCAATCGAATAATTCGTTTGCGGAATAACCTGCCGACACGCTTGGATAATAAGAAACTCGAACAAGGTCCGCGTGCCCCATGAACCAGGAAAGTATCAGCCAATCCATTGCCATCGTTCACCCGATCACACTTTCCCATGGCCGTAATGCCGAAGTCTGGGACACTGACGGCAAACGTTACATCGACTTCGTCGGCGGTATCGGCGTGCTCAACCTGGGCCACTGCAACCCCGCTGTAGTCGAGGCCATCCAGACTCAGGCCACCCGCCTGACCCACTATGCCTTCAACGCGGCCCCTCACGGCCCGTATCTGGCACTGATGGAGCAACTGAGCCAGTTCGTCCCGGTCAACTACCCACTGGCTGGCATGCTCACCAACAGCGGCGCGGAAGCGGCGGAGAACGCCCTGAAAGTGGCCCGTGGCGCTACCGGCAAACGTGCCATCATCGCTTTCGACGGCGGCTTCCACGGCCGCACCCTGGCCACCCTGAACCTCAATGGCAAGGTCGCCCCCTACAAGCAGCGGGTCGGTGAACTGCCCGGGCCGGTGTACCACCTGCCCTACCCCAGCGCGGATACCGGGGTTACCTGCGAGCAGGCGCTCAAAGCCATGGACCGCCTGTTCAGCGTCGAGCTGGCGGTGGAGGACGTCGCGGCGTTCATCTTCGAACCGGTACAGGGCGAAGGCGGCTTCCTTGCCCTGGACCCGGCCTTCGCCCAGGCCCTGCGCCGCTTCTGCGACGAGCGCGGCATCCTGATCATCATCGACGAGATCCAGTCGGGCTTCGGCCGTACCGGCCAGCGCTTCGCGTTTCCGCGTCTGGGCATCGAACCCGACCTGCTGTTGCTGGCCAAGAGCATTGCTGGCGGTATGCCGCTGGGTGCAGTGGTCGGGCGCAAGGAATTGATGGCGGCGCTGCCCAAGGGCGGCCTGGGTGGCACCTATTCAGGCAACCCGATTGCCTGCGCGGCGGCCTTGGCCAGCCTGGCGCAGATGACCGACGAAAACGTTGCAACCTGGGGTGAACGGCAGGAACAGGCCATCGTCAGCCGCCATGAGCGCTGGAAGGAGTCGGGCCTGAGCCCATACATCGGCCGCCTGACCGGCGTGGGCGCCATGCGAGGGATCGAGTTCGTCAATGCCGATGGCAGCCCGGCACCGGCACAACTGGCCCAAGTGATGGAAGCGGCCCGAGCCAAGGGCCTGCTGCTGATGCCCAGCGGCAAGGCGCGGCACATCATTCGCCTGCTGGCTCCGTTGACCATCGAGGCCGAGGTGCTCGAGGAAGGGCTGGATATCCTCGAGCAGTGCCTGGCAGAACTGAGCTGAGGCTTACAGGCCCAGCTCTTGCGGGGTGAGCATGTCGGACTCGAAGGCGATCCAGCCGCCTTCCAGTTCGGCATGGCCGTTGACGATCGGACCGTAATAGGTCAGGCCATTCTCCAGGGTCACGCAAATGTGCGTGGCCGGTTTCTCAGGGGCCGCGAGCGTACCGACGAAATGCACCTTCTTCAGGGTTTCGGTCACCGCTTCCAGACCCACGCGCATGCTGGGGTTTTCCGAAGCCTCGGTATCTCCGCCACGGTCTTCAGCGCTGATGGTCACGGTGGCGATGTACGGGTACTTGGTGCTCAAACGGGGTTACCTCGGTGGGTGTATAGGCGTAGGGGCGCGTAGAGTACGGCAGGCAGTCTCTGTTGTCTCTACTGGCCTCTTCGCGGGCACGCCCGCCCACAGGGATCGCATATTGCTCAGGGTATGCAGGGCACCTGCAACAGGTGATCTGAATGTTCCGATCTGTTAGGGTGCCCGCCGATGCACGCCACACCACACGAGGATCCCGAGTGAGCGCCGAAGAACCCCTGATCGCCGACCTGTTCGAAGTCGACAAACGCCTGTCCCTCAAGCCCGTCGTGGACTTCAACAGCTACCTGCGCAACGCCTTCGGCGAGGGCCCATGCCACTGCCACCGCTGCGTAGAAGGCGCCGACCAAAGCACCTACAGCCACGCGCACAACTTCACTTTCGAAGGCCGCCAGTGGCACCGCCGGTTCGCCAGCACCGCCGGCAGCGACGTCGCCCAGGTGTTGAAAAAAGCCTGGCTGTCGTACACCAAGGCTGATCTCAACCTGGTCGGCACGCTGGACCTGACCACCCTCAAGACCTTTACCGAGGCCGCCCTGCACGCGCGCCTGCAGGCCTTGCTGCCGGCCAGCGGCCTGGCCCGCGAAGTGGATGGCCAGTGGATGCTGCAAGCCCAAGCCGACTGACGGCCCGGCGGCAGGGCAGGATTCCACCGGTCTGCTAACTTGGTGGAATCCGCCCACCCACAGGTAGTCCGCCATGGCCCGCACAACGCCCATCGAGCTGTACCGCAATATCGGCATCGTCGCCCACGTGGATGCCGGCAAGACCACGACCACCGAGCGAATCCTGTTCTACACCGGGGTCAACCACAAGATGGGCGAAGTGCACGATGGCGCGGCGACCATGGACTGGATGGCCCAGGAGCAGGAACGCGGCATCACCATCACTTCGGCGGCGACCACGGCGTTCTGGCAAGGCTCGACCAAGCAGTTCGCCCACAAGTACCGTTTCAACATCATCGACACCCCAGGCCACGTCGATTTCACCATCGAGGTGGAGCGCTCATTGCGCGTGCTCGATGGCGCGGTCGTGGTATTCAGCGGCGCGGACGGCGTCGAGCCGCAGTCCGAGACCGTCTGGCGCCAGGCCAACAAGTATCACGTGCCGCGCCTGGCCTACATCAACAAGATGGACCGCCAGGGGGCCGACTTCCTGCGCGTGGTCAAGCAGATCGATCAGCGCCTGGGGCACCACCCGGTACCCATCCAGCTGGCCATCGGCAGCGAAGAGAACTTCATTGGCCAGATCGACCTGGTGAAGATGAAGGCCATCTACTGGAACGATGCCGACCAAGGCACCAGCTACCGCGAAGAAGACATCCCCGCCGAACTGCAGGCACAGGCCAACGAATGGCGTGCACACATGATCGAAGCCGCAGCCGAGGCGAATGACGAACTGCTGACCAAGTTTCTCGACGGCGAAGAACTGAGCATCGAAGAGATCAAGGCCGGATTGCGCCAGCGCACCATCGCCAACGAAATCGTACCGACCATCCTCGGCTCATCGTTCAAGAACAAAGGCGTGCCGCTGATGCTCGACGCGGTGATCGACTACCTTCCCGCCCCGTCGGAAATTCCGGCAATCAAGGGCACCGACCCCGACGACGAAGAAAAGCACCTGGAACGCCACGCCGACGACAATGAACCGTTCTCGGCGCTGGCCTTCAAGATCGCCACCGACCCCTTCGTCGGCACCCTCACCTTCGCCCGTGTTTATTCCGGCGTGCTCAGCTCAGGCAACGCGGTGCTCAACTCCGTCAAGGGCAAAAAAGAGCGCATTGGCCGCATGGTGCAAATGCACGCCAACCAACGCGCAGAAATCAAGGACGTGTGCGCCGGCGATATCGCCGCACTGATCGGCATGAAAGACGTGACCACCGGCGATACCCTGTGCGACATGGACAAGCCGATCATTCTCGAACGCATGGACTTCCCCGACCCGGTGATTTCCGTCGCAGTAGAGCCAAAAACCAAGGCCGACCAGGAAAAAATGGGGATCGCGCTGGGCAAGCTGGCCCAGGAAGACCCCTCATTCCGCGTACGTACCGATGAAGAGACCGGCCAGACCATCATCTCGGGCATGGGCGAGCTGCACCTGGACATCATCGTCGACCGCATGCGCCGCGAGTTCAACGTCGAGGCCAACATCGGCAAGCCGCAGGTGGCCTACCGCGAGAAAATCCGCAACACCTGCGAGATCGAGGGCCGCTTCGTTCGCCAATCCGGTGGCCGCGGCCAGTACGGCCATTGCTGGATCCGTTTTGCTCCCGGCGATGAAGGCAAAGAAGGCCTGGAATTCATCAACGAGATTGTCGGCGGCGTGGTACCGCGCGAGTACATCCCGGCTATCCAGAAGGGTATCGAGGAGCAAATGAAGAACGGCGTGCTTGCCGGCTACCCACTGATCAACCTCAAGGCCGCCGTGTTCGACGGTTCGTACCACGATGTCGACTCCAACGAGATGGCCTACAAGATCGCCGCATCAATGGCCACCAAGCAGTTGTCGCAGAAAGGTGGCGCAGTGTTGCTGGAGCCGGTGATGAAGGTTGAGGTGGTGACGCCGGAGGAGTACCAGGGTGACATCCTCGGCGACTTGAGCCGACGTCGCGGCATGATCCAGGACGGTGATGAAACGCCGGCTGGCAAGGTGATCCGTGCCGAAGTTCCGCTGGGCGAAATGTTCGGCTACGCCACCTCGATGCGCTCGATGACCCAGGGCCGGGCAAGCTTCTCGATGGAGTTCACCCGCTATGCCGAGGCGCCGGCGAGCATTGCCGACGGCATCGTCAAGAAGAGCCGCGGGGAGTAAGCGGTTCTCCTGTACCGGCCTCTTCGCGGGTAAACCCGCTCCTATGTATGGACTCGCCCACACTGTCTAGCTGCTTTTTTGAACATAGGAACCCGGTTGCATCTATGTATCAGGCCTGTTCGAGGAAGCTTTTTGCTTCTGGCCAAC